>CAVHPP010000001.1:0-25851 GCA_963638105.1 Agathobacter rectalis
ATTATATATATTGAACCGGGGCGCGGAATTTGTTATAATGCTATAATGTGCAGAAGCCTGAAATGGGCTTTTGTAAGCCAATGTCGGAGGAAGTACCCTTGATCAATACCAAGACCATCAGCAAAGAAGAACTGGACGCCCAAAGAGAGAACGCTGCCAAGGTGCAGGCGGTGCTGCAAAGCCGTTATACGGACAAGCCCCTGGCCTGTGTGATTACCTACGGCTGCCAGCAGAATGTGGCGGACAGCGAGCACATTAAGGGTATGCTGGCGGATATGGGCTACGCGTTTACCGACGATCGGCACAAAGCACAGTTTATTCTCTTTAACACCTGCGCCGTGCGGGAGCACGCAGAGGACCGGGTGTTTGGCAACGTGGGGGCGCTGAAGTCCTATAAGGCGGAGCACCCGGACACGGTGATCGCCCTGTGCGGCTGTATGATGCAGCAACAGCACATTGCTGACCGCATCAAGCAGTCCTTTCCCTTTGTGGATTTGGTGTTCGGCACCCATGTGGTGCACCGGCTGCCGGAGCTGCTGCTGCGCACCCTGACCCGCAAAAAGCGGGTGTTTGAACTGCCGGATATGGACGGCGTGATCGCTGAGGGCGTGCCGGTGGTGCGGGACGACCAGCGGCGGGCGTGGCTGCCCATTATGTACGGCTGCAACAACTTTTGCACCTACTGCATCGTGCCGTATGTGCGGGGGCGGGAGCGCTCTCGACAGGCGTGCGATGTGCTGGCAGAGGCCAAGCAGCTGATCGCCGACGGGTATAAAGAGATCACGCTCCTGGGGCAGAATGTGAACAGCTACGGCAAAGACCTGACCCCCCGGGTCACCTTTTCCCAGCTGCTGCGGCAGATGAACGACCTGCCCGGCGATTTTCGCATTCGCTTTATGACCAGCCACCCCAAGGACTGTACCAAAGAACTGCTGGACACTATGGCCGAGTGCCCCAAGGTAGCCAAGCACCTGCACCTGCCCTTCCAGTGCGGCAATGACCGGGTGCTGAAAGCCATGAACCGGGGCTATACCGCTCGGCAGTATTTAGACCTGGTGCATTACGCTAAGGCCAAGATGGGCAGCGCCCTTTCCATCACCAGTGATGTGATCGTGGGCTTCCCGGGCGAGACTTATGAGGAGTTTCAAGACACTTTATCGTTGGTCAAAGAGGTAGGGGCCACCTCGCTCTTTACTTTCATCTACTCGCCCAGAGAGGGCACCCCGGCGGCCAAGATGGACGACCCGGTGTCCCATAAGGAGAAAGCCCGCTGGATGGCGGAGCTGCTGGCGCTGCAAGAGCAGATCTCCGCAGAGCAAATGCAGCTGCACCGGGGCGAGACTTTTAAGTGCTTTGTCAGCGGCAAAGGCAAGTTAGGCGATAATTATGTTGCCGCCCGCACGGACGGGAACCTGATTATAGAATTTGAAGGGGACGACAGCCTGATCGGCTCCTTCCAAAATGTAAAAGTTATAGAACCGCTCACCTATGTGTTGCGGGGAGAACTGGAAAGGAATTAAATTTATGAGTTTGGAATCCGCACTCAGAGAACTGGGCAAAGAAATTCAAAAGGACGAGCGCTTTGCAGCCCTCCAGGCCGCAGCTAAGGCCAACGACGGCGACGAGAAGTTGCAGCAGCAGATGCAGGAGCTGCAGCTGATCTCCCTGAAGTATCAGCAGGAGGCCGAGAAGGCAAACGATGCAGATAAGGATCGCATTGAGAGCCTGCAGGCCGATTATCAGAAGCTCTACGGCGAGATCATGGAGAGCGAGAATATGCAGAAGTATTCTGCCGCTGCTTCCGCCATGGAGGAGATGGCACAGTACATCAGCGGTATGATGGGCCTGTTCTTTGACGGTCAGGACCCGGAGACCTGTGAGCTGCCCCAGCAGCAGGAGGGTGGCTGCACCCACGATTGCTGCACCTGCGGCGGCTGCCACTAAGGTGTAAACCGGCTGCGGGCGGCGTGGTCGCTCGCAGCATTTTTTGCAGAGAGGAGGACGAGTAGAATATGGCAAAGGCAAAGATCAGCCCTATGATGGATCAGTATTTTCAGATCAAGAAGGACTATGCGGATGTGATTTTGTTCTTCCGTCTGGGCGATTTTTATGAAATGTTTTTTGATGATGCCAAGATCGCCAGCAAGGAGCTGGATTTGGTGCTCACCGGTCGGGACTGCGGCCAGGAGGAGCGGGCGCCTATGTGCGGCGTGCCCTTTCACAGTGCAGACAGCTATATCGCCAAGCTGGTGAGCCGGGGCTACAAGGTGGCCATCTGTGAGCAGATGGAGGATCCGGCGTTGGCCAAGGGCATCGTTAAAAGAGAGGTTATAAGAATCATCACCCCCGGTACGGTAATCGAGGGCAATATGCTGGAGGACGGCGTCAACAACTACCTGTGCAGTGTGTTTGGCAGCGAGAACGGCGCCGGGCTTTGCTTTGCGGATGTGTCTACCGGCGAGTTTCATGTGACTCTGGCTACCGGCGAGGATGTGGAGAGCAAGGTGATCAACCAGCTGTCCACCTATTCTCCCAGAGAGGTGATCTTTGGCGGTACCGCTGCCGATTACGGAAATGTGGTGCAGTTTGTTACTTCCCGGCTGGAGGCGTCCGCCGAGTACCCGGAGGCGGCGCTGTTCGATTTTGACGCCTGCTCCCAGGAAATTATAGAGACCTTGAAGAAGGATGAGATTGCTGCATTGGATCTGGGTCACAGCCGCGAGACGGTGTGTGCCCTGGGCGCGGTGATCGCTTATTTGAAGAATACGCAGAAGAAAGACGAGATTGAGACCCCGTCGGAAGTGGAGTTCTACGACAGCGAGCGGTTTATGCACCTGGACATCAGCGCCCGGCGCAACTTGGAACTGACCCGCTCTATGATGACCGGCGACAAGAAGCATTCGCTGCTGTGGGTGATCGACAAGACCAAGACCGCCATGGGCAAGCGGATGATTCGCGCCTGGGTGGAGCGACCGCTGCTGAGCGTCAGCCAAATCCTCCGCCGCCAAAACGCGGTGGGCGAGCTGTTTGACTGCCCTATGCTGCGAGACGCGGTGCGTGAAGCGCTGGTGGGTGTTAACGACATTGAGCGGTTGATGACCCGCATTGTGTACGGCACCGCCAATGCCAAGGAATTGCGGGCGCTGGAGAGCACCATTTCCGCCCTGCCGGAGATTAAGACTGCTTTGGCAGACTGCAACACCGCCATGCTGCGGGAAATTGAAAGTGATATTGACCTGCTTACCGATGTGGCAGAGGAAATTCGCCGGGCTATTGTGGAGGAGCCGCCCTTTTCTATCCGTGAAGGCGGGTTCATCAAGGAGGGCTATAACGAAGAGATTGACAGCCTAAAGGCCATTATGACCGACGGCACCGGCGTGATCGCCTCCATTGAAGCGCAGCAGCGGGAAGAAACCGGTATCCCCAAGCTGAAAGTGGGCTACAACCGGGTGTTTGGCTACTACATTGAGGTGTCCAACGCATACCGGGACCAGGTGCCGGAGACTTATATCCGCAAGCAGACCTTAGCCAACTGCGAGCGCTACATAACCCAGGAGCTGAAAGAGCTGGAGGGCAAGATCTTAGGTGCCAAGGATCGGGAGGTAGCGCTGGAGTACCAGCTGTTCTGTGCTCTGCGAGAGGAGATCGCCGGCCAAATTCAGCGGCTGCAAGTGACCGCCAAGGCACTGGCCCGGCTGGATGTGCTGTGTTCCCTGGCCCATGTGGCGGCAGAGCATAACTACACCTGTCCCCAGGTAGAAGGGGATGGCGTGATCGAGATCAAGGACGGCCGCCACCCGGTGGTGGAGGCGCTGCTGGACAGCGGGCCCTTTGTTCCCAATGATACATACCTGGATTTGCAGGACGACCGGTGCCACATTATCACCGGCCCCAATATGGCAGGTAAGTCCACCTATATGCGCCAGATCGCGCTGATCACCTTGTTGGCGCAGATCGGTTCCTTTGTACCGGCGCGGCAGGCGCACATTGGTGTGGTAGACGCCATCTTTACTCGAGTGGGCGCGTCTGACGACCTGGCTACCGGCCAGTCCACCTTTATGGTGGAGATGAACGAGGTGGCCACCATTTTGAAAGACGCCACCCAAAACAGCCTGATTATCTTAGACGAGATCGGCCGGGGCACCTCCACCTTTGACGGTATGAGCATTGCCCGGGCGGTGCTGGAATATGTGTGCAAGCGCAAGACCCTGGGCGCCAAGACGCTGTTTGCCACCCATTACCATGAGCTGACGGCCATGGAGGGGCTGGTAGAGGGGGTGCGCAACTACTCCGTAGCGGTGAAAAAGCGGGGAGACGATATTACTTTCCTGCGGCGGATCGTGCGGGGCGGCGCGGACCAGAGCTTTGGTATTGAAGTGGCCAAGCTGGCCGGTGTGCCGGACAAGGTGGTGCGCCGCGCCAAGGTGATCCTCAAGGAGCTGGAGCAGAACAGCGTGCCCATCGAGTTTAAGGCGGAGGACGCCATAGAGGAGGAGCCGGAGGAGGAAATTCAGTACAATTTCACCGCCAACGGCACCAACGAGATCTTGGAAATTCTAAAGACCGTAGACATTAACACTTTGACGCCTATTGAGGCTATGCAGACCCTGGATAACCTGCGCAAAAAGGCCCGGGAGCTTAGCTAAAAACGGATTTCATTATAGAAAGGGCGGTGGTTCCATGCCGCAAATTCATATTTTACCCAAGTCTGTGTACCAGCTGATTGCAGCCGGCGAGGTGGTGGAACGCCCCGCCTCTGCCATCAAAGAAATGGTGGAGAATTCCATTGACGCCGGGGCCACCCGCATTACGGTGGAGATCCAGCACGGCGGCTCTACCTATATGCGCATTACGGACGACGGCTGCGGTATCGCACGGGCGGATGTGCCCAAGGTGTTTATCAGCCACGCCACCTCCAAGATCGCAACCGAGGAGGATCTGAACGCCATCGGCACTTTGGGCTTTCGGGGCGAGGCTATGGCTTCCATCGGCGCAGTGGCGCAGGTGGAGCTGCTCACCCGCACCGCAGAGGAGCAGGTGGGCACCCGTTATGTGATCGCCGGCGGTGAGGCGCAAAGCTGCGACGACGCCGGTTGCCCGGTGGGCACCACGGTGGTGGTGCGGGATCTGTTCTTTAACACCCCTGCGCGTATGAAATTCTTAAAGAAAGATGTGACCGAGGGCAACGCGGTGGCCGGTGTGCTGGACGCGGTGGCGCTGAGCCACCCGGAGATCGCCTTTCGCCTGATCCGGGACGGCAAGCAGACCCTGGTGACCCCCGGCAACAAGGACTTAAAGAGCACGGTGTACTCCGTGTTTGGCCGAGAATTGACCCAGTCGCTGATCCCGGTGCATTACAGCTATAACGGTATGGAGCTGGAGGGCTATGTGTCCAGCCCCCACGCCTCCCGCAAAAGCCGGGCTATGCAGTATTTTTTCATTAACGGCCGCTTGGTGAAGTCCAGAACCGCTCTGGCGGCGCTGGAGCAGGCGTATAAAAACAGCATTATGGTAGGGCGCTTTCCCGCCTGCGTGCTGAATATGACCGTCAACACGGCGCTGGTGGATGTGAATGTGCACCCGGCCAAGATCGAGGTGCGCTTTGCCAACGAAAAGCCGGTGTTTGACCTGGTGTATTATGGGGTCAAGACCGCTATTGAGACCGGCGACAGTGTAAAGGAAGCGACCTTTGGCGGCACCCCCGCAGCGGACGAGGTGGGACGCGCGTACCCGCCGGCAGGCAGTCGCAGCGCTAAGATCGACTTCTTCCGCAAAAAGGAAGAGAGCGTGCAAACGGTGCTGCAAACAGCGCCCCGCACGGATTTTTGGCAGACGGCCCAGGCCGGTGTGCCGTACCGTACCGCGCCCCAAGGGCAGATCCCGGTGCAGCGGGCGGCAGAGCAGAGCGCAGCGCCCACGGCGCAAGAGCCGGCACCTGTAAAAGTGAGCGAAATAAACACCTCGGAACCCCAGGCCGCGCCGGTGGTACAGAGTGAGCGGGAAGTGCCCGCCCAAGCGCCCCCGGCAGCGCCTACGCCTGAGCGTGCAGAGCCGACGGCGGCTGCAACGCCGCCCGCGGAGACCGCACCTGTCCCCACGGTGCAGGTGGTGGACGAGGACCGGAAGACTCCGGCCTTTCGTGTAGTGGGCGAAGCCTTTAAGACCTACATTCTTGTAGAAATAGAAAATAATTTATATTATATTGACAAGCACGCCGCCCACGAGCGGATGAATTTTGAAGCCCTGCGCCGGAGCGCGGAGATCCACAGCCAGCTGCTGTTGGCGCCGGTGTCCGTGCGCCTGAACAAAGCGGAGCTGTCCGCCATTGAGGAACACCTGGATCTGCTGCAAAAAGGCGGCTTTGAGGTGGAGATCTTTGGCACGGACGCGGTGCTGGTGCGGTCGGTGCCCGCTATGCTGGATGGGGCAAATATTGCCGACCTGATCTGCGAGATCGCAGAGAAGCTGCTGGAGCACAAAACAGACATTGAGCCGGAAAAGCTGGACTGGATCTTCCATTCCACCGCTTGCCGCGCAGCGGTCAAGGCCGGTGATGTGACCAGCCCGGCGGAGCAGCGCCTGTTTGTTGAGAAGCTGCTGTCTATGCCGGATATTCGCTACTGCCCCCACGGGCGGCCGGTGATGATCAAGGTCAGCCGGTACGAGATTGAAAGACAGTTCGGTAGGGCGTGAGTATGAAGACAAAGGTACTTGTGGTGGCCGGTCCCACCGCCTCCGGCAAAACCGGTTTGGGCATTGCCCTGGCTGGGCGGCTGGACGGCGAGATCGTGTGTGCCGACTCTATGCAGATCTATACCGGTATGCCCATTGCCACCGCGGCCCCTACGGCAGCGGAGCGGCAGGCGGCGGTGCACCATTTGGCAGAGATCCTGCCCCCGGACACCCCCTTTAGCGTGGCCCGGTATTGCAAGCTGGCAGCGGAGACGGTGGCGGATATTGCCGCCCGGGGTAAGGTGCCCATTTTGGTTGGCGGCACCGGGCTGTTTATTGACAGCTTTATTGACCATATTCAGTTTGCCCAAGTGCAGACAGACCCGGACCTGCGGCGGGAGCTGCTGGCCAAGGACGGCACAGAGCTGTACCGTACCTTGCAGCAGGTGGATCCCACGGCCGCGGCAGAGATACACCCGAATAACAAAAACCGGGTGGTGCGTGCCCTGGAGCTATACTATGCCGGTGTGACCAAAACGGCTCAGAATGCCGCCTCCCGCCGGGAGGACAGCCCCTATGAGGCACTGTATTTTGTGCTCCGCTACCGGGATCGGCAGGTGCTTTATGATCGCATCAACGCCCGGGTAGATGCCATGTTGGCCGCCGGATTGGTGGAGGAAGCACGGCAGGCCTACGCCGCCTGCGGTCCTACGGCACGGCAGGCCATTGGGCACAAGGAACTGCTGCCGTATTTGGAGGGCAGCGAGCCGCTGGAGACGGCGGTAGAACGGCTTAAGCAGGAGACCCGCCGCTACGCTAAGCGCCAGATCACCTGGTTTAAGCGCCGGCAGGGCACCGTGGTGCTGGAACCGGATACCATGGATACAGAGCGCCTGATCGCCGCAGCGACGGCGCAGGCAGAGGATTTTCTTTATGGCAAAGACAAAGGAAAAAGAGCATAAAAGCCGTAAAAAGCTCAGTCGCACCGCCAAGGAGAACTGGGCCATCGGCATTGTGGCGCTGCTGATTTTGTCTGTGGTGGTGTATGAGTGCTATACTGCCACTCATGTGCGGCTGCAAACCTACACCGCCAAGGAGACCACCGTGTACCGTACCATTGAGACCACGGCGCTGGCGGTGCGAGAGGAGCACACGGTCAGCGGCCCCGGCGGCGTGACGGTGCAATGCGTTGCCGACGGCGAGAAGATTGCCAAGGACGGCAAGGTGGCTCTGCGCTTTCAGTCGGAGGCGGACGCCAAGGCGTACAGCCAGCGCACCGCCTTAAAGGAGAAGTTGCAGCACTACCGGGATATGGAAAATAAGAGTACCGCCACCGCCACGGATATTACCGCCGTGGACAATGAGGCGGTGCAGAATGTAAATGATTACATACGAGCGCTGGCCCAATCGGACCTGACCGGGGCCGACAGTGCGGCCCAGGAGATGAACGACGCCTTTACCCGCCGCCAGCTGATGATCGGCACCAGTATTGACTTTGCGGCGCTGAAAAGGGATTTGCAAAGTCAAATGGACGATCTGGGCACCGCAGAGCCCATTGGCTCCGTGACTACGGCGGTAAGCGGCGTTTTCTCCGGCTACACGGATGGGTGCGAGAGCGTTTTTGATTATGATCAGGTGACGGAGATGACCGCTGCCGATCTGGATAAAGCCTTAAAGACTGCCGAGAGCGCCAAGGGCGACACCGGCGCCTTAGGCAAGGTGATCACCAGCTATGCTTGGTACTTTGTGTGCAAGGCGGATGTGGCGGACCTGCAAAAGGTGCAAAACGGCACGCGACTGGATGTGGCTATTAAGGACAGCGACCGGGTACTTTCCTGCACCGTGGTCAGCGGTGCGGACACCAAGCCCGGCGCCACCCAAACGGTTCTGGTGCTCCAGTGTGAGAATATGGACTCGGATATTGCCGCCTATCGGGCGGAGGATATAGAAATTCGCACAGCTTCCTATACCGGGATCAAAGCCCCCGCTGCCGCCGTGCATGTAAGCGACGGTAAAAAGGGTGTGTATGTGCTGGTGGCCGGACAGGTGAAATTCCGTCCCGCCACGGTGCTGTATTCCGGCAAGGATTATGTAATACTGGCGTATGACGCCCAGAATAAAGACGGTATTCGCCTTTATGACGAGATCATCACAGAAGGGAAGGATCTTTATAATGGAAAAGTTTATACCTGATCCGGCACGGCTGCAAGCCGTTGAGGAGAACTGGAAGCGGGTCTTGGATCGGGTGCAGGAGGGCACCGTCAAAAGCGGCCGCGATCCCCAAGAGGTTCGCCTGATGGCAGTGACCAAGACCGTGGAGCCGGTGTACATTAACCGGGCGCTGGATTTGGGCGCCGATTTGATCGGCGAGAATCGGGTGCAGGAATACCTGGGCAAGCGGGATGAGCTGCACTTGGATGGGGTGGAAAAGCACCTGATCGGTCGACTCCAGACCAATAAGGTTAAGTATATTGTGGGTCAGGTGGATATGATCCAGTCGGTGGATTCTATGAAGCTGGCCCGGGAGATTTCCAAGCAGTCCGTTAAGCACGGCGTGACCACCCGGGTACTGGTGGAGGTGAACATCGGCCGGGAGGAGAGCAAAAGCGGCATTATGATCGAGGCGCTGCCGGAGCTGCTGGAAGAAGCGGCTCAGCTGCCCGGTTTGCAGATCAAGGGCTTGATGTGTATTCCCCCCATTTGTGAGACGGAGACACAGGTGCGCAAATATTTTGAGACAATGCATCAATCTTTCATTGACATTAAAGACAAAAAACACCATAATATAGACATGGATATTCTGTCTATGGGTATGAGCGGTGATTTTGAGGCCGCCATTGCCGAGGGTTCCACGCTGGTGCGTGTCGGCTCTGCCATCTTCGGCGCCAGACAATACCGTTAAGGAGAGGCGAATATGGGTTTACTGGATAAGTTCAAAGAGATCATTACCGAGAATGATGATGATTTTGACGATTACTATGACGACGACAACCGGGACTACGGTTTGGCTGCCCCGGAGCGGGCAGAGCGCCAGGAGCGCCCCCGGCACGAGCGGGCGCCAAAGCCGGAGCGCCAGGAGCGCCCTCGCAGCAGAGGACGGGACGATAAGGTGGTCAATATCCACACCACCACCCAGTTGCAGGTGGTGCTGGTGAAGCCGGAGCGGTTTGAAGAGGCTGCCTCCATCGGCGACAATTTGAATGCCAAGCGTACGGTGGTGCTGAATTTGGAGAGCACCAACCGAGATATTGCACGCAGACTGCTGGATTTTCTCAGCGGCGTGGCGTATGCCAACAACGGCCAGATCAAGCGGGTAGCCAACAGCACCTATATCATTACGCCTTATAATGTAGATGTAATGGGCGATCTGATCGATGAGCTTGAGAACAACGGTATGTTTATGTGAGGAGAGAAGGAGAGAGAATATGATTACACCCAGCCAAATTCGAGAAAAGAGCCTGTCTACCGTGCAAAGCGGCGGGTATGATAAGGAAGAAGTCAACGCCCTGCTGGCCCAGATCGTCGAGTCTTACCAGGCTGTGTACGATGAGAATAAAGAGTTGTACCGCAAAATGGAAATTCTGGCCGGTAAGATTGAGGAGTACAGAAATGAAGAGGACTCTATCAAGACCGCGCTGATCACCGCTCAAAAGATGGCGGATCGCATTGCCAAGGACGCCAAGGAAAAGGCGGAGGAGAAGCTTAGCGCGAGCGCAGCCACCGCCCAGCAGACGGTGACGGACGCCAAAGAAAAAGCGGACAAGATGGTGGCCGAGGCACGCACCTATGCCGCCAACTTTACCAAGGAGAAGCAGGACGCTGCCGAGTCCATTATTACCGAGGCGGAGGCCAAGGCCAACGACGCCATTGACGGCGCCAAGGTTGTGGCGCAGGAAATGCTCAACCAGGCCAAGCAGCTGTCTGAGGAGCTGATGAGCAAGGCGAAGAGTGAAAAAGCCTATCACGAGCAGCTGATTGAAAAGCTGCGCAGCGAGTCCAAGAGCTTTAAGGACAGCTTGCTGTCCCTGTATGAGAGCCAGATGGATCGCTTGGGCGATATGGTGGATTTGAAGCCCCAGGTGGACGAGGATCAAGCCCACATTGACTCTGTGGAGAGCGAGATGAGCCAGATCATCTCCAATATTGACGAGATCAACAAACTGCAAAGCCAGACTGCCGACGTGCCCACGGAGGAAGCTGCGGCACAGGAGCCGCCGACAGAGGATACCGAGGGCGACACAGACGATGACCAAGTGGATCAGATCATTGACGAGATCGAGGAGAAGCAGGCGCCCGCAGCCAGCCCGGAGGAGGTCAGCAGCGCGCTGAACGCCTTTACCGAGGACGAAATCACCCCGCTGGACGAGAACGCCGCCACCATCAGCGAGATCGACGAGGAGCCGGAGTTAGAGCAGGTGCCCCCGCAGCAGGAGGAAAAGACCTTGTTTGACGAACAGGCCGCTATGCCCTTTGAGGATTATTTTCATGTCAAAAGCGGCGACGAGCGCACCAGCGAGACCATTTCCCTGACCGCTCCGGACGAGGACGAGTATGAGGAGGAAGAGGGATCTTCCAAGCTGCGCGGTTTCTTTAAGAAGAAAAAATAATTTACATACACAGTAGGAGTAACAAGAAGCATGGATTATAACCAAACACTGAATTTACCCAAGACCGACTTTCCCATGCGGGCAGCTTTGCCCCAGCGGGAGCCGGAGTTCTTGAAAGCATGGGAAGAAAATGACCAGTACCGTCAGCTGATGCAGCACAACGAGGGCAAGCCCCTGTTTGTGCTGCACGACGGCCCGCCGTACGCCAACGGTGATATTCACATCGGCCACGCCATGAACAAGACCTTAAAGGACTTTATCGTGCGCTACAAGAATATGACCGGGTTCCAGTCTCCCTATGTGCCCGGCTGGGATACCCACGGCCTGCCCACAGAGCTGAAAGCCAGAAAGCAGGCGGGCATCGGCGCCGGCAGCGACATTTCCGATCTGGAACTGCGTAAGATTTGCCGAGAGACCGCGCTGAGCTATGTAGATATTCAGCGGGAGTCCTTTAAGCGCCTGGGCGTGATCGGCGAGTGGGACCACCCTTACATTACCCTGACCAAGGACTTTGAGGAAGAGCAGATTAAGGTATTTGCCACCATGGCTTCTCAGGGTCACATCTATAAGGGCTTAAAGCCGGTGTATTGGTGCCCGGACTGTAAGACCGCCCTTGCCGAGGCGGAGATTGAGTATGGCGAGGATCCCTGCCATTCTATTTATGTGAAGTTCCAGGTCACGGACGATATGGGCAAGCTCACTGCACTGGGTGCGGATTTGAGCAAGACCTACTTTGTGATTTGGACCACCACCACCTGGACCCTGCCGGCCAATGTGGCCATCTGCGTAGGCCCCAATTTTGAGTATTCTCTGGTCAAGAGCGGCGACGAGTATTATGTGATGGCTACCGACCTGGTAGACGCCGCTATGGCGGACCGTGGCACCACGGACTATGAGACCGTGGGCGTAATCCGGGGCAGCGAGCTGGAGTATATGAAGACTCAGCACCCGTTTATTGACCGCACCTCTTTGGTGATTGTGGGCGATCATGTCACGCTGGAGAGCGGTACCGGTTGCGTACACACGGCACCGGGCCACGGTGTGGATGACTTTATCGTGTGCCAAAAGTACCCGGAGATCCCCACCGTTGTGCCGGTAGATGCCGAGGGCAGACTGACGGAGGAGGCCGGACAGTTCGCCGGGCTGACCACCGATGAGGCCAACAAGCCCATTGCGGAGCATTTGGAGAAAATCGGCGCTTTGTTTGCGCTGAAGAAGATTGTCCACCAGTACCCTCATTGCTGGCGTTGCCATAAGCCCATCATCTTCCGCGCCACCTCTCAGTGGTTCTGCTCGGTAGATGATTTTAAGGAGGCTGCTGTGGCTGCCACCGAGGATGTGCAGTGGTATCCGGCCTGGGGCAAGGACCGTATGCAGTCCATGATCCAGGAGCGCGCCGATTGGTGCATCTCCCGTCAGCGCAAGTGGGGTGTGCCCATTCCCGTATTTTATTGTAAAGACTGCGGCAAGGAGATCGTGGATAAAGATCTGATGCTGCGGGTATCTAAGATCTTTGGTCAGGAAGGCTCTGACGCCTGGTTCGCCCACGAGGCGGAATATTTCCTGCCGGAGGATTATAAGTGCCCCCACTGCGGCGCACAAAAGGGCTTTGAAAAAGAAAGCGACATTATGGATGTGTGGTTCGACTCCGGCTCCAGCCACGCAGCGGTGCTCAAGCAGCGCCCCTATTTGAAGTGGCCGGCAGATGTGTATTTGGAGGGTGCCGACCAGTACAGAGGCTGGTTCCAGTCCTCTTTGCTCACCAGCGTAGCCGCCGGGCAGCCTGCGCCCTTTAAGCAGATTATCACCCACGGCTGGACCGTAGACGGTGAGGGCAAGAAGATGAGCAAGTCCCTGGGCAACGGTATTGACCCGGCGGATATTATCAACCAGTACGGCGCGGATATTCTGCGTTTGTGGGTGGCTTCTTCCGATTACCACGCGGATGTGCGCATCAGTAAGGAAATTTTGAAGCAGCTGTCGGATAATTACAGAAAGATCCGCAACACCGCTCGTTATTGCCTGGGCAACCTGTATGACTTTGACCCGGACAAGGATATGGTGCCCAACGATCAGTTGGAAGAGCTGGATAAATACGCGCTGATGAAGCTGGATCAGGTTCTGGCTACCGCCCGCGGCGGGTACGAGGCGTACGAGTACCACACCGCCGCCCACGCGCTGCACAACTTCTGCGTGGTGGATATGAGTAACTTCTACTTTGATGTGCTCAAGGATCGGCTGTACACTTCTGCGCCGAGCAGCGCTACCCGCCGTGCCGCCCAGACCGTATTGTATAAGGTGTTGGACGCACTGACCTTGGTGCTGACCCCCATTTTGGCCTTTACCTGTGACGAGATCTGGAAGGCAATGCCCCATGCAGCGGGCAGAGATCCCCGGTCTCCGCTGTTTAACGATATTCCCCAGCCGACGTACATTGCTGCGGACGCGGACTTTATGGCTAAGTGGGATCGGATCCATCGGATTCGTGAAGATGTGCAGAAGGCACTGGAACTGGCGCGTAAGGACAAGACCATTGGTAAGTCCTTGGAGGCCAAGGTGACCTTGCACGCGGCAGGCGAGCTGCACGATTTCTTGCAGAGTGTTGAGAGCCAGCTGCCGGAGATCTTCATTACCTCCGCTGTGGCACTGTCCGACGGTGAGGGCGACTTTACCGGCGAGGTAGAGGGGCTGCGCGTGTCCGTATCTAAGGCAGACGGCGAAAAGTGCGAGCGCTGCTGGAAGTACGATGAGACCGTAGGTCAAAACGAAGAGCATCCCACCCTGTGCGCCCACTGCGCGGCTGCACTGGCAGAGATGAACAAATAAAGAACGACCCATACGGGGGCAGACGCGGCTGCTCTGCCCCCGCCTTTTTATGTACGGAGAGTTTATGAAGCATAGAAAAAAACACATTTGGGCCTCTATTATGATCCTACTGATCGTGGCCTTTGACCAGGTGACCAAGCGACTGGCGGAAAGTGCGCTGATGGGGGGCAAGATTGTCACTTTGCTGCCCGGTGCGGTGCAGTTGCGCTATGCCCGCAATACCGGGATGGCCTTTAGTCTGTTCAGCGGTGCTCGGTGGGTGTTTGTGGCGCTGACCGCCTTGGTGTGTGCCGGTGTGCTTTTTTATATGTTTCGCAACAAATGCCGTTCCTTGTGGGGCTACTGGAGCCTGGGGGTGCTGGTGGCCGGCGGTTTGGGCAATCTGATTGACCGGGTGCTGTACGGCTATGTGATCGACTTTATCGAGCCGACTTTTATGCAATTTGCCGTGTTTAATATTGCGGATTGCGCCGTGACCTGCGGCGGTATCAGCTTTGTGCTGTGGCTGGCGGTAGATCTGTTCCGCTCCGGCGACGGCAAGAAGGGAACGGCCCATGACGGAAAATGAGCGGCAGCCGGTGCGTGCCTTTACCGTGGACGAAACAGCGGCAGGGGAGCGACTGGACAAGTTTTTAAGCACCGTGTGTCCGGATCTGACCCGATCGGCGGCGGCGCGAGTGATTGAGGAGGGCGGCGTACTGCTGGACGGCGCCCCGGGAAATAAGAAAGACAAGCTACGCCCGGGCACCCGGGTGGAGCTGCGCCTGCCGGAGCCAAAGCCTATGGAGGTATTGCCGGAACATATCCCCTTAGATGTGGTTTATGAGGACGGCGACCTGCTGGTGGTGAACAAGCCTAAGGGCATGGTGGTGCACCCGGCACCGGGGAATTATACCGGCACGCTGGTGAACGCGTTGCTGTACTACTGCGGCGACTCCCTCAGCGGTGTGGGCGGCGTGATCCGACCGGGGATTGTTCATCGGATTGACAAGGATACCAGCGGTCTGCTCATGGTAGCCAAGAACGACTTTGCCCATGTGGATCTGGCCCGGCAGATTCAGGAACACAGTTTTCACCGGGCGTACCAAGCGGTGGTGTACGGCAATGTGACCGCAGACAGCGGCACGGTGTGCCAACCCATCGGTCGCAGTCCCAAGGATCGCAAAAAAATGGCGGTGACCCAACAGAACAGCAAGCCGGCCACCACCCATTATAGTGTGTTGGAGCGATTTGGGGACTTTACGCATATTCGCTGTGTATTGGAAACCGGGCGCACCCACCAAATTCGGGTGCACATGGCCTATATCGGTCACCCGTTGGCCGGAGATCCGGTGTACGGATCGCGGCGTGTGATCACCTCCCTGGGCGGGCAGTGTCTGCATGCAGGGGAGATTGGCTTTATCCATCCCAGAACCGGGGCAGAAATGCGGTTTGAAGCACCGCTGCCCTCGTATTTCACATCATTTTTACACACTTGCAGGGAAAAGAAAAGGTGAGCGTATGAGTCAAAAGGATTTTAGCAATTGGCTGGTGGTGTCAGATATTGACGGCACATTGAATAACAAAGCACGCAAGCTGCCTCGGCGTAATTATGACGCCATTAAGGCGTTTACAGAGGCGGGAGGCAACTTTACCTTGGCTTCCGGACGGCTGACCTCCAGCTTGAAGCGTAACTACGACCGTATCACCCCCAATCAACCGGCGGTGGTACTCAACGGCGCGGGTATTTATGACTTTCAGCAGGAGAAGATGATTTGGCGCAGTACCATTCAGCAGGAGGGGCACGAGTTTGTGCGCTATATCATCAATAAGTTCAGTGACAGCTTTAAGAGCGTGGATGTGGGAATTTATTTTGACGATTATGTGTATATCGTCAAAAACGGCGCTCTGTCCCAGGGAACCATGGATATTGATAAGGCGCACTACGAGGTGACCTCCATTGATAAGGTGCCCAAGGAAGGGTGGATGAAGGTGATCTTTTGGTCCAACCCCATTACCATGAACCGGCTGCGCTATGTGATTGACCGCAGCGACACGGCAGGTATGAACTTTATGGCCTCCTCCCCATGGAGTATGGAAATGCTGCAAAAGGGCACCCACAAGGGCACGGCCATTATGGTGCTGGCAGATAAGCTGGGCATTGACCGGGACCATGTGGCGGCCATCGGCGATTATTATAATGACTGGGATATGCTAAAGACCGTGGGTCTGCCGGCCTGTGCCGGTCAGGCACCTAAGGCTATTCATGAGATTTGCCAGTTTGAAGCCTGCCACTGCAACCAGGGCTGCGTGGCGGATCTGCTGGGGTATATTATGTCCGGTCAGGCGGAGCAGCACATTGCTCGTCCGACCCTGCTGCGAGGATAAGAAATGTTGATTTTAGGTGCGCATTTAAGCGCAAGCAAGGGCTATGCCCACATGCTGCGAGAGGCACAGTCCATCGGTGCCAATACCTTTCAGTTCTTTACCCGCAATCCCCGTGGCGGTGCCGTCAAGGCCCAGGACCCGGCGGATGTGGCCGCCTTTTTGCAGGGGGCGCAGGCTGCGGACTTTGGTACGGTGCTGGCCCATGCACCGTATACCATGAATTTGTGCAGTGATAAGGAACGCACCCGCACCTTTGCCAAAGAGGTGTTTGCCGATGATCTGCAACGGCTGGAGGCGCTGCCCGGCACGCTGTATAACTTCCACCCCGGCTCCCATGTGGGGCAGGGGACGGACGCCGGGATTGCCTATATCATCCGGGCGCTGAACGACCTGCTGACCCCGGAGCAGCACACCACTGTACTGCTGGAGACCATGGCCGGTAAGGGCAGCGAGGTAGGTGGCACCTTTGAGGAGCTGCGCCGTATTATAGACGGTGTGCAGCTGCAAGACAAGATCGGCGTGTGCCTGGACACCTGCCATGTGAGCGATGGCGGGTACCCTTTGGCAGAGGATTTGGACGGTGTGCTGGAGGAGTTTGACCGGGTGATCGGCCTGGACAGATTGCGGGCACTGCACCTGAACGACTCCAAGAATTCTTGCGGTTCCCATAAAGACCGACACGAGCAGATCGGTAAAGGTTTTTTGGGTATAGAGACCTTTCGCCGGATCATCAATCACCCGGCGCTGCGGGGACTGCCTATGTTCTTAGAGACGCCCAATGACTTGTCCGGCTACCAAGAGGAAATTGCCCTGCTGCGCAGCCTGGAGCAACCGTCAAAGTAAAATGAACATAAGAAAAAGCACGGCTTCTGTCAAAGAAGTCGTGCTTTTTTATGCGTTAGCAGCCCAGCAGAGTGTGGGCATTTTGGATTAAGGCTTGCAGGGCGCTGTCACCAAATTTTTTGACGATCACGGCGGCGCCGTCTGCATAATCCGGCGGGCGGGTGCCCAGGTTGTGACAGTCGGAGCCAATCAGGTCAATGCGCCCGCTGTCCAGATACTTCAGCAGTTTGCGCCGCACCCCAAAAGAGGCGTTTGCAAAGGAACTGATGTTTACTTGGGTGGCGCAGCCCATATCCCGCAATTCGTCGATCAAACCGGGGTGCTCCATCAGCGCTTTGTATCGCTCAATGTGTGCCAAAACAGGCCGTATGCCGTGGTCGCAGGTCAGCGCCGTGATCCGATCCAGGGTCTCCGTGCCGAAGTTGTCGCCGAAGTTGTGCTCCAGCAGGGCACACCGGGTGCCTGTGACGCAGATCGGGGTCAGATCCGGGTTGTTCATCAGATAGCGGCTTACATACACCTCTGCACCCAGCAGCAGCCGGGGCGCGTCCGGGGGCAGAGCAGCCTGCAAGCTGGCAAAAGCCGCGTTCCGTCGGGCGATAAAGTCCGCCAAAGAAATAGAATCCGAGTAATAATGGGGCGTAAGCACTACGGTCTCTGCCCCTTGCAGCGCCAGGCGGCGGAGCATTTTTACGCTGGTTTCCGTATCTTTGGAGCCGTCGTCCACGCCGGGGAGAATGTGGCAGTGCATTTCGATCAAGCGGGGGATCACCATAGCATCACCTTGTCCGATTATTCTGCGCCGGCGTCATACCCGTAACCGTAGCCATATCCATAGTCATAGCCGTACTTGTAGCGGGAGTAGCGAGAGCGCTTATCTTCTGCAAAATTGTAAATAAAGCCAAGCACCTTGGCGTCAATGAACTCCAGGGATTCCATCACCTTTTGCACTTCCGGGTGGGTGGAGCCGTTGGCACGCACCACAATCACCACGCCGTCGGACTCCCGGATAATGGGCAGGGCGTCAGACACCACATTCAGCGGCGGTGTGTCAATGATCACATAGTCATAGTCCCGACTGATCTGCTGCAAAAACTCAGCCATAGGCTCGCTGCCCAGCAGCTCTGCCGGATTGGGCGGAATGGAGCCGGCGCACAGCAGCGATAGGTTGGGAAATTCCGTTCTGTGGATAATGCTGTACAGGTCCGTCTTAGGGCCGTTGTTTTTTACCGAATCACTGATGTAGTTGGTCAATCCCGGTGCATTGGATACGCCAAAGTAGTGGTGCATCTTGGGCTTGCGCAGGTCGCAATCAATAAGCAGCACCCGCTGGTCTGCCTGGGCAATGGAGATGGCCAGGTTGATGGTGGTGGTCGTTTTGCCCTCGGCAGGGGAGCCGGAGGATACCACAATGGTTTTGCATCCCTTTTTCAGAATGGAGAGCATAATGTTGGTACGAATGCTCTTGTAGGCCTCCTCAATCCGGAAC
This sequence comes from Agathobacter rectalis, assembly GCA_963638105.1. Lineage (GTDB taxonomy): Bacteria > Bacillota > Clostridia > Oscillospirales > Acutalibacteraceae > CAG-217. The sequence goes on from CAVHPP010000001.1 coordinate 18,805, forward strand.
TTCTGCGCCGGATCCATGTTGGCATTGGAGATCAGGGTGCGGGCAAAGGGATTGTTCGCTTTTTTAGCCATCTTATTTCGCCCCTTTCTTTGCATTCTGTTTGTTGCCGGCAGGATTGCGCTTGCCGGTTGTAAAGGCGGGAATGGAGCCCAGTACCGGTACATCGTAGCGCTGGCTCAGCTCCTCGGCGCTCTTGATGCGCACATCCAACAGATCCCGCAGGATCACGTATGCAGCAGCGATCAGCAGTCCCGCTACGGCACCCAGCAGGCACTTCTTTAAGTATCCCCGGCCCTCGGCGGTGTTGGGCTTAATGGCCTTATCCTCCACGGTGGTCTGAACCAGGCCGCTATTGGTTTCCTCCATTTGCTCCGGCACGCTCTCCTCCATTTGGTGAGCGATGTTGTAGGACAGGGTGGGGTCTGTGGTGGTGACGATCAGCTTAAACATGGCTGTGTTCTCCACCGTCTCAATGGTAAAGGAATGCTTAATATCCGCCGGAGACAGGTTGGTATAGTATTTTTTGTTCATCTCGCCTGCCACTTTGCCGCAGAACTTGTTGGTCTTGAAGATCTCAATATAGGTGTCAATCATCTTCATGGCGTAGTTCATTTTGCTGGTCTGGCTGGTGCGTGCCACCTCACCGGTGCTGTCGCTGATTTCGTGCGCCGGGTCCACGGCCGCAGCCAGGAACTCCACACTGGAAGTGTAGGTCAGGGTGGTGAATTTGGCGGTATAAACCCCGGCCAAAAGCGCTCCGATGAGCATAAACAGGATCAGCAGCTTCCACTTACGCAGCAGCAGCTTGATGACCTTTTGTACATTTTCGTCAATGTTCATAGACTTGTCTCCGTTACTCTGCAAAAACATAATTTATTTTTAACAGATATATATTACTGTATTATATTTGGTTTGTCAAGATGTTCACTATTGACAAAAGCGGGCAAAAAGATGATAATATCCTTGCAAAAAAATCAAAAAACGGAGAAATGCGTATGAAAAAATCTCAAATCCGTATGCCCCTTTGGGGACCGTATTCCAAGAAGTATATGGGTCTGTCCCGTATTGTGGACGATCGGGCGGCAGAGGGTGCCCGCTATGACTTTGTCGTGCACCCCACCCTGTGGAATTCCGCTACCCCGGTGCCCAATGTGACTGTGCCGTCCGGCTACCATTTGTGGAGCTGTGACGAGGACTTTCGCTTTTATTCCTATCGCTATGAGCTAATGTGGAAGGACCAAATTTATGCCGATGTGTCTTACACCCGGTTGGATGAGGAGTCCTACTTAATGCGCTGCCGCTTCGTTAACGATACGGACCTGTCGCAAAACTGCATTCTGAATATTTTCGGCGCACTGGAGTTCCCTGCGCCGGAGCACTGCGTTTTGCAGTTGCCTGCGGACGCTGCATTGGTGGACGCCAACGATTATACCCAGTACACCTATGCAAAGCCCCGCCCCTGGGATAATGAGAACCCGGACGGTATGCACAAGGGCGAGTTCGCCGACGGCAACTTTTACCACGCCCACGGTCTGGGTGACCGGTGCGAGAATTACCATGTGGATTTCCTGGGGCTGGAGCCTTTTGGCTGCACTGCCGGGGACAAAGTGGTATACACACTGCCGCCGCACCGACCGACAGGCGCCACCTTGCTGTTGCGCTATCGCACAGTGACCCCGGGCGCCGCTGCTTTTTCCGTCAACGGCGCAGCGGCAGAACTGCCGGAGAGCGACAGCCTGACCTTTGCCGCGCTGCCCTATGACGGCGCAGACACCCTGACCTTGGAAAGCCGAGGCGGCGCCGGTGTGGAGCTGGATGTGCTGGTGCTGTGCCGGCCGGGCACGGAACAGGAAGTCAGCGCCCGCACGGTGCTGCGCGATACCAAGCCTCAAATTGAAGAAGAAAAGGTGCACGGCGCCACCCGCATTACCCTCACTTACAAGGACGCGGAAGGCTGCTATTCCATCTTGACCCACAATCCCAAGACCCGCCGTCGGGAGCTGGACAGTGGCAGCCTGGAGGACGCGCTGATTAACCGACTGTCGAACGGCGACCCCACTTATGACGACCTGCGGGAGACCTTTTCTCGCTCCTTCCGCCGCAAAAAAAGTGACGAGGGCTACTATTACAATGCGGTGATGCCCTCTATCTTTATTGACCCCCACGCAGAGCATATCGAGTATGCGGTGCTGTCCAAGGGCAAGGTGGCGCCCCGCACCACCGAAGAATACGAGCAGCTGTACACCGCCGCTAAGGCGCTGGCCACTCCGGTGCAGTTTAATCGGGAAGGGCAGAAGTATAGCCTGTCTACCGAGATCTTGCGGGCAACACTCTTGACCAACTTGGTATATCCGGTGTACAAGCACGGCGAGAATGTAGTACATTACACGCCCGGCAAGCGCTGGGACAGCTTTTACACCTGGGACAGCGGCGTGATCGGTACCGGTGTGCTGGAGTTCAGCCCGGAGAAATGCCGCTACATTTTAGAGACTTATTTGTCCCGGCCGGAGAATACGGACTTTGCTTTCCTGCTCCACGGCTCCCTGGTGCCCACCCAGTTTGTGCAGTATTTGGAACTGCTGCACCGCACGGAGGACAAGGCGCCCCTGTTTGCTCTGTATCCGCAGATGAAGCGGTATTATGACTACATCAGCGGCAAGACGCCCGGCTCCACCTGCGGCAAATTCGGCAACGGTCTGACCACCACTTACGACTACTGGTACTCTTGCAGCGGGATGGACGATTATCCCGCCCAGGTGGCTATGATCGCCCAGGACAAGAAGCAATATATGTGTCCCTGCCTGTCTACTTCCCACACCATTCGGGCCGCCAAAATCATGAAGATGGTGGCTGCCGCCATGGGTAAGGAGGAGGACATTGCCGCTTATGACGCAGACATTCAGCGGATGAGCGACGCTCTGAACCGTTACAGCTGGGACGAAAAGAGCGGCTATTACGCCTACTCCGTCTATGACGATGACAAGAACTATCAGGGCATTTTCACCACCGACGCCGGGGAGAACTATGACAAGGGTATGGACGGCGTGTATCCGCTGTTTGCCGGGGCTGCTCCGGAGGAACGGCGGGCGCGCCTGCTGGGTCATATCAAGAACCCGGACGAAATGTGGTCCGCTGCCGGCATCAGCGCGGTGGATATGACCGCTTCCTATTACTTTGATGACGGCTACTGGAACGGCAATGTGTGGATGAGCCACCAGTTCTTTATGTGGAAGACTATGTTTGACCTGGGCGAGACGGAATTTGCCTTTGAGATTGCTCGCCGGGCACTGGATATGTGGAAGGAAGAGACGGACTTCTCTTACAACACCTATGAGTGCTTTGGTATTCAGACCCGCCGCGGCGGTTGGTTCCACAATTTCGGCGGTCTGTCTGCGCCCATCAATGTGTGGGCGGACTGCTACTATCGTCCGGGCACCTTTACCTGCGGGCTGGATGTGTGGACGGACAGTCAGAAGCTTACGAACACCTCTGCGGAGGTCCACTTCCGTTACACCGGCGACAATGGGCAGTATGCCTTTGTGCTCACCCTGTCGGATGCGCACAGCTATCGGCTGACCCTGGATGGGCAAGAACTGGATTACGCTTTGCGCAGTGACGGCTGTATGGAGATCACCCTGCCGGGCACAGTACGCAGCGGCGTGCTGAAAGCAGAGATTAAATAAAGGAGAATTTAATGGCAGCGAAGTTGTATGGCGCAGACAATGCGCCGCTGAAAATTCAATTTATCACCGATCCGCATTACTACTCCCGCAAGGGGGGCACCGAGGGCAAGGCTTACGAAAAAGCCGAGGCCAAGAGCCAAAAGGTCATTAAGGACAGCGATTTGGTAATCAAAGCCGGGTTTGATATGCTGTGTGCGGATACCTCCACGGATATTGTGGTGCTGGCCGGCGACACCACCCGGGACGGAGAGCTGGCCTCTCACGCCGAGTTTATTGAAATGCTCCGGGACCTGAAAAAGCGAGGCAAGCGGGTGTATGTGATCACCGCCACCCACGATTATCGGGACGGCGGCGTGGCCGACGGCTATGACGGCGACAAAAAAATTCAGGTGCCGGCGGTGGAGGAGCGCCACGATCTGTGGCAGATGTACTATGAGTTCGGCCCCAATGAGGCCATTGCCACCCACCCGGACAGCATGAGCTATGTGGTGCAGCTGGCCCCCGGCTATCGGCTGTTTGCCCTGAATGACGACACCAACTATAAGCCGGAGGGGGAGCGCGGCTCCGGGTACAGCGACGACTGTATGGCCTGGATCCTGGATCAACTGGAGGACGCTCGCAAGAACGATCAGTTTGTGATCGCCATGACCCATCACCCCATGATTGCCCCCAGTCCCTTTTATGCCATTATCGGTAAGGGGGATATGCAGCGCAATCATGAGACCACCCGGGAGATTTTTGCCGACAACGGGCTGCAATGTATGCTTACCGGCCACACCCATATTCACGACATCAGCGTGGTAGAGACCAAAAAGGGCAACACCTTTTATGACATTGCCTGCGGCGCTATGGTCGGCTGCCCGCCCACCATGCGCAATATTATACTGGACCCGGCTCACGCCAAAGTAGATGTGGAGACGGTGACCATTACCGATGTGCCGGGACTGGACACCGGTGGCAAGCCCTTTGATCAATATATGCGCACGTTCTTCTTCGGTATGATCTCCGAACTTCTGGACGCTGCGGCCACGGATATTGACCATTTGGCAGAGATGACAGACGCTTTTTCCGTCCCCGGCGAAAAGGTCAAAAAACTGGGCTGGCTGATTAAGCCCATCGCCAAGTGGCTGAACAAGCTGACCTTTAAGAAAGCCTGGCGCTTGTGCAAGAAAGAGAGCGGTCTAACCAAGAAAGATATTGCGGACATTGCCGATCATCGGGTAGTGGACTTTATTTTGGAGTTGGTGCAGAACCTGTACTGCGGCGACTCGCCCTACGGCCCGGACACCCGGGAGTACAAGATCTGCTGTGGGCTGCTGAATGTGATCGACGCATTCCTGAACACCATTCATTTCTCCATTGGCAAGGTGCTGAAGGGCGCCACCTCCGTGCGCGGCCTGGTAGAGCCGCTGCTGTGGAACCCGGGTCCCTGTGACGCCAACGCCACGCTGCCCCTGTACCCCTTGTATGATGATGAGAACCCGGCACCGAAAAAGGCAGAAAAGCCGGCCTTTGACGACCCGGTGCGCCCCAGCAAAAAAGGCCCGCTGGTGCTGGCGATCCTGGTGCTGCTGGTGCTTTTGGTGCTGGCGATCCTTGTTGGTCTGATCGCCTTGGTGGTATGGGCTGTGGTTGCCATTGTGCACGCTGCCACTGCCGGCTGTATCGGCGCGCTGCCTTTCATTTTTTAATTCTGTAAAATAAAGGTTGCAATCTTAGCCAAAAAATAGTATAATGAACCCGTTATTTTTGTACAGTCCATGAGAAAGGGGTAAAATAATTATGGCAGATGACAAAAAGAAGAAAATCAGCCTTGGCGGTATCGACAACGCCGCTGAGGAAAAGGGCTCCTTTATGAAGACCCTTTGGCAGCTTGTAAAGTTCCTGGTGGTATCCGGCTTGGTAACGATCATCCAGCTGGCACTGGCTGCTTTGCTTCCGCTGGTGTGCGACCAGATCCACACCTTGCTGCCGGAGTTCTTGAGAGGGATCTTTACACCCACCATGTTTTCCACCGGTTCCGCAGAGGCTTCTAAGTATGTGATCGATGGCGTTGTGACTTGGGGCTATGTGCTGCCCTTCCTGTTGTCCAACCTGATCGCCAACATCTACGGCTTCTATCAGAACAAAAAGACCACCTTTAAGTCCGACTCCCCTTGGTACAACTTTGTGATCTACATTGTGCTGCTGCTGGCGCTGATTTTGTTCTCCACCTGGATGCAGGGTGCCATCGTTGGCGCTATGCTGAAGCTGGAGCCCAGCAACTGGTTCTTTAAGATCATCACCAACGAGTCTGTGGCTCGTCTGATTGCTTCCATGTGCGCCGGCTTTGTGCAGATGGTGGTGCTCTTCCCCATGGAGAAGTTCGTTCTCATGCCGGAGAAGAAGAAGGACGGCGAGGAAGTGGCCGCAGAGGCTGCTGCCGAGTAATCGCTGCTTTAGCAAAAATGAAAGACCGCTTTCCGTTTTTCGGAGAGCGGCTTTTTCTTGCCTAAAAGTAAGGAGTATGGTATAATCACAGCAGAATACGGAAACTGTAAGAAAAGCCCATTGGCAGTTGGGATGTGACTATATGGAAAAGAAGAAAAAACTGTGGCAGGTGTTGATCCCTGTTTTGGTGGCACTGGCCGTAATTGTTGCCTTTGCCATCAGCGGCACCATTACCCGCAGGGCAGATGAGAAGAAGCCAACGGCGCCCACCAAGGTGTCTGTGGTTAACCAAACGGAGGATCACACGGAAGAGACCCAGGGCAAGACCCGGGTGCGCTTGGTGGCAGTAGGGGACAACCTGATCCACAATACCCTAATCGCTGCCGGAGAGCAAAAGGACGGCAGCCGGAATTACGACGCCTTTTATCAGGATATTAAGCAGTACATTGAACCGGCAGATATTGCCGTTATCAATCAGGAGACGGTGCTGGGCGGCAGCAGCTTTGATTATTCCGGCTATCCCTGCTTTAATTCACCCTGGGAGATTGGCGACGCCGCCATTGCCGCCGGGTTTGATATTTTCACCTGCGCCACCAATCACACCATGGATATGGGCAGCGCCGGGGTGGAGAAAGAGCTGGATTACTTCAGTCGGCATAAAGAGGTCGTGCACCTGGGCACCAACGCCTCGCAGGCGGATTATGAAAAGATCACGTATTATGAGAAGAACAATATTACCTTTGCTCTGCTGAATTACACCTACGGCACCAATGGCATTGACCTACCCAAGGACAAGCCCTGGCTGGTGAATTTGATGGATAAGGACAAGATCCAAAAGGACATTACCGAGGCTCGCAAGCATGCGGATGTGGTGATGGTCTTTCCCCACTGGGGCACGGAGAACAGCCACAAGGTGTCCGATTACCAAAAGGAA
>CAVHPP010000001.1:25861-60076 GCA_963638105.1 Agathobacter rectalis
GCTGTTTTCTGACCTGGGTGTAGATATTGTTATCGGCAGCCACCCCCATGTGCTCCAGCCGGTGGCGTGGGTCACCAATGAAAAGAGCGGCAAAAAAATGCTGGTCTACTACTCCCTGGGTAATTTTATCAGCCACCAGATCAATCTGCCCCAACTGTGCGGCGGTATGGCGGAGGTGACGATTGAAAAGGATAATGGCAAGATCACTATCTCCTCTGCCAAACTGGCGCCGGTGGTGTGCCATTACAGCCGGGGCGGTAACGGTTTTGTGTTTTCTGTCTATAAGCTCAGTGATTATACCGACGAGCTGGCCGCCACCCAGGCGCAGAAGGGTGCCACGGTGAAGTATTTTACCGATCTGTCGAAAAAAGTTATCCCGGCCGAATTTCTGGACATATAGCAAACAGTCTGTCTATCCTGTGCATATTGTACAAAAGGTGTGCACAATTCCCGCCGGGGATTACAAGATTTGCCAAAGTTGTCAAAAACCGTTGACAAACCGAGGACGATGTGATTATAATGGCATTGTATTCAGAACGAGGGCGTTCCGTTGATAGCGGAGCGCCCTCTTTTTTTATTGCCTTTGGCAGTAAGAAAATTCTGTGCTATCTATCATTTCTTAAGAGAGGAGTATTTGCTATGAGTAAATACACAAAGGAAGACATCATCAAAAGCGCACAGGAAAACAATGTAGAATTTATCCGCTTGCAGTTTACGGATATGTTCGGCATTATGAAGAATGTGGCCATCACCCTGTCCCAGCTGGAGAAGGCCCTGGACAATGACTGTATGTTTGACGGTTCTTCCATCGACGGCTTTGTTCGCATTGATGAGTCCGATATGTATCTGCATCCGGATTATGACACCTGGACCATCTTCCCTTGGAGAAAGCATCAGAACGCCCAGACTGCTCGACTGATCTGCTCCGTATATAAATCCGATAATGAGACCCCCTTCCTGGGCGACCCCCGCAATGTGCTACAAAAGGTAATGGACGAGGCTGCCGAGATGGGCTTTGGCTTTAATGTTGGCCCGGAGTGCGAGTTCTTCCTGTTTAAGCTGGACGAGAACGGCAACCCCACCCTGGAGACCGGCGACGAGGGCGGTTACTTTGACCTGAACCCCATCGACCACGGCGAGAACTGCCGTCGGGATATTTGCCTGGCGCTGGAGGATATGGGTTACACCATTGAGGCTTCTCATCACGAGGTGGCCGAGGGTCAGCACGAGATCGACTTCCAGTTTGGCGATGTAATGCTCACCGCTGATCGTGTAATGACCTTTAAGCATGTGGTTAAGACCTACGCTGCCAAGCACGGTCTGCACGCCACCTTTATGCCCAAGCCCATTTATGGTATCAACGGCTCCGGTATGCACACCAACATGAGCCTGTATTATCTGAAGGACGGCAAGAACGCATTTGATGATCCCAACGGCGAGATGGGTCTGTCCGAGACCGCTTACAACTTCATTGCCGGTATTATGGCTCATGTTCGCGGTATTGCAGCGTTCTCCAACCCCACTGTAAACTCTTACAAGCGTTTGGTACCCGGTTATGAGGCACCGTCCTATTTGGTATGGTCTGCTTCCAACCGCTCCTGCCTGGTGCGTATTCCTGCCGCTCGCGGCAAGGGCACTCGCGTAGAGCTGCGCTGCCCGGATCCCACCTGCAACCCCTATTTGGAGATGGCTCTGTGCCTGGCTGCCGGTTTGGACGGGATCAAGAAAAAGATGACCCCCGCTTCTCCCATTGACTACAATGTGTTCGGTCTGTCTGACGAGGAGCTGAAAGCCGCCGGCATTGATTGCCTGCCCGGCAGCCTGAAAGAGGCTATTGAAGCCGCTAAGGCGGATCCGTTTATTAAGGAAACCCTGGGCGACCATGTGTTCAATAACTACATTGAAGGCAAGGAGAATGAATGGGACGAGTACCGCACCAAGGTCTCTCAGTGGGAGATCGACAAGTACATGGTACTGTATTGATTTTGCCCTCTCTTACGGTCGGCACTGTCTTTTGACAGGGTCGGTCATTTGCCGGCGCCGGGTCTTTGGCGCGGTGTCGGCATTTTTTAGCACGATGGAGTGCTCGAACTTTTGTTTTCGAGCGCTCTTTTTTTATTTCCGTTTTTAAGCTTTTTTTGATGAAAAGGAGGATTTTATGGGGCTTGAAACAATCATGGAAACGGTGAACAGCGAGCTGTTCGGCGTGTGGTTTTTAATCGGCGCAGTGCTGGTTTTCTTTATGCAGTGCGGCTTTGCTATGGTAGAGACCGGCTTTACCAGAGCCAAGAACGCCGGCAATATTATTATGAAAAACCTGATGGACTTTTGTATCGGCACGGTGATGTTCATTCTGTTGGGCTACGGGCTGATGTGCGGTCAGGACTATATCGCCGGGGTGATCGGTCTGCCTAACTTGGGCATTTTCACCAACTATAATGAATTTAACTGGTCCAACTTTGTATTTAACCTGGTGTTCTGTGCCACGGCGGCCACCATTGTGTCCGGTGCCATGGCAGAGCGTACCAAGTTTTCCGCTTACTGCATTTACTCTGCGGTGATCTCAGCAGTGGTGTATCCCATTGAGGCAGGCTGGGTCTGGAATGTGGACGGCAACGGCTGGCTGCAAAAGCTGGGCTTCCACGATTACGCCGGGTCCTGCGCCATTCACATGGTGGGCGGTATTGCGGCATTGATCGGCGCTATCTTTCTTGGTCCCCGGATCGGCAAGTACAAGACGGACGAAAAAACCGGCAAAAAGACCCCCAAAGCCATTCCCGGTCACTCCCTGACCCTGGGCGCCCTGGGTGTGTTTATTCTGTGGTTTGCCTGGTATGGTTTTAACGGCGCGGCGGCCACCGATGTGCCCACCCTGGCGTCTATCCTGGTGACCACCACCGTAGCACCGGCTGTGGCCACTTGCACCACCATGCTCTTTACTTGGATCAAGGACGGCAAGCCGGATGTGTCCATGTCCCTGAACGGCTCTTTGGCCGGTCTGGTGGCTGTGACCGCCTCCTGTGATGTAACGGACGCTTTGGGCTCCGGGATCATCGGCGCTGTGGCCGGTATTCTGGTGGTGCTGGTGGTGGAACTGCTGGATAAGAAATTGCATATTGACGACCCGGTAGGCGCTGTGGCTGTGCATATGGGCAACGGTATTTGGGGCACGCTGGCCGTAGGCCTGTTTGCCACGGACAAAGCACCCGGCTATGCAGTGTCCGGCCTGACCCATACGGGCCTGTTCTACGGCGGCGGGCTGCACCTGCTGGGCACCCAGCTGATCGGTTTTGCGGCTGTGGCCGGTTGGGCGGCAGTAACCCTGACCATCACTTTCTTTATTCTGAACAAGACCGTGGGCCTGCGGGTCAGCGCGGAAGAAGAGATCAAGGGGCTGGATGCCACCGAGCACAACCTGCCCTCTGCCTATGCGGACTTTATGCCTATGGGCGGCGGCTTTGCTGCCGTGCCGGTAACGGAAAGCGGCTTGCCGGCTGCACCGGTAGAAAAGGCTGTTCCGGTAGAGACTTATACCACCAAACCGGACGCCAAGCTCAGCGAAGTGGTGATGCTCTTTAACCCGGCTAAGCTGGAACGGGTAAAGGACGCCATGAATGCGGTGGGCGTTACCGGTATGACTGTGACCAATGTTATGGGTTGCGGCACCCAAAAGGGCCATGTGCGCAAGTACCGCGGTGTGGAGATTGAGGAGCTGAACCTGAACCCCAAGATGAAGCTGGAAATGGTGATCTCCGCCGTGCCGGTGGAAACGGTGATCGCCGCTGCCAGAGAGGCGCTGTATACCGGTAATATCGGTGACGGTAAGATTTTTGTTTATGATGTGGAGGACGCAGTAAAGGTGCGCACCGGCGCACGGGGCTATGACGCTCTCCAGGGCACGGACGACTGATCGTCCCTACCTATCGCGGCTTTGCCATTATACGGTGGCAAAGCCGCTTTTTTTGTACAAAAGAGCCAAAAGTGAGTGGTAATTCACAGCAAAGAGCGCCATTCTTTGTGAAATTCACTATAATTATGCTGATTTTGTGTTGTAGATTTTTATAGTGGGCACATTGACGGTTAATCGACAGTATTGTACAATAAAGTATAGGTTTTTTTTGAAGAAATACAGATACAGGAGTGATGAATATGCTGCGAGAGGGCGAAGTGCGCATTCCCTCCGGCTGCGCCATTGCCGCCATTATTGACCGCAAGGGTGAGCCGATCAATGGGTCGGAGATTATCCAGTCCATTGCCTTGATGCACGACCGTTCCAACGGCTTGGGCGGCGGTTTTGCCGCCTATGGCATTTATCCCGATCACAAGACGGATATTGCCTTTCATGTGTTTTACCAGTCGGTACAGGCACGAGGCGCTTGCGAGGAGTTTTTGTTCAAGCATTTTAATGTGGATGTTTCCGAACGCATTCCCACCAAGAAGATCGCGTCCATAGAGAATGGACCGGACATTTGGCGGTATTTTGCCAAGCCCAATAAAGTGCGGATGAAAGAGGCCCGTCTGGACGAGGACGAATATACCGCCCAGTGCGTGATCCATGTGAACAATGAGATCGACGGCGCTTTTATTTTTTCCAGCGGCAAGAATATGGGCTGCTTTAAGGCTGTGGGCTATCCGGAGGATGTGGGCGAGTTCTACATGCTGGATCAGTATGATGCCTATTTGTGGACAGCACATGGTCGCTTTCCTACCAACACCCCCGGCTGGTGGGGCGGGGCACACCCCTTTAATCTGCTGGACTGGTCTGTGGTGCATAACGGCGAGATTTCGTCCTATGACGCCAACCGTCGGTATATTGAGCAGTTTGGCTATGTGTGTACCATGCAGACGGATACGGAAGTGATTACTTATCTGTTTGACCACCTGATCCGTCACCATCAGCTGCCCATTGATGTGGCAGCCGATGTGCTTACGGCCCCGGAGTGGGACGAGATTGACCGTATGGACCCGGAGCGGAAAGAATATTTTACCAACCTGCGCTCCATCTATAATGGCGCCTTGGTGAACGGGCCGTTCTCTGTGATTCTTGGCTCCAACAAGGGGCTGCTGGCCATCAACGACCGGCTGAAACTGCGATCCCTGACTGCGGCTACCAAGGGCAATCGGGCGTATTTCGCTTCAGAGGAGTCCGCCATTCGTGTGATCTGCCCCCACCCGGAAAAAGTGTGGTCCGTCAGCGGTGCGGAGCCGGTGTTTATCCCACTGGAACTGGCAAAGGAGGAAGACGATGATTAATTATATTCCCCGCCGGTTCACCATTGTGCGGGACCGGGAACTTTGTATTGATTGTGGCTGCTGCGTGCGTCAGTGCTCCAACGAGTGCCATAGCTTTGGACCGGACGGCAAAACCGTGGTGTCCCATTCTCAGGATTGCGTGGCCTGCCATCGGTGCGTGGATCTGTGCCCCACCGGTGCCCTTCGGATCGAAAAATATGTGTGTGACTATCGGGACAATGCCAACTGGACCCCACGCTATCAGCAAGAGATCTGCCGCCAGGCAAATACCGGCGGCGTGCTGCTGTCCGCTATGGGCAACCCGCAGCCGTATCCCATTTATTGGGACAAAATTTTGCTCAATGCCTCCCAGGTGACCAACCCCTCGATTGACCCTTTGCGGGAGCCAATGGAAATCCGTACCATTCTGGGTCGTAAACCGGATCGTCTGCAAGTGGAGCGCAAGGGCAAGTCCGTGACCAAAATGCCGCCGCAGGTGATGTTGGAAACGCCCATTATGTTCTCTGCCATGAGTTTTGGTTCCATCAGCCTGAATGCCCAAAAATCTCTGGCCATGGCTGCCAAGAATATGGGCACGCTGTTTAATACCGGTGAGGGCGGTTTGCACCCGGACCTGGCGTCTTACGGCGACTGTGCCGTGGTACAGGTGGCCTCCGGCCGCTTCGGTGTGCATAAGGATTATTTGAATAACTCCAAGTTTGTGGAAATCAAGATCGGCCAGGGAGCCAAGCCGGGGATCGGCGGTCATCTGCCCGGTGAAAAGGTGAATGTGGAGGTCAGCAATGCGCGTATGATCCCGGTGGGATCGGACGCCATTTCACCTGCTCCGCATCATGATATTTATTCCATTGAGGACCTGCGCCAGCTGATCTGGTCGCTGAAGCAGGCCACGGATAACAAAAAGCCCATTTCCGTTAAGATTGCAGCGGTACATAACATTGCGGCCATCGCCTCCGGCGTGGCTCGTGCCGGTGCGGATATTGTGGTAATCGACGGCTTTCGCGGCGGCACCGGCGCAGCGCCCACCCGCATACGCGACAATGTGGGTATTCCCATTGAGCTGGCGCTGGCAGCTGCGGACCAGCGGCTGCGGGACGAGGGCATTCGTTCCACCGTGTCTTTGGTAGCTGCCGGTTCTTTCCGCTGTTCCTCTGATGTGATCAAGGCGATTGCCCTGGGTGCGGATGCGGTGTATATCGCCTCTGCGCCGCTGATCGCCATGGGCTGCCACATGTGCCAAACCTGCAACACCGGTAAGTGCAACTGGGGCATTGCCACCCAGCGTCCGGATCTGACCCGGCGACTGAATCCGGAGATCGCTCATCAGCGGGTGGAAAACCTGCTCTCCGCCTGGAACCATGAGATGAAAGAGATTATGGGCGGCATGGGCATCAACTCCGTTGACTCCCTGCGCGGCAACAGGCTGATGCTCCGTGGTATTGGTCTGTCTGATCGGGAACTGCAAATTTTGGGCATTAAGCACGCCGGGGAATAAGGAGGACAGTGAGATGAAAAAAGTGTTTGCACGAGAGGAACTTTGCGTCAACTGCCACCTGTGTGAAGTCTATTGCAAAACGGCACATTCAGCCTCCGGCGATGTGCTGACAGCCAATAAATATGAGAATCCGGCGCCCATCAGCCGGGTAAAGGTGTACGGCGACCGTGTAGCTTCCGTGGCGGTGAACTGCCGTCATTGCGATGACCCGGCCTGTGTGAAGGCATGCATTACCGGCGCTATGCACAAAGACAAAAAGACCGGCATTGTGTCCGTAGACCCGGACAAGTGCATCGGCTGTATGACCTGCCTGGCGGTGTGCCCCATCGGGTGTATTCAGCCCGGCAATATTGCCTACAAGTGCGACCTGTGCGGCGGGGAAGAACCGGCGTGCGTCAAGGGTTGCCCCAATCGAGCCTTGGTTTGGGTAGAAGCGGGAGGTGCTGCCAAGTGAAGTATGTGATCATCGGTGCCTCTGCCGCCGGACTGGCTGCGGCGGAGCAAATTCGCAAGACGGACCCGGCAGGCGCGGTTACCCTGCTGACTCGGGAGACGGATCTGCCGTACTCTCGTCCGTCTATCAGTTATTACTTGAAAGGCCTGGTGCGGCGGGGTCAAATGCGCTTGCGCACCCCGGCTTACTACAAAGAGCAAAAAATAGAGATCGTCACCGATGTAGAGGTGACCGCCATTGATCGGGCGAAAAAGACCGTTAAGTGCGGACGCAAGGCGTATAGCTATGATAAGCTGTGCCTGTGCACCGGCTCTGTGCCCTTTGTGCCGCCGATGCAGAATGTAAGCGGCAAGCGCAATGTATGCGGCTTTTTGACCGCGGCAGATGCCCAGACTGTGCACGATCTGGCAAGTGCGAACACCCGCGCCGTGGTGATCGGTGCCGGGCTGATCGGTATGAAGGCTGCCGAAGGCTTGAGCAAAATTTGCAAAAGTGTAGATGTGGTGGAGCTGTCCGGTCGGGTATTGCCCTCTATTTTAGATGAAAAGAGCGCTAAGCTGGTGCGCCGCCATTTAGAGCACCATGGTTTGCGCTTTCACCTGGGTCAAACGGTGACCCGGGCCAAGTGCAGCGGCAAGACGGTGCAGCGGGTGGTGCTGCAAAACGGCAAGGAACTGCCCTGCGATCTGCTGGTGGTGGCAGTGGGCGTGCGCCCGGCCACGGCACTGGCTGAGGCGGCGGGTCTGACAGTGGAGCGGGGGATCATCACCGATCCGGCCACCATGCAGACCTCGGACCCGGATATTTACGCCGCCGGGGATTGCGCCGTGTCTGTGGACATGTTGGACGGCAGTAAGAAAATTTTGGCTCTGTGGCCCAATGCAGTGGCGCAAGGGCGTGCAGCAGGCAGCCAAATGGCCGGCGGCGACCTGACCGTCGGCGGTACCTATGCGGTGAATGCTATTGATTTTTACGGTCTGCGCATTTGCACCTGCGGGCTGATCAACGCTAAGGGAGACGGCTATACGGACCGTGTGGCTGCCGCAGACGATAGCTATAAGCGCCTGGTGTTCCGGGATGGTAAGCTGGTGGGCTATGTGCTCATCAACGCCAGCGAGAACGCCGGAATCTATACATCTTTGATCTCCGGCGGTGTGCCGTTGGAGGGTTTGCAAGGGGATTTGATGGATAGTCCCAATCTGTTCTGGTTCCCCAAGGAGACCCGGATCACCAAGTTGAGAGGAGGCGTGCAACTGTGAGTATTGAGGCAGGACTGTGCAAGTATGCCGAGCTGAACGACAAAATTAAGCAGGAGCTGCGCACCAAGAAAAAGGTAACGATCACGGCGGTGAACGGTCAGCGCTATATCGGCTGCGCCCTGGACGCAGGCAAAACCATTCAGGTGCACGGCACCCCGGGCAATGATATGGCTTGCTACTTAAATGGTGGCAAGGTGGAGGTGTTTGGCAACTGCCAGGACGCAGTGGGCAACACTATGAACGGCGGTGAGATCGTCATTCACGGCCACGCCGGCGACGCTATGGGCTATGGTATGCGGGACGGCCAGATTTTTGTAGAGACCAATGTGGCCTGCCGCGGCGGGATCCACATGAAGGAGTTTGAACAGATGAAGCCGGTGCTGGTGATCGGTCGCAATGCCGGTTCCTTCTTGGGCGAGTATATGGCCGGGGGCACCATTGTGCTGCTGGGGCTGGGTATGAAGCGAGGCGAAAAGCTGTTTGGCACCCACTGCGCCTCCGGTATGCACGGGGGCAAGATCTTTGTGCGGGGCAGCTTCCCCAAGGAGAACATCAGCCCGAACATTAAAGTGACGGCCTTAACGGACGCGGACCGGCAGGAATTGGAGGGGTATTTGAAGAAATACTGCAAGTATTTTGGCGTTTCCATGGACGAGATCATGAAAAAACCGTTCAAAAAGTTGGCTCCCGCCACCTCCAGACCTTACGCAAACCTTTACACGCCCAACTAATGGTACTATAATAGAGAAAAGAGCGACAACCACACGGGATAGGAGAGAGCGATGTTCGATAGTTTGCACGAGGAATGCGGTGTTTTCGGCATATTTGAAAATCAGACCACCACGGTGGCCCAGACGGCGTACCTGGCTCTGTTTGCCTTGCAGCACAGAGGACAGGAGAGTTGCGGCATTGCCGTGAATGACGACGGCGTGTTTCGCCACCATCGGGGCGACGGACTGGTGCCGGATGTGTTCAGCAAGGAGCAGCTGGCTGCCCTGGGTACAGGTAATATGGCCATCGGTCATGTGCGCTACTCCACCACCGGCGGCAAAAACGCCAACAATATTCAGCCCCTGGTCATTCGCCATATTAAGGGTAATTTGGCGGTGGCACATAACGGCAATTTGGTAAACGCCCCGGAGCTGCGCCGCCAGTTTGAGCTGAAGGGCGCCATTTTTCACGGCACATCGGACACCGAGTCCATTGCCTATTCTATTGTAGAGGAGCGCCTGCACAGTAAGAGCACAGAAGAGGCCATCGAAAAAATCATTCCCCGGCTGCAAGGGGCATTCTCTTGCGTGGTGATGACTGCCACCAAACTCATTGCGTTTCGCGACCCCAATGGCTTTCGGCCTCTTTGCCTGGGTAAGACTGCGGACGATGCTTATGTGGTGGCGTCGGAGAGTTGTGCGCTGGATTCCATCGGCGCCCACTTTGTGCGGGATATTGCTCCCGGCGAGATCGTTGTGATCAGCAAGGATGGCGTGCACTCCATTACCACCCATTGCGGCGGACCACGCCATATTTGTGTGTTTGAGTACATCTATTTTGCTCGGCCGGACAGTGTGATTGAGGGCGTGTCTGTGCAGCATGCCAGAATGCGGGCCGGTGCGTACCTGGCGAAGGAGCACCCGGTAGACGCGGATATTGTCATCGGCGTGCCGGACAGCGGCCTGGACGCCGCCTTGGGTTATGCCCAGGAGAGCGGTATCCCTTACGGCATTGGATTTATCAAGAACCGCTACATCGGCCGCAGCTTTATTCAGCCTACCCAAGGTCAGCGTGAGGATGCGGTGAAGATCAAGCTGAATGTGCTGCGAGAGAATATCAAGGGCAAGCGGGTGGTGATGATCGACGACTCTATTGTTCGCGGCACCACCAGCGCTCGGATTGTCAGCCTGCTGCGAGAGGCTGGCGCCACCGAGGTGCATATGCGGGTTTCTGCCCCTCCGTTTCGGCATCCTTGCTTCTTTGGAACGGACATTGATAGCGAAGAGAACCTGATTGCATGCAAATTTCACGAAATTTCTGAAATTTCTTGCCAATTAGGGGTTGACAGCTTGGGGTATCTTAGTGTAGAATCTACTCACGAACTTGCGAAGGAGTCCGGATTCGATTTTTGCGACGGTTGCTTCACCGGCCATTATCCCATCCCCACCCCGAAGCAGCAGTCCAAGGATAAGTTTGAGGAAAAGCTGAATCAGTTCTCCTCTTACTACCAGGTCTTGGATTAAAAGTGAATAAGCGGACGCACCTTGCGCCCGCTGTATATGGAGAGTTGTCCGAGCTGGCCGAAGGAGCACGATTGGAAATCGTGTAACATCTAAACGGGTGTTCGAGGGTTCGAATCCCTTGCTCTCCGCCAAAAAAGCCCCGAATGGCGTGTGATTACGCGAAATTCGGGGCTTTCTTTTTTTACTTTTTTCTGTTTTGCACTTGTGGCAATTTGTGTGCCAATGTTGGTATTTGGCTGCATTTTGTCCTTGCAAAGCGTTCATTTCCGTTGCCCGGATGATTGTTTGAAAACCGGGCTTTTCTGTTTGTCAGAGTATAAAATATTGTTGCTCTGTTGCATGATGACGGATTTTGGCTGAAAATTGCATTATTTTCAAAAAAAGTTAGTGGTCGGTATTGACAAATATTACTCTTTTGTAGCATAATAGCTGAGAGGAGGAGTGAAAATGGTAATAGAAGAGACGCGGGATTTAGCCGAAACTGCGGATTGTGTAGTGATCGAAGCCATTTTAGTGGATGACGGATTGCGTTACAGACAGCTTTCCGTCGGCATCAAAGACGAAAACGGTGACATTATTCGTATCGTCCCTATTTCAACCGTTCTGATCTAGCAAAGAAGCCGAGCAGTGTGAAACTGCTCGGCTTTCTTTTTGCCCAAAAAGATATATTACAGTACTAAACTGCGGTTCCTTTTGTACATTGCGTTATTTGACGGTGAAGAAGCTGCCGTACTCCGGGTCGCTGCGCATGGAGTAGGTGTCGGTAGGACTGACGATAATATGATCCAGCAGCTGCACATGAATGGAACGCAGAATGGAAAGCAGACGAATGGTGAATTCCAGATCCTGCGCAGAGGGTTGGGCCTTGCCGCCGGGATGGTTGTGTGCCAGCATAACAGCGCTGGCGTTGTCTCGCAGAATATGTTCCATCAAAGTGCGCTGATCCACAGCGGCCAGGTTGACGCTGCCGCTGCCTACGGCGTGGGTTTGCAGGATTTTGGCACTGCCGTCCAGAGTGACCAAGTACACCTGCTCGGCGGTTTTGTCCCGTAACAGATTGGAAAAGTAGGCGCAGGACTGGGTGGCATCTGTCAGGTGCTTGACCGGTTTGTTTTGATTCTGACGGATCCGCCGGTTCAGATCCCGTACCAGCAGAATTTGTACGGCGGTCTGTTCGCCGACGCCCGGCACTTGTTGCAGATCTGCTGCGCCGGCGGCAAACACCTGCTCCAGTGAGCCGAAGCGGTTAATGAGCGCATAGGCAATGGGCTTTACATCTTTGCGGGGAATGCTGATGGACAGCAGCAATTCCAGCAACTGGTGGTCCGGCATAGCGTCGCCGCCGCCTTGCAGATAAGCGGCACGCATACGGGCTCGGTGCCCATCCCTGCTGATTTCCATTTGTATCCCTCCCGACCCTGAAAGCAAAAAAGGCGTGCCTCCGCATTTGCGGAGAACACGCTTTTGTGTTCTACTGTATATTATACAAGAAAATGTGGCGTTTGTAAAGACGATTACTTACCCGGTGCGTCGCTGCGGCCCACCAGGTAATCCAGGGTCACATCATAGTGGTCTGCCAGTTTGCAAAGGGCTGCCAGGGGGATCTCCCGCTGGCCGTTTTCATACATGGAATAGGTGCTTTGACCCACATTCAGCAAGGCTGCCATTTGCCGCTGCGTTTCGTCCCGGTCCTCTCGTAAATCCTTTAGCCGCACGGCAAATTCCCTCCTTGGTACTCAGTATAGCTATTGTACAAAATCCGCTGAACGACATTTGTAATTATCACGAATTGTGATACTTTTTGTGACGAACTTTGACCTTTTGTGACAATATTGTCATTTTAAAAAAATAGATTGACTTTCCGGGTTTATCCGTGTATGATTGTATCAATGAACTGTACTACGCACCATAATACGGTAAGAACGGCGAATCTTTCGCATATCTTTAGATTTTGTTGCGTTTCTTTTTAGGTTTTTATGATTGAATAATAGTAAGACGATTTGTTAAGCAGGTGAACAAAATGAAAAATGTACTTGAATTACTGGAACGCACTGCGGCGCGATTGCCAAAGCAGACCGCCTTTGCAGATCAGCAGTGCAGCTATGACTACCAAACGGTGGTGAATACCGCCAAATCTGTGGGCAGTGCGCTGGCCGCTAACGGGGAGCGGAACTGCCCGGTGGCGGTGCTGATGGAACGGGGCGCGCCCTGTTTGGTAACCCTGATGGGGGTGCTGTACAGCGGCAACTTCTATGTGGTGCTGGACCCGGAAATGCCCGCTGAGCGGGTGAATAAGATTTTGCGCACCTTGCAGCCTACGGCACTGATCTGCGACGAAGCCCACAAGGACGACCCGGCCGGACTGGACTATGACGGCAAGGTGTATAGCGCAGAAGCGCTGGCGGCCGGTCAGGCACAGCCGGAGCTTTTGCAAACGGTGCGCCGCCGTATGATTGATACGGATCCGGCTTATGCCATTTTCACCTCCGGCTCCACCGGTAACCCCAAGGGCGTGGTGGTGAACCACCGCAGCGTGCTGGCATATTCCGCTTGGGCTGCCGATACCTTTGGCATCAGCGAAAAGACGATTTTCGGCAACCAAACGCCCTTTTATTTCAGTATGTCGGTGACGGATATTTACGCTACCATTCGCACCGGAGCGCAGTTACATGTGATCCCCAAGTCGTATTTCTCCTTCCCGGCGCTGCTGATCCGCTACCTGAATGAGCGGCAGGTAAACACCATTTACTGGGTGCCCTCCGCCCTGTCCATTGTGGCCAACTTAAAGGTGCTGGACTTTATGATGGCGGAGCATATTGAAAAGGTGCTGTTTGCCGGTGAGGTCATGCCTGCCAAGCAGCTGAATTACTGGCGCAGCAAGTACCCGAACGCCCTGTTTGCCAACTTGTTTGGCCCGACGGAAACCACGGATATTTGCACCTACTACATTGTGGATCGGGAGATCAAAGACACGGAGAGCGTGCCCATCGGCATTGCCTGTGACAATTGCGACAGCTTTGTGGTTACCGAGGACGGGCGGCTGGCCGGAATCGGCGAAGAGGGCGAGCTGTACGCTCGAGGTTCGTTCCTGGCTATGGGCTACTATAACGACCCGGACAAAACGGCGGCTGCCTTTGTGCAAAATCCGCTGCAAAGTCACTATCCGGAGCGGGTGTATAAAACCGGCGATCTGGTGCGGTGGAATGAACGGGGCGAGCTGATCTATCTCTCTCGCCGGGACTTCCAGATCAAGCACATGGGCTACCGGATCGAACTGGGCGAGATTGAGGCGGCTGCCACGGCCCAGCCGGGAGTGGATGTGTCCGTGTGTTTGTACGACCAAGCGGCGGATCAGCTGATTTTGATCTATGTAGGCGCTAAGGCGGAGCAGGAGACGGTGCGGCAGGCATTGCAGGCAGCGCTGCCCGCGTATATGCTGCCGGCTAAGGTCATTCAGGTCAAGACCATTCCCTATAACCAAAACGGCAAGACCGACCGAAAGGCGCTGGCTGCCGCATACTTTAACAAGGCTGACTAAAGTCCATTCAAAAATTTATATATAATGAAAAAGGAGAACTAAAAATGGAAGAATTGCTTGAAATCTTGGAAGAAATGAAACCCGGTGTAGACTTTAAGACCCAGACCCACTTGATCGACGACAAGGTGTTTGACTCCCTGGCGATTATGGCACTGGTGGCAAAACTCAGCGACGAATTTGATGTGGAGATTACCCCGCTGATGATCGTGCCGGAGAACTTTCAGTCCGCTCAGGCTATGTGGCAGATGATTGAAAAATTGCAGGACGAATAAAAATCATACATAAGGTAAGCAAGTTATGTCATTTACATCTTTTACTTACTTTCTCTTTGTAGGAATCAGCCTGCTGATCTATACCATTGTGCCCAAGCGGGCCAAATGGTGCGTGCTGCTGGGCGCCAGCGCCGTTTACTATGTGATGGCAGCGGGGCTGCGCACCCTGTGGTTGGTGGCAGCCGTCCTTATCGTATACGGCGGCGGGCTGCTGCTGGGCCACCTGAATGAGCGGGGCAAAGCCCGGCGCAAGGCAGCTGCCGACAAAGAGGAAAAGAAACAAATTCGCAAAAAATATGACGCCAAGAAGCGCGCGGTGGTCACCGTGGCGGTACTGGGCGTCTTTGGGTTGTTAATAGCCTTAAAATATGTAAATTTCCTGGGAGAGAGTGCCTACGGCATTGCCGGGCTGTTTGGCAGCAAGAGCGCCTATCAGCCGGTGCAAATTCTGCTGCCCCTGGGTATTTCTTACTATACCCTGTGTGCGGTCAGCTATGTGGTGGACGTGTACAGAGGTAAGTACAAGCCGGAGCGTAACTTCTTCAAGCTGGCGCTGTTTCTCAGCTTCTTCCCCCAAATGACGGAGGGCCCTATCGGCAAGTATGAGATCATGATGCCCCGGCTGGTGGAGGGCCACAGCTTTGACTTTGAGCGGGACGCCCAAGCGGTGATGCGCATCTTTTGGGGTATGTTTAAGAAGATGGTCATTGCCGACCGGGCCAACCTGTTTGTTGCCGGCGTATTTGACAACGGCGACCAGGCCGGGTCTATGGTGCTGCTGGGCACCCTGCTTTATACTGTGCAGATCTACTGCGAATTCTCCGGCTGTATGGACATTGTGTGCGCCACCGGCCAGCTGTTTGGGGTGGAAATGCAGGAGAACTTCCGCCGCCCCATCTTTTCCAAAACCATCAATGAGTTTTGGCAGCGTTGGCACATTACCCTGGGCGCGTGGATCAAGGAGTATGTGTTCTTCTCCGTGTCCCTGTCCAAGGGGCTGATGAATTTAAGTAAGCACACCAGAAAGAAATTAAACGATTATTTTGCCAACCTGGTGCCCATGACCTTTGCACTGTTTTGTGTGTGGTTCTTTAACGGCATTTGGCACGGCGCCAGCTGGAAGTATGTGCTCTACGGCCTGTATTATTACATCTTAATGATGATCGGTATGTACCTGCGCCCGGTGTCGGACAAGCTGCTGCACGCACTGCATATTGCGCCGGAGAGTAAGGGCTTTGCCCTGTTCCAGATGGTGCGTACTTTCCTGATCGTCAATGTGGGCATGATGCTGTTCCGCTGCCACACCATTACCCAGTGGGGTCAGAGCCTGGCGCGGATCTTTACGGACTTTGACGGCGCTTGCTTAACCAACGGCACGGTGCTGTCCCTGGGTAACGACTGGCAGGATTTCCTGATTATGGGTATCGGCGTGCTGGCGGTAGGCATTGTAGAGGTGCTGCAAGAGAAGGGCCACACCATACGCACGGAGCTGGCTCGTCGCCCGGTGGTGCTGCGGTATGCGGTGTTCTTGGCGCTGATTATCGGCGTGATCGTCTTTGGCGCCTACGGCACCGGGTATGAAACGGTAGCACCTATTTACGGTCAATTCTAAGGAGGGGTGCATGATGACTGCAAAGACCAAGTTGATATTGAAAAATTGCACCCGCCTGGTGTCCTTTATTTTGATTTTGCTGCTTTTGCTCTACGGCGTTTCCTTTTTATTGGAGCCCAAGAACAATGATGACGCAGCCGGGTTTGTGAACCCCAACGCCAGCGGCTATCTGTCGCTGGAGAAGGACACGCTGGATGTGTTTATTGTAGGCAACAGTGACGCTTACAGCGGCTTTTCGCCTATGGAAATGTGGAAGAACTACGGCTTTACCTCTTATATCAGCGGTACCGGTAAGCAGCTGATCGGCGAGTCTATTCGTGCGGTGGAGAACTGCTTAAAGACCCAAAAGCCCAAGGTGGTGATCCTGGAAACGGATCAGTTGTATACCAACTCCAACTCTGTTCAGGTGATTGCCCGGGATGTGCGTAAACAGGTGTACAACCAGTTTAGCGTGCTGGACTACCACGATCGGTGGAAGCAGTTTGACCCCAAGACGGCGGTTAAGCGCAAGTCCTACTCTGCCCGCTTTGCCTCCAAGGGGCAGTTCGTGTCCGGTGCCAAGGTGCCGTATCGGGGCAAGGAATATATCAAAAAGACCAAAAAGCGGGACGAGATCAATCCGCTGTTTGTGCGCAAGCTGGACGAGCTGAATGCGCTGTGCAAAAAGAACGGTGCCCAGCTGATTTTGGTGCAGGTGCCGTCCCAAACCAGCTGGACCTACGCCCGCCACAATGCGGTGAATGATTATGCCAAGAAAAACGGCATTCCGTTCCTGGATTTGGATCTGAAACGCAAGGAGATCGGCTTTAGCTGGAAAACGGACAGCCGGGACGGCGGTAACCACCTGAACTGCTACGGCGCCAAAAAAGTATCCCTTTATGTGGGGCAGTACATTAAGGACCATGTGCAGCTGGAGGATAAGCGGCAGAATACAGCCTACGCCGTTTGGAACGAGGACTACACCACCTACATCAAGCACCTGAAAGAGGGCGGCGATGTGGAAAAACGCAAAGGTCCCACGGCAGGGCAAAACAACAATCCTGCGCCGAACGACCGGCATAAGAAAGAAAAGCCCCATACCGGTGACCCTTACGGCCCCACCGCTCAGGCTGTTTCTAAGCAATAAAGATACAAAGACTGTCGCAGTGTTTATGCTGCGGCAGTTTTTTTTGTTTTGCCGACCAAACTTTACCGGTTCTTTAGATTTCCTTTGCGTTGCTTTTAAGAATGTGTGGTTAAATGTGTACAACGGGTTTTCCGTTGGGGATTTTTGTGGTACAATGGAGCAAGCACTTTGTATCACTTGAGGGAGATGAGAGCAATGTTTACTGTATTGGTGTGCGATGATGATGCGGCGATCTTAGAGTCTCTGCGCATTTATCTTAGCCAGGAGGGCTATCGGGTGCTGTGTGCCCGAGACGGGCTGGAGGCGCTGGAGCAAGTACAGGGGGAGGAGATCCACTGTATGGTGCTGGACATTATGATGCCTCGGCTGGACGGACTGAAAACCACATTAAAGCTGCGGGAGAAATATAATTTTCCCATTATTCTGCTGTCGGCCAAAAGCGAGGATACGGACAAGATCGCCGGTCTGGGCTTTGGCGCCGATGATTATGTGACCAAGCCCTTCAACCCGCTGGAGTTGACCGCTCGGGTCAAGAGCCAAATCCGCCGCTATGTGCGTCTTGGCAGCCTGGAGGTGCGGGAAAGCCAGCTGGTCACCGGCGGCCTGGTGCTGGATACGGATACCAAGGAAGTGACGGTAGACGGCGACCCGGTACGGCTGACTGCCCGGGAGTATAAGATATTGGAATATCTGATGCACAATATAGGCCGTGTGCTCTCCAGCGCCCAAATCTATGAAGCGGTATGGAACGAACCGGCATACGGCACGGAAAAGACCGTGACGGTGCACATTCGCAACATTCGTGAAAAGATCGAGATCAACCCCAAGGAGCCCAAATACTTAAAGGTGGTGTATGGACTTGGATACAAAGTGGAAAAGTGTTAGAGAAAGCAGATGGTTTAAGGCGCTGTGCGTGGTGCTCTCTATGGTGCTGGCCTTTGGTTCGGTAGCACTGATGAGCGCCGTGATGCGTGTGAGCGGCCTGTATAATAACGATGCATTTACAGATCCGACCGTAGCGAAAAAGGGGAGTCTGGTACAGACCACGACCTTCCAATCGGAGCTGGATGTGATCATCAATGATATCGCGCTGCTGGCGGGGCAAAAGCAGCTGCAACAAAAGGTGGCCGCGCTTAAGAAAGCCAAGGCGGACAGTGTGGCTGCCGCACTGGAGCAGTATAAGAAGGACCAGGCCGCGGCCATTCGCAAAACGCTGGTGTTCTATGCCGGGCTGAAAAATCAGAATATTACAAATATCGGCAAGGATATACCCAACTATAAAGTGCCCACCAAGACCATCAAGAAAGTGGTGGCAGAGGATCGGGACGCACCGGGGCTGATCCGGGATCTGCAACAGATCGTCAACGGCACCCGGGCAGGGGAGGATTATCTGCCCTATTTGCAACTGGCAAATTGGCTGCGCAGTTCCGACGGCGTGGAGTATTACAATGATAGCGACATGCAGGATGATCCGGATGATCTGATCCGCAATTACACGGTCGCTTTTACGGTGGACGGCAAAACGGTAGAAGCGAACGAGTACGATGCCGACCAGACCCTGAGCGAGACGGTGAAATCGGCAGAGACCTACATTAAAAAGCTCTATGACAAAACGGTGGTGGGGCCGTACCGATCTGCCGCCGACGAGCAGCAGGAGATGCGCAAAAATTTGCAAGAGCTGCAATGCCTGCAGTTCTATGCCAAGGACAATACCACCGGTCAGGTGGTCAGTCAGTTGGCAGAGGGCCAAACGCCGGCTAAGCTGAAAGACGCGCCGGTGTACTATTCCAAGACCAAAGCGGGGGAGAACCTGCGGGGTGCGGATTACGGTGCCCGCAATGCCCGCTCGGACGTTGCACAGTACCTGATGAACGGGGATATGAGCATTTATGTGGGCATTGACCCCACCGTGGCCGGTGGTAATCAAATGCTCCCGGATTTTGTGAAATTGAATGCCCTGTGCACCCGTATGCAAAATGTAAATACCGTGGCAATGACCGTGGCGGCTGTTTGTCTGGCGGTGCTGGCCCTTGCCTTTTTGGTGCTGGCCTGCCTGGGCTGCGGGCGCCGTGCCGGTACGGACGGCGTGCGCCTGCTGTGGATGGACTACATTCCCTTGGAGTTGCACACGGCGATCATTGCCGCAGCAATTGCTGGGCTGGGTGTGGTGCTGTTCGGTAATTTGTTTAATGACCTGTCCAATTATTATGGCTATCAGCTCAGCACCCTGTATTACGGCGGAATGTTCTTAGCGGCCTGCGGCGCTTTGGGCGCGGTGGCCTGGGGACTGTATGCAGAGTTGACCCTGTCTTTTGTGCGCCTTTGCAAGTCTGAGAAACACTTGTATAAGGGCACGCTGCTGTATTATATTTGCTTGGGAATTTGGCGTCTGTTGTGCAAACTGCACCGGTTCAATCGGCGTGTGATCCGGGGGCTGGCCTATACCCCGCGGCACTTTAAGCGCAATATGGTCTTTTGCGCCGTAGGCTATCTGCTGATCAATATTGTATTGGTGGTGCTGTTTGCATCGTTTCTGAATGGAGAGGCGCCGGTGGTCGGTGTGATCAGCGGCTTGGTAGGCCTGGGCTTTAACGGCTTTTGCGTGGGCTATGCGCTGCGCTTCTTGTTCCAGCTGGATCGGGTGATTGAGGCCGCAGCCAACCGCACGGATGTGGAGGCGGCACATCTCCACCCGGCACTGGCCGCCATGGCCGGCAGCCTGCGTTATACCAATCAGGAACTGCACAACGCCGTGGACCAGGCGGTGCGGGACGAACGGCTGAAAACGGAGTTGATCACCAATGTGTCCCACGACTTAAAGACCCCGATTACCTCCATTATTACTTATACGGATTTGCTGTCCAAGTGCCCTCAGTCGGACGAAAAGGCCAAAGAATATATGGCTGTGCTGACGGAAAAGAGCACCAAGCTGGCACGGCTGGTGGAGGATCTGATTGAGGCGTCCAAGCTGTCCTCCGGCAACATTACCCTGCACCCTATGGTGCTGGATCTGGGCGAACTGACCGCCCAGGCTATCGGGGAGTACCAAAAGGAATTTGAGGAGAACCGGCTGCAACTGGTGCTGGATCCGGATTTGCCTCGGGTACAGGCGTTTGCAGACGGCTCTAAGACCTACCGGGTGCTGGAAAATCTGCTGCAAAATGCCAAGAAGTATTCTGCCGTGGACTCTCGGGTGTATGTGCGGGTGTATAAGCAAGGGGATTTCGGCGTGTTTGAGATCAAGAATATCTCTGCCCAACCGCTGAATATTTCACCTCAGGAGCTGACCCAGCGGTTTGTGCGGGGCGACGCTTCCCGCACGAAGGAGGGCAACGGTCTGGGCCTAAGCATTGCCCAGGAGCTGTGCAGCGCCCAGCAAGGGAAGTTAGAACTACTCATTGACGGCGATTTGTTTAAGGCTCGGGTGTATTTGCCGCAGCCGAAGAACGCCCTGCCGCAGGACACAGCGGAATAACACCATAGATAACAAAAGACAGTTACCCGTTTTTGGGTAACTGCCTTTCTTTTTTCGCTTGTATTTACTTTTCGCTTTGACCTTTCGGCTTCATGGCGTTGTAAGAGGTGCGCACCGCGTCATCGCTGATGTTGCAGCCCAGTTCGTACAGGGGCACCTTGGCAAAGATGGTCTCCAGCATATCAAACAGCCGCTCCATGGCGTTAGGCCCCAGCTTGCGTACCGTTTGGGAGAAAATGTTGAACACTGCCTTTTTGGTGTCTGCCGGGTGGATAAAATTCTCTTCCGCCCGCTCGAGGAAGCAAATGCCTGCCAGGGGAACCATGCCCGGTGTGGAGTAATCATATTTGCCGCTCCAGGGGGTGCCGCAGGCATACACTCGGTCGCCTACCAGGCGAATGGCCGGTTTGTCGTCATTGAGCATATACGCCCGGTTGCCAAAGTGCTTGAGCCACAGGGCGGTGTGGGTGGATTTGCCGGTGCCGCTGTCTGCGGAAAAAGCGTAGGCCGCGCCGTCTACCACCACGCAGCTGGAGTGGAGCAAAATGCCTCGGAACTTCAGCAGCTGGGTGTAAAAATCCGAGCCGGTGAGCATATAGTACCAGTCGTCCCGGTTCATCTCCGGGTGCTCGGCCATAGCGTCCGTTACCCGCTGCTCCGTCACATCAATGGTCATGTCCGCCGTCTGCCCCTCTTGGTCTTTGCACAGGTAGGGGCGGGCTTGCTTTTCTGTTCTGCCGGTGGGGTGCTTGATCTCCACCACCAGCCCGGCAATATTGTAAAACGGCATAGTTGCACCTCAATTCTACCCCTTAGTATATAAGAAAAAGCACCTACCGTCAAGGCAAAATCTGCCTGCATTTTTTGCCGCTACGGCTCTTGACAAACGGTCAAAATCGGTGTATGCTATGTTGTAGAACAAATGTTCGATAACAGGAAAGGAGCCGTAGGGAATGGAGCGCACCGTTTTGCATGTGGATTGCAACAAGTTTTATGCCTCGGTGGAGTGCCTGCACCGCCCGGAGCTGCGCCACAAGCCGGTGGCGGTGGGCGGCAGCACAGAGAGCCGCCACGGGATTATCCTGACGAAAAACGAAATTGCCTCCCGCTACGGCTTGGTGGCGGGAGAGCCGCTGTGGCAGGCGCGGCAAAAGTGCCCGCAGTTGGTGGTGGTGCCGCCGAACTTTCCGCTGTATATGCGCTTTTCCAAGATGGCGCGGCGGATCTATGAGGATTACAGCGACTATATTGAGCCTTTCGGGCTGGACGAGAACTGGCTGGATGTGACCGGTGACGATCGCACCGGGGAACAGATCGCCCGGGAAATTCGCTGCCGTGTAAAGGCGGAACTGGGCATTACCGTCAGCGTGGGGGTCAGCTTTAACAAGATCTTTGCCAAATTGGGTTCGGATTATAAAAAGCCGGACGCGGTGACTGTTATCAGCCGGGAGAACTACCGCCGGGTGGTGTGGCCCCTGCCGTGCAGTGACCTTTTGTGCGTCGGACCGGCCACCACCCGCAAGCTGAACGCTTACGGCGTTTATACCATCGGCGAGTTGGCGGCGGCTCGGTCGGATTTTTTGCAAGGTCTGCTGGGTAAGAACGGGCTGATGCTTCGTGCCTTTGCCCGGGGGGAGGACACTTCGCCGGTGCAGCATATGGATGCTAAGGCAGCGGTAAAGAGCGTGGGCAATTCCACCACCACGCCCCGGGATCTGGTGGATGATACGGATGTAAAGGTGGTTTTTACCGTGCTGGCGGAGAGTGTGGCCCGCCGTATGCGGGAGCAGGGGCTGCAAGGGCGCACGGTGTGCATCTCCTTGCGGGATAAGAATTTGCAAACCTTTACCCGCCGACACAAGCTCGCTGCCGCCACCGATGTGAGCACGGAGATTTTGCAGGCGGCTATGGCGCTGTTTCGTGCCAATTACCACTGGGGCGCGCCTTTGCGCAGCATTGGATTGTCGGTGACGGATTTTGAGCTGGAACCCTGTGTGCAGTTTGATTTGGCCCACACTCAGGAGCAGCGGGAGCGGGCAGCCAAGCTGGAACGCACGGTGGATGATTTGAAGCGCCGCTTTGGCAACTACTGTATTCAGCGAGCCAGTTTGCTGGGGGATACCGGGCTGTCCCGCTTTAATCCCCACGATGACCATACCATACACCCCGTTGGATTTTTAACCGGAAAGGAACAGGCAGGATGAAAAACTATGTGCGCGTGCTGGCGCTGTATAATGAGGAGGGCGATATTCGCCCGGTGAAGATGGAGTGGGAGGAGCAATGGCTGGATGTGGACCGGGTGCTGGATATTCGCCCGGCGGCGTCCCTGCGCTCCGGAGGCGCCGGGCTGCGCTACACCTGCAGTATTGCCGGTGTGCCCACTTATTTGTTTTTGGAGGAGACAAAATGGTTTTTTGAACTTGCAAAATAGCATCGGATAGCGTATAATGTGTCTATGAAGAAGATTAAAGAATTATTTATCAAGTACAAAGAAATCATTATGTATCTCATCTTCGGCGTGGCCACCACAGGTGTGAACTGGGTGGTGTACAGTCTGCTGATGAAGGCGGTGCTGGTGCACGCCCCCGGCAGCGACGATGTGAAGATGACGGTAAGCAATGTGATTGCCTGGATTGCTGCGGTGATCTTTGCCTTTGTCACCAACAAACTGTGGGTGTTTGAGAGCAAAAGCTGGGTGCCCAAGGTGGCGGCGCGGGAGTTTGTGTCCTTTGTGGCCTCTCGACTGGCGACCGGCGTGATCGAGTGGTTCGGCCCATTGCTGCTGTTTAAGATCGGGCTGGATCAGGACCTGTTTGGGGTCAAGGGCTTTGTAGCCAAGATTGTTTGCTCCGTGCTGGTGGTGATCCTCAACTATGTGTTCTCCAAGCTCTTGGTATTCACCAAAAAGAAAAAGAGCGCGGACGCACCGGCAAATCCAAACGAAAAATAGGCAATGCGTATAAGAAAAGAGTGCTGCGGCGCTCTTTTTTTGTTGGCTTTAGAATTGCAAGGCGCAGCCGTTTGTGGTAAAATAATGGACGGAATTTTTAGATTGCGAGGTATTTTTGTATGGCAAGAGCATATCAAGAGATGACAAAAGACGAATTGCTCCGGGAGCAGGAGAGTCTGTTGGCCCGGTATAAGGCATTTCAGGCCAAGGGACTGCAACTGGATATGAGCAGAGGTAAGCCCTGCAAAGAGCAGTTGGATCTGTCCGTGGGTATGAATGATGTGAAGGACTATGTGTCCGGCGGCGTGGATGTACGCAACTACGGCATTGTGGACGGTATTGCCAGCTGCAAGCAGCTGTTTGCCGAGCTGCTGGAGGTGCCGGCCGAGAATGTGATCATCGGCCCTAACGAGAGCCTGACCTTGATGTTTGATTTTATCTGCCAGTGCTACACCCATGGTATCGGCGGTAAGCCCTGGAGCCAGGAAAAGGAAGTGAAGATCCTGTGCCCGGTGCCCGGCTATGATCGCCACTTTACCGTGTGCCAGTATTTTGGGCTGCAAATGGTGAATGTGCCCATGAACGCGGACGGTCCGGATATGGACGTTATTGAAGAACTGGTAAAGGATCCCAGCGTGAAGGGTATGTTCTGCGTGCCCAAGTATTCCAACCCCACCGGCATCACCTTTTCCGATGCAGTGGTGCGCCGTATTGCGGCGCTTCGCCCGGCGGCAGAGGACTTCCGTATTGTGTGGGACAACGCCTATTGCGTGCACGATCTGGACGAGGACGGCGATAAGCTGCTGAATATCTTTGATGTGCTGCCGGAATACGGCAATGAGGATATGGTTATTGAGGTGGCCTCTACCTCTAAGATCACTTTCCCCGGCGCAGGCGTGTCCTGCCTGGTGGCCAGCAAGAAAAATTTGGACCTGATCCGTCAGCGCCTGACGGTGCAGACCATCAGCTATGATAAAATGAACCA
This sequence comes from Agathobacter rectalis, assembly GCA_963638105.1. Classification (GTDB taxonomy): domain Bacteria; phylum Bacillota; class Clostridia; order Oscillospirales; family Acutalibacteraceae; genus CAG-217. Next base: position 50,515 of record CAVHPP010000001.1, read on the forward strand.
GCACCGCCATGTGGAATTCTTCAAGAATGCGGACGGCGTGCGTGCCCACATGAAAAAGCATGCGGCGATTTTGAAGCCTAAGTTTGACATTGTACTGGATCGGCTGGACAAGGAGTTAACCGGCCTGGGGATCGCTGACTGGTTCTCTCCTAAGGGCGGCTACTTTATCAGCTTGGATGTGCTGCCCGGCTGCGCTAAGCGGGTGGGCGAGCTGTGCAAGGCCGGCGGTGTGACGCTGACCAGTGTAGGTGCCACTTATCCCTATGGCATTGACCCACAGGACAGCAACATTCGCATTGCGCCCTCTTTCCCGCCCAATGAGGAGATGGCCCTGGCAGCGGAGCTGCTGTGCATTTGCACCCGCCTGGCTGCCATTGAGAAGCTGGTGGGCTGATGCAAGCCGGAGCTTCTACCGCTTGCTTTTATCCGCTGGAGACGGAGCGGGCTTTGCAGCAGGTGACGGAACTGGGTTTTCCCTACGCCGAGGTGTTTTTTAACGCCCGGCAGGAGCTGCGCCCGGCCTTTGTGCGCCAATTGGCGGCTATTGCGAGGGACGGCGGCACCCGGGTGGTGTCCGTGCACCCCTTTTCCAGCTTTATGGAAAGCAGCTGCATCTTTGGCGATTACCGGCGCCGATTTGAAGATACCATTGATATTTATAAAGAAACCTGCCATGCGGCAGCGCTGCTGGGCGCCCAATTTGTGGTGATCCACGGAGCGGTTGCCCAGCCCAAAATTCCCATTCCGGAGGAGCGGTATTTTGCGCGCTTTTTGCAGCTGGTGGAGATCGGCCGCGCCGAGGGCGTCACCGTGTGCCAGGAGAATGTGAACCGCTTTAAGAGCCAGCATATTGCCTTTTGCGATCGGATGCGCCGCGCGCTGGGGGACGATTTCCGTATGGTGCTGGACGTTAAGCAGGCGGTGCGTGCCGGGGAGGATCCCTTTGCGTTTCTGGATACCTTCCAAAAGGAGATCGTCCATGTGCATATCAGCGATCATTCCCCGGAGAAGGACTGCCAGCCTCCGGGGCAGGGAAGCTTTGACTTTCAGCGACTGTACCGCACTTTGGGTGACCGGGTGCATTATATGATTGAGATCTACTCCCGCGGCTACCGGGTGGCGGCGGAGCTGCAGCGGGCCAAGGCTTATCTGGATACCATCAAGTAGGAGGTGGGCGCTTTGGCTAAAACCAGCAACAAGACCATGGGCATTTTTTGCATTTTGTTGTCCGGGCTGTGCTTTACGGGTATGAATACCTTTGTGCGCCTGTCCGGCGATCTGCCCACCATGCAAAAGGTCTTTTTTCGCAATTTTGTGGCGATGCTCTTTGCCTTTGTGATGATGGTGCGCAAGAAAGACAGCTTTCGCCCCAAACCGGGGAACATCAAGTACCTGCTTATTCGTTCCGTTGGGGGCGTGGCCGGTATGGTGGGCAACTTCTATGCCATTGATCGACTGGACCTCAGCGACGCGTCTATGCTCAATAAGATGAGTCCCTTTTTTGCCCTGGTGTTCTCTGCGATCTTCATTAAAGAAAAAGTGCGCCCCAAGCAGGCCATTGCCATTGTGGTGGCATTCTTAGGGGCGCTTTGTATCATTAAACCCACTTTTGCCAATGCAAATTTATTTGCCAGTGTTTGCGGTTTCTTAGGCGGTATGGCTGCCGGCGGGGCGTACACCTGCGTGCGATACTTAGGGCTGCGGGGCGAGAACGGACGGTTGATTGTCTTTTTCTTCTCCGCTTTTTCCAGTGTGACGATGTTGCCGTTTTTGCTGTTTGACTATCATTATATGACCTGGCAGCAATGGGCGACCTTGCTGCTGGCGGGCGCTTGCGCCGCCGGTGGGCAATTCTCCATCACCGCTGCCTATACCCATGCTCCCAGCCGAGAGATCAGCGTATATGACTACGCCCAGGTGATCTTTGCGGCCGTTGTGGGCTATTTGGTGTTTGGCGATGTGCCGGATGTGCTGTCCTTTGTGGGCTACGCGGTGATCTGCGGTATGGCGTTGTGGATGTTTTTCTATAATCGAAAGACAGACGGCGCCGCTCCTGCCAAAAAGGTGTAAAGGCAAAAAACTTGCTTTTTTTCACCAATTATGGTATAGTACGGATTGTACAGAATTTTATGGCAAAGGCCGTATCTTTCAACAGGGGGGATAACTATGAAGTGTCCGTTTTGCGGTTACGCAGAGAGCAAAGTGATCGACTCGCGACCTACCGACGAGAACGAGCGCATTCGCCGTCGTCGGGAGTGTATGCAGTGCGGCAAGCGCTTTACCACTTATGAGATCATCGAGGATGTGCCCATTATTGTGGTGAAGAAGGACAAGAGCCGTGAGGTCTTTGACCGCAACAAGATTCTGAAGGGTATGCTCCGCGCCTGCGAAAAGCGGCCGGTGACCGTAGAGGCGCTGGAGACTGCGATTTCTGAGATCGAGACCACTCTGCAAAGCGCCTTGGACCGTGAGGTCACCAGCGTGCGCATCGGCGAGCTGATTATGGAAAAGCTGCGGGGAATCGACGAGGTGGCTTATGTGCGCTTTGCTTCTGTTTACAAGGAGTTTGACAGCGCCAGCGCCTTTGTGGATGAGATTTCCAAATTGCAATAAATCTGTTTTGCGCCCGGCATTTGTCGGGTGCTTTTTCTCTTTTTTTGCCCCGGGTATTGAAAACCTACTAAATATATGGTATTATAGGTTAAAGAAAGGACGTGACGGTATGAAAATCTCTACCAAAGGACGCTACGCACTGCGTATGATGCTGGATTTGGCTGAGCATAGTGAACAGGGCTTTGTGTCGCTGAAGGAGATCGCTGCCCGTCAGGATATATCCAAGAAGTATTTGGAGCAGATCGTGGCGGTGCTTAACCGCCCGGATTTCTTAAAGACCAACCGAGGCTACCAGGGGGGCTATCGTCTGGCCAAGACCCCGGACCGGTATACGGTTGGCGATATTCTTCGTTTGACGGAGGGCGGCTTGGCGCCGGTGGCCTGCCTGGAGGAGGAGCCGAACACCTGCCCCCGCGCCGCTTCCTGCGCGACGCTGCCGGTGTGGGCCGGGTTGTATAAAGCCATCAATACCTACCTGGACAGCATTACCCTGCAAGACCTGCTGGAGCAGGAGCATAAAAATGACGATTACTCCTATGTGATCTAAACGCGGACCGCCTTGTTGATACAGGGCGGTATTTTTTTGTTCAAAAAGGGTTGACAAATACCCATAGGGGGTATATAGTAAAAATACCCCGTAGGGGTATAGAAAGGGAGTGCTGTTGTGGCAGATAAAGACGAAATGCAGCCGGTTTGTGCTTGCTGTGCTAAGAAGAAAGTGCGGGACCCGGAGGAGTACCGGCGGCTGATCCATCGACTGAACCGCATTGAGGGCCAAATTCGCGGGATCAAGGGTATGATTGAGAAGGACGCCTACTGCACGGATATTTTGGCCCAGTCCGCAGCGGCCGGTGCGGCGCTGAATGCCTTTAACCGAGAACTGCTGTCCACGCATATTCGCACCTGTGTTGCGGAGGATATAAAGGCCGGCAAGGATGAAACGCTGGACGATTTGCTGGCCACATTGCAAAAATTGATGAAATAGCGGCGCATATTGGCGCCGGGAGGTGAGAGCTTGGAACAATATAATGTGACGGGGATGAGCTGCGCCGCGTGCAGCGCCCGGGTGGAAAAAGCGGTGCGCGCCGTGCCCGGGGTGGAAAGCTGCTCTGTCAGTCTGCTTACCAATTCCATGGGCGTCACCGGTACAGCCGCCCCGGAGCAAATTATTGCCGCTGTGGAAAAGGCCGGTTACGGCGCCGGCTTAAAACAAAAGGGCGGCGCTGCCCCGCAGCCGGCGGCAGACCCGCTGAAAGATACCCAGACGCCAAAGTTGTTGCGGCGGCTGATCAGCTCCGTGGTGTTTTTGCTGATTTTAATGTACTTCTCCATGGGACACATGATGTGGAACTGGCCGCTACCGACGGCCTTAGAGGGCAACCACATTGCCATGGGGCTGCTGCAAATGCTGCTGACCATTATGATTATGATCATCAACGGCCGCTTTTTTGTCAGCGGCTTTAAGAGCCTGTGGCACCGGGCGCCCAATATGGACACCTTGGTGGCGCTGGGCGCGGCTGCGGCTTTTGGGTATAGCACTTACGCGCTGTTTGCCATGACCGGCGCCCAGGTGGCGGGCGATGCAGACGGCGTGATGCACTATATGCACGAGTTTTACTTTGAGTCCGCCGCTATGATTTTAACGCTGATTACCGTGGGCAAAACATTGGAGGCCCGCTCCAAAGGCAAGACCACAGACGCACTGAAGAGCTTGATGCGGCTGGCGCCCAAGACGGCGGTGCTGCTGGAGAATGGGAAAGAGCGCACAGTACCCATTGAGCAGGTGATGACCGGCATGGAATTTGCCGTGCGGCCGGGGGAGCATGTGCCGGTGGACGGCGTAATTCTGGAGGGCAGCAGCGCGCTGGATGAAAGCGCCCTCACCGGCGAGAGCGTGCCGGTGGACAAAACCGTGGGCGACCCGGTGTCTGCCGCCACGGTAAACACCTCCGGCTACCTACGGTGCCGTGCCACCCGGGTAGGGGAGGACACCACCCTGTCCCAAATCATTCAAATGGTCAGCGACGCTGCCGCCACCAAGGCACCTATCGCTAAGATCGCCGATCGGGTGTCCGGCGTGTTTGTGCCGGTGGTGATGGCCATTGCCCTGGTAACCACCGTGGTGTGGCTGCTTACCGGTCAGAGCTTTGGCTATGCGCTGGCCCGGGGGATCTCCGTGCTGGTGATCAGCTGCCCCTGTGCATTGGGACTGGCCACGCCGGTAGCCATTATGGTGGGCAACGGGCTGGGTGCCAAAAACGGCATTCTCTTTAAGACCGCTGTGTCTTTGGAGGAGACCGGCAAGGCGCAGATTGTGGTGCTGGACAAAACCGGTACCATTACCGAGGGCGCGCCTAAGGTGACGGACTTGGTACCTGCCCCCGGGGTGGAAGAAAGCCGTCTGGCGCTTCTGGCCTGCGCGCTGGAACAAAAAAGCGAGCACCCGCTGGCAAAAGCGGTGACCGCATACGGCGAGGAGCGGCAAATCACCCCGGAGCCGGTTACGGACTTTGAGGCGCTGCCGGGCAATGGCTTGCAGGCAATGCTGAACGGCAAACTGCTGCTGGGCGGCAGTCTCAGCTATATGCGTAGTCGGGTGTCGGTGCCGAAAAATATGGAGCAGCAAGCGGCAGCACTGGCGGAGCAGGGCAAAACGCCCTTGTTCTTTGCCTATGACGGTGCACTGCTGGGTATGATCGCCGTGGCTGATGTGATCAAGCCGGACAGCCCGGAAGCTATCGCGGCGTTGCAAAAGATGGGTATTCGCGTGGTAATGCTCACCGGCGACAATCCTCGTACCGCTGCGGCTATCGGTCGGCAGGCGGGGGTAGACCGGGTGATTGCCGGGGTGCTGCCCCAGGGCAAGGAGCAGGTGGTGCGCGACCTGATGAGCCAAGGCAAGGTCATCATGGTGGGCGACGGTATGAACGACGCGCCGGCCCTGACCCGGGCGGATATCGGTATGGCCATCGGCGCCGGTACGGATGTGGCGATTGACGCGGCGGATGTGGTGCTGATGCACAGCCGTCTCAGCGATGTGACCGCGGCCATTCGCCTAAGCCGCGCCACACTGACTAATATTCACGAGAACCTGTTTTGGGCGTTCTTCTATAATGTGATCGGTATTCCTTTGGCGGCAGGGGTGTGGATTCCCATATTCGGCTGGACCCTGAACCCCATGTTTGGCGCGGCGGCTATGAGCCTGTCCAGCTTCTGCGTGGTAACCAATGCCCTGCGGTTGAACCTCTTTCAGCTGCATTCCCCCAAGGGAGATAAAAAAATCAAACACCCGGTGGTGCTGGCAGCACTGCCTATGGAAAAGGAGAAGTCTGTAATGACAAAAGTAATGAAAGTGGAGGGTATGATGTGCCCCCATTGTGAGATGACGGTAAAGAAAGCGCTGGAGGCGCTGCCCCAGGTGGACAGTGCCGTTGCCAGCCACACGGACGGCACCGCTACGGTGACCTTAAACGGTGATGTGGACGACGCTGTGCTGAAAAAGGCCGTTGAGGACCAAGGTTATACCGTAAAGGACTAAGACGAAAAAAAGACGGCTCCCCGGCGACTGTGTGCGTGCCGGGGGAGCCTTTTTTGCGTTCTTCCACCGGGGGTGGAGTGATTTCCACGCACCGTGCCTTGCCAAATGGGCGCTCTGCTGCCTATACTGGAGTTGCCCCCGGGCAGAAAGGATGATTGTATGAAACGGATTTTAGCCCTTTTACTTTGCGTGGTGTCGGCATTGGCACTGTGCGCTTGCAGCAAGGCAGATCCTGCCCAGCCGGCAGGTGCTCGGTTTGACAAGCCATTGCAGCAGCAGACGGAAAACCAACTCCAACCCCAAAGCAACATTTACCTGACGGCGGATACATTCTATTATGCCACGGAGGATACCGATGAGCGGAACACCTTTGGTACGCCCCAAAAGCTGATGGCCTATGACCTGCTGACCGGCAAGACCCGCACGGTGCTGGACGGGGTGAGCAATATTGCGCAGTTGTGCCGCATAGGCAACACCCTGTATTTTACCTGCTATGCTTATACGGATACGGACAAAACCCTGTGGGGCTTTTGCCTGTATGCTTACGATATAGACAAGGACTGGCCAGCATGCATTTACGCCACGCCCAATACCAGCGATGGGGTAGAACTGGCCCCTTGCGGAGAGACGCTGTTTTATCTGTGCAACACCCGGGACCAGGACGGTATGAGCGCAGACGAAAGCGGCAAAGGTGAGCTGCACGCCTGCACAGCCGCAGAGGACAAGGTGCTGCAAACCGGGTTGGAGACAGAGCGGTGCTACTTTTATGAATGGTCGGACAACGCAGCGTATCTGCTGACTAACGACGGCGGTACGGATCAGTGCTATCATCTGGACTACAAGGGCAAAATGACCCCCACCAATCACCGGCCAAAGACAGAGCCGCAGGAAGAAAATGCCGAACCCTCAAACAAACCGGTGACTGTGGCGGATTATCAAAATTATTCCATAGAGATCACCTGTACCGTGCCCAAAAAGCCAAAAGACAGCGACTGCGGCTATCGTTATATTGCCCGGTATGTGCTCAAGGAAAAAGCCACCGGCAAGTCTTATGCCCTGTGCAGCGGCAGCTACTGGTATTATTACATCTAAAGCGACGGTTGTCCCCTTTTGCCGCTTTTGTGCAAAATTGACAAATAATGCTTGCACTGCGGCGATAAAACTGGTAATATAGAAGAGTAAAGGGGGATTTCTATGTCCAGTCAAGTGCGTACTTATACGGCGAAGGAACGGAATATGTACCTGGTGGGTATGATGGGTCAGAATATGATCTACAACATCATCGGCACCGGGCTGTATTTCTACTTTCAATCGGTGATCTTTATTCCGGCAATGGCCATCAGTATCTTTATGGCCGTGGCGCGGGTGTGGGACGCCATTAACGACCCAATGATGGGCACCTTTGTGGATCGCACCAACTCCAAGTGGGGTAAGTGCCGGCCGTATTTGCTGTTTTCACCGGCCGTTATTATGGTGATCACCATACTGACTTTCTGTAACGGTATGTATAGCTCTGCCAATTCTCCCGGCAAGAATGCCCTGATCGTGGGCTGGGCTGCCGTGTCTTATATCCTGTGGGGTATGTGCTACACGGTAGGGGATATTCCCTTGTGGGGCGTGACCTCCCGTATGACCGAGGTGGAGAAGGACCGGGCGTCCATTCTCTCCCTTGCCCGTATTGCTGCGGGCCTAGGCGGCGGCGTGGTGCTGCTGACCATCAATCCGCTGTCTCAGGCGCTGGGGCAAAAGTTGGAGTCCGCCGCCGGTTCTGCACTGAAGGGCCAGCAAATGGGCTTTATCATCGTGGCAGTGATCTTAACGGTGATCGGCTGCGGTATGTTCCAGATGACCGGTGTTTTTGTGCGTGAGCGTGTGCCCTCTGCAGAGCAGAAGTTCGGGTTTAAGGAGAACTTTAAGATCATGTGGGGCAACAAGCCCTTCCGCAACCAGCTGATCAGCGGCGTGTTGCGCTCGCCCATTCAGATCTTGCTGTCTGTTGCCATGACCCTGATGTCTTATTACTACGGCAACTACTTTGGCGATTATATGCTCTATATGATCGTTTTCGGCGGCGCTATTTTTGGCGGCCAGTTTATCGCCATGGCGCTGGTGCCCAAGCTGACGGAAAAGCACGACAAGACCCGTATGCTCATCGGTTCTACCATTATGAGCGCCGTTCCCTTTGCGCTGATCTATCCGGTGTACCTGCTGGCGCCTCGGGATCTGGATCAGCCGCTGTGGGTGGCAATCCTGTTTGTGGTCTTTGCCCTGGCAGGCGGCGGTATGGGCGCTTTGAATGTGCTCCAGTCTGTGATGATCGCCGACGCGGTGGACTATGAGGAGTACCACAAGGGCTATCGCCCGGACGGTGTGTTTTTCTCCGGTCAGTCTTTTATTACCAAGCTGTCCGCCGGGATCAGCTCTATTATTCAGGGCGTCGGCTACTCCATTGTGGGCTTTAGCGGCGACAATGTAAGCGCCTGTAATGAGGCTCTGCGTGCCGGTGCGTCCTTTAAGGATCAGTTTCCCCAGTATGCGGGGATGATGTTCTTCCTGTGTTCTATCCCGCCGGCCATCGGTCTGTTCTTGTCTATCATTCCGTTGCGTCACTACGGTATGACGGACGAGGAGCACCGCACCATTTTGGAAGCGCTGGTGCAGCGCCGTAATGCTCAGACAGAAGAAACCGCAGATAACTGATGAAACCAATAAAGCCTGAGGGCTGCGCGGCTCTCAGGCTTTTGCTATATTCGGAGGCATTATGACCATTCGACCCTATCGCCCGGCGGACCGGGACCGGCTGCGCCAAATTTGCCGGGAGACGGCGGCCAAACCGTTTCAAAGAACCGGGCGCACCTTAGAGGCGGTAACGCTGATTTATAATGACTATTTTACGGCTTACGAGCCGGGGCATATTTTTGTGCTGGCGGACGAAAGTGATCGGGCGGTGGGGTACATTCTCTGTGCTACGGACTACCGGGGCTTTGTGCATCGCTACCGCACCACTTATTTGCGCCGGGTGTTGCGCACAGCGCCGGATCAGGCGGCGGGCTTGCTGGGCTATTTGTGGTGTCTGGGCAAAATCAAAAACCGGCCGGTGCACTTCCATCTGGATATACTGCCGCCCTATCAGCGGCAGGGGTGGGGTACGCGGCTAATGGACACCCTGTGCTGTCATTTGCGGGAGCTGGGCGTAGACTACCTTTCCTGCTGCGGGGTCAGCCGGGACTCCGCCGGGTACAAAATGTACCGCAAATACGGCTTTACAGAGCGTTACGATTACGGCCATAACACCGTATCTTTGTCCCTGCGGCTGTAAGTGAAATTACAAAGTGGACAAATGTCTTACATTTTGGTGCACACTGTCGTTTTTGCACAAATAATCCTTGCTATTTGCCACACATACTGGTA
>CAVHPP010000001.1:60086-69929 GCA_963638105.1 Agathobacter rectalis
TCGATAAAGTGTCAAACCAGATAAGGACCTATACCAAAAAAGAGCGTAATATGTACCTCACCGGTATGCTGGGTCAAAACCTGATCTACAACATTGTAGCCACAGGTCTGTATTTCTATTTCCAAAATGTAATTTGCCTGCCGGCAATGGCTTTGGGCTGGATCTTCGCCCTGGCCCGTGTGTGGGACGCCATCAATGACCCGATGATGGGCACCATTGTGGACCGCACTCGTACCAAGTGGGGCAAATGCCGTCCGTACCTGATTATTTTCCCTGCCATTATCGGCGTGGTTACTGTCTTGGCGTTCCTCAACGGCAACTATGCCACCGCCACTTCAAACACCCAAAAGGTGCTGATCGTGGCTTGGGCTGCCGTGTCTTACATCGCTTGGGGCATGTGCTTTACCGTGTGTGATATTCCGCTGTGGGGCATTACTTCCCTGATGACGGAGGACGAGGACGACCGCAGCAAGCTGCTGGGCTTGGCTCGTATCGTTGCCGGTATCGGCGGCGTCGGCGTGCTGGTGGTGCAGATTGCCCAGGTGGTCGCCGAGATTTTTGTAAACAAGGGCTATTCCCAGGCTAAGGCCTCTCAGTACGGCTTTATCCTGACCGTGATTATTATGACCGTGATCGCCACTGTTCTCTTTGAGTTTGCCGGTATCGGCACCAGAGAGCGAGTGGAGCAGGCAGAGAAGAAATATACCTTTACCGAGAACTTCAAAATTATGTTCCAGAACAAGCCGTTCCGCCAGATTTTGATCTCCGGTATTCTCAGAAGTCCCATTCAGCTGTTGATGCTCATTGCCATGACGCTGATCACTTATTACTACGCCAACGGCGACTTTATGAATGTGTTGTTGAAGGATGCAAACGGTGAGCCGGCTGGTTTGAACTGGAGCATTTTGGCGCGCCTGGCTGTGATTGCCGCCGCCGTGTTCCTGGGTCAGTTTATCGCTATGGGTATTACCCCGGCGCTGATCCGCAAGCATGAGAAAAAGAGCGTTTATAACTTCTATTCCATCGCAGGCGCCGTGCCTTATGCCCTGCTGTATGTGTTCTTTAAGATCGCCCACGGCGATGTAAAGACCTCTATGGTATGGGTGGTTCTTACCGGGCTGTGCTTCTTCTTTTCAGGCGCTGCCATGGGCGGTATCAATGTGCTTCAGTCCGTGATGATCGCCGACTGCGTGGACTACGAGGAGTACCACAACGGCGTGCGTACCGACGGTGTGTTTTTCTCCGGCCAGTCCTTTATCACCAAGCTGTCCGGCGGTATCGCCTCTATCCTGTCCGCTGTGGTGTACCACTTTGTAGGTTACAGCGACGCCAATATTTTGAAGCTGAATGAAGCCCTGAAGAACGGCGCAGATTTCCTGAGCTATGACGGTGGTTCCGGCGCCGGTAAGTACGCCGCCACCATGTTCTTCCTGATCTCCATTCCGCCTGCCATCGGCATGGTTCTCTCCGCATTGCCCACCATTAAGTATGCAATGTCCGATAAAGAACATAGCCGTATCCTGAGTGAGTTGGTGGCTAAGCGCGCCGCTAAGGGCGACGACAGCGCTGAATAAGGTCGACCAATAAAAACAAAAGCACCGCTGCGGCGGTGCTTTTTTGTGCTCTCTATGCGTTGCACTTCAGAGAAGGTTTCTTTTCAGCTACACAAAAAGGGCACTGCAACCCCTTTACACGCTTTTTGACCGAGCGGCGATACCGGGGGCGTATCATAACAAAAAGCGTGAATACAGCTGTTTCCAGGCCACTCCAAAGGGCAAGAACCGTGCGCACTACTGCTAAAAAGGAAATACTAAGAAATGGGTAATAAAAAGCGCTTCCCGCAGGAAGCGCTTTTGTGATTTTCAGGGTGTTTAGGCTTCTTCGCTTTCCATCAGCTTTTCGCGCTTAGCCTCCAACTCGGCCTGCGCCTGGGCTTTCACCTTGCCGGTGTACTTGTTAAAGAACATGGGGATGATGGTTAAGATGAAACCTACGGCCGGTACAATGGTCACCAGCGCCAGCAGCATTTTTTGGGTGCCGGCAGACTGCTCAAAGAAGATTTGACGCCCGGCGTTATCCACCAGGGATTTGTCTACGGCCTTAAAGTCCGTTTGCGCCAGCAGCTGACCGAACACGAAGGTGGCGATTGCGGCGTTTACCTTAGACAGGAAGGTTTGGAATGCAAAGCACACGCCCTCCTGGCGCTCGCCGGTCTTCCACTCCAAATAGTCGATGGAGTCGGCAATCAGCGCGTAGGTGATCACATTGTAAATGCCAAGGGGCAGACCCATCAGAAACAGGAAAATCCACAGAATAAAGATGTTGATCTTGGTTACATCTTGTGCCAAAATCACATAGCAAAGGCCGTGCACGGCAAAGCCGAACAGGGCGGAGCCAATGTAGATCTGCTTTAAGCTGAACTTCTTGCGCAGCAGGGGGAAGATGGCCATGGCCGGTACCATGCCCACGCCGATGGCCACGGTCAGGGTGGTCACAATGGTGCCCCGGGGGATCCAAAAGCTATAGGCAGCCGCAGCGTCCACATTAGGTACCAGGGTGCTTTGTGCGCCGGGCAGGAAGTCCGTAAAGATCTGGCTGAAGTTGGTGTAGTTCTGAATAATAATGTAATTGCCGATATAGTCCGCGCATTGGTTGGCGGTAACCATAGTGGAGCCCAGAACGGAAGCGGCAATAACGATCAGCAGCAGCTTGTTCTTGCCCAGTACCACAAAAGTCTCCTTAAAGGAGGGGGTGTGGTCCATCTTGGGCACGCGCTCTTTGGATACAAAGAAGATGAGAATGGACAGCCCGCAGCCCAGCAGAGCGAAGATCAGGGCGCCAACAAAGAAACCTTTGTTATAGCCCATGTTGCTCTGGTACAGAATGGGCACCAGCAGCGCCGGCAGAATGCCGCCGAAGGTGGAGCCCAGACGGGCGGTGGAAATAAAGGAAGTACGCTCACTTTCCAGCGGGGTGATCACAGAGGACAGACCCCAGAAAGGCACATCCTGCACGGTAAAGGCCACGCCCCACAGAATGTAGGTGACCAGCGCCCACACAAAAGCGGCGGTGGAACCCTCCTTAAAGGGCGCAGTAAACAGCAATATGGTGCAAATGGCAATGGGCACCGGTGCAAACAGCAGATAGGGCCGCATTTTGCCCCACTTGGATTTGGTGCGATCTACGATCATGCCCATCACCGGGTCATTGAGCGCGTCAAAGATACGACCGATCAGGATGATGGTGGTGCCCTGGGACAGGGACAGCCCGGCGCCGTTTTGGAAGAATACCAAGGTAAACATGGACATCAGCGTATAAATACCGGAGCGGCCGAAGGCACCCACGGTAAAGCAGATCCGCTCCTTGGTGGTTAGGTATTTCTTTTGGGGTTCGTTCATTATTTTTTCCTCACTTTCAGGGCGGGGAGAATCACAGGTGCGGCTTCTCCGGCATTTTTCATTTCACGCAGCAGCAGGTATTTCATCTCCTGGCGCACATGGCTGTAACGGGGATCGCGGATCAGGTTGCAGCGCTCAATGGGATCCTTCTCCAAATCGTAGAGATAATCCTCAAAGTATACACCGGCATTGTACTTCAGATAGCCGGTAGGCGCTAAGGTGCGCACCGCGTATTTGAACCGATCCGTGCGAATGGCGCGGCCGCACTGGCTTTCGCTGATCTGCATAAATACACAGTCGTGAAGCGGCTCTGCCGTCTGCTGCATTTGGCACAGATCCCGACCCATATAACTGGGAGGCACGGGAATGCCTGCCAGGCTCAGGAAAGTGGGGGGCAGGTCGATGAGAGAGGTGAGCCGGTTCTCTGCCTTGCCGCCGTCAAAGCCGCCGCCTTTGATGATCAGCGGGGTGTGGGTGGCGCTGTCGTGGCAGGAGCGCTTGTACTCCAAATTGCGGGTCTTAAAGTGGCTGCCGTGGTCTGAGGAATAGATGATGACCGTGTCGTCATAAATGCCCAGATCCTTGAGCTTTTGTACCAGGCGGCCCACATTATAGTCCAACCGATTGATGGCGGAGATATAGTCCGGGTACATCTCTTTATAGTCGCCCTTTAAGAAGGTCAGGTCCGGGGGCAGAGGATAGTCCTTGTATTCATTGACGGTCTCTTTATAGCCCTCGTAATGATGGTGGTCGTTTTGGTGGTGGGGCTCCAGCTGGCTGATAAACAGGAAGAAGGGTTTGTCTGCCTCCCGTCCGCTCTCCAGGTATTCCAGGGCAAAGTCGTTAATACAGTCAGCCCGGTAGCCGGTAAAGTCCAGTTTGTTGCCGTCGCCGTCAAAGATGTAGCCGTCGTAGCCGTGACTGGTGAATTCCAGCACATCCGCCGCCCGCCAGTAGCGGTACTCGCCCTGCTTCTCCTTGGGCACCGGCGTGGCCTCGCAGTGGGTGCCGATCCCCGGCAGTCGGTCAGAGGCCAGGTGCCACTTGCCCACATAAGCAGTGTCATACCCGGCTTCGTTGAAGTAATGAGCCAGCGGGGTGATACTTTCCGGCAGGGGAATGCCGTTCCAGTAGCAGCCGCACTGGGTGGCATACACACCGGTTTGCAGGCAGGCACGGGCCGGGCCGCACACCGGTTGGCAGGTAAAGTTGTTCTCAAAGAGGGTGCCCTCTTTGGCCAGCTGCATTAGGTTAGGGGTCACCGTTTCGTTGACGGTATCCCACCGCTGCTGATCGCTGAAGTAGAAGATGATGTTCTTACGCTTTGCCATATTCAACTCCTGTTCCTGAACTGCACCCGAGGGCGCAGCGTATTGACTTTTTTTATCCGGCTATAAAGCCGGTGATTGCATTATAGATGTTCAGGCAGATAAAGACGCCCAGCACCGCGGAGAATACCAGGGTGACGATCTTGTTGTTGGCCTTTTTATTCAGTGCTGCGCCAATGATACCGGCGATCACAGCCGCCGGAGCCGCAATCAGCAGAATGCGGTAGTCGAACTTGGGCACCGTGGCGGTGACTACATAGGTCACCAGCTTGGACAGCTGGCTAAAGAAAATCACGGCCACGCTGTACACCGTAGCTTCCTTCATGCTCATAGAGAAGAACAGAAGGAGGAACATAATGTTGATGGGCCCGCCGCCAATGCCCAGGAAGCTGGACAGAATGCCCAGCACGGTGCCACCCAGCAGAATGGTGACAGGGTTCTTTAAGTGAAAGCTCTTTTTACCCTTGTTCACATACCATAGGGCCACTGCCAGCAGGCAGGCCAACAGTACAGCCTGATAAGCCATAGCCAGGTTGTCGCTGAGCAGTCGATTAAACAGATCGAAAATGTGCTTGCCTGCAAAGCCGCCTAAAATAGACCCGGCAGAGATCAGCAGCACCGTCTTAAAGTCCACCTTAGTCTTGGCACGCAAGTGCTTTACGGTGGAGCTGCAACTCATGGCAAAGACGGACACGGAGGAGATAAAGTTGATCACCTCGGTGGTGTCGTCTACCAGCAGGGTCAGCAGCGGCTTGATAATCACCCCGGAGCCGCCGCCTAAAAAGGCGCCGATGCCGGAAGCGAGAAAGATAATTACGCCATAAACAACAAACATCATTGATCCTTGCCCTCCGTCTCCTGCTCCAAGTAAACGGTGGCAGAATTGTATGCCAGTTCAAAGCCCTCTTTGTCGAGAAGCGCTTTGATTTGTAGGTTCAAACGATTTTTGATTTGCCCCAGCTCCACTACGGTGGGGGCGATCACATAATAGTACACCTGCACATCCATGCCGTGGGCGCCGTAATTCACAAAATCCGTTCGAATATCCTCCTGTACCACTGCCGGATCGGCCAGCAGCAGTGTTCGCAGATCCTGCTCAAACCGCTCCAGATCCTCGCGGCTGTGCTTATAATGCAAAGTAAAAGTCTGGTCGATCAGTCGCTTTTCCATATCCGCATAGTTGATAATGCTTTGATTGGTCAGGGCCGTATTGGGCAGCACATAACGGCTGCCGTCCAACGCCCGCAGGGTGGTGGAGCGCACGGCAATGTCCTCCACCGTACCGCTCAATTCCCCAACGGTGATAAAATCCCCCACGCGGAAGGGCTTGTTAAATACAATGATAAAGCCGGAGATCAGGTTCTCTACCGCGTCTTTGCAAGCAAAGGCCACAGCCACGCCGCCGATGCCTAAAGCGGCAAAAATGCGTGTGGCAGAGTAGCCCAGCAGTTCCAGCACCAGCAGTGCGCCGATGCAGATAATCACGATCTTGGCTACATTGGAGATAAAGCGAAAGGCGGTCAGCCGGGTTTTGTCCCCGCCGGCTGCCGTGTCAAAGGTATAATTGTCCAGCTCGCCGTTCAGTAGGCGCACGCCGCCCCAGCAGGCGCACACAATGCCGCCGGCCTTAATGAGAAACAGGCCGATCTTATGTAGCTCTCCGGAGGGGGCGATGATTTGCAGACCCAGGGCAATGCCGGCCAGTACCAAGAAAAAGGCCAGGGGCTTTTTCAGTCCGTCTTTAATCAGCGATTGCACCCGGTGTTTGCGGCGGCAAAAGGTCTTGCCGATGACGGTGAGTATTCCCCCAGAAATGATATTTCGTAACAGAAGCAGCACCACAACGCTCCCCACAGCGATCAGAGTGCGGATCAGCAGTTCTTCAGTGGTTTCTACCCCTTGTATGTTTTTGCGCAGGTTCTCTACGAACTGCGGTATTGCGATGGTCAGCATAGACATTCCTAACTGCCCTCCAAAGAGGACGCTTCGTTTCATAAGCCGTAAAACCTATTATATAATTTGTAAAAGGCCTTGTCAATGCAGCGGGGCGTTAATGGTCGTTGTCGTCCAAATGGGTCGGAATACAGTAAAAATTGCTTTCCCACGCCGGAATGTACGGACTGTGGCGGAAGTACAGCTTGTAGTCCGAGCAAAGGCTTAGAATTTGCAGCGGTAGGGAGAACAAATCTTCGTTGCGATGATAGGCGCATACATATAGCTTGGGCCGCCAGGTGATAATGGTGTGGGCGGCGCCGGTCAGCGCCTTGCTTTCACTGCCCTCAATGTCCATTTTCAGCAGGGTCACCGGCGCGCCTTGTAGCAGACTGTCCAGATCCGTGGCTTCCACCGCCGTACCGGTGGGCGACAGGTGGGAATTGCGCCCGGCGCAGGCATTAAAATGCAAAGTGGTCTGCCGGTTCCAGGCGCTTTTATTGTAAAGGTGAACGCCTTGCATACCCTCGGTGGAGCGGCACAGCTTTTTGAAGTTTTTGCCATCCGGCTCCAAGGCGTAAATGGATTTGTATTTTCCGCACGAATACTGCAAAAATTGGCGAATTGTGTCGCCGTTATAAGCGCCCATATCCACCAAAATCTCCTGTTGGTTCACTTGCAAAATCTCGGTAAAAATCTCGTCCATATTTGCAAACGAATTGTAAAGGTAATCAACTTTACCGCTAATTTTATAACGCAATACGGAATTATACACCCGGCGGCTCTCCTCATCGGCCAATTTGGCGTAAACAGTCTCTATTTCCGCCCGGTGGGCAGCGGCGTATTCCCGGGTAAACAGCCCGACACCGGCCACCGGAATATCCGGTGCATACACCGGGTGCTCCCGATTGATCCGGGCAATGTTTTCCAGTACCTCCGGGCGCTGGCTGGCAAAGCCCAGTACCACATTAAAGTCCGTGAATTGCGCGCACACCTCCCGGTAGCGCTGCACCGTGTGGCCCAAAAAAGACTGGCCTCGCACAAAATCATCACTGGCAAAGACCGCAGTGATGTGCATTCCCTTGCTTTCTAACACGGCATTGATTTTCTCCGCCCCGTCGCCCATGCCATAGAGCACCAGGGGCTTGCCCTCCCGGCGCAGTCGGTCCCAAACATTCTCTTCCGTCAGCAAATCGTCTATCATAGCTACCTGCCTTTCTGCTTTATATTTTAACATATTTGACAATCTAAAATAAAGTGTATATAATAAATAAACGGAAAAATTTGTATTGCACAGGAGGCAGGGGCCATTATGGGCGGGAACAGCCTGATTGACCGATTATTTAAGCGCGAGAGCACAACGAAAGAGGAAATTCGCCAGCTGGTGGACGAGGACCAGGCCAAAGGAGAACTGGAAGCGTCTCAGCGGGAGATGATCCACAATATCTTTGATTTTGACCGACTTTGTGCGGAGGATATTATGACCCATCGCACAGAGATCGAGGCAGTGGAGGAGACGGCCACCATCGGTTATGCCGCTGCTTTTGCATTGGAGGCAGGGTGCTCCCGGATCCCGGTATTCCGCGAGGATCTGGATAATGTGCAGGGCATTCTCTATGTAAAAGACCTGCTGCCCTTTGTGGGTAAGCCTGTGCCGGCGGGCACCCGGCTGACGGACTATGTGCGGGAGCCGCTGTTTGTACCGGAGAGTATTCCCTGCGGCAAGCTGTTCGCCACTATGACGGACAAGCGTATCCAAATGGCCATTGTGGTAGATGAGTACGGCGGCACTGCCGGGCTGGTGACCATGGAGGATATTCTGGAGAGCATTGTGGGCAATATTATGGACGAGTACGACGAGGAAGAGGCGGATGTGATCCAAACCGGGGAGCACACCTTCACCTTTGACGGCTCGGTAGATATGGAGGACGCGGAAAAGGCGCTGGGCGTGCCCTTGCCGGAGGGGGATTATGACACCCTGGCAGGCTTTTTGATCAGCCGCCTGGGCTATCTTCCCACCGGCAAGGAGACCCAGCCGGTAACGGTGGATTATGAGAATGTGCACTTTACCGTTTGCGGGGTGGAGGAGCGCAGAATTGAACGGATAAAGGCAGAAGTTAAAGTATGACAGAACAGGTAATCACCTTTGAAGCGATGGAACAGGCAGCGAACCTGTTTGGCAGCTTCGATGAAAACATAAAGCTATTGGAGCGGGAGTACGGCGTGACCATCACCTGCCGGGGTGCAGACCTGAAGGTGGTGGGGGACGCAGAGAATGTGGCCGCCGCTGCCCGGGCGCTGAACGGACTGCTGACCCTAATTAACAAAGGCGAGCAGCTGACGGAGCAGAATGTGCGCTATGTGATCTCGTTGGTGGGCGAGGGCAACGAGGATGTGCTCTCCTCCATGACCACGGACTCGGTGTGTGTGACGGCCAAGGGTCGCCCGGTGAAGCCAAAGACCGTGGGTCAAAAGCGGTACTGCGAGTCCATCGCCAAAAACACCATCACCTTTGGCGTGGGCCCGGCCGGTACAGGTAAGACTTACCTGGCTGTGGCAATGGCGGTTACCGCCTTTCGTGCCAAAGAGGTGAACCGGATCATTTTGACCCGCCCGGCGGTGGAAGCGGGGGAGAAGTTGGGCTTCCTGCCCGGCGACCTGCAAAGCAAGGTAGACCCGTACCTGCGCCCGTTATATGACGCGCTGTTTGATATGCTGGGGGCTGAGAGTTTTCAGCGCTACCAGGAGCGAGGCGCTATCGAGGTGGCGCCGCTGGCCTATATGCGCGGGCGTACCTTGGACGACAGTTTTATTATCCTGGATGAGGCCCAAAACACCACGCCGGAGCAGATGAAAATGTTTTTGACCCGCCTGGGGTTCAACTCTAAAATGGTGGTCACCGGCGACATTACCCAGATTGACCTGCCGGAGGGCAAGCGCTCCGGGCTGGTGAAGGTGATGGACATTCTAAAGCATGTAGATGATATTGAAATTCATAAATTCAGCCAGAAGGATGTGGTGCGCCACCGGTTGGTGCAGGACATTATTCGGGCGTATGAAAAATATGAGGAGAAAAACAAGTAATGGAATCTGTAAAAGTGGTCATTTCAAACGATCAAAAGGCAGTGAAGGTGCCTACCGGTATTCGGTTGCTGATCCGCCGTTGTTGCCACGCCGTGCTGGAG
>CAVHPP010000001.1:69939-87968 GCA_963638105.1 Agathobacter rectalis
TTTCGAGGGCAGCGCAGAGGTGAGCGTGCGCTTTGTGGATAACGAACAGATCCGTGAGCTGAACAAAGAATATCGGAACATCGACAGAGAGACGGATGTACTCAGCTTCCCTCTGGGGGAGAACGGTGTGTACGACATTAACCACGACACCGGCGCCAAGCTGCTGGGGGATATTGTGATCTCTATGGAGAAAGCCATGGAGCAGGCAGAGCTGTATAATCACCCCTTGCAGCGGGAGATTGGCTTTTTGACCGTCCATTCCATGCTGCACCTGCTGGGCTACGACCATGAGCAGGGCGGACTGGAAGAAGTGCGTATGCGCGAAAAGGAAGAAACCGTGCTGACCCAAATCGGCTGGAAGCGGGACAGTAGCTATTACATGGGAGACGAGTCATGACCCGATCTGCATTTATCGCCATTATCGGCAAGCCCAATGTGGGCAAATCTTCTATTTTGAACCGACTTACCGGCAGCAAGATCGCCATTGTGTCTTCTAAGCCACAGACCACCCGTACCAAGATCATGGGCGTATTGACTCGGGACGAGGTGCAGCTGGTGTTTACGGACACCCCCGGTTTTCACCATGCCCACAACAAGCTGGGCGAGCACATGAACCAGGCGGTAGGCGACACGGTAGGCGGCGTGGATGCCTGCCTGTTTGTGGTGGAGCCTAAGGGCGAGCTCAACGACAAGGAGCAGGAACTGCTGGCAATGTGCAAAAAGCAGCGCCTGCCGGTGATCCTGGCCATTAACAAAATTGACATGCTGCGGGACAAGACGGAACTGGCGCCCCGCATCGGCGGGTTGGCAGGGCTGTATGACTTTACGGCGGTGGTGCCTTGCAGCGCCCAGACCGGCGAGGGTATGCAGGATCTGCTGACGGAGATGGAACGCCTGGCGTTGCCGTCGCCCCATTTTTTTCCGGACGATACCTTGACGGATCAGCCGGAGCGGGTGCTGGCGGCGGAAATGATCCGGGAGAAGATCCTGCGCCTAATGGATAAGGAGATTCCCCACGGCATTGCCGTTGCCATTGAGAAGATGAAGGAACGCCCGGACGGCAGCTGCTTGGATGTGGATGCCACCATTTACTGCGAGCGGGAGAGCCATAAGGGTATGGTCATCGGCAAGGGCGGCGCTATGCTTAAGAAGATCGCCACATTTGCTCGGCAGGATATGGAGCGTTTTTTCGGGATCAAGGTCAATCTGCACACCTGGGTTAAGGTGAAAGAGGACTGGCGCAACCGTGAGGGCCTGATCCACAACTTTGGTTTGGACAACGAATAAATTGATTTTTTGCCGCTGCGGTGTTGGATTTTGTCCTTGGATGAATTTGGCACAAATGGCGTTGTACGCATAGGATACAATAAAAACGGTGATCCTATGTCGATGGCAGAGAACAGCTGGCAACAGTTTATACAAACCGGCCGTGTGGCCGATTATTTGAAATACAAGGAAGAGGAACGACAAGAGGGGCATGAACAGTACCACCAAAGGGTTAGTGATACGGGAGCAGACCACCGGGGAGAATGATCGCCTGGTGACTTTGCTGACGGCAGATCACGGGCTGGTGCGTGCGTTTGTGCGAGGCGGCAAGCAGCTGAAGAATCGGCGTGCCGCTGCCACCTCCCTTTTTTGCTATGGCGAGTTTGCCCTGTACCGTGGGCGCGACGCTTATACGGTAGACAGTGCGGCACCTATTGAGGTGTTTTTTGGCTTGCGGCAGGATATTGATCGGCTGGCAGCCGCCCAATATTTTGCCCAGCTTAGCTACGAATTGGCGGCGGAGGAACAACCGGCGCCGGAATTGTTGCGCCTGCTGCTGAACACCCTGCACCTATTGTGCAAGGGTACCAAGCCGCTGGTGCAGATCAAGGCGGTGTTTGAACTGCGTGCCCTGTCCATCTCCGGTTATATGCCCAATATTTTGGCCTGCGCCAACTGCGGGACTTACGAAACACCGGTGATGTACTTTGATGTGGACGGGGGCTGCATTTACTGTGAGAATTGCCCCAAGGCAGGCGCCGTGGCAGTACCCAAGACGGTGATGACCGCCGTGCGCTACATTTGCCTGACGGAGCCGGGGCGTATTTTTGGCTTTGCTCTGTCGCCGGAGCAAATGGCACTGCTGGGTCGGGTGACGGAGCAGTACACCCTGCGGCGGCTGGACCGGCGCTTTACCACACTGGAATTCTACAAGTCCCTGCAAGCCGGGGACGCGACTACATAGCATCATAATGGATAGAGATATGGATAAGAATTTGCAAACCTTGGAACTGGATAAGGTGCTTGCCCTTTTGGCGGAACAGACCACCTGTGACGACGCCAAAGAGGCGGCATTGGCGCTGCGCCCTGCGGCAGACCCGGGGGAGATTGCTCTCCTGCTGGATCAGACGGAGGACGCTTTTTCTATGCTGGCCCGGTTCGGCGCGCCGTCTTTTGGCGGGCTGCATAATGTAAACGGTCCGTTGCAGCGGGCGGCAGCCGGCGGGTGCCTGAATATGACGGAGTTGCTGCAGGTGGGCGACACCTTGCGGGCGCTGCGTATTCTGGACGACTGGCACGGCCATTTGGCGGGCACAAGCTCGTCTCTGAATTTCTTTTTTGACGGCATTACGGTGAATAAGTATTTGGAGAACCGGATCTTTACCTGCATTGTCAGTCCGGAGGAAATGGCGGACAAGGCCTCGGAAGAACTTTACGACATTCGTCGGAAGATTAAGGCCAAGGCGGCGGCCATTCGGCAACGGCTGGACGGTATGATCCACTCCACCCATTACCAAAAATTCTTGCAAGAGCCCATCGTCACCCAGCGTGGCGGGCGCTTTGTCGTGCCGGTAAAGGCGGAGCACCGGGGCGAGGTGCCCGGTCTGGTGCATGACACCTCCTCCAGCGGCGCTACGGTGTTTATCGAGCCGGCGGCGGTGGTGGACGCCAACAATGACATTAAGGTGTTAGAGGGCCGGGAGCGGGAAGAGGTGCAGCGCATTCTCTTTGAGCTGTCTGCAGAGGCAGGCACTTTTGCAGAGAGCGTGCGCCACAGTTATGACAGTGCTGTGCGGCTGAACCTGATCTTTGCCAAGGCGCACTTGGCGTACCAAATGAAAGCCGCTCGTCCCCAGCTGAACACCGAGGGCGTAACGGATTTGAAAAATGCCCGCCATCCGCTGATTGATAAAGAGCGGGTGGTGCCGGTGCATATTACCCTGGGCACGGACTATGATACTCTGGTGATCACCGGCCCCAATACCGGCGGCAAGACGGTGACCTTAAAGACCCTGGGTCTGCTGACGGCGATGGTGGGCTGTGGGTTGTTGATCCCGGTATCAGACGGCAGCAAACTGGCGCTGTACCGCCAAATCTTGGTAGATATCGGAGATGAACAAAGCATTGCCCAAAATCTGTCCACTTTCTCCTCTCATATGGTGAATATTATTGATATTATGGGAAAGGCAGACAAAGACTCCCTGGTGCTGATCGACGAGTTGGGCGCCGGGACGGATCCCATCGAGGGTGCGGCGCTGGCAGTGTCTGTCATTGAATATCTGCGCCAAAAGGGAGCGCACATTGCCGCCACCACCCATTATGCAGAGCTGAAAGCCTATGCGCTGGATACGCCCGGGGTCAGTAACGGCTGCTGTGAGTTTGATGTGGAGACCCTGCGGCCTACCTATCGGCTGCTGATCGGCGTGCCCGGTCGGTCCAACGCCTTTGCCATTACGGAGCACTTGGGCATGGATCCGGCGGTGGTGCGGGCGGCTAAGGAAATTGTCGGCTCGGAGAACCGGCAGTTTGAGTCAGTGCTGGAGAACCTGGAGAGCGCTCGAAAGGCACTGGACGAGGAGCGGGCAGCGGCGTCCAAGGAACGGCAAGAGGCGGAGCGGCTGGCTGCCAAGGCCAGAGAAGAAAAGTCCAAGATCGACACTCTGCGGGATCGAGAACTGGACAAGGCTAAGCGAGAGGCACAGCGGCTGGTAGATGCTGCCAAACGCACATCTTCGGACTTCCTGCTCCAGCTGGAGCAGTTGAAGAAAGAGCAGACTGCCACCAACGCCACGGAATTGGCTCGCAAGACCAGGCGGGAGATCAAAAATCGCTTGGGTGAGTTGGACGATATTGTGAACCCCAACCGGCTGAACACCGATTGGGATACGGATTATAAGTTGCCCCGCCCCTTGCAGGTAGGAGACCATGTGCTTATCAAGGGCATTGGTGAGGGCGACGTGCTGGAACTGGGCAGTAAGATCTTGGTTTCCTCCGGTATGCTGAAAACGCGGGTCAAACCCACGGATCTGCGCCTGCTGCCGCCCAAGAAGAAAGCGCCGATCACCGGCCAGCGCACCCTACGGCGCACCACCTCCCGGGCAGACGCGGATGTAAAAACCGAGCTGGATCTGCGAGGCCAAACGGTAGAGGAAGCCCTGGGCAATCTGGGTCTGTTTATTGATAAGTGCGTGCTCAATAACATATCCGAGGTGCGCATTATCCACGGCAAAGGTACCGGCGCGCTGCGTACCGCCGTACAGGAAGAACTGCGCCACCACCCCAATGTGGCCGAGTACCGGCTGGGGGTGTACGGCGAGGGCGAGAACGGCGTGACCATTGCCAAGCTCAAGTAGCCCTTATATATAAACATACTATAATATAGCGATTTGCACAGCGTTCAGGCCGATTGGCTTGGGCGCTGCGTTTATTTTATTGGTACAATGTCGTATAATTTTTGACGCCAAAAATTAAATTTTTCAAAAATTCGGTCAAAGCGACGCGACGGAATTTTTCCACGGCGCGGGGCGTTTCCTACTAAATATGGAGAACGGCAACTACATCTTGTGGTTCGGCAGGGGAGAGACACCAAAAAACCGGTGGTTCTGCTTTGGTGATTTTTACAAAAATGGAGCCGGATTTTCTGTCATTTTGCACAATGAAAAAAATTCCAAAGAACTTCAAAAAAAGGCTTGACAGCAGGGGCTCTATATAATATAATATTGCCTGCGTGTGATTGGGCGTATTATATATATAATATATAGACACTGCAACACACAACCAGATATGCGTTGATGCCGGAGGTTGCGCTCCTACCCAGAGCGGTAATTTCGGCGGAGTATGTCCGATTTCAAACCGGGCGAAACGAATCATTGTACGACGCGGACCGTAAGGGGTCCTTGCAGAGCGTGACTTGCGAACGCGCTGTGCACCGTGTAACCGTGCCCGAATGAACTGCCTTCATTCGGCTTTATTTACGGTAAGGGTTGAAACACACGGGTGGGTAGTCAAACAATGGTTGCTCGCACCATCAAAATTCATGGAGGAATTTCACATGGCAGCAAGTAAAGTTAAGATCCGCATCAGACTGAAGGGTTATGACCACAACCTGGTGGACCAGGCTGCGGAGAAGATCGTAGACACCGCAAAGCGCACCGGCGCTCAGGTGAGCGGTCCCATCCCGCTTCCCACCGAGAAGGAAGTTGTTACCATCCTGCGTGCTGTACACAAGTACAAGGACAGCCGTGAGCAGTTTGAGCAGAGAACACACAAGAGACTCATCGACATTCTCAGACCTTCCAACAAGACGGTGGAAGCGCTGACAAGTCTTGAGCTCCCGGCAGGCGTTGAGATCGAGATTAAGCTCTAATTGAACTGAAAACAGATCGCAACCCGGTCGAGGTCATGTTGGGGAGACCCAACCAATAACCAAAGGAGGAATAAACATGAAGAAAGGTCTTATCGGTAAGAAAATCGGCATGACCCAGGTCTTCGACGCACAGGGCCATGCAATCCCTGTAACCGTTGTGGAGGCCGGTCCTTGCACGATTACCCAGAAGAAGACAATGGAGAACGACGGCTATGAGGCCATTCAGGTGGGCTTTGGCGATGTGAAGATCACACGCGTCAACAAACCGATGAAGGGTCATTTTGACAAAGCCGATGTGGCTCCCAAGAAGACACTGAAGGAATTTCGTCTGGACGACATTTCCGCAATGAATGTAGGTGACATCCTGAAGGCCGATATTTTCGCTCCCGGCGAAAAGATCGATGTGAAGGGCACCAGCAAGGGTAAGGGCACCGCAGGCGCCATTAAGCGCTGGAACTTCTCTCGTCTGAGAATGAGCCACGGTACCGGCCCTAACGCCCGTCACGCCGGTTCTTTGGGTGCCTGCTCCAGTCCTTCTCGCGTATTTAAGGGCAAGAAGATGGCAGGTCACCTGGGTCACGAGACCGTAACCGTTCAAAACCTCGAGATTGTTAAGGTGGACGCCGAGAATAACCTCATCGCCATCAAGGGCGCCGTTCCCGGCCCCAAGGGCGGCATTGTTGTCATCGCTGACGCAGTGAAAGCTTAACGAAAGGAGAGATTAAAATGGCACAGGTTCAGGTTTATAACCAGGAAGGTAAGAAAACTTCTAAATTGGAACTTGCAGATTCCGTTTTCGCCATTGAGCCGAACGAATCCGCAATGCATCTTGCAGTGGTCAGCTATCTGGCTAACCAGCGTCAGGGCACACAGTCAACTCTCACTCGTTCTGAGGTCAGCGGCGGCGGTGCAAAGCCCTGGAGACAGAAAGGCACCGGTCGTGCCCGTCAGGGTTCTACCAGAAGCCCGCAGTGGACCCACGGCGGTATTGCTCTCGGCCCGAAGCCCAGAACATACGGCATCAGCATCAACAAGAAGGTGCGCAGACTGGCTATGAAGTCCGCGCTGTCCAGCAAGGTTGCTGCTGAGGAGATGATGGTAGTTAACAAGGTAGAGCTGGAAGACATTAAGACCAAAGCTGTGGTCGAGATGCTCACCAAGCTGAAGGCTGCCAAGAAGACCCTGATCGTCACCGCAGATAAGGACGAGAAGATTTATAAGAGCGCACGGAACATCGCCGGCGTTAAGGTTGTGACCGTCAACACCCTTTGCGTGTATGACATCCTCAACTGCGACAGCTTCGTTGTTCTGAAGGACGCCGCCAAGAAGATCGAGGAGGTATATGCATAATGAAAGCTGCACAGGACATTATCATTAAGCCGATCATTACGGAAGAGTCCATGACCGGCATCATGATGAAGAAATATACCTTCAAAGTTGCCAAAGACGCCGGCAAGATTGAGATCAAGAAGGCTGTTGAGGAACTGTTCCCCGGCACCAAGGTGAAGAAAGTAAACACCCTGAATGTAAGAGGTCAGAAGCGCCGCCAGGGCGCCAATGTGGGTTACACCCCCTCTTGGAAGAAGGCTGTGGTTACCCTCACCGAGGATTCCAAGGAGATTGAGTTCTTCAACGATATGATGTAATCTCTTATACATTATATATACAAACACTAAGACAACCATGATTTCGGGTGATGAGGTATGAAAGGAGCCATCCTTTCGCAAAGTTATCCGGAAAGGAGAAATAAGAATGGCAATCAAAACTTATAAGCCGACTACGCCGTCCAGACGGAATATGTCGGTTACCGATTACTCTTCTCTGTCCAAGGTTGCTCCGGAGCGTTCTCTGCTTCAGCCGCTGAACAAAAAGTCCGGCCGCAACTCCTACGGCAGAATCACCGTTCGTCATCGTGGCGGCGGTAACAGAAAAAAATACCGTGTGATCGACTTCAAGCGCAACAAGTTCGATGTTCCCGCTGAGGTCAAGACCATTGAGTATGATCCTAACAGAAGCGCACACATCGCTCTTATCCAGTATGAGGACGGCGTGAAGAGCTACATCACCGCTCCCGAAGGCCTGAAGGTAGGCGACACCGTGGTAGCCGGTACGGATGTAGACATCGTGGCCGGTAACGCTCTGCCGCTGCAGAACATTCCCGTTGGTACCATGGTACACAATGTGGAGCTGTATCCCGGTAACGGCGCACAGCTGGCTCGCTCTGCCGGTAACGGCGCACAGCTGATGGCTCTGGAAGGTCCGTACGCACTGCTGCGTCTGCCCTCCGGTGAGCTGCGCAACGTGCCCTGCACCTGCATGGCTACCATTGGCGTGGTTGGCAATGCCGATCATGCAAATGTGAAGATCGGTAAGGCCGGTCGTAAGCGCAATATGGGCTTCCGTCCCACTGTTCGTGGTTCTGTAATGAACCCCAACGACCACCCGCACGGTGGTGGTGAGGGTAAGTCCCCCATCGGCCGTCCCGGTCCTTGCACCCCTTGGGGCAAGCCTGCTCTGGGTTATAAGACCCGCAGCAAGAAGAAAAAGTCTGACAAGATGATCGTTCGCCGTCGCAACGGTAAATAAGAAGAAAGGAGAAGATTAAATGAGTAGAAGTGCCAAGAAGGGCTTTTATGTTGAAGAAAGCCTGTTCAAAAAGGTTGAAGCCCTGAACGCTAAGGGCGACAAGCAGGTTATCAAAACCTGGTCCAGAAGTTCCACAATCTTCCCTGAATTCGTAGGTCATACCTTTGCTGTTCACGACGGAAGAAAGCATGTACCGGTCTATGTGACCGAGGACATGGTCGGCCATAAGCTGGGTGAGTTCGCGCCCACCAGAACATTTAGAGGCCACGCAGGCTCCAAGTCATCTAAGTAATCGGAAAGGAGATTTATTATGGAAGCTACAGCAAAAGCAACGTACGTCCGTATCTCTCCCAGAAAGGTTCAGATCGTACTTGATTTAATCAGAAAGCAGCCTGCCGACAAGGCCATGGCTATTCTGCAATACACCCCCAAAGCCGCTTGTGAGCCTGTGATGAAGGTGCTCAAGTCCGCAATGGCAAATGCAGAGAACAACCACAATATGGATGTTTCCCGTCTGTATGTGAGCGACTGCAATGTAGGCGCCGGCCCCACTCTGAAGAGAATTCAGGCCAGAGCCCAGGGCAGAGCTTACAGAATCAACAAGAGAACATCTCACATCACCATTACCGTTAAGGAAATGGAAGACTAAGCGAGGAGGAAGAGTTAAATGGGACAGAAATGTAATCCTACCGGTCTCAGAATCGGTGTCATTAAAAACTGGGACTCCCGCTGGTACGCAAAGAAGGGCGAGTTCGGCGATACCCTTGTAGAGGACTACAAGCTGCGTAAGTATCTGCTGGAGACCCTTTCCGGCGCAGGTGTTCCTAAGGTGGAGATCGAGCGTGACGCCAAGCGCGTGCGCATCAACATCCACTGCGCAAAGCCCGGTATGGTGATCGGCAAGCAGGGCGCTGAGATCGAAAAGCTCAGAGCACTGTGCGCCAAGAAACTGGGCAAAGAACTGAACGAAGTGTACATCAACATCGTTGAGATCAAGCAGCCCGATCTGAATGCAACTTTGGTTGCGCAGAATGTGGCCGGTCAGCTGGAGCGGCGTGTATCTTTCCGTCGTGCAGTAAAGGGCGCTATCCGCAACACCATGCGTTTGGGCGCTCGTGGTATCAAGATCCAGGTCAGCGGCCGTGTAGGCGGCGCCGAGATCGCGCGTACCGAGACTTACAAAGAGGGTACGATCCCGCTGCAGACCATCCGTGCAGATATTGACTACGGTTTGGTTGAGGCTAAGACCACTTACGGCCGTATCGGCGTAAAGGTTTGGATCTACCAGGGCGAGGTTCTTCACGAGTCTCGTAATAAGAGAAGAAATCGTCGGGAAGGAGGAAATCGATAATGCTGTTACCTAAGCGTGTTAAGCACCGCAAGCAGCACAGAGGTCGTATGACCGGTGTGGCTACCCGCGGCAATAAAGTTACCTACGGTGAGTACGGTCTGATGACCACTGAGCCTGCATGGATCACTGCGGCACAGATCGAGGCTGCCCGTATCGCTATGACCCGTTACACCAAGCGTGGCGGTCAGGTATGGATCAAGATTTTCCCCGACAAGCCCATTACCGCGCGTCCTGCCGATACCCGAATGGGTAAAGGTAAAGGTAACGTGGATTACTGGGTAGCCGTGGTAAAGCCCGGTCGCGTAATGTTTGAGCTGGGCGGCGTTGAGGAGTCTGTGGCCCGCGAGGCTATGCGTCTTGCTGCTAACAAGCTCCCCGTAAAATGCAAGTTCGTTAAGAAAGAGGGAGGCGAGCAGGAATGAAAGCAGCAGAAATCCGTGCTTTGAGCGCCGATCAGCGCGCAAAGAAGTTGGCAGAGCTCAAGGATGAACTCTTCAACCTGCATTTCCAGCAGGCCATCAATCAGCTCGACAACCCTATGAGAATTAAAGCGGTCAAGAAGGACATTGCACGCATTAAGACTGTGGAGCGCGCAATCGAA
Source organism: Agathobacter rectalis (assembly GCA_963638105.1). Lineage (GTDB taxonomy): Bacteria > Bacillota > Clostridia > Oscillospirales > Acutalibacteraceae > CAG-217. The sequence goes on from CAVHPP010000001.1 coordinate 80,110, forward strand.
CTCGAAAGCGCTAACTCTTAAGAAGGAGGTAACTGATCATGGAAAGAAACCTCAGAAAGACAAGAGTTGGTCTTGTTTCCAGCGATAAGATGGATAAGACAGTTGTGGTTAGCATTCAGGACAGAGTGGCTCACCCGCTGTACGGCAAGATCGTAAACCGTACCGTGAAGTACAAAGCACACGACGAGAAGAACGAATGCGGCGTAGGCGACAAGGTTATGATTATGGAGACCCGTCCCTACAGCAAAGACAAGAGATGGCGTGTGGTTGAGATCATTGAAAAGGCTAAATAATTCAAACGGATTACTTGGTTTTTCATACAGACTGCTTTTGCAGTCGGAACTAAAATAATAACTGCAAGATGAGCAAAGTGTTATTTTGCAGTACGAAGGAGGAAAATGCTGTGATACAACAGGAAAGTCGGCTGAAGGTCGCAGACAACACCGGTGCTAAAGAGATCCTTTGCATTCGCGTGCTGGGCGGCTCCGGCAGAAGATACGCCAACATCGGCGACGTGATCGTTGCTTCCGTCAAGAAAGCAGCACCCGGCGGCGTGGTGAAAAAGGGCGAAGTTGTTAAAGCAGTCATCGTTCGTACAACCAAAGGTGTACGTCGTGACGACGGCCAGTACATTCGTTTTGATGAAAATGCTGCCGTAATTATCAAAGAGGATAAAACGCCTCGTGGCACCCGTATTTTTGGACCCGTAGCAAGAGAGCTTCGTGATAAGGATTACATGAAGATTTTGTCCCTTGCTCCGGAAGTGCTTTAATGGAGGTGCGAGAGAATGAGTAAGATGTTTGTAAAATCCGGCGATACCGTTCAGGTGCTGTCCGGTAAATCCAAGGGCGTGCGCGGCGAAGTTGTTGCCGTTAGCCCTGCTGAGGGTAAAGTCATCGTCAAGAAGGTCAATGTGGTCACCAAGCATGTAAAGCCCCGCAAGATGGGCGAGGCCGGCGGTCTGATTGATGTTGAGTCCGCGCTGTACGCTTCCAAGGTACAGCTGGTTTGCCCCAAATGTAACGAGGCGACCCGCGTCGGCCACAAAAAGGGCGGCGCACGCATTTGCAAAAAATGCGGCAACGAATTTTAAGTAAGGGAGGAACATAACAATGGCTGCAAGGTTAAAAGAAACCTATAAGAGCGAAGTTGCTCCGGCATTGATGAAGAAATTCGGCTACAAATCTGTTATGCAAATCCCGAAGCTTGACAAGATTGTTATCAATGTTGGTTGCGGCGAAGCCCGCGAAAACTCTAAGGTCGTAGATGCGATCATCTCCGACCTGTCCCAGATCACCGGTCAGCGCCCCGTGGTGTGCCGCGCTAAGAAGTCTGTTGCAAACTTCAAGCTGCGTGAGGGCATGCCCATCGGCGTAAAGGTCACTCTGCGTGGTGAGAGAATGTATGAATTCCTGGACAGATTCTTTAATCTGGCTCTCCCCAGAGTGCGTGACTTCAGAGGGATCAATGCAAACTCCTTTGACGGCCGTGGTAACTACGCCATGGGTATCAAAGAACAGTTGATTTTCCCCGAGATCGAATATGACAAGATCGACAAGGTGCGCGGTATGGATATCATTATGGTAACCACCGCAAACACAGACGAAGAAGCACGGGAGCTGCTCAAGCTGATGGGCGCACCGTTTGCAGAGTAAGGAGGGATTATCGTGGCAAAAACATCTATGAAAGTCAAGGCAGTTCGTCCTGCCAAGTATTCCACCAGACAGCACAACAGATGTAAGATCTGCGGTAGACCCCACGCATACCTGCGTAAGTATGGCGTGTGCCGTATCTGCTTCAGAGAGCTGGCTCACAAGGGCGAGATCCCCGGTGTGCGCAAGGCATCTTGGTAATCTGAGAATTGAAGATCGAATAAGGAGGAAATATCAATGCATATTACAGACCCTATCGCTGATATGCTGACCAGAATTCGCAATGCGAATTCCGCAAAGCACGATACTGTAGATATTCCCGCATCTAACATGAAGAAGTCAATTGCTCAGATTCTGGTAGATGAAGGTTATATCAAAGGCTACAAAGTAATTGAAGACGGCAAGCAGGGCGTTATCCGCGTGACCCTGAAGTATGGCGAGGGCAAGAGCCGCGTCATCACCGGTCTGCGCCGCGTGTCTAAGCCCGGTCTTCGTAAGTATTCAAGCGTTGAGGATATGCCCAAGGTTATGAAGGGCCTGGGCGTAGCCATCGTTTCTACATCTAAAGGCGTAATGACAGACAAAGAAGCTCGCAAAGAGAATGTGGGCGGCGAAGTTCTGGCATTTATTTGGTAAGGAGGTGCAGTCGTATGTCACGAATTGGCTTAAAGCCTATTGAAATTCCTGCCGGCGTTGACGTAAAGGTTGACGGAACGACTGTTACCGTAAAGGGCCCCAAAGGGGAACTTACCCGGAATGTTCATCCGAACATGGCAGTCGCAGTAGAAGGCAACGAAGTTATTGTAAAAAGACCCAACGATGAGAAGGAGAACAAGTCTCTTCACGGCTTGACCCGCACCCTCATTCACAACATGGTTCTGGGCGTGACCGAGGGCTTCAAGAAGAATCTGGAAGTCAACGGTGTTGGTTACAGAGTACAGGTACAGAACAACAAGCTCACAATGAACCTTGGCTTTTCTCACCAGGTGATCATGGACGCACCGGAAGGCATTACCATTGAGTGCCCCAGTGCCAACGCCATTGTCATCAGCGGCGCAGACAAGCAGGCCGTAGGTCAGTTTGCCGCACAGGTCCGCGAGAAGAGACCCCCGGAACCCTACAAGGGCAAGGGTATCAAGTATGACTTTGAGCATATTCGCCGCAAGGAAGGCAAAGCAGGTAAGAAATAAGGGAAGGAGTGAATTACAATGGTTTCAAGACAAGACGCCAATAAGGCAAGACAAAAGCGCCACATTCGTGTTCGTGGCAAAATCAGCGGCACTGCTGCTCGTCCCAGACTCAACGTATATCGCTCCCTCAGCAATATTTACGTTCAGCTCATTGATGATGTTGCCGGTGTAACGCTGGCAAGTGCATCCACGACTGAGAAGGACTTTGCACAGTACGGCGGAAATGTAGAAGCAGCTAAGGCTGTTGGTAAGACATTAGCAGAAAGAGCCACCGCAAAGGGCATCACCGAGTGCGTATTTGACCGTGGCGGTTACGTGTATCACGGTCGTGTGGCTGCGGTTGCAGACGGCGCTCGTGAGGGCGGACTGAAGTTCTAACGAAGGAGGTAAATACTTTTGGCTACAAAGATTGACGCATCTTCAATGGAACTTGAAGAAAGAGTGGTTACCATCAACCGTGTTTCTAAAACCGTAAAGGGCGGTCGAATTTTTAAGTTCTCCGCACTGGTGGTTGTTGGTGATAAGAATGGTCTGGTCGGTTTCGGTATCGGTAAGTCCGGCGAGGTTCCGGACGCTATCCGTAAGGGGATCGAGGACGCAAAGAAAAATTTGATTAAAGTATCTCTGCGGGGCACCACCATTCCCCATGAGATCACCGGTAAGTTCGGTGCTGGCGAAGTGCTGCTTATGCCCGCTCCCAAAGGTACCGGCGTGATCGCCGGCGGCCCGGTTCGTGCGGTTGTTGAGACCGTTGGTATCGGCGACATTCGTACCAAGGCCGTTCGCTCAAACAATCCGTACAATGTGGTTCGCGCCACCATTGACGGCTTGAGCAGACTGCGCACGGCAGAGGAAGTTGCTGCTGTTCGCGGTAAGTCAGTGAAAGAAATCGTAGGATAAGGAGGGGCGCATTATGGCAGATATTAGAATCAAACTTACAAAAAGCCTGATCGGCAGTAAGCAGGACCAGATCGCCACCGCCCACTCTCTTGGCCTGCGGAAGATCGGCAACGAAACCGTTCAGCCGAACAACGACGCAACTCAGGGCAAGATCAAGAAGATCGCACACCTGATCACCGTTGTTGAAGAATAAGGGGAGGTAGCAAGATGAAATTACATGAACTTTCTCCTGCTGAAGGCTCCAAAAAGAGTGTTAAGCGTATCGGTCGCGGTACTGCTTCCGGCCAGGGTAAAACCGCCGGTAAAGGCCAGAAGGGTCAGAAGGCCCGTTCCGGTTACAGCAGACGGCCCGGCTTTGAAGGTGGTCAGATGCCCCTTCAGCGCCGCGTGCCCAAAAGAGGTTTCAACAACATTTTTGCAACGGAGTACGCCATTGTCAATGTGTCTGATCTGAACGACAGATTTGAGGACGGCGCAACCGTTAACGCTGAGAGCCTGGTGGCCTCCGGTCTTCTGAAGAAGACCCTGGACGGCGTAAAGGTTCTGGGCAAGGGCGAGATCACCAAGGCTTTGACCGTTCAGGTCACCGCCATCAGTGAAAGCGCCAAATCTAAGATTGAGGCAGCAGGTGGCAAGGTGGAGGTGCTGTAAATGATCAAGACCTTCGTAAACGCTTGGAAAGTTGCGGACATCCGCAAAAAGCTTTTGTTTACAGCATTTGTTATCCTTGTTTTCCGAATTGGCTCTGTCATTCCTGTTCCTTTCCTGAACATTGTCGATGAGATCAATGTAGGTAAGGGCAACACCATTTTAACCTACCTGAGCTTGATGACCGGTAGTGCATTCACATACGGAACGATTTTCGCTATGTCCATCACACCGTACATCAATGCCTCCATTATTATGCAGCTTCTTGCTGTGGCCATTCCTGCACTGGAGCGGTTGCAGAAGGAGGGCGAAGAAGGCAGAAAGAAGATCGCCACCATCACGCGTTTCGTTACGGTTGGTCTGGGTCTGTTGCAGTCCCTGGCATACTTCTTCTTCCTGCGTGCCAACGGCTACCTGATGAAGGACGCCAGCGGCGCAGCATTCACCGGCTTTGACGCCGTGTTCCAGGCAGTGGTCATTATTGCAGTGCTCACCGCCGGCACAGCCGTAATTATGTGGCTGGGCGAGCAGATCACCATTTCCGGTATTGGTAACGGTATTTCCATTATCCTTTTTGCCGGTATCGTGTCTCGTTTCCCCACCCTGATTCAGCAGCTGTTCCGGTACCTGGACACCGGCCGTACCGTGTACAAAGTTCTGGTTCCCGTGGTGTGCGTGATCTTCCTTTTGATGATCGCTTACATCGTATTTATGGATAACTCGGAGCGCCGCCTGCCCATTCAGTACGCTAAGCGTGTGGTAGGCCGCAAAATGTACGGCGGTCAGTCCACCCACATGCCCATTAAGATCAATATGAGCGGCGTGCTGCCTATCATCTTTGCATCTTCTATTTTGTCCCTGCCCGGTACGGTGCAGATGTTCCTTTCTGCCGACAAGTACAAGGGCACCGGCTGGGAGAAGTTCTTTGACGCCTTCCAGAGTGACTCTTGGTGGTATGCGGGTATGTACTTCCTGCTGATCATCTTCTTTGCCTATTTCTACAGCACCATTCAGTACAATCCCATTGAAATGGCAAATAATCTTCGTAAGAACAACGGCGCAATCCCCGGCATTCGTCCCGGCAAGCCCACTTCCGATTACATCATGCGGGTTCTGTCCCGTCTGACCCTGATCGGTTCCCTGATGCTTTGCGTAGTTGCCTTGTTCCCCATCGTGTACTCCTTGATTTGTAAGGCGGCGATCCCGCCCCTGGAGACCGGCGGTGACGACGGCGGCATGAGCATCACCCTGGGCGGTACATCCATCATCATTATGTGCGGTGTAGCTCTGGAGACGGTGCGTCAGCTGGAAAGCCAGTTGATGATGCGCCACTATAAAGGCTTCCTTGACTGATTATAAGGAGAACGCAAGATGAATTTGATCCTTCTTGGCGCGCCCGGTGCCGGCAAAGGCACCCAGGCGGAAAAGATTGTTGAAAAATATGGCATTCCTGCCATCTCCACCGGTAACATCATTCGTGCCGCTCTGAAAGAGGGCACCGAGATGGGCCTGAAGGCTAAGTCCTATATGGACGCAGGCCAGTTGGTTCCGGACGATGTGGTTATCGGGATCATCAAGGACAGACTGGAACAAAAAGATTGCGAAAACGGATTTATTCTGGACGGATTTCCTCGTACCATTCCTCAAGCCCAGGCGCTTGAGGACATGGGCGTGGCTATTGATAAGGTCATTGATATAGAAGTCCCTGACGAGAAGATCACCGCCAGAATGTCCGGCCGCCGTGTATGTTCAAAGTGTGCAAATTCCTACCACATGCTTTATAAAAAGCCCAAGGTGGACGGTGTTTGTGACGCTTGCGGCGGTGCACTGATTCAACGCAAGGACGACGCGCCGGAGACGGTGCAGGCCCGCCTTGTGGAATACCACAAGATGACCGAGCCGCTGAAGGACTTTTACGACAAGCTGGGTAAGCTGGCAGTCGTAGAGGGCCAGGAAGAGGTGGCAGACACCACGGCACTCGTTTTTGCAGCACTGGAGGATTAACATGGTCGTGCTTAAAAGCAGCAGAGAACTGGAGCTGATGAAAGAGGCTTGCCAAATCTCCGCTGAAGCATTGATGGTAGCAGGTGAGGCTGTTAAGCCGGGCATCTCTACAAAGGAAATTGATAAAATCGCTTACGATCTGATTATCAAACGGGGCGCCAAGCCCAATTTCCTGCACTATGGGGGCTATCCCGCTACTGCATGTATATCCATAAATGATGAAGTAATCCACGGTATACCGAAAAAGGACCGCATCCTCCAAGAGGGTGACATAGTCAGCATCGATCTGGGTGCGGCCAAAAACGGTTACAACGGCGATAATGCTGCCACATTTGCAGTCGGGTCTTGCTCGCCCGAGGCAAAGCGGCTGATGGATACCACCCGCGAGAGCCTGTATAAAGGCATTGAGCAGGCGATACCCGGCAACAGGATCGGCGATATCGGCCACGCAGTACAAGCGTATTGCGAGGCGCGCGGATACGGTGTTGTTCGTGACTTTGTGGGTCACGGCGTAGGCACCAAACTTCATGAAGACCCCAGCGTACCAAACTTCGGTCACGCAGGACGCGGTATCAGACTATTACCCGGAATGACATTGGCAATTGAACCAATGATAAATCTGGGGACCTATAAGGTAAAACAGCTTTCAGACGGTTGGACGGTCAAGACGGCAGACGGCAAGCTGGCTGCGCACTTTGAGCACACCATTGCCATTACCTCTAACGGTCCGGTCATTTTGACCAAAGTCTGAGGCGTTAATCAATTGCAGGCGATTACGCCGTAATGTGATTCCAGATAAGAGCGAACATCAATTCAAGATCCTATCCATAAGAGAGGTAAACGATGTCAAAGTCAGATATGATTGAAGTGGAAGGTACTGTGGTTGAGGCGCTGCCCAACACGACCTTTAAGGTAGCACTCCAAAATGACCACATCATTTTAGCCCATATCAGCGGTAAGCTGCGAATGAACAACATTCGTATTCTTCCCGGTGATAAGGTAACGATTGAGATGTCACCCTATGACCTGAACAAGGGTCGTATTATTTGGCGCTCAAAGTAAATAAAGGAGGATATTCAAATGAAAGTCAGACCTTCTGTAAAGAAAATTTGCGACAAATGCAAAGTGATTAAGCGCAATGGTAAAGTCATGGTTATCTGTGAAAATCCAAAGCACAAACAGCGTCAGGGCTAATCCTGAGCAATAATTCGGAGGTAAAACAATATGGCACGTATTTCTGGTGTTGACTTGCCCAACGACAAGAGAGTTGAGATCGGCCTTACTTACATCTATGGTATCGGCCGTACCACTGCTACTCAGATCGTAGAGGCAACCGGAATTGATCCCGATACTCGTTGCAGAGATCTTACCGAGGATCAGGTTTCCAAAATTCGTGATTACATTGAGAAGAACCTGAATGTTGAAGGTGATCTGCGCAGAGACAGAGCATTTGACATTAAGAGAC
>CAVHPP010000001.1:87978-141079 GCA_963638105.1 Agathobacter rectalis
TTAAGAGACTCATTGAAATTAACTGCTATCGCGGTATGCGCCATCGTCAGGGCCTGCCTGTAAGAGGACAGACCTCCAAGAACAACGCCCGCACCCGCAAAGGTCCCAAGAAGACCATAGCAAACAAGAAGAAATAAGCGTAGGAGGATATTCGTAGTATGGCTACAAAAAAGACCACTGGCTCTCGCAAACGCCGCGAGAAGAAGAATATTGAACGTGGTGCTGCCCATATTCAGTCAACCTTCAACAACACCATCGTAACCATCACGGACACACAGGGCAATGCCGTTTCTTGGGCGTCTGCCGGCGAAATGGGTTTCCGTGGTTCCAAGAAGTCTACTCCCTTTGCTGCACAGACTGCTGCCGAGGTTGCTGCTAAGGCTGCTATGGAGCATGGTATGAAGACGGTGGAAGTTTTCGTTAAAGGCCCCGGCTCCGGCCGTGAAGCTGCCATCCGCGCACTTCAGACCGCCGGTCTGGATGTAACCCTGATTAAGGATGTTACCCCCATTCCGCACAACGGCTGCCGTCCGCCTAAGAGACGTCGTGTATAATCTAACGGAGGTGTAGAAGATATGGCAAAGAATTCAGAGCCCATCGCAAAGCGCTGCAAAGCACTCGGCATTTCTCCGGCTGTTATGGGCTATACAAATAAGGATACATTCAGAAATTCTTATACCAAGAATCGCCGCAAGAAGAGCGAGTATGCTATGCAGTTGCAGGAAAAGCAGAAAGTTAAGTTCATCTACGGCATTCTGGAGAAGCAGTTCCATTCTTACTATGAGAAGGCAGCTAAGGCTCCCGGCCAGACCGGCGCTGTGCTGCTGACCATGGTGGAGACTCGTCTGGACAATGTGGCTTTCCGTACCGGTTTTTGTAAGACCCGTCGTGAGGCTCGCCAGGCTGTTTCTCACGGTCACTTCACCGTGAACGGCAAAAAGGTCAACATTCCCTCCTACCTTGTGAAGGCCGGCGATGTGATCGCTGTGGTGGATAAGAGCAAGGAGAACGGCAGATTTAAGCTCGTGAAGGAAGAGGGCGTTTATGGCAACGCTCCCAAGTGGCTGGAGGTTGACGCAGAGAAGCTGACCGCTAAGGTTGTGGCTCTGCCCACCCGTGAAGACATTGATTATCCTGTTGAAGAGCACTTGATCGTTGAGTTCTATTCTAGATAATAGTTGATCATTCTGTTATTTAGCTGTTAAAATCAAAATAGGAGGCTTTTAAATGATTGAAATTGATAAGCCGAAAATCGAGATTGTAGATTTATCTACTCAGGGAAGCAGAAGCGTAGGTAAGTTTGTGGTGGAACCTCTGGAAAGAGGTTTCGGCGCAACCCTGGGCAACGGTATGCGGAGAGTGCTGCTCTCCTCTCTGCCCGGCTATGCCATCACTTCCGTGAAGATTGATGGTGTGCTGCACGAGTTTTCTACCATTCCGCATGTGAAGGAAGATGTGACGGAGATCGTTTTGAATCTCAAGAACGTTATTCTGAAGATTCACGATGAGCAGCCGAAGATGCTGCACATTGAGGCCAGCGGAGAAGGCGAGATCACTGCGGGCGATATTATTCATGACGCAGATGTAGAGATCCTGAATCCCGAGCTGCACATTGCTTATCTGGACGCCGGCGCCAGCGTATCTATGGAGCTGACGGCAGACAGCGGCCGCGGCTATGTGCCCTGTGACCGCAACAAGCAGCTGATGGATTTGCCCATCGGTACCATTGCAATCGACTCTATCTACACCCCGGTGCTCAAGGTGAATTACACCGTAGAGAACACCCGTGTAGGTCAGCAGACAGACCTTGATAAACTGATTCTTGATGTTGAGACGGACGGCACCATTCCGGCTGACGAGGCCGCTTCTTTGGCTGCTAAGATTCTCAACGACCACCTGATGCTGTTTGTGGATCTCTCTGAGGAGATCGGCAACCAGGATATTATGGTGGAGAAGGATGACGACGGCAAGGAGAAGGTTCTGGAGATGACCATTGAGGAACTGGATCTGTCCGTGCGCTCTTTCAACTGTCTCAAGCGAGCAGGCATTAACACAGTAGAGGATTTGATCAGCAAATCCGAAGAAGATATGATGAAGGTTAGAAACCTGGGCCGCAAGTCCCTGGACGAGGTGGTTGCCAAGCTGCAATCCCTGGGCTTCAGCCTGAGTCACGATGAGGATTAAAGGAGGGAATTTCAATGCCAGGTTCCAGAAAATTGGGCAGACCTACTGACCACAGAAAAGCAATGCTCAGAGGTATGGTTACTTTTCTTTTAGAAAACGGCAAGATTGAAACTACCGTTACCAGAGCGAAAGAGGTTCGCGCTATGGCTGAGAAGATGATCACTCTCGGCAAGAAGAACACTTTGGCTTCCAAAAGACAGGTGCTTTCCTATGTTACCAAGGAAGATGTTGTAAAGAAGTTGTTTGATGAGATCGCTCCCAAGTACGAGGACAGAAACGGCGGTTACACCCGCATTGTAAAGACTGGCCCCCGTCGCGGCGACGCAGCTGAGATGTGCATCATCGAGCTTGTATAAGCGCAGGTCATTATGACGGTTATAGGCGTATGTACCCCCGGTACATACGCCTTTTTTCATAGCCGGGGCATTTTTTGCAAAAATTGCCAAACTGTGCAGACAGTTTGCCCCCGGCAGCCGTCTTATAGAGTGTACACATAATGTGCAACGCTTTGATCAGCAGAAAGGAAATGTACGATGTTCGGTAAAAAGAAAATTGAGGCCGTGTCCGTATTGGATCTGCGCAACTATACGCCCCAGGCGCTGCGCAAGATCAGCTCTATTCAGGCGGTGAGCACCATCTTGCTGCCGGAGGATCCCTCGCCGGAATTTGCAGAGGCGTATGCGGATATAAGCAAGGAGGCCGTTGCCCAGGAGGTGTTTGCACCTATGGACAAAGTGGCCCAGTATAACGGACTGAATGTGCTGGGGGCTGCACTGCCGGATGGCGCCATTTGCCTTTGTAACGGTATGACCATCTTTCGGCGGGCAGCCGGGGAGAAGCACGCCCGGGTCTTTCTGAGCGGTATGGGCGTTGCAGAGCAGGGCACCGGCTTGGTGATCGAGAACCTGAACGGTATGTTCCGGGAATTGGATCGGGATCTGGACCATTTGTACCAGTTTTCCGCAGATCTGCGGGCAGGTGCGGATCTGCTGTCCCGGTTGGAGGACGGCGCGGTGATCGTGGTGGGCAGCAGCCTGTTTTTTGCGCCGGACGTGACCCCGGAGATGATCACGGATAAGCACCTGCTGTTTATCGTCGGTGCGGTTGCCGTATGTCCCAAGCCGCTGCTGGGCACGGTGCAGGCCAACAGCATGGTAGGTAATATGGTCATGGACGAAGACGCGTATGAAGCATTCCGAAAAAAGTACAAAATATGAGCACTTTAATGCTGTTTATGCTGGATCTTATGCTGCGGTGCTGCGTTGGATTAGCGGCCGTGTGCCTACTGACTTGGCCGAGGAACTGACCCAGCAGACCTTTATGCAGTATTGGCAGTGGCTGCTGGCGGCGGCTGCTTTCCCCAAGTCGGACAAAAGCCTGCTGCTGTCCATTGCCCGCAGCGTGTGCGCCGACCACTACCGGGCCATTGCTGCCCGGGCGGTGTGCGTGGCAATACCGGAGGACTTTGACCTGCCGGATCGGGCGGATCCCATCACCATGGTAGAGTGGGCGCAGGTGCTGGGTATGCTGGGGCGAGAGGATCAGATTTTGCTCGCTATGCGGCGCCAGGGCTACGGTAGTAAAGAGATCGGTCTGGCACTGGGTATCTCCGGCTCTGCGGTGCGTACCCGGTTGCAAAAGGTGCGCAAGCTGCTGCGTAAGGTGCTGGCGGACTGACGGTTGCACCAGCGGCAAGCTTATGGTATAATGACAACAGAATATGTGAGGTGGTATCCTGATGAAAAAGTACAGTGTGATCTTTTGTTTCCTGCTGGCAACTGTATTTGTTGGGATGCCATCTTTTTTTGCCTTTGCCGGGGAGCAGGGGACTTTAGGTGATAGTCAGGTGGATTATGTGTTTGAGGAGCGTACCGGCACCTTGACCCTCACCGGCACCGGTGCTACGCCGGATTACACCCCGGAGAGTCTGCCGCCATTTGCCGCCCACCGCAGCCAAATCCGCACGGTGCAAGTGGAGGAGGGTATTACCGGGCTGGGGGACAATCTGCTTCGCCAGTTGACGGCTGTTACGGATGTGCAGTTGCCGAAAAGCTTGAGAACCATTGGCAGTAACACCTTTTTCCATGTGGCAGCCTTGCAGTCGATACGAATTCCTGCCGGGGTCACCGGTATTGGCAGCTATGCCTTTGCCGCTTGCTCCGGGCTGACGGATATTCAGTTTGACAATATGGCTGGCAGTTTGCAGCTGGGCGCCTGTGCCTTTATTGACTGCAAGGCGCTGACCGCTGCGCAGTTCCCGGTGGGCACCGGCTTTGGTCAGTACGCGGTTGGGTACCAAGATGAGGAAGGCCGCCCCATGACTGCCTTTACCCTGCGGGGACTGACCGGCACCACTGCCCAGTATTATGCGGACGCAGCGGCACAGATTACCTTTGATCCGGCGCTGGAGCTGACCCAAGGCGCCACCTTTGGCAACACATTTCAATCCTACAGCGGTACAGATTGGTATCGCTATACCCCTACTGCTACCGGTACTTACCATTTTTACTCCATGGGCAGTGTGGACACGGTGGTGCGCCTATGCGACGGCAGCAAGGCGGACCTGGGGCAAGGCAGCGACGACCGTTCTCTTTATGATCTGAATTTTGATTTTACCTGTACTTTGCAGGCAGGGGAGACCTATTATTTTCAAGTGACCAATAACCACAGCCTGGGGGCATACACGGCGTATCTGTATCCGGGTAAAGTGATCGGTTTTTCTGCCGCATTCCCGGCAGATCAGGTGCTGGTCACCGGTGTGGATAGCACGGCGCGCACGGACAGCGATGGGCAGACCTATGCTTACTTTGACCTGAACGCCTTTACCGATCGGTTGCAAATTACCATCACTTATGATACCGGCGACCGGGTGACCCTGCCGCTGACAGAGGAAAACTATAACGGCCATGTCTTTTCTTTGACGGACGATCAGGTCGCCCATCACTGGACAGAGGGTACATACACCGCCACTCTGACCTGGGGGGACCAAACGGCTGCTGTGCCGGTGCATGTACACACCCATGTGTACACCGCCCAACGCACAGAACCCACTTGCGTGGCAGACGGCCAAATCCTTTACACCTGCACTTGCGGGGACAGCTATGCCACCCCGATTGCCAAGCTGGGGCATACGGCGCCTGCCACCCACCGAGTTGAGCCAACATGCACCTTGCCGGGTTATACTTATGATTATTGCACCCGGTGCAGAGCGCATTTGTCCGATACCGTCAGTACCCCGGCGTTGGGGCACGATTATACCGCCGTTGTAATCCCGCCGACGACAACGGAGGAGGGCTACACCCGCTACACCTGCCGGCGCTGCGGCAGCAGCTATGATGCGAATTATCAACCGGCGCTTAGCTACACGGTTACCGGGCGTGCGGTGGCAATGGAGAGCCTGGACGGCAGTCACCCCCACAATTATCTGTTGGTGGGCACGACGATAGAGTGGAACAATGAGAGCGTGCAAACCGGCGAGGACGGCACATTTTCCATTGCCGTGGCGCCGGGTACTTATACCTTGACCGTGGGGGCGGATTTTTACTTATGCCGCCAGGTGCAGGTAACGGTCACTACACAGAGCGTAGACTTGGGCTATGTATCGGTGATGGCCTATGATTTGACCGGCGATGGGTATGTGAACGCCCGGGATCTGGTGACTTTACAGCAGTACGCAGCCGCCATTGACCAGGGCGAGGGCGCGTATGAGCGGTTGTTGGATTTTAACGGCGACGGGCGAATTACCGCTGCGGATATGGACGGCGCTGCCGGTTTTATCGGTGCCGGTAAGCTGGACGAAAGCATTTACGATTAACAGAGAAAACCAACCTGTGGAATCACGGGTTGGTTTTTGTATTTTTCTATTGAAAAAGCACCGCATATAGCGTATAATAGCCGTAATATAAACGAAAAAACACTTGCCATACCCGGTGCCGCACCCGGTGCGTCACCGCAAACGGAGGACAGTTTTATGAAAAAAGTTGCAGTCATTATGGGCTCGGACAGCGATCTGCCGGTGGTGGCACCGGCCATTAAGCAGCTGCGGGAGCTGAGCATTGAGACAGAGGTGCATGTAATGAGCGCCCACCGTACCCCCAAGGAGGCTATGGCCTTTGCAGAGAGTGCCCGGGAGAACGGTTTTGGCGTGATCCTGGCAGCCGCCGGTATGGCGGCGCACCTGGGCGGTGTACTGGCCGCTTCCACCACGTTGCCGGTGATTGGCATTCCTTGCAGCGCCAAGGTGCTGGACGGTATGGACGCCATGCTGGCTACGGTGATGATGCCCCCGGGTATTCCGGTGGCTACCGTTGGGGTCAATGCGGCAAAGAACGCAGCGCTGCTGGCAGCGGAGATTCTGGCTGTGGGCAATGACGACTTAATGGACAAACTGGTGCAAATGCGGGCGGATATGGCCGCTGCCGTGCGCCAAAAAGATACAGACCTGCAAAAGAAACTGGAGGAGATCTGAGTATGGAAAAGAGTTTTAGTGCAAGCTATGCGGCAGCCGGCGTAGATGTGACCGCCGGTTATGAGTCTGTGGAGCGGATCAAGGCCCATGTAAAGCGCACCACCGTGCCCGGCGTGCTGGGTGGAATCGGCGGCTTTGGCGGTATGTTTCAACTGCCGGTGAACGACTATAAAGAGCCGGTGTTGGTCAGTGGTACAGACGGCGTAGGCACCAAGCTGAAGATCGCCTGTTTAATGGATAAGCACGACACCGTAGGTATCGACTGCGTGGCTATGTGCGTTAACGATGTGGCCTGCTCCGGTGCCAAGCCCCTGTTCTTCCTGGATTATATTGCCTGCGGCAAAAACTTCCCGGAGAAGATTGAGCAGATCGTGGCCGGTGTGGCTGAGGGCTGTGTGCAGGCCGGCTGCGCTCTGGTTGGCGGCGAGACCGCGGAGATGCCCGGCTTTTATCCGGAGGACGAGTATGACCTGGCCGGGTTCTCCGTTGGCGTTGGCGAAAAGAGCAAGTTGGTCAGCGGTGAGGAGCTGCAAGCCGGAGACGCGCTTATCGGCGTGGCCTCCTCCGGCGTACATTCTAATGGCTTCTCTTTGGTGCGCAAGGTGTTTAACATTTCTTCCGACCGGCTGCATGTGCAGGTGCCTGAGCTGGGGAAGAGCCTGGGCGAGGAGCTGCTGACGCCCACCCGCATTTATGTAAAGCCTCTGCTGGCTCTGATGGACAGCGTGCGGGTGCACGCCATCAGCCACATTACCGGCGGCGGTTTCTATGAGAATGTGCCCCGTATGCTGCGAGACGGCTTCACCGCTGTGATTGAGAAAGACAAGTGCTTTAAGAAGCCTATTTTTGACCTGATCGCTAAGGAAGGTAACATTCCGGAGCGAGATATGTATAACACCTTTAATATGGGCACTGGTTTGGTGATCGCCGTAGACGCCACCAAGGCGGACGAGGCCGTGCGGATCCTGCAACAGGCAGGGGAGCAGGCTGCAATCATCGGCCAGATCCAGTCCGGCGAGAAAGGCGTGGAGCTGGTATGAAGCGCATTGTGGTGTTAGTTTCCGGTGGGGGCACCAATTTGCAGGCTCTGCTGGACGCCCAGGACAGGGGAGAGATCTCCCACGGGCAGATCACCTGTGTGATTGCTTCCAAGCCCGGCGTGTACGCGCTGGAGCGGGCTGCGGCTCACGGTATTCCCGGTAAGGTTTTGGAGCGCAAGGCGTACCCGGATGTACATGCTTATTCTGCTGCCATGCGGGACCTGCTGCTGGCGGAGCAGGCAGATCTGGTTGTGTATGCCGGGTTTCTGACCATTCTCGATGAACAGGTGGTAGACGCTTTCCCCGGCAAAATGATGAACATTCACCCGGCGTTGATTCCATCTTTTTGCGGCAAGGGCTATTATGGGCTTCATGTGCATGAGGCGGTGCTGCAAAGCGGGGTCAAGCTTACCGGCGCTACGGTGCACTTTGTGACTGCCGACTGCGACGCCGGCCCCATCATCGCCCAAAAGGCGGTGCCTGTGCTGGAGGGGGACACCCCGGAGGTTTTGCAGCGGCGGGTGATGGAGCAGTGCGAATGGCAGCTGCTGCCTCAGGCGGTGGCACTCTTTTGCCAAGATAAAATTCAGATTATGGGCAACAAGACCCGTATTTTAGATTGAGGTACATTATGGAGATACAACAGCTTTCAACCCTGCTGTCCGGCAACAGCTATCCCGGCCGTGGGATCGTGTTGGGCCGCAGCAAGGACGGCAAAACGGCAATGATCGCCTATTTTATTATGGGGCGCAGCGTCAATTCCCGCAACCGTGTGTTTGAGGAGAACGACCGTGGCGGCATTCGCACCAAGGCTTTTGATGAGAGCAAGATGGAGGACCCGTCTTTGATCATCTACAACCCGGTGCTGTGCTTGGACGGCAAGACCATTGTCACCAACGGCGACCAGACGGATACCATCTATGACTTTATGGCAGAGGGCAAGTGCTATCGCCACGCGCTGCTCACCCGGGAGTTTGAGCCGGACGCGCCCAACTACACCCCCAGAATCAGCGGCGTGGTTAAGCCGAGCGGCGACTACAATCTGTCCATCTTAAAGTCCAATATGGGTCGAGGCGACTCCTGCCTGCGTTACTTCTTTGAGTATGAAGCGGTGCCCGGTCTGGGCCATTTGATCCACACCTATAAGGGCGACGGCGATCCGATCCCGTCCTTTGAGGGCGAGCCGGTGCCGGTGGAGATGGACGGCGACCTGGACAGCTTTACGCAAATGATTTGGAACAGCTTAAACGAGGACAACAAAGTTTCTCTCTTTACCCGCTTTATTGATTTGGAGAGCGGTAAGGCAGAGAGCCGGATCATCAATAAAAACAAATAAAATACAGATAATACAGGAGAATTGGCGGCAAAACGGCAGTTCTCCTAAAAGTCTTTTTTGGAGGTCAAAGAATATGACGGTTTTGGTGGTAGGCGGCGGTGGCCGCGAGCACGCATTGGTGCGCAAGATCAAAGAGTCACCCAGAGTGGACAGTGTGCATTGCTGTCCGGGCAATGGGGGCATTGCCTATGACGCAGTGTGCCACAATGTGGCGGCAACGGATATAGACGGCGTCGTGGCGCTGGCAAAGGAGATTAAGGCAGACTTGGTGGTAGTGGCCCCGGACGATCCGCTGGTGGCCGGTATGGTAGATGCCCTGAACGCGGCGGGCTTTGCCACTTTTGGCCCCCGAGCCAACGCGGCTATCATTGAAGGCTCCAAGGTATTCTCCAAGGATCTGATGCAAAAGTACCATATTCCCACCGCCGAGTATCGGGTATTTGACGATCCCCGGGCGGCCATTGAATATATTACGGAGAAAAACGAATTCCCCACTGTCATTAAGGCAGACGGTCTGGCTTTGGGTAAGGGCGTGCTGATTCCGGAAACTTTGGAAGAAGCGGTGGCCGGTGTTAAGGAAATTATGGAGGACAAGGTATTCGGTGCCTCCGGCAATCATATTGTGGTGGAGGAGTTCCTTACCGGACCGGAAGTGTCTGTGCTGGCCTTTACCGACGGCAAGTGCGTGCGCCCCATGGTGTCCTCTATGGATCACAAGCGAGCACTGGACGGCGACAAGGGGCTGAATACCGGCGGTATGGGTACTGTTTCCCCCAATCCGTACTATACGGAAGCGGTGGCACAGCAATGTATGGACACCATCTTCCTGCCCACCATTGCGGCTATGAATGCCGAAGGGCGCACCTTCCAAGGCTGCCTCTACTTTGGTTTGATGCTTACCCCCAAGGGTCCCAAAGTGATTGAATACAACTGCCGTTTCGGCGATCCGGAGACCCAGGTGGTGCTGCCCCGGCTGGAAACGGATATTATGGATATTTTTGACGCCATTAACACCGGAACGCTGGCGCAGCTGGACATTCGGTGGAGTGATAAAGCCTGCGCCTGTGTAATTTTGGCCAGCGGCGGTTATCCCAAGTCTTATCCCAAGGGGTTGGAGATCACCGGTCTGACCGATGGGCAGCGAGCGGGAGTTACCGTGTACCATGCCGGTACAGCGCAAAAGGACGGCAAGCTGGTGACTGCCGGCGGGCGCGTGCTGGGCATTACCGCCTTGGGTGACAATTTGCAGGCGGCGCTGGATACCGCCTATGCCGCTGCACGGGAAGTGCACTTTGACGGTGTGCATTACAGAAAAGACATTGGAGCCCGCGCATTGGCTGCCGGCAAATGTGAATAGGCTATGAACTTTACAAATTGTTATTGACAATTATACAGGCTGTGATATAATAGACACGTTACACACTTTGTATGAATTTTTAATCGAAGAGGCGAAATTATGGCAACTGTTAAAAAGAGCAAAAAACGAATTATCGTTCCCATCGCCATCGTGTTGGTGATCGCCATTATCGTGACCAGTATCATTATTGTGCGCAAGGTCAACGGCGGCGAGCAGGTGACCCTGCACACCATCTCTACCGGCGATATTTACGAGACGGTTAGCGCTACCGGCGATGTGACCGCAGGCGCCAGCCGTACATACAAGGTCGGCACTGTGGCGACTGTAAAAGAAGTGTTTGTCCAAAAGGGCGACAAGGTCAAAGAGGGCGACAAACTGGCTACCTTTGATACCTCTAATGTGGACGCCCAGATCTCCAAATTGCAGGGGACTTATACGGACGCTAAGAAGGCGTACAACACCGCTCGCAGCAATCAGTCTGCCGCTAAGTCGAATTTGGCAGCGGTCAATAAGCAGATCAACAAGCTGGAAAAGCAGATTGCCAAGTTGCAAAAGCGTGCCGACACCACTACCTCAAAGAAGAAGAAGACCACAACGAAAAAGCACAGCACCACGCTGCCGACCACAGTCCCCACAACGCGGGTGACTACTACCAAAGCAACCACCGCTAAGGCCGCTACCTATACGGTAAAGGCAACGGTGCTGGCCGGCCAGGAGAGCTACGGTACCGTGCAGGTGGGT
Organism: Agathobacter rectalis; assembly: GCA_963638105.1. Classification (GTDB taxonomy): domain Bacteria; phylum Bacillota; class Clostridia; order Oscillospirales; family Acutalibacteraceae; genus CAG-217. The sequence continues at coordinate 99,105 of CAVHPP010000001.1, forward strand.
AATAATACCGCCGGTTCTACCAGTGCAGGTAAGTATGACGAGGGTGCGGATGTGGTGATCAAGGCTGTTCCTGCCAAGGATTACAGCTTCTCCGGTTGGTACGATGCCAACGGCACGAAATTGAAGTCCTCCAAGCAGGTGACTGTTCAGGTGCGTGGTAATGTGCAGTATATTGCGCAGTTTGAGAAGACCAGCACCACCGGTGCGCTCAAGGATCTGTCCGATACTTTGGCCGAGATTGCCGATAATATTCGCGATATGACCAATGATGTGGATACCATGATGCAGATCATGAAGACCACAGCGGACGCCATCAGTAAGGCGCTGGATAGAAATATTACCGATGGCAACGCCATCGCCAACGCAGTGGAAAAGGCCATTCGTGACGCCATCAGCGACGGCTTGATTAACGAGGACAATCTGAAAGTGATGGGCGATGTGCTGGCAAAGAGTATTGCCCAGGCTGTAAAGGAAATTGACTGGAAGAGCGTTGCAAAAGACCTGACCAGTACGACGGATATACAGTTGACCACTAAGCAGCTGCAATTGGCTGCCCTGTATGCCCAGTCCAAAATGTATGCGGTAGAGGCTTCCGACACCGCTGTCAGCGCACAAAAGAGCGTAATGGAGGGTGCAGAGAGTGCCCTGACCGCTTTGCAGGACGCAAACAAGGATTTGCAGGCCGGTTGGACCGCTTCTTTTGACGGTACCATCACCACCTGTGATCTGGTAGCCGGGGAGCAGACCTCCCTGGTCAATGACGGCATTGTGCTGGAGAATATGAACACCATGGTCGTGACTATCAGCCTGAGTGAGTACGATAACCATCGGGTGAAGGTGGGTATGCCCTGCACCATTACCACCGCTTACGGTAAGTATGAGGGCGAAGTGACTGCCAAGGCGCCTACCGCCACCGGCGGATCTGCCGGCTCCATCTTGGACAATGTAGGCTCCATGGCCGGTATCAGCGGTCTATCCAGCCTAACCAGCTCCGGTGCAGGCGTGGAGTGTACGGTAGAAGTGAAACACCCGGACGAGAACATTATCATCGGTTTTGAAGCCAATGTGGTGATTAGCACCGGCGAGTACCTGGGCGTTGTGACTGTGCCCACCGGCTCTATTGTACTGGATAAGACCGGCACCTATGTGTACCTCTACAATGAAGAGGATAAGACCGTGACCAAGACCGCCATTACCACCGGCGCTATGTCTGACAGCGCATACCAGGTGACCGACGGCCTGAAAGCCGGTGACAAGATCGTTGCCGCACCGTCCTCTACCTATAAGGAAGACACCTTTAAGGTCAAGGTGGTTGACAAACTGAGTACAACGAAATAAGGAGCACTTTTTGTGAACATTTCAGAAAGCTTTAAAATCGCTGTCAAAGCCATAAAGGCGAACTGGATGCGCTCGCTCCTGACCATGCTGGGTATCATTATCGGTATCAGCTCCGTGATCATGATCGTGGGAGCCGGTACCGGTGCCCGGGACTATATCGTCTCGCTGATCGAGGATATGGGCTCCAACGCCGTGATGGTCACGGTAGATACCACCCAGGCGACCGACAACGACTACATTACCTTGAAGGATGTAGAAAATATTAAAAGCCGTGTAAACGGCGTAGATCGCTGCTCGCCTATGCTGATGGGCTTTGGTAAGGCCACCATTGACTCTCAGGCCAAGGAAGCTACCGCCATGCTGGTTGGCGTAAACAGCGATATTCAGTACGCCTTGACCGAAGGCTGCACCTACGGTCGGTTCTTTACCGATGAGGAGTACAACGCCAATTCGCCTATTGCCGTGATCGGTATTAACAGTGCTCAAAGTGTATTTGGGTATGAAGATGTGACCGGCGAGTATGTGACTGTGTCCTCCAGCGGTAAGTCCATGAAGGTCAAGGTAGTGGGTGTGGCCAATATTGACCAGATTGCCCAGTCCGCCGGCGGCAGTTCCTCTCTGTCAACTATGTTTCAGCAGAACGAGGACTCTCCGGTGATCGCATTGTTTATGCCATGCACGACGCTGACCCAGATCACCGGCGCCAACTCCAACCTGAGCTCCATTTTCGTGATCGCCCAGGACGGTGCAGACAATGACGCTGTAGGTAACGCCACCGTCAACTACTTGAAAGCGGCCCACGGCAATTTTGCCAAGAATATGTATATTGCCCAGAATATGGCCACTTATATTCAGATCGTAGATATCGTTATGCAGGTGCTGACCGCATTTATCGCCTGTGTAGGCGCCATTTCTCTGATCGTAGGCGGCATCGGCGTGATGAACATTATGCTGGTGTCCGTAACCGAGCGAACGCGGGAGATTGGCATACGAAAGTCCTTGGGCGCCAAGACCAAGGTGATCACCTTGCAGTTTCTGACCGAATCGGTGATTTTGTGCTTGATTGGCGGTATCATTGGCTTGGTATTGGGTATTGCAGGCGCGTATGCGGCCTGTGCCGTTATCAATATTACCCCCAAGATCACCTGGTGGGTGATCCTGCTGGCGCTGGCATTCTCCAGCGGTGTTGGGCTGTTCTTCGGCATTTACCCGGCCCGCAAGGCGGCTAAGCTGTCGCCCATTGAGGCACTGCGCCGAGAGTAAGTCAAAATTTATACAAAGCAAGACCGTATCGACAGGGGCTGTCGGTACGGTCTTTATTTTAGGTATTGAAAAAGATGGCATAATAGTGTAAAATAAAAGGACATTTTGAGCGTGCGCGCAAGAATAAGGGAGGACCCTTGTATGGAGAGTATTCAGCAGGTGATCGACTGCTTCGATTTTCAGGGCAAGACGGCGGATTGCCGGGCCTTTGGCAGCGGCCACATCAATACCACCTATATCGTCACCACCGATCTGCCGGAGGGCGGCCAGCAGCGGTATGTGCTGCAGAAGGTCAATCACAATGTATTTCGTGACATTGACCGGCTGATGCAGAATGTGTTTGCAGTCACTTCCTTTTTGCAGGAGAAGATCAAGGCTGCCGGCGGCGACCCGGAGCGGGAGACCTTGCACTTTATCAAGACCAAGGACGGCGCGCAGTATTACACTGCACCGGATGGGGACTACTTCCGTGCCTATGTGTTTGTAAAGGACTCTATCAGCTATGACGCGGTGGAGAGCGCAGCTCTGTTCCAAAAGAGCGGCGAGGCATTCGGCCGGTTCCAGCACCTGCTGGCGGATTTTCCGGCTGAGACTTTGTATGAGACCATTCCCAATTTCCATAACACCCTGTGGCGGTATGAAAACGAGTTTCTCCCGGCGGTAGAAGCGAACAAGGCCGGTCGTGCCGCCGCTGTGCAGGCGGAAATTCAGTTTGTAAAGGACCGCAAGGCAGACACCCATCGGCTCACCGACTTGGCGGCTGCCGGTCAGTTGCCTCTGCGGGTGACCCATAATGATACCAAGCTGAATAATGTGCTGTTTGACGCCACCGCCGGCGAGGCCATTTGTGTGATTGACTTGGACACGGTCATGCCGGGTCTTGCCCATTATGATTTTGGCGACTCTATTCGCTTTGGTGCCAACACTGCTGCCGAGGACGAGGCGGACCTGTCCAAGGTGAGTTTGGATCTAGAGTATTTCGGCGCCTATGCCAAGGGCTTTTTGTCCCAGGCAGGGGAGAGCCTGACCCAAACGGAGATCGACCAGTTGGCCTTTTCTGCCCAGTTGATGACCTTTGAGTGCGGTATGCGCTTTTTGACCGATTATCTGAACGGCGACACCTACTTTAAGATCGCTTACCCGGAGCATAACCTGGTGCGCGCCCGCAACCAGTTTGCCCTGGTGGCGGACATGGAGCGCAAAATGGACCAAATGGAAGCGCTCATCGCCGCACTGTAAAAAGAAATCGCGACGAATATGGGAGGCACTCTTTTGGAGCGCCTCCGTCTTTTTCGGAGGGCTTTTTATGCTGAAAAGATCCATAGCGGCGCACACACGGATTTTTGTTCCCACTTTAGATGTGTTTCTAAAGCATTATACGGACTCAAAATATGTAAGGACCGAGTTTGAACATTTGGTCAAAAACGGAACGCTTATACCGTTTTACGCTTTTTATCACAAGTTGTTCATCGGCAAGGCGTATTTGGTTGTAAAGCTTAAAGACCTGCAGGTGGCCGATGGGCAGCGCGTGGCCTATTTGTGTAATTTTGAAGTGAAAAGACTGTGGCAAAATAAAGGCGTTGGCACCAAAATGCTGCATACCGTGATGGCGTATGCAAAGCAAAATGGGTTTGAAAAGCTGACCCTGGCGGTGAATGAAGCCAATGAGCGGAATATGCACTTGTACGGCAAGGCGGGTTTTCGCACAAAAATCAAAACCATAGATACGGACTTGCTGTTCTTTACGCCCAGCGGCGACCCGATCAAAACTCAAACGCTGAGCGTTTATTGCTGCGAACTATAACCCATCGTGCGCACAATAAAGCGCACGAATAAAATAAAAATGCGCAACCTCTATAGGCTGCGCTTTTTTTTGTATAGATTTTGATAAGAACAAACGCATAGAGGGCGCTTATACAGGTGCCTTATGTGGATTTCTGCTTTTTCTATACGGCAGTGCAGACAGCAGATAGGCGATCCCCGGTAGACACAGGAATAAAAAGAACATAGCGAAGCGCGGCGTTGCAAAAGACGGATCCGTTGCGAAGTCGGCACCGGTATATAAAGCGCGGTTGATTTGACTGACGGAGGTACCGCTAAAGCCGCTGATCGCAAACACCAGCCCTTGCAGCAAAGCAGACACGCCGGTGGACAGCTTGATGAGTAAGGATTGCCCGGACACAAAAATGCCGTCCCGGCGTATGCCGCTTTCTTTCTCCGTTTGGTCTGCTGCGTCTGCAATTAAAATGGATTGCACGGTATTGACCAGACCGCAGCAAAACATATTACAAAACAGAAGCAGGATCAAGAGCGTAAAGGGCAGGGCTTGCGTTAGCTGCTGCGGTCGGCAAAGAAACAGCGCAAAGGCGGACAATAAAGCCAGTCCCGCAAATACATTGGCTTGTGCAAATGTGGTGGCTGCGCCGTACTTGTCTGCCAGTTTGGGAGCTACACCTGCGGCGATGAGTTGGCCTAAAAAGGCCGGAATGCCTAAGAACAGCATATAGTGCACATAAGGCGTGCGCCCGTTATTGCCAAAGTAGTAAGACAGCACGGTCATTTGCAGCAAATTCATCAGCCCGGTAGGCGTGCGCAGCAATCCGGAGAGCAAAATGCGACGATAACTTTGCATGCGCCACATTTCCGTAAGATTTTGCCATAGGCTGCGCTTTTCTGCCGGTGGAGCGGTCACGCGCTCCCGGGTGCAAAAGCCTACCGGCTGAAACAGGAGCGTGCCCAGGAACAAAAAGCTGCCGCAAACCAAGACGGTTCCCATTTGCAGCCCCAAGGTAGGGTCGTTTCGCTGTTTGGAAAAGTGATTGCCCGCAGCCTGCGATAACGGCAATAGCAGCAAACTGATACCGGCGCCGCAAATTCCTGCAACGATCCGTGCCTGTGCCAGCAATGCGTTGCGGTCCTTGCGGATTTTTGTCATTAAGTTTGGCAATGTCCATAGCGCTACGTCGCCGAAGCAAAAGCAAATGCCAAAGCCGATGAAACTAAGCCCGGCAGCCAGTAAGATACCCAGGCGGGCGGTGGATGTTTCTGCTGCCGTATAGGAACGATTAAGAAAGCAGAGCAGCGAGAACATAAAAATCGGCAGCGGCGAAAATATAAGATAAGTGCGGCATTTGCCTTTGGTATTTTGACTGCGGTCAATGCGCATACCCACATAGGGATCACACAGGAATTCGGCTATTTTAGATAGCAGGGTGATGGTGCTGATGGCCAGTGCAGGCAAAAAGATCACACTTTGAAAATAGTAGGTCAGCCCGGTGCCGATCACGCCGTATACCAAGTTTTGACCCAGCATACCCAGTAGGTAGACGGTTCGTTCTCTTTTTGTGTAAGTATCCATATTTCCTCCTTACATACTAACGGTATGTATAATTTCAAAGAATAGCCGCTGCAAAGCAGCGGGCGAATGGGCGTTTATAATTGATCTAAATAAGGTTGCAAGGGCGCTAAGTCCAGCCCGGTGGGTTCGCAAAGGGTACAGAGAAATGCCAGCTTTTGCTTCCTTTTTTCGGGACCATCGGCAAATACCAGTGGGCTTAGCCAAAGATTGGCAAGCAGCGCCACCACTTCTGCAAAGGCTGTCGGTTCGGCCACTTGCAGCGAACCGTCGGCAATGCCCGCTTCGACCACCGGCAAAAAGGCGGTAGGCGCAATTTCTTCTACGCTGCGATACAGCAAGTCGCGCAGCATTTGGGGAGAGTTACGCAGTTGCACACCCAGTTTGCGGAATTGGACTTCCTGTGGGTCTGTAATGGCAGCGAGCAGCATTTGGGTCAGCTTTTGACTGCCAGTTAATGTTGTGGATACTGCGATTTTTTGCCAAGTGGCGGACAGGGAATTGTTCTCAAAAATACGGGCGGCAACGGCGTTTAAGATTGCTTCCTTGGAGGAAAAATGGTGGTACACCGCGCCTTTGGTCAAGCCGCCCAGCTGGTCGATGATATTCTGTATGGTAGTGTGTTCGTACCCCTGCTGCAAAAACAGGCGTGTGGCGGTATCTAAAATTTGTTCCCGGGTCTGTTCCGGGTATTTATTCCTGCTCATGGCTCCTCCTTACATACCAATGGTATGTATAAAGCATAACACAGGTTTGCTCCTTTGTCAATAAGAAAAAGCAGCCTGCCGTAGCAGACTGCTTTGTGTTTATATGAGATTTGTTGGATCAAACCACGCCCTGCGCCATCATGGCATCGGCCACTTTCATAAAGCCGGCGATGTTGGCACCAACAACGAAGTTGTCCGGGGCATTGTACTTTTCACAAGCCTCTTTCATGTTGTGGTAGATGTTGACCATAATGCCTTGTAGCTTGGCGTCTACCTCATCAAAAGTCCAGCTGGAGCGGATGGAGTTCTGGCCCATCTCCAGTGCGGAGGTGGCTACGCCGCCGGCGTTGGAAGCTTTGCCGGGCAGGAACAGAATGTGCTTTTGCAGGAACACCTCTGTGGCCGCTGCGTCCGTAGGCATATTGGCGCCCTCACACACTGCGTAGCAGCCGGTGTCTACCAGGCGCTGGGCCTGCGCGGCGTGGATCTCATTCTGGGTGGCGCAGGGGAGCGCCACATCGCAGGTTACGGCGTCCCACACAGAGCCCTCTGCATAAGTGGCGGTGGGGTGGCTCTCCGCATACACAGAAATGCGCTTTCTGTCCACTTCCTTAATCTGCTTTACAGCCTCTACATCAATGCCGTTTTCGTCAATCACGTAGCCGGTAGAATCGGAGCAGCAGATGACTTTTGCACCTAACTGCCGAGCCTTCTCCATGGCGTAAATGGCCACATTACCGGAGCCGGACACGGCCACACGAGCACCTTTAAGATCCTTACCGTGGTCCTTGAGCATTTCCTCGGTAATATACACCAAGCCGTAGCCGGTAGCCTCTGTACGAGCCAGGGAGCCGCCGAAGCTCAGGCCCTTCCCGGTGAGCACGCCCTCGGAGCGGTTCGTCAGTTTTTTGTACTGACCGTATAAATAACCTACCTCGCGGGCACCGGTGCCGATGTCGCCGGCGGGTACGTCCTCGTCCGCACCTACATATTTATACAGCTCATTCATAAATGCCTGACAGAAGCGCATCACTTCCATATCGCTTTTGCCTTTGGGGTCAAAGTCAGAGCCGCCCTTGGCGCCGCCGATGGGCAGGCCGGTCAGGCTGTTTTTGAAGATCTGCTCAAAGCCCAAAAACTTGATGATGGACAGGTTTACGCTGGGGTGCAGGCGCAGACCGCCTTTGTAGGGGCCGATTGCAGAGTTAAACTGCACGCGGTAGCCGCGGTTTACATGCACCTGGCCATGATCGTCCACCCACGGAATGCGGAACATGATCTGCCGTTCCGGCTCAACCAACCGCTCCAGCAAGCCGGTTTTTTGGTATTTCGGATCGTTGTTGACCACCGGCGCCAATGCGTCTAAAACCTCTGTGGCGGCCTGGATAAATTCCGGCTGATCCGGGTTCTTTGCTTTCAGATCTGCCAGCACTTTTTCTGTATAAGTCATACAAAATCCCTCTCTTCAGAAGCATTGCTTCCGTTTATTTTTGTATAAATTATACCAATATCATAGGTATTAGTCAATGTACGCGTGTCTATTTTTCCACTTTGCACAAAAAAGATTGCCGTGAGTTTTCACTCACGGCAAAATTGAATAAAAATGCGTTTTTCGGTGTACGCCGGTCAGCTACAAATTAACTGACCGTAGCCTTTGCCTCGTTTGTAGATCACGCAGGTTTGGCCGTTCGGCGCCAGATAAACAAAGAAGCTGTGTCCCAGCATTTCCATTTGCACAATGGCCTCATCGTCGGTCATCATTTGCAATTGAATGTTCTTTTTGCGCTGAATATCCAAAGCGGAGCTGTCATAGCTCTCAAAGTCGTCCATGGTCACTTCTTCTATGGGCTCCAGCATGGAGGCAATCTGGTCAATGCCGCCCTTACGCTTCTTATCTACCAGGTAGGTCTTTAGCTTGCGCAGCTTTCGCTTCAGGTCGTCCACTGCCATATCAATGACCGGCTCAATCTTGTCTGCCCGTGCCTCGCCGCGGATAAAGGAGCCAATGTACTTGACTGTAATGTCGCACTTGTAGCCGTCTTTTACCTTGGCTAAGGTCACATCAAAGGAGGCGTTGTCCGGCAGCATTTTTTCAATGCGCTGCAGTTCTTTGTCAATACCGTCTTTGGTGCCTTGCTTTAGGTCAAATCCTCTTGCCGTAATGTTGATCATACTATCACCCCTTTGGGAATTCAGAGGCATACCTCTGTACTCATATTATACACCACCGGGAGAAAAAGAAAAAGTATTGAGGTTTGTGCTGTTTTGTAGTATAATATATAGCCGACGGCTCCATTGCGGGCACAACGAAAATCGACGAGGATTTTACCTATGCGTAAAACGAGACGAACCGGAATAGATAAGCTGCATACGCTGCTGTTTGGGCAGGATCTGCGGATTACAGAGGGCGAACCGTATTGTCAGGTGCGCCCTTTTGATTTTGCTGCGGATTTTGAGCCGCGGCACTTAACAAAACCGCTGCCCGCCCCGGCAGGGGAAGTGTTTGACATTCGCACCTTTGGAGCAGATCCGGCGGCGGAGGATAACGCTGTGGCCGTACAGCAGGCGGTGGATGCGGCGGCGAAAGTAGGCGGTACGGTGCTGGTGGATGGGGGGAGCTATCCCATGTCTACGGTGGAGCTGCGCAGCGGGGTGACGCTGTTTATTACCCCGGGCAGCTTTCTTGCCGCGCGACCGGACGGTAAGGGCTTTCGCCACAAGGCGCTGCTGTATGGCCGGGATCTAACCAATGTAACCCTCACCGGTGGCGGCGGTTTGGAGGGAGAGGGGCACCGCTTTGGCCTGCGCCCGGCGCTGCCGCAGAACTGTACTAAACCGGCAGACTTGATTGATGTGATCGAAATGCGGCGCACCTACCGTGCCCAGCTGCGCTTTGCCCACCCCAGTAAGTACGGCGGGCTGCTGTGCCTGGAGCAGTGCCAAGGGGTGCATATCCACCATTTTCTTTTCCAAAACAGCGCCCACTGGACCTGTCGGCTGCAAATGTGCCGGGATGTGCGGATAGAGTGCGCCGCCATTCGGAATAATCGAAATGTAGCCAACGCAGACGGCTTTGATATTGTAGGTGGGCAGGACTTGATCTTTCGCCACTGTATGGTGTCTACTGCGGACGACGGTTTTGTTTTTAAGCACGCTGTATGGTTGGGCAGCAGCGGCGAAATGCGCCATATTTTGGTAGAGGACTGCCGGATAGACAGTCGCACCAACTGTATAAAAATCGGCACGGAGACCACTTATCCCATTACGGATGTGACCGTGCGCCGATGCCGGCTGGAACTGCAAGATCTGTACCCGGGCGCTGTCAGCGGAATCAGTGTAGAGGCCTGCGACGGCTCCGTGGTGTCGCAGGTGCATTTTGAAGATATGGAGATGACCCGCTGCACCTGCCCGATTTTTGTGCGACTGGGCAACCGCAATCGGGCGGCTACCGTGACCGCAGAGAGTGCCAACGCGGTAGAGTTCGGCGCTAAGAAGCAGCCCGGCGGCACAGTGGACAAGCACCGCTTTGACGGCAAAAGCGCCGTGCGGGACATTACTTTTAATAGGATCACAGCCCGGGAGGCGGAAATCCCCATCATCCTTGCCGGGTATCGCCAGCAGGGTCGAACCCATCGGGTGGAGCGGGTGACGCTGCGTGACGTGCAGATCACCTATGCCAATCGGCCGGAGATCGTGGATCGGCGGCTGTTTATCCCGGAATATGTGCGCACATATCCGGAGGGCTGGCGCTTTCGTAATCTGCCGTCCTACGGCATTTGGGCACGGCACACCCGGGACTTGTGCTGCTCCCATGTAACCGTTTTCCACCCTCGGTATACGCAGCGGCCGTTTCGCATTTTGCAAGACTGCCCCGGCGCTCGGCTCACCGATACATACGGCGAAAGTCAGGGCCTGTTTGGCACGGACGAAGAGAACGGATAAAAGAAAGTATAAGAAAAGAGCACACCATAATCGGTGTGCTCTTGCTGTTTATCCGGCTTAGATGGTGCCATCCCAGGTGGAGACTTCCGTTGCCTTTTTCTCCTCCTCATCGAACCAGTGGGTGGTGACCGCCTTGCTCTCTGTGTAGAAGCGATAAGCGTCTTTACCCAGGCAATGCAGGTCGCCGAAGAAGGACTTTTTGTGCCCGCTGAAGGGGATAAAGCCTACCGGTACCGGAATACCCACATTGATGCCGACCTGGCCGCCGTCGGTACGGCGGGCAAACTCACGGGCATAGTAGCCGCTTTGGGTATAGATCACGGAGCCGTTGGCATAGGGGTTGGCGTTCATAATGGCCAAGCCCTCCTCAAAGTCCTTGCACCGCTTAATGCACAGCACCGGACCAAAGACTTCCTCATCGCCGATGGTCATATCTGCCGTTACATGGTCAAAGATGGTGGGGCCTACAAAGTAACCGTTCTCGTAGCCCTCCACAACGGTGTTGCGGCCGTCCAGCACCAGGGTGGCACCCTCGGCTACGCCCTTGTCAATATCGGCCAGCACCTCTTTATAATGCTTTTCATAAGTGATGGGGCCCAGGCGGGAGCTCTTGTCCCAGGCGGGACCGCAGTTTACTTTCTCCGCCTGCTTTTTCAGCTCTGCCACAAAGGCGTCTGCAATGCTGTCCTGCACCACACAGCAGGACAGCGCCATGCAGCGCTGACCGGCACAGCCGAATGCGGAGTTGATCACGCCGGCAACCGTACGCTCTAAGGCACAGTCTTCCATCACCAGGGCATGGTTCTTGGCCTGGCACAGGGCCTGGCAGCGCTTGCCGTTGGCAGCGGCTTTTTCATAGATTTTCAGACCCACCGGGGTGGAGCCAACAAAGGTAATGCCTTTAACATCCGGGTGCTCCAGAATTGTGTTGATCTCATTGCGGGAGCAGGTGACCACATTGATGACACCGTCCGGCACGCCTGCGTCCTTGTACAGCTGGGCAAAGAGCATGGCGGTCTTGGGGGTCAGGGAAGCGGCTTTCAGTACCAAGGTGTTGCCGGTGGCAATACAGGTGGGTGCCATCCAGCCAAAGGGGATCATGGCCGGGAAGTTTACAGGCACAATGCCGGCAAACACGCCCAGCGGCTCTCTGTATTTCACGGTATCGTACCCGCGGGAGGCGTCCATAATGGACTCACCCATCATCAGGGACGGTACCTGGGTGGCCAGCTCCGTGCCCTCTTTTGCCTTGAGCACATCTCCCTCGGATTCTGCCCAAACCTTGCCGTTTTCCTTGGCAACGCTCATGGTCAGTTCGTCCATGCGCTCCAGGATCAGTTCCCGCACTCTGTATAGAATCTGTGCCCGCTTAATGGCCGGGGTGGCGCTCCAGCCCGGATAGGCAGCTTTGGCGGCCGCAATGGCCTCCAGCACCTCATCGTTGGTGCAGCAGGGCGCCTGACCGGTGACCTCGCCGGTGGACGGATTGTGCAGGTCGTACCATTTGTCCGTCTTGGACTCACGGAACTGGCCGTTTACAAAATACTTTAGCTTTTCTGCCATAGATTTTACCTCTCTTATCCTCCCCGCCGCAAAGCGGAGCATAATTTTGCAATTTCATTGTACCACAGCCTCTACGCCAAAATCAATACCCAGCCGTCGAGAACAGCCTAAATTGAACAAAAGTGCGCTTGCCGTCACATTTGATTGACTCCTGCATAGAATGGGTAAGAAATAACGGCAAAGAAGGGGTAGTATGGGCGAACGTACCGTGGTATTGGTGGGCGGCAACAATGGGGGTAAGGAGAATTTGCTGCAGGAGCTTTTAGGGCGGCGGCAGGGTGGTGCCTGGTGCTATTCGTATCGGCATATTACTTATGATTTGCGGCTGCTGCCTCTGTGCGCTCTGCAAAGTCCGGCGCTGCGCGGGGCGGACTGTACGGTGCTGGTGACCCCGGCGTTGGATTTGCAGCGGGCACTGGCGGCACTGCCTGCCCTTTGGCAGCGCAGTCATCGGCTGGTGGTGTACATCACTGATCGGGGTGCCGCCCGGCGGCGCGGTGTTATCATTGACCCGGCAGCGCTGTCTGCCGGGCTGGGGTGCCCGGTGGTGGTGGCCACCCCTTACAGCAGCCGTGGGGTTAATCGGCTGCTGGCTGCGGTGGACCGGGTGGTACATTTTCCGCCGGTGCCCCATACCCTGGGGGATACGCATATCCAAACGGTACTGGCGGCAGCGGTGCGCCCGGGGAACCGGGTGCGCACATTCCGTCGGTGCCGGGTGTGGACGGCGGCGCTGTGCGTGACCCTGTGGGCGTTGGCTGCTTTGCTCTTGGCGCTGCTATTGCATTTTGGCAGGGGATAGAGCGTTTTCCGGTCATATATTTGAGAGAGAAAACCGCAGCCCTGACATTCTCTGCAAAAGGCATCGGGTTCGGCATGACTTTTCCACAGTTTGAAGCGGCAGCAAATGCTGCCGCTTTTTTCTTTGCTGTACTGCTTTAACGCTGTGCTACGCTACAATTTTCTGAATTTGGCGAATATTTATGCAAAATTATGGATTTCTGCTTGCATTTTTGTCAGAGTTATCTTAAAATATATTTATCTTTTTTCAAATTCTGAACAGGAGGCCTGAACATGAGAGAAGAATCCAAATCCTACGCCCGCGAAGCTATGGACATTGTGGAACACGCCGCACACAAGATCGGCTCCCGCTTGCCCGGCTCCGACGGCGAAATCAAATTTCATCAGTACATGGGCGACAAGCTGCGCGACATCGGCATTGAGCCTAAGACGGAGGAATTCGCCGTTTCGCCCCGTTCCGGTATCGGCGGTCTGTCCTATGCCGGTTGGTCCGGTGTGATCCTGAGCATCGGCGCCATCATTGCTTTGGCCTGTGGCTTTAATAAGCTGTGGTACGCCCTGGCTGCGCTTGGTCTTATTACCATCTTTTGGCTGGTGATGAGCTGCTTTTTCTACAAGACCTGGTTTGATATGTTCTTCCCCCAGGAGATCAGTCGCAATACCCTTGGCGTGCTGGAGCCGGAGGACGGCAAGTATGACTATACCATTATCCTGTCCGGCCATACGGATACGTCCTGGTGCTGGCGCCACAGTGAGCACGCTTATAAGTATGCCAAGACGAAGCCGATTATGGGCCTGATCGCTACATACGGCAAGGTGGGCTTCGGCGCGGTTTGCTTCTTCTTTATTGCGTTGTTTTCTGTATTTATGGCTGTCGTGAACATTTGCGATTACGCCGGCGCCCAGTGGGCACAGACCATGTTGGCCTCTCAGGGCTGGGACACCTTTATGTTCATTATGAACTTTGTACCCATCGTTACCGCCATCGGTTCTCTGTTTGTGGTAATGTGGGGCGATCCCGATCCCCGCAACGCTTCTCGCGGCGCTATGGATAACGCCACCGGCATCGGCCTGAGCTATGCGGTGATCAAGTATTTCAAGGAGCACCCGGAGAAGATGCCTAAGAACTGCCGCATTGTAGATGCCAATATCGGCTCTGAGGAGGCAGGTCTGCGCGGCTCCATGCACTTTGCCCAGGAGCACCGTTTTGACGATCTGTCCCGGAACGCCTGGAACATTAACATTGACTCTGTGGCAGATAAAGAGTATTTTGAAGTGGTGATCAAGGACGACTGGCAGGGCGTGCGCTTTGATACGGATATGGAAAAGATGTTTAAGGACACCTTTAACGAGCTGGGTATCGAGAGCAAGACCAATGGCTGTATCCACAATCCCGTTGGCGGCTGCGACTCTACACCTATGACCCGCGCGGGCATCAAGTCCGTGACCTTTGCGGCCCAAAACCCCATGCTCACCTATTATTACCACACCTGGCGGGATATGCCGGAGCGGTTTGAGATGGAGACCGTAGGCGATGGCTTTGACGTGATTCTCGGCGTGATCGACAAGATCGCCGCTTTCCAGGAAAAGAACGGCTACAACGGCCCCCAGAAGAAATAAATCAAAAATGCAGCCCGGCAAGGTTCCTTGTCGGGCTGTTTTTTGTGTACTTATGAGAGGTATGATGATGCTTCGTTCTACACTTCAAAAATATGCCGCTATGCAGCAGCTTGCTGCGGATACCATGCAATTTATTCAAAGCTATATACAGGTGGGTCAGACTGTGGATCAGATCAAGACCTTATGCGAAACCTATATGTTGGCAAACGGTGCGCAATCGTTTTGGTATTACGATGTAGGTGCTTTGGTTTTTCATCACCCGGATACGCTGCTTTCTGTGTCCGGTCGGGAGTATGTGCCGGCGCAAACCTGTATTCAACCTAATGATGTACTCACCATTGATCTGTCGCCGCAACGGCGGCGGATCTGGGGCGATTTCGCCCGGACATTTGTTGTACAAAACGGGCAGGTGGTTCGGCAATTAGATGATATTGCAGAGGCGGAAATTCGCAATGGTCTGCGCTTTGAGGATCAGTTGCACGCAGAATTGAGACGCTTTGTAGATACAAGTACGACCTTTGAGCGGCTTTATGCGTATATGAACGATTACATTCGTGCGCATGGGTATCAAAATTTGGATTTTAACGGCAATTTGGGTCACTCTATTGTGAAAAACAAAAAGCATCGTATTTATATTGAAGCCGGCAATCACAAAAAATTGAGCCGGGTGCGTCTTTTCACTTTTGAACCGCACATTGCGTTGATCAACGGCACTTATGGTTTTAAGAAAGAGAACATCTATTATTTTGATGGCGGGCATTTAAGCCTTTTAGCTGACACGGAAGATACATATTGCGGTTGACCGGCTGCCTTGACAAGAAGCGCTTTGGCGTGTTATAGTGTGGCTGAAAGAGGTGGGCGATGTGAAAAATCGTGTTTATGCGGCTTCTCGGGCGCTGGCGTGTGTGATTTTACTGGCGTTGATTTTTACCGGGTGCCAAATGAAAAATCAACGGGCAGATGTGTCAAATGTACAGATCGATTACGGTGTTTCTGCCAACTATACAAAAGCGGATATCCATGCGTGTGCTGCTTTGGCAAAGGCGCAATTCTCCGGGTTTAGCCCTAAGCTGGTTTTACAGCAGTTGATTTTTATGGGCGATGATTATTGCCCCTCCGGCGACTGCTTGATTTTAAAAGCTGTGTATTATGACGGCTATATCCACCAAACCGTAACGGATTTCGGTTGGCGGTTTTCGCCCGGCGAGGACGGAGAATGGTACATAGAAGATTTTACAAAGTTGTCCAATATGGGCGATCACATATAGTCCGTATACAAAAGGACCGACGGTATGCAGCCGTCGGTTCTTTTAATGAGTGTTTAGTTGTTATGGGGGAAGACGACGGTTAGCAGCCACTTAAAGTCCTCCGGGGCGTACACTGCGTGGGGCTTTTTGGCGGGCATCACCAGCGCCTCGCCGGGCTTTAGCAGGTAGGGCACACCGTCTACGGTGAACTGGCCTATGCCCTCCAGCACGGTAACCATAGCGTCGCCGGTGGAGTCGTGGGTGCCGATCTCCTCCCCGGCTGCAAAGGCAAACAGGGTCACGCTGACGGCGTCGTTCAGCGCCAGGGTTTTGCTGACCACCTGGCCGGGCTGCACCCGGACTTGATCCGCAAGACTGAAAATCGCCTCATGAGGTACATTCTTAATATAAGGCATCGTTGCACTTCCTTTCCTTGATCTTATCTCTATTATAGCAAACCCGCAGCCAAATATCCACCACAAATAAAACCCGCCGGCAGAAGTCGGCGGGTGATTTTGGCCTTGCCGGTTATTTCAGCTTTTCTGCCCAGGCGGTGACGGCGGACAAGGGGGTCTCCTGGCGGTCGCCGCCGGTAGAGTCAAACTGCACATCCGTTTGGGCAATGACCTTTGCGCCCTTGGCGCAGGCTTTCAGGTCGTCCAGCGCGTGACCGGGTCAGCCGCCGTGGGTGGCAAACAGCGCCAACTCTTTGCCGGTCAGGTCCGTTTGGGTCAAAAAGGTACGCACCGCCGGGGCCATGGTGTACCACCAGGTGGGGGTGCCCAGCACAATGCGGTCATAGTCCGCCGGGTCCTTGTCCGGGGGCTTGATGGGTGGGCAGACCTTGTTTTGCGTCTCTGTTTTGGACAGACCGTACACCAACTCGTCATAAGAGCAGTTATAGGGCTGCACTGTATCTATGGCCGTCACGTCGGCGCCCAGGGTGGACGCGATCTCCCGGGCGATCTTCTTGGTATTGCCCCAGGATTGGGAATAATAGACTACCAATGTTTTTGCCATTTTCGTTCTCCTTACAGGTTTTGCAGATCGTCGTTGATTTGTGCGCAGGTCAGGCGGTTTTCTTCCAGCACCGACTGCACATCGTAGCGATCCAGGAATTCTTTTTGCAGGCCGTAGCACAGCACCTTGGTGTCTGTGCCGCCGTAGTAGGCTGCGATCTTTTGACCAAAGCCGCCGTCCAGCACGCCGTCCTCCAGGGTGACTACGGTTTTATGGGTCTTGCCCAGCTGTGCCAGCAGCTCTTTATCCAGCCCGGTGATATAGTAGGGGTTGATGAGCGTGGGGCGCACGCCGGTGCGCTTTTCATATTCCACAGCCGCCTGCCGAGCCAGGGGGTAAAAGCTGCCCAGGCCGATAAACGCCACATCGCTGCCCGCTTGGGTCACTTCATAGGTGTTCAGCTTGCCAAAGTCCTTGGTGACCGCCTTGCCGTCGGAGAGTACGCCGCAGGCCGGTACGCGAATAGCCACCGGGTGCTCCCGCTGGGTCATGCTCCAGCGCAGCATGGCAAAATACTCCTCTTTGGTGGTGGGGGCCAGGTACACCAGATTGGGAATGTTGGAGATCATGGGAATGTCAAAGACGCCCAGGTGGGTCACATCGTTCATACCGTACACAGAGGCGGCGAACACCAACAGGGTGGCCGGGTTGTTGTTGATGCACAGATCCTGGCTCAGCTGGTCGTAGGTGCGCTGCAAAAAGGTGCTGTACACGCCGTACACCGGCTTGGCACCGCCGGCAGCCAGTCCGCTGGCCAGCGCCACGGCGGTTTCCTCGGCAATGCCTACATCTATGAACTGTTTGCCTGCCTGCTTGCGCAGTTCCTCGGTAAAGCCAAATACAGTGGGGGTGCCGGAGGTGATGGCTACCACCTTGGGATCCTTTTGCATTTCACCCAGCAGATACCGGGCGGTCAGATCCCCGTAGTCCTCGCCCTCAAAGTGCACCGTGCTCTCGCCGGTTTTGGGATCGAAGGGCATACACCAGTGCCAGTTCTCCTTGTAGGTCTCCGCCGGGGCGTAGCCCTTGCCCTTTTCGGTGACAATGTGCACCACCACCGGGTGGTCGCTGTCCTTGACCTGCTGAAAGGTCTCAATCAGCGCGTCTGTGTTATTGCCCTCCGGTTGGAACACATAATCAAGCCCCATAGCGCGGAACAGGTTGCACGCTGCCTTGCCGCCGGTTTGGCGCAGCAGCTCCAAATTTTTATAAATGCCGCCGTGGTTCTCTGCAATGGACATACCGTTGTCGTTAACCACGATGATCAGGTTGCCGTCCATCTCGCCTGCCAAATCCAGCCCCTCCAGAGCCTCGCCGCCGGACAGCGAGCCGTCGCCGATAACGGCTACCACATTGTGGTGCTCGCCCTTGGCGTCCCGAGCCTTTGCCAAGCCGCAGGCCAGGCTGACGGAGGTGGAGGTGTGGCCCAGGGTAAAGGGGTCGTGGGCACTCTCCTGGGGCGCGCTGTACCCGGTAATATCGTCATATCGTGCCGGGTCTAAGAAGCCGTAGCTGCGCCCGGTAAGCATTTTGTGGGGATAGGTCTGGTGAGACACATCAAAGACAAACCGATCCTTGGGGGAGTCAAACACCGTGTGCAGGGCAATGGTGGCCTCCACCAGTCCCAGGTTGGGACCGCAGTGGCCGCCGTGACGGCTGAGTTTTTCAATCAGCGCGGCGCGCATTTCTGCCGCCAGGGCTGTGCGCTCGGCGCTGTTTAAGGCTTTTACATCGGCAGGACCGTTGATCTTTTCTAAATACATTTTGCGTTTCCTCCTTTTGTTAATCCCAGGTGAGCTTGCCGGTTTTTACCGCCACCCGGTAGCGAGAGATCTTGTACTCCAATTTGTCCAGCATACGCTGGGTGTCTGCCATTTGGGCCTCCAGCACGACTTTTTGGTCCAGCAGCAGTTGCAGCCGGGCGGGAATGGTGCTGTCGCCCTGCATAAAGAGCTGCACATATTCGATCATCACCTCTACCGGCAGACCGGCGCTGCGCATACAAATGGCCAGTTCTACCCAGCCAAGATCGTCCTCTTGATAGTCCCGAATGCCGCCGCCGGTGCGGTGCACTTGGGGGATCATACCCACCCGCTCGTAGTAGCGCAGGGTGTCCTGGGAAATGTTGTACTTTTCGCTGACCTCTTTAATGGTCATAGGCTCACCTCGTTTCAAGGGTAGTATATACCCTGGAGTTGACTCTAAGTCAAGACTTTTTTGAAAATTTTTTATTTACAGTAAAAAAGCAGCCGATTTTATCGACTGCTTTATGTTTGGATTTACTTGATAATCAGCTGCCGGCGGTCTGCCGGAGTTAGGCGAATGTTCGGCGCAAAGGGGGTGTCGCCCCGGTTCTCTACCTGCACGGTCACAGTGTCGGCGGTGCAGGTGACGGTAAAGACCGCGTCCACGCAGTGGCCGTCCCGGTAGGCATAGGTGTGGCCGTCATCATCAAAGTAGCGGCTTTGGAAGGTGCCGTCAGCAATGGGATAGACGGTGAACTGCACCCGACCGGGCTTTTGGAACCCGGTAGGCCCAATGTCCAGAGGGAATACGCAGCCGCCACGCACAAAATAGGGCACGGTGCCGGTGGCGGGAATATGCAGCGGCACCGTCTGCCCGCCGGTGTAGCACCGGTCGTCCTTGTACCAGATTTCGCCGGACGGCAAGTAGACTTCTATATTCTCCACGCCCTGATCCAGCACGCAAGCTGCCAGCAGGTCGCGCCCCAGCAAAAAGGCGGGATCGTCCGGATCAATCTGCGGGTCATCATAATAGAGGCACAGAGGTGCCTGCAAGGGGAGCTCCTCCTGCACGCTGCGGTAGGCGGTGCTGTAATAGTAGGGCAGCAGAGCCTTACGCTGGTCAAACAGCGCGTGCACGCTGTCCATCACCTCCGGATAGCTCCAGGGCATGGTGGCGGAGCCGTCCGTGTTCCAGGAATGAATGGTAAAGCGGGGCTCAAATACACCGTGCTGGATCCAGCGCAGCAGCAGCTCACGGGAGGGCATTTCCCCGGAAAAGCCGCCCAGATCGTGGCCGTAGAAGTAGAAGCCGGACAGGCTCAGGGTCATACCCATATAGTGGCAGTAGCGCAGATCGTGGAAAGAGGTGTAGTTGTCACCGCTCCAGGTCTGAGCCAGCCGCCGCAGACCGATCCCGGCACTGCGGGTGGAAAGGAACGGCCGTTCTGTCGGTCGCATTTTCGTTTGCGCTCGGTAAGAACTGAGCACCATCAAGTAGGTGAGCGCCGGGCGAATGTGAGCAGCCGGGGCCGCCTTGCCGCCAAAGCCTACGGCAACGGCGGTGGGGTCCTGAATGTCAAATTCGTTGTTGTCGTTCCAAGTGGCGTCCATGCCGTTTTGCAGCAGTTTTTCCGTCACCTGATTGTGCCAAAAGGCAAAGGCCCCGGGATTGGTAAAATCCAGGTAGCTGCCCAGACCGTCCCAAAACTGGGTAACATAGGGGCTGCCGTCTGCGTTCTTGACAAACAGACCCTTGGCCGCCAGGTCGTTGTACATGGGGTGGGTAGTCAGAAACGCCGGCTTGATGTTGGGAATCAGGTGCACCCCGGCGGCGTTGAATTTGCCGATAAACCGTGCCGGGTCCGGGAACTTCTCTCTGTTCCAGTGAAACACGCAGCGCTGGTTGCCGATGGCGGTGTAGCCGGAGGACAGGTAAAACCCGCTGCAATTCAGATCCAGCGCCTGTACTTTGGCAAGGAATGCGTCCATCTTTTCTTCTGACTTGGGGGCGTCCGTATAAGCCATGGTGCTGGCGCAGTAGTCAAAGCTCCACTTGGGGGGCAGCGGCTGGCGGCCCACTGTGCGGCAAAACTGCTGCAAGATCTCTAACTTGCTGCCAAAGAACACATAGTACACCAGGCAGTCCTCGGCGGAGCGATAATACTTAAACGGCGGGTAGTAGTTGTTGATCTCCCGGCCCAGATCCATCTCACCGGGGGCCGTGGTGTCATAAAAAATGCCGTAGCAGCCCACGCTGTTTTGGCAGATGTAAAAGGGCGTGTGCTTGTAGAGCGGGTCGGTCATGGCAGCGTCAAAGCCCATGCTGTCCGCCGCGTCTATGCGAAAGCGCCGCCCGGCTTTGTTCACGCTGCCGCCCTTATCGCCCAGGCCGTAGATCCGCTCGTTCCGCTCCCGGGTGATGTAGTGGGTGGCGCCGGTGCCAAACTCTTTGTCCAAATTATAGGCCAGCGGTCCACGATCGGCAAAGAGTACCCGATCGCCAATCTTGTAAGTGAGCAGCAGATTGTGAGTCTCCAGCTCTGCCGTTACCCCGCAAGGCAGGGCAAAGGCGGTGCCGCTCTCTGTTTCCGTGACTGCGGGCGCTGCCGGTTGAAACCCGGCGGTGCTCAGCCGCACTCTGCCCTGGGGGCCGATAGGCGCATTGTCCGGGTCAATATTAAAGGTGGGCAGCAGGTCGTCTGCGTTACGATAAAGCGCTACACGCAGGCAACTGCCGGAGAGAAAGTCCAGCTGCGCCTGCCAGCCGTCGGCAGTGTAAGTGCGTGCGGTGGGCGTGGCAGCGGTTTGGGTAAAGTTGTGGTCGAATTTCATTTATACCGGTCCTTTGTTATGGAGTGTTTCTTGAATGAGACGGCTGTCCGGGAAGGGCGCCATGCGGCTGGGGTCACCAAAGCGCATGACCTTGGCGGCGCCTGCTTTCCAGCGGGGCAGGGCGTTGCAGTTGGGGTTGCCGCACTTGACAAAGTTGGCGAAGGCTGCCACCATTTGGCGCGAGATCTCCCGATCCGTATCGGTAAAGGGGCGCCAGTTGTTTTGCAGCGTGCCAAAGGCATAAAGCAGGTCTGCCGTGTGCCAGGCGCCGTAGTTGTCGCCGGGCAGATCCCGGTCAAAACAGTAGGCGTAGCAGGGGCTGTCCTTGTCGTCATGAGCCCAGCGGCGGATCAGACCGGACACAATGGCCGGAATCATATCCGCGTTGGTCATGCCCAGGATCTTTGGCATTTTGGGTATGGTGCGCATATTGAATGTGGCTTTGGTCAGCAGCTTGCCGTCAAACACAGGGAAGGTGTAGAGCATACTGAGTTTGTCGCTTTTACAGGCGTCCAGCCAGGCGTAATACAGGGTGCGGGCATCTGTTTGGCGCAGGGCGGCCATATCCGCTGCCCCGGCGTTTTGGCAGATTTGGTCCCAGAACTTACCCACCTTTTCAATGGATTGGGGGCGTGCGGCCGCCCGTTGCAGCCCCGGTCCGCTCATCATTATGGCGCCTTGGTACCAGTCCCGACACAGGGGAGAGGAAATGAGAATATCCACGCTCATCGCCCCGGCGCTCTGCCCCAGCAGCGTCACCCGGTGGGGATCACCGCCCAGGGCGGCAATGTTGCGGCGCACCCAGCGGATCGCCTCCAGCTGGTCGTACAGACCGTAGTTGCCGCAGGTGCCGTCTGCCTCTTTCAGCTGCGGGTGGGCGCAAAAGCCATAGGG
The DNA here is from genome assembly GCA_963638105.1 of Agathobacter rectalis. Lineage (GTDB taxonomy): Bacteria > Bacillota > Clostridia > Oscillospirales > Acutalibacteraceae > CAG-217. The sequence goes on from CAVHPP010000001.1 coordinate 121,432, forward strand.
TCCCAGCCGGTAATTCATGGCTACGAAGATCACGCCTTTTTTGGCATAAGCGGTGCCGCTGATGTGGCGCTCGTCGGTGGAGCCGCCGGTAAAGCTGCCCCCGTGAATGTAAATGAGCACCGGGCAGTCCTTGGCGTCCTTAGGCGCCCAAATGTTCAGGTACTGGCAGTCCTCGCTGTAAGTAAAATGGCAGCCTACCCGAAATTCTTTACTGTAAAAGGGATTGACCTTGGTGTCCTCGTCAAAGCCCCGGTGCTGGTAGCAGCAGGCACCAAAGTGCGTGGCGTCGTAAACGCCCTCCCAGCGCTCTACCGGTCGGGGATATTCCCAACGGGCGGCGGTGGCGTAGCGAATGCCCCGGTACTCCAGATGGTCCTCCAGCTCCAGCCCTTGCAGATCGCCGCAGGGTGTGGTGCGGGTAATGGTTTGCATATAGATTCCCCCTTATATCTGTTCATTTCCATTATATAGAACTGTTCCTTCAAAATCAATTCTCTATGGTAAAAAATTGCACCCGGGCAAAAAAAGGGACGGCGGCTTGCAATGGCCGTGCGTTTATGATAAAGTGAACTTAATGTGCGCAGCACAGATGAAGGAGAACCGATATGAAGTTTTTGCATTTATCCGACCTGCACCTGGGCAAGCGGGTGCACGGCTTTTCCATGCTGGAGGACCAGGCGTATATTTTGCAGCAGATCCTTGACTGTATTGCCTCAGAGCAACCGGACGGTGTGCTGATTTCCGGAGATATTTATGACAAGGCGGTGCCGTCGGCGGAGGCTGTGGCATTGTGCGACGATTTCTTTTATCATTTGGCGCAGCTAAAGGTGCCGGTGTTTGCCATCAGCGGCAACCACGACTCCCCGGAGCGGCTGGCCTTTGGCAGTCGGCTTATGGACGGCAGCGGGGTGCATTTTTCGCCGGTTTATGACGGTGGGGTGCAGTCCTTTGTGCTGACGGATCAATGGGGCGAAGTGGGCATTTATATGCTGCCCTTTGTAAAGCCCGCTCAAGTGCGCCGCTATTTTCCTGAGGCGGAGATTGACAGCTATACGGACGCCCTGTCCGCCGCTGTCGGCGCTATGCAGGTGGATACCGCCCGGCGCAATGTGCTGCTGACGCACCAGTTCGTTACCGGCGCCGCCACTTCGGACTCGGAGGAGTTGTCCGTAGGCGGTACGGACAATGTGGACGGCAGCGTGTTTGCCCCCTTTGATTATGTGGCGCTGGGGCATATCCACCGCCCCCAGAATATGGGCAGCCCCCGGCTGCGGTACTGCGGCTCCCCACTGAAGTATTCCTTTTCGGAAGCAGGGCACCAAAAAAGCGTGACCGTGGTGGAACTGGGGGCAAAAGGAGATCTGCAAGTGCGCACGGTGCCGCTGTCCCCCCGCCGCGATTTAACGCAGCTGCGGGGTAGCTATATGGAACTGACCGCCCGGGATTATTATACCAACGGAGATTTTCAGCAGAATTATCTGCATATTACGCTGACAGACGAGCAGGATGTGCCGGACGCCATGGGTCGCCTGCGCAGTATTTATCCTTACTTAATGCTGCTGGACTACGACAACGCCCGCACCCGTGCCCTGGGCCAGGTGCATGACGGTGCGGCGACGGAAAAGCAGTCGCCGTTTGATGTGTTTGCAGAATTTTACCGCCGCCAAAACGGTACGGATCTGACAGAAGAGCAGGCTGCCTTTTTGCGCAGCCAGATGGAAAGTGTGTGGGAGGAGGAAGTATGAGACCGCTAAAACTCACTTTGTCCGCCTTTGGCCCTTATGCTCGGGAGCAGGTGCTGGATTTTTCCAAGCTGGGTACCGGCGGCGTGTATTTGATTACCGGTGATACCGGTGCCGGCAAGACCACTATTTTTGACGGCATTATTTTTGCGCTGTACGGCAAGGCCAGCGGCAAAAATCGGGAAACATCCACCTTGCGCTCCAAGTACGCAGCGCCGGAGACTCCCACCTTTGCAGAGCTGACTTTTGCCTACGACCGGGCGGTATACACCGTGCGCCGCAGCCCGGAATACCGGCGGCCCAAGACCCGAGGCGAGGGTATGACTACCCAGCACGCTATGGCGGAGCTGATCTGCCCGGACGGTCGGGTGATTACCAAACAAACGGACGTGGATGACGAAATCACCGCCTTGTTGGGGCTGGATCGTGACCAGTTTTGCCAGATCGCCATGCTGGCGCAAGGGGACTTTTTGCACCTGCTGCTTGCCAAGACAGAGGATCGCAGTCACATCTTCCAAAAGCTGTTTGACACCGGGCGGTATGCCCGCTTGCAGGAGAAGCTGCGCCAATCTGCCTTGGAGGTGAAGCGCGCCTATGAGGCCGGACAGGAAAAATTGCGCCAGTACGGCGAGGGCGTGCGCTGCCCGGAGGACTCTATGCTTTTTGCCAAAGCGCGGGCGCTGCAACAAGGTCAGCTGCCCTTTTCTGAAAGCCGAGAGGTGTTGGAACAGCTGATTCAGTTAGACACAACTGCCGCTGCGGAGAACACCCGCCAAACGTCAGAAATACAAGAGAAAATGCAAGCCGACCGGGCAGCATTGACAGCTGCACAGCGCCGTTTGGAACTGGAACAGCAGCTGCAAGAGCTGACTCGCCGTCAGACGGAACTGACCCCCAAGCAAGCGGCGGCAGCGGATCGATTGAAACAGTGCGTCGCACAGGCAGAGGAGACGGAGCAGCTTACCGCCCGCCTGGCTTTGCTGCAAGCCCAACTGCCTAAGTACGCCCGATTGACCAAAGCACAGCAGATTTTGGCAGAGGTGCGACAGCAGGCAACGCAGCAGACAGCGGCATACAGTGCAGCCGGTGACGCAGCGGAAAAAGCCCGGGCAGAACAAATCCGCTTGGAACAGCGGCGGCAGGAACTGCAAGGCGCAGCGGCCGGCTTGGAGCAGGCCAAGGCTGCCTGTACACAGGCGCGGCAAAAAGCAGAGGCGTTGACCGCTTTAGAACAGCAGCGGGCTGCGCTGCAAACCACGGAGAATACTTATCGCCGTGCTGCTGCCGATTACCGGGCTGCGGCAGAGCACGCCCAGCGTTTGGAACAGGATTATCAGCGCCTGAACCGGGCTTTCTTGGACAGCCAGGCCGGCGTGTTGGCGGCAGATTTACAGCCGGGAGCGCCTTGCCCGGTGTGCGGCGCTACGGAACACCCGCACCCGGCGGTTTTGCCCACACAAGCGCCTACCCAATCCCAGTTGGAGACGGCCCAGCAGGCGGCCCGATCCGCTATGGCAAAGGCCACCACTGCCAGCCAGTCCGCCGGTGGCGCAAAGGGACAGTACCGAGAACAGCAGCGGGCGTTTATTGCCGGGTGGCAAGCGCTGCTTGGTGATTTGCCGGAGAAGCCGCAATCGGTGCTGGCAGAAGCGCTGTCACAGGCACAGACGGCTTGTACCGGGGCGGAAGCGCATAAGCAGGCCGCCCAGGCAGCCGCAGATGAAGCGACGCAGGTGGAGCAGGCTTTGCCCCAGGTCACCGCGCGCGCCACAGAATGTGCCCGGCAGCAAACGGAATTGCAATTGCAGGTGCAGCAGCTGCAACAAGAGGTCAAGCAGCAGCAAAGTCGGTGCAGCGAACTGGCGGCGGAATTACCTTTTGCTACCCAGTCGGCTGCGGAAGAGGAACAGCGCCGTTTAACGGAAAAACGAAACGCTTTGGAGCAGGCACACCAACAGGCGCAAGCTGCTGTGACGGAACTGGACAAACAGGCGGCGGCTTTGACAGCCACTTTGCAGCAGACCCGGCAGCAGCTGGAGGACTGCCCAAAAGTAAATCCGACTGCATTGCGCGCCCAACTGGTGCAGTGGCAGACCCGGCTGCATACGCTGACCGATCAAGGCAAGGCACTGGCTGTGCGGCTCCAGACCAATCAAACGGTGCTGGATCAAATGCGACGCACGGCGGCAGAGCTGGAGGCGGCGGAGCACCGCTACGGCTGGATCAAAGCCTTGGCAGATACTGCCACCGGCAACTTGACCGGTAAAGAAAAGGTCACCTTGGAGACCTATGTGCAAATGCAGGATCTGGACGGGGTGCTGGCCTGTGCTAACACCCGCTTTATGGTTATGTCCGGCGGGCAGTACGAACTGGTGCGCCGCCAAACGGCAGAAAACAATCGCAACCAGTCCGGACTGGATCTGGATGTGATCGACCATTATAACGGAACCACCCGTAGTGTAAAGAGTTTGTCCGGCGGCGAGTCCTTTAAGGCCTCTTTATCGCTGGCGCTGGGGCTGTCGGATCGAGTACAGAGCGCCGCCGGCGGCGTTCGGCTGGACGCGATGTTTGTAGACGAGGGCTTCGGCTCTCTGGACGAGGAGTCCCTCCATCAGGCATTGCATGCCCTGACGGATCTGGCCCGCAGTGACCGGTTGGTGGGGATCATCTCCCATGTGGCGGATCTGCGCGCGGCCATTGACCGGCAGATCCTGGTCACCAAGGCACCCACCGGCGGCAGTCACGCTACCATCCTTTAACTGCATACACATACAAAACACCCCCGCACGGCGTGCTGCTGTGCAGGGGTGTTCTTGGTTTTTGGGTTATTGCTTGGCGGCTTTTGCAATGCAGCCCATGGCGTTTAGGCTGCGAGGATAGCAATGTAGGGCAAACACTGGAGCACTACTTTGGTCAGGAACGCTGCGTCGTTGCCCATGTTCATATTGCCCTTGGCGTGGGCGATCAACTGGGGCTCGCAGCCCCCTTGGGCAGAGAGAAAGCAGAAGGTGATCATCTCTCGCTGGGCCAGATCCAGCCCGGTGCGGGTGTAGTAATCGCCAAAGCAGTTGGCTGCCAAATAGCGGTTGACGGTGCCGGCTTTCCAAGCCTCATTCATGTGTTCACCAAAGATTTTGACTTGGGCGGCAATGCCTTTCTCCAGCCGATCACTCATGGTGGTGGTTGCCTGGCCGGGTAGTGGTAGGGCAATGTCGGCGGCGGTCAGCGCGTCATTGGTGGCGTGCAGAAACGGCAGCGCACGGCCATAGCCCAGGTAATCGGTGGCCTGGTACACCATCTCTTTGACTGCCACCGGGTCAAGCCCCTCTTGCAGCGCTTGGGGCAGTGCCTCTTTGTAGGCGTCTACACTGCCGTTGCCGGTGAGGGTGGCCAGAATCGCCAGCCAGCGGGTGGTGGGCTCCAGCATGCTGTCAGGTTCGTTTCTTACTTCTTCAAGAAATGCGCCCAGTCGCTGGGTGTATTCCGGGTCTGTGCTTTGCAAACTCATTTTTCTTCCTCCTGTGCATTATAATCTGCGTCGCTCACCGGCTCGCACCATTCGTTAGAGGCATTCTCGCCGGGCACTTCCATAGCAATGTGGGAGAACCAACTGTCGCCCTTAGCGCCGTGCCAGTGCTTCACCTCCGGCGGAATGGTGATGACCATGCCCTCGTGCAGCGCTACCGGGGCCTTTCCCCATTCCTGGTACCAGCCCTCACCGGCGGTGCAGATCAGCAACTGACCGCCGCCTTTTGTGGCGTGGTGAATGTGCCAGTTGTTGCAACACCCCGGCTCAAAGGTCACATTGGACAAATGCAGCGCCGTGACCTGGGGATCGGTAAGGGGATTCAGATAAGAATTGCCTACAAAGTATTGGGCATAAGCCGTGTTGGCGGCGCCTTTGCCAAATGCATTGGCACCGACAAAGGCTCCTTCTGTTGCGTATTTCATAGATAAAATCTCCTTGTTTTGGTTTCCTTTATCATAGCACTTTGCGTTTACTCCAAGTCAAGGGGGTTCTGTAAATTTTTTTCGTTTTTTTGCTGCCGCTTGACAGCAGGCGGCGGCTATGCTACAATACGGGACGAAAATTCGGTTGTGGATTTTTCCGGAGTTGCTCATCTTTTCGCCACACACTCTTTGGAGTGCGTGGCTTTTTTATACCTGCAAGCAGAAAGGAAAACAGATGGACGAACAGTTTATGCGTAAAAAGGCAGTGTTGCCGCTGATTACCTCTATGGCGCTGCCCATGGTGCTCTCCATGCTGGTGAACGCCCTTTATAATATTGTAGACAGCTACTTTGTGGCCCGCATCAGCGAGAACGCTATGACGGCGTTGTCCCTGGTGTATCCCTTGCAAAATCTGGTCAACGCCATTGCCATCGGCTTTGGCGTGGGGATCAGCGCAGTGATCGCTTTGTATTTGGGCGCCGGAAAGCAGAAGCGCGCGGACCAGGCAGCCACGCAGGGTATGCTGTGGGCGCTGGTGCACGGGGTGCTGCTCACCGGCGTGTGTATTGCCATCATTCCGCTGTTTTTGCAGGCGTTTACCAAGGATCAAGCGGTGATCGATCTGGGAGTGCGCTACGGGCGTATTGTGTTTGGCTTTTCCATTATAATCAACGCAGACTTGGCATTTGAAAAGATTTTTCAGGCAGTCGGTCGTATGAAGGTGACCATGGTGGGCCTGGGCCTGGGGTGCCTTGCCAATATTATTTTGGATCCGCTGTTGATCTTCGGTCTGGGGCCGTTCCCCAAAATGGGCATTGACGGCGCAGCGCTGGCTACCGGGCTGGGTCAGGTGCTTACTTTGGTGATCTACCTGCTGTTCTATTACCTGCGCCCCATTTCTGTCAAGATCCGCTTGCAGCACCTGCGGCCGTCCCGGCACCTGGTGGGTCGCTTGTATGCCATCGGTATTCCGGCGGTACTGAATTTGGCTTTGCCTTCGGTGCTGATCTCTGCACTGAACGCCATCTTGGCTGCATTCTCTCAAACCTATGTGCTGATTTTAGGCGCATATTACAAACTGCAAACGTTTCTGTACCTGCCGGCCAACGGCATTGTGCAGGGTATGCGACCGGTGATTGGGTTCAATTACGGCGCCAAAGAATATGGGCGGGTCAGGCAGATCTTCCGCACCGTATTAGTGATGACTGCTGCCATTATGGTGGTGGGCACTGTGCTGTGCCTGGTAATCCCCGGTCAACTGATTGGTCTTTTTACCGAGAATGCAGCTACTGTTGCTGCCGGTAAAACAGCGCTGCGAATCATCAGCGGCGGGTTCATTGTGTCCGCCGTATCGGTGACTGCTTCCGGTGCGCTGGAGGGACTGGGCAAGGGCACGCCGTCCTTAGTGATTTCTCTTTGTCGGTATTTGGTCATCATCGTCCCGTTGGCATTCCTGCTGAGTCGAGTGCTGGGCGCCGCCGGTGTGTGGCATGCCTTTTGGATCACCGAGTTATTCACCGCCGGTATTGCCCTGGCGGTGTACCGCAAAGCCGTGCAGATCCAAGTCTGATTATAAAGGCACAGAACAAAGCCGCACAGATATTTCTGTGCGGCTTCTTTGCGTCTATTTGTTTTATGCTGTTTCTATGCTGCTTAGGAAGCGGAGAAACTGGGCTTTACCGGCTTCATTCCGGTCAAACACGCCGCACTGCTCCAAAATGGCAGCAAAGACTTTGCCCACTTCCTGTTGCAGAATGTCCATGCAATTCTCGGCGGTTAAGGCGTTCTTGGCGGCGATCTCCATTGCCCAGTCCTTGTGTTTGGCAATGCGTTCGTCGGCGGAAATGTCTGTGCCATGGAGCAGTGCGTCACGCAACAGCTCCAGCTCTGTCTTTAACCGGGCGGGCAGTACTGCCAAACCCATAACCTCAATCAGGCCGATATTCTCTTTCTTAATATGGTGATACTCCGGGTGGGGGTGGTACAGACCGTCCGGGCACGCCGGGGTGGTAATGTTGTTGCGCAGCACCAGGTCCAGTTCATATTTACCGTTCCGGAACCGGGCGATGGGGGTAATGGTGTTGTGGGGCGTGCCATCGGTCTCGGCGTAGATAAAGGCATCCGGGTCCGTATAGCCGCGCCAGGCTTGCAGCACTTTGTCTGCCAGGTCGCAAATGCGCGCCGGCTCATCCCCACGCAGGCGCAGTACGGACATGGGCCACTTGACGATTCCGGCCTCAATATCTTTATATCCGGCAAAGGCATAGGCGGTCTCTATCGGTGCCTTTGTCATAGCAAAGGTATAGTGCCCGCCTTGGAAGTGCTCGTGGGTGAGAATGGAGCCGCCCACGATGGGAAGGTCTGCATTGGAGCCTACAAAATAGTGGGGAAACTTCTCTACAAAATCAAACAGCTTTTGGAACGCGCTGCGGTCGATTTTCATCGGCGTATGCCGGCCGTTAAATACAATGCAGTGCTCGTTATAGTAGCCGTAGGGCGAATACTGTAAGAACCAGGGACCGCCGCCCATTTCCAGGGGAATAATCCGGTGGTTTTGCCGTGCCGGGTGATTAACCCGCCCGGCGTAGCCCTCGTTCTCCTTGCACAGCTGGCACTTGGGGTAAGCGCTTTGCTTCATTTGCAGGGCAGCCGCAATGGCCTTAGGGTCCTTCTCCGGCTTGGACAGATTGATGGTTATATCCATATCGCCGTAAGGGGTGGGAGTGATCCACTTAGCGTCCTTGGCCAGTCGGTCCGCACGAATGTAATTGGTGGTCTTGCTAAAGGCATAGTAATCATCTGTGGCTGCCTTGGGGCTCTCTGCGTACAGATCCCAAAATCGGCGGATCACCGCAGAGGGTCGCGGGGTCAGCAGACCCATCAGCTTGGTGTCAAACAGATCCCGGTACACCACAGAGTCCTGGCACAGCCCGTTTGCGCAAGCATAGTTCAGCAGAGAGTCTAAAATTTCCGTCAGTGCCGGTTGGCCGGTGACGGTGCGTTCCTCGTATGCGTCCAGTTCCAGCGCCGCCAGCAATGTATTGACAGCCCAGGTGCGATCCGCCTCTTCAATCAGACCGGTGCGTACGCCGTAATCTGCCAGCGCTGTGATTCCCTCAAATACATCCATGATTCTACCTTCGCTTTCTGCCCTAACAGCGGGATTTTTTGGAGCCTTTATTTTACCACATTTTGCCCTGCGTGGCAACCGATTTGCACAAAAAGGACGGAATTTGCTTTGACAGCTCGCTTTCCATGCGCACCCAAACAGGCGTCTCTGCATAGTATGCAGAGAAAAGGAGAGATGGTATGTTTAGTTATATAAAAAAATTGCAATACCCCATCAATATTAAGAACCCGGATCCCCGCGCTGCCTCCATTATCATCAGTCAGTACGGCGGCCCGGACGGGGAATTGGGTGCCAGTCTGCGCTATTTGTCCCAGCGGTATTCTATGCCGTACCCGGAGCTGAAGGGTTTGCTTACAGACATTGGTGTGGAGGAGCTGGGGCACCTGGAAATGATCGGCGCCATGGTGCACCAACTGACCCGCAACTTGACGGAAAAGCAGATTGAAGAAAATCCCGGATTTGCCGCCTACTTTGTGGATCACACCGCCGGTGTGTATCCAACCTCTGCCAGTGGTTCCCCTTGGAACGCAGCGAGTATCGGCGTAAAGGGCGACACCATTGCCGACCTGAACGAGGATCTGGCGGCGGAGCAAAAGGCGCGGGTCACCTATGACAACATTCTGCGCATGGTAGACGATCCGGATATTATCCAGCCAATCAAGTTCCTGCGGGAGCGGGAGATCGTCCATTATCAGCGCTTTGGTGAGGGGCTGCGGGTAGCCACCGATAAGCTGAACAGCAAAAATTACTATATGACCAATCCGTCGTTTGACAAATAAGCCGATAAAAATACCCCGGTACAAAGTCGCATGGACTTTGTGCCGGGGCAATTTTTTATTTGGTTGTAAGGGCGGTGAGCAGGGCACGGCAGCCGGTGGCGATATCCTGGTAGGCGCGGGCGAAATCCCGGCTGTACCAAGGGTCGGCCACATCGCCGCCGTAGGCATAGTCCAGCAGCTTTTTGATCTTATGCTGCGGGTCGCCGCCCAGCATACGGTGCAGATTACGCACATTGCTGCCATCCATGGCCAGCAGCAGATCGTAGTAGTCATAATCGGCGACAGTCAGCTGTCGGGCGCGCTTGCCGTCACAGGACAAGCCGTGGGCAGCCAGCTCTGCCTTGGCAGGCGGGTACACCGGATTGCCTTTGCCGTGCCAGATTTCTTCTCGGCTGGTGGCAGCGGACGCAATCTCAAATTGATCTGCCAGTCCCACCTGCCGCACCATATCCTTAAAGATGAATTCCGCCATAGGCGAGCGGCAAATGTTGCCGTGGCACACGAACAAAATGCGTATCGGCCGGTTCGTTACGCTCATTCTGCCAGCTTGGCCAAAATGGCGTCTGCCGCTTCTGCGGTGGGTGCGGTCTCAGAGAAACTCTTGTCCCGGGCGGTCAGCTCCACCACGCCGTTTTTCAGGTTCCGGGGGCTGACGATCACCCGCAGGGGCACGCCCAGCAGATCTGCGTCGGAGAACATAACGCCGGCGCTGACAGAACGGTCATCGTAGATCACTTCTACGCCCTTCTCCTGCAAGGTGTTGTACAGTGTATCGGCAAAGGCACGCACTTCTTCATTGTCTGCACGCACAGCGCACAGGTGCACCTGCCAGGGGGCAATGGCCTTGGGCCAAATGGGACCGTAGTCGTCGTGGTGCGCCTCGCACACAGCGGCGGCCAGTCGGCCAACGCCAATGCCGTAGCAGCCCATGATCGGCACACGGCTCTTGCCGTCCCGATCCGTATAGGTCATACCCATAGGCTCGGTGTACTTCTTGCCCAGCTGGAAAATGTTGCCCACCTCAATACCACGGGAAATATGAATGCTCTTTTTGCCGCAGCAGGGGCAGATACCGCCCTCAACCACCTTGGCAAAATCGTGGTACTCCGCACCGGGCACATCCCGCTGCATATCCACGCCGGTATAGTGGTAATCCGTCTCGTTGGCACCGGCACACAGGTTGTTGCGCCCCTCCAGGGAGCGGTCGTATAGCACGGTAAAGTCGCCGTTTAGGTTGGCAGGGCCGATAAAGCCGGCGTGCAGACCACATTCTTCGGTAATTACTGCCGGGTGAATTTCCTCACCCAAAAAGTTGGTGAGCTTGGTCTCGTTCACTTCCAGGTCGCCTCGCAGGAACAGTACCACATATTTGTCTTCATTATTGGTCTGGTACACCACGGCCTTGGCACTGTCCTTAGGGTCGGCGTGCAGATAGGTGCATACCTCCTCAATGGTGTGCATACCCGGTGTGTGCACCTTAGTCAGCGGCTGGGAGGGGGCATTTTCTACCGGTTCCAGGATAGACTCGGCCGCCTCCATGTTGGCCTTATATCCGCAGTCGTCGCACAGCACGATAGAGTCCTCACCAATGGGGGTCAGCAGCATAAATTCGTGGGATACGCTGCCGCCCATCATACCGGAGTCTGAAGCAACGGAGATCACCTCCGGCACACCGGCGCGGGCAAAAATGCGCTCATAAGCCTTGTGGCATTTTTCGTAATAATCGTCCAGGTCCTCCTGGCTGGTGTGGAAGGAGTAAGCGTCCTTCATAGTGAACTCACGCACACGGATCAGCCCGGCTCTGGGGCGCGCCTCGTCCCGGAACTTGGTTTGAATTTGATAGATCATAAAGGGGTACTTGGTGTAGGTGCCGGCGTATTCTCGCACCAGTTGCACCGCAGCCTCCTCGTGGGTCATACCCAGCACCATATCGGCACCGTTGCGGTCCGTAAAGCGCAGCAACTCTTTGCCGATACTCTCATACCGGCCGGACTCTGCCCACAGAGAGGCGGGCATCACCACCGGGAACTGCACTTCCTGACCGTCCAGGGCGTCCATCTCTTCCCGCATGATTTGCTCCAGCTTCTTCAGTACCCGCTTTAAGGGCGGGTAAGAGGAGTAAATGCCGTTTGCCACATACTTGATGTAGCCGCCGCGCACCATCAGGGCGTGGCTGTCTACCTGGCAGTCTGCCGGGCGCTCCTTAAAGCGATCGCCAACTAAGTGTTCCAGTTTCATACAAAAAACCTCCAAAAAATAAAGCCCTAAGCCGATCTGTGAAGATCGGTTTAGGGCGAATCATTGATCCGTGTTACCACCTAAATTCAGGCTGAGCCTGCACTCTGTGCGCTCTGTAACGGGAGCTCCCGGTGCGCCTTAATAGCCTTTGCGTTCGGCGCACAGCTCAAAGATGGGTTCCTCCGCCGCCTGCCCAGGCTTGCACCGACCGCCTGTTCTCTCTGCACAGAGTGGGGGAGTACTGTTTCTCGTCCTTGCTGTTACCTTGGTATCATAGCAAATCGGGACCGAAAAGTCAAGAGCGCTCCGGGTTTGTCTGCTCTTTTCTCTGTCCGGTGCAGCGGCAAACCAAGGCGCGCACTACCGGGTCCAGTCGCGGCTCCAGTCCCATGGCGATTATCAGCGCCGCCACAGTGAGCAGGAGAAAGAACATGCCCTGCATATACCACCCGGGCAACCCGGCGCACAGCTTGACAGATAGCTTATTGAGCCAGCCATATAAATTGGGCTGGTTGTGAATGGCCATTAGGTACAGAGCGTGTACGCCCAAGTAGGCGAGACCTTTGTTCAGCATAGGCACCTTGCCCAGCGCCAGGCTGATACCGAGGATGCCGGCACAGCCCAGTGCAGCCGCCGCCAAACTCAGCAGCGGGTGAGAGGCAGTCAAATCGTACATATCCTGTGGCGCTGCCTGCGCCAGCAAGCCGCAGCCGACGGTCAGCACAGTGCCGCCAATGCCGCAGGCGACAACTTTTGCCGGTTTGGAACACCGCTTTTGCAAAGAACGAAACGCACCTTGCAGCAGGGTGCCAATAAATAGATAAAAGGCCGCCTCCATGGGGCGAAGCACTGTCAGCCCTACTATGCCCAGCACCCGGCCCACGCCGGACAGGGCGGTAAAGTCCACGGCTCTGCCTATACCGGCTGCCAGCAAAAATAGTCCGGCCAGGAACAACCCTTGTGCCCAGCGGGGCAGCGTGCTGCCGGTGAGCAGACTGTAAAGCAGTTTGCCAAAAAACAGGGCGCTGAAAAACCAAAGTACATTAAATCCGCACCCGACCAAAGCGGCAATGCCGTCCAGTGCCAGCGCCTTGTAGCTGCCGTGGCCTGCAATACAGGTCACCGCGCTGCACAGCAGATAAATGGCGCTGAATAAAATGTAATAAAAAAGCAGCCGGGCGTTTTTCTCCCAAAAACGACGGAGAGAAAAGCTGCATGCATCCCTTTGCATAACCAGCCCGGACACCACAAAGAACAGGGGCATCATATAGCCGCCCAGCGCTGTATGCAAAGGCGAGGCGGGCAGGGTGTTGTACAGGATCACCGAGAGAATGCCTAACCCTTTGGCAATATCCAGTTCTATTATACGCCCGGTGCGGGGCGACATTGCCGATTGCTTCATTTTTCCGTCTCCTTGTGGAATATAAGCTTTATACAATTTTATTGTAGCAACCTGCCTACGGCTTGTCAATTCTTTTATCCCTGCCGGATAGATGCGCTAATCAAAGGAAAAAACGCAACTTATTCTTTACATCGGCGCCAAAAAATGGTACTATAAATCGTATTGCTTTGCACCGGTAGTGCTGCAAAGCGCCAAATTTTATTGGAGGTACTGTTTATGACCAGTGCACAAGTTTGTATTCTGATCTCTATAGCCGTGTACCTGATCGCTATGCTGGCTATTGGTATTGTGTGCTCCAAGCGCAACAATACAGTGGACGATTTCTATTTGGGCGGCCGTCGGTTGGGGCCGGTGGTTACTGCCATGAGTGCCGAGGCGTCGGATATGTCCAGCTGGCTGCTGATGGGCCTGCCGGGCGTTGCCTATCTGACCGGTGTTGCGGATCCGGGATGGACAGCCATTGGCCTCGGTGTGGGCACTTACATCAACTGGCTGGTGGTGGCACGCCGTCTGCGCCGATATTCCGCCCGCATTGGCGCCATTACCGTGCCGGACTTTTTCTCTCGCCGATTTGGAGAGAAAAAACATGTTCTTACCGCCATGGCAGCCATTTTAATTATTGTATTCTTTGTGCCGTACACAGCCTCCGGCTTTGCCGCCTGCGGCAAGCTGTTTGGCACGCTGTTCGGTATGGACTACCATGTGGCAATGATTATTTCCGCCATTGTGATCGTGGGCTATACCGCTACCGGCGGGTTTACTGCCGCGTCCACCACTGACTTAGTGCAGAGCATTGTGATGAGCATTGCGCTGGTGGTGGTGCTGGTGTTTGGCGTGTCCAAGGCCGGCGGTGTGGGCGCCGTGGTGGAGAATGCGCAGAGCATGAGCGGCTATCTGTCCATGACGGCTACCTATGACCCGGAAAGCGGCAAATCCGCCACATACAGCTTGTTGAAAATTTTGTCTACCGCCGCTTGGGGGCTGGGCTACTTTGGTATGCCCCACATTCTGCTGCGGTTTATGGCCATTGAAGATGATCGCAAATTAAAGACCTCTCGCCGCATTGCCACCATTTGGGTGGTGATCTCTATGTTCATTGCCGTGGTGATCGGCGTAGTTGGCTCCGCTATGGTCAAGAACGGCGCTATGGGTGCGCTGGCAGACAAGGAAACCATTATTGTGCAGATCGCCAATCTGCTGTCCCAGCACGGGGTAGTTGCTGCACTGTTGGCCGGTGTGATCCTGGCGGGTATTTTGGCCAGCACCATGTCCACGGCGGACAGCCAGCTGCTGGCTGCCTCTTCCGGCGTCAGCGAGAATATTTTGGGCAGCCTGTTCAACCTGAATTTGTCTGCCAAGGCCAAGATGATCGTGGCTCGGGTGACCCTGCTGGGCATCGCCGTGGTAGGCATGTTTATGGCTTGGGATTCTAACGCTTCTGTGTTTAAGATCGTCAGCTTTGCCTGGGCGGGCTTTGGCGCGTCCTTTGGTCCGGTAATGCTGCTGGCGCTGTTTTGGCGGCGCTCCAACCGCTACGGCGCTGTGGCCGGTATGATTGCCGGTGCGGTGATGGTGTTCTTGTGGAAGTATTGCATTGCCGATCTGGCACCGGTTTTGAAGATTTACGAGCTGCTGCCTGCGTTCCTGTTTGGTCTGCTGGTGAATGTGGTGGTGTCCCTGTGCACCCCTGCGCCGGACAAAGAGGTGCTGGAGCAGTATGACGCGGTAAAAGCGGAGAAGTGAGCCCTTTGAACGATCCGAGAGAAGCGTTGCGCCGTGCCCTGCAATATGATGCGGGAGATCCCAAGCGGATACAGCATTTGATCAAGGTGTATACTTTTGCCGAAATGATCGCCGATGGGGAGCATTTGCCCGACGCGCAGCGGCGCGTATTGCTGACAGCCGCTGCACTTCATGATATTGGTATTCACAATGCGGAGCTGCATTACGGTTCCTCCGCCGGTAAATACCAAGAGCTGGAGGGTCCGCCGGTGGTGCGCCAACTGCTTGCAGACTGGCCAAAGGATTTTGTGGAAGAAGTCTGTGATCTGGTGGCCAGACACCATACCTACACCGGTGTGGACCGATTGACTTTGCGCATTTTAATTGAGGCGGACTTTTTGGTGAATGCGTATGAGGAGGGGCTTTCCGAAGAAGCCGTGCAAGTCGGCAGAGAAAAGTTGTTCACCACTGCAACGGGAAAGCACTTGTTGCGAACGCTTTATGCAGTATAAGATAATAAAAAACGCAAGGTGTATTTCGCACCTTGCGTTTCTTTGTGTCGTTTCAGGTTTATTTTACAAAGCGGATCAGCCGATTGGTAAGTAGGGCTGCCAGCAGGATCTTGCCGCACTCCGGCAGCAGGAAGGGCACCACACAGGTGGCCAGCGCCGCTTTTAATGTGGCTTTGTAAGCAATGATGAACCACACGGTGCCAAAGGCGTAGCACACAGTCAGGCCGATCACCATAAACAGGATCAACTGCCAAAACTTGTGACCGAACTTCTGCACCAAAGCACCGGTGATCAGTGCGGTCAGGACAAAGCCGACAATGTAGCCGCCGGTGGGGCCGGTAATGGCTGCCACGCCGCTTTTGAACCCGGTAAAGATGGGCAGTCCCACCATACCCAGCAGAATGTATACGATCACGGACACGGTGGAGCGCTTCCACCCCAGCAGTCCGGCGCACAGGCAAACGGCAAAGGTCTGCATGGTAAAGGACACGGTCATGGGCACGGCGATCTGGGCACACACAGCGATCAGTGCGGCAAACAGACCGATATAGGCAATGTCTACCGTGCGGAGTTTTTTCTTCTTCTTGCTGCCTTCGGCAGCGGCGGTTGTTTCTGACATACTTTTTACCTCACATTGAATTTTGTACTATTATGCCTTGATTTTGCGTAAATGTCAACCAAAAATTAAAAATAAGTTGACAATTTGCGATTTCGCGTCAAAATTTCGCCGGATTCCTGCTGTATTGCACAAATTCTTTGGCACATTTTTGTGCACTGTACTGAATTTTAAGAATTTGGCGCATACCGGTAGGCAAAGGCTGCGCCAGCGTGTATAATGGTGCTGATTTTTGAAGAAGGAGCACACTTATGCAGCTGTTAGAAACAAAAAAAGAGAATTATATCGGCCAGGCAGATCCGTTTATCCTGGAGAGCGGCGGTCGATATTACATTTATACCACCGGCGATGATGGCATTTACGCTTACAGCTCGGATGATCTGCTCACTGGTTGGCAATTTCACGGTATGGTGTTTACCGTGCCCGGAGAGCACGACTTCTGGGCGCCCAGCGTTATTGAACTGGATGGTACATATTATATGTATTGTTCTTATGAGTTCTTTGGCGATACGCCGGATCAGGGCGGTCATCGGGAGGCGCTGTTTGTCAGTCAGGCGGATAATCCCCTCGGTCCCTTTGGGCAGGAGAAGCAGATTCTGCATCCCTTTTCCATTGACTCCCAGATTGTGCAAAATGAGAGCGGTCTGTATTTGTTCTATTCTACCAATACGTTTGAGGGTGACCGGATTGGCACATATATTGTAGTGGATAAGATGCTGGATCCGTACACCCCGGCCGGACACCCGGTGCCGGTGGTGGTGCCCACCCTGGACGAGGAGATCTTCCGTCGGGATCGGTACAAGACGGGCCAGCACTGGCACACCATTGAGGGCGCCTGCTACTTCCGGGAGGGGGACTGGCAGTATGTAATGTACAGCGGCAACTGTTACTTACAGCCTACCTATTATATAGGATATGCCCGCGCCAAGACAGACGAAACGGACCTGACCAAAATCAAGTTTGAAAAGGTGCCGGATGACCATACCTATGCTCCGGTGATTCGCGCCAATGATTGGGAGGAGGGCACCGGTCACCACAGCGTGATCAAAAAGGACGGCGTATGGTACGCGGTGTACCACGCCCGCAATGTGGAGGACGACGGCTTTGAAGGCGACCGCCGCAACGCCCGCATTTGCCGATTGGAAGTGAAGGACGGCACCATTACCGCGCACCGCTATCCGGACCATATATAATTGATAAGCCCCCGGGCCAACTACCAAATCTTGTGTACTGTATGCTGCCGGCGTACTAATGTTTACAATTTGTTCATAAAAATCTCGCATTTGCTTGCATTTTTTTGTTGAAATTTGAGCAGCAAGATGATATACTACTACTATACTTATAAGGAGGGTACTGCCTTGAGTAAAGAAAAGAAGCTTGCTAAAAAAGAAGCGAAGGCGGCCAAGAGAGAAGCAAAGGCTGAAAAGGCACTTGCTAAGGCAAACGCCAAAGCGGAAAAGAAGCATGCAAAGGCTTATGAGAAATTCGTAAAAGAAACTACGAAGAAAAACGAACAAGGGGAAAAGAAAGCGGCCGCAGGCGGCAAAGCATTTACTGCCATTGCCATTCCGACCATCGATGCTTTCCAGACTAAGGGAGAGATCAAAGCAGAGAAGGCCGGCCAGAAGGCATACGCTAAGTTGGTCAAGAAGATCGACAAGAAGAATGCCAAGCTGGAGAAGAAGTGCGCTAAGAAGGGTAAACCCTTCGTACCGATCCCCACACCGTCTCAGGACGAGATGGCGGCAAGACCGGAGAACAAGGGCGGCAAGATCGTCCTGATTGTGATCCTGATCCTGCTCATTTGGTTCCTGATTTACTTTATCGTTCGTTTTGGCGCGTTTGTTTACAATCCCGCCCAGGAAACGACGGCTGCGGAAGAGGGAACAAAAGTGGCCCAGACTTACGATGCGTATTCCAACCCGCATAAGATCACAACCACACCGGATTACAGCATTGCGGATGCCAAGCTGCTGCTCAAGCAGACCATTCACGATAACTGGCAGGAGGTTGGTTACAGTGCGGATCCGTCCAGCAGTTCTATCTCTTACAACAATAAGGTAGTTACTGTTAACGGCGCGGATTGCTATGTGTTTAGCTGCTCCGGCAAGACTTTTGCTGTGGCTGTTAAGTTGTCTGCTGTGTACTATGCACATAATGGCGAGTACCAGCCGCTGACCTTTAACAACACCAATTACCTGTTCAAGTAATTACATACAGCCCACCTTTTTCGGGTGGGCTGTTTTTTTATGTGTTTTTTGTTCTAAAGATAATATTAATCATAGAAAAAGACCGCTGTGCTTACCACAGCGGTCTTTGTTACTTATGTTATAGTGTGCTGATGTCGTAGGGGGTACGCTGGTAAACAAAATAGTTGAGCCAGTTGGAGAAGATCAGACTGGCTGTGCTTTTCCAGCTGACCAAGGGCACCAGGTTCTCATCATCGTGAGGGAAGTAGTTGTAGGGCCTGTCAATGTCCAGCCCTTTGCTCTTGTCCCGAAAATATTCTTTGGCCAGTGTGTCCCGGTCGTATTCACTGTGCCCGGTAGAGAAGAAGTTGCGGCACTCCATATCGGACAGCAGGCTGACGCCGGCAATATCACTGTATGCCAGGATCTGCAAGTCCTTTACCTGAGCAATGTCCTGCCGCAAGATTTCCGTATGCCGGGAGTGGGGAATGTAAAACACATCGTCCAGTCCCCGCATCAGTGGATGGGTCACATCTAAACTGCGGTGGGGGAATACGCCGAACATCTTTTTACTGAGCGGGTACTTTGGAATACCGTAGTGGTAGTATAATCCCGCCTGGGCACCCCAGCAAATATGAAAGGTGCTATATACATTGGTCTTTGTCCAATCCATGATCCGGCATAGCTCGTCCCAGTAGTCCACTTCCTCAAAGGGCATTTGCTCCACCGGCGCACCGGTGATGATCATACCGTCATACTTCTTGTTCTTCACCTGATCAAAGGTATAGTAGAACTTGTCCATGTGACTTTTTGATGTATGCTTGGCTGTATGACTGCTCACTTGCAGAAAGTCCACATTCACTTGCAGCGGTGTGTTGCTCAGCAGACGCAGCAGCTGGGTCTCCGTGTCAATCTTGGTGGGCATCAGATTCAATATAATGATATGCAGGGGACGGATGTCCTGCGTATCCGCCCGCTTGTTGCTCATAACAAAGATATTCTCGATTTCCAAGCTTTGCTTCGCCGGCAATTCGTTATCAATACGAATGGGCATTGCAGATCCCTCCCTATACATTATATATATCGTTTAGCCATTATAGCAAATTGCGCACAGAATTGCAACCCGGTAAAAAAGTTGAAATTGGGTCTTGACATTTGCAGATCGGCGCGCTATAATATCACACGTTGCTTAACCGCAGCGCAGCCGACAGCAAGGCGCGGACGCTTGATTGTTTCGATCCCGCCGCTGTTAAAAAAATGAAAAACTTGAAAAAAGATGTTGACATTTGCGGCAAGTTGTGGTATAGTTATCAAGCGCTCGAGAGAAGAGCGGCCGGCCGAAAGGTCGGGTAAGGACCTTGAAAATT
>CAVHPP010000002.1:0-91044 GCA_963638105.1 Agathobacter rectalis
GAATCTGCTGGGTGACGATGACTAAGCGACAATTGGTGAAAAAAACGAAATAATCGACAAAAAAGCAGTGCCTTTGCGCTGCTTTTTGTTATTATTATACAGAAACACCAAATTGTTGTGTTGAATTTCGCATGCCGGAGTGCTATAATTGGTATAGTTGTGGGCTTGCGCCCAAACTGAGGTTGTTATCTGTAAGATAAAATACAGGAGGAAATTCCATGAACAGAAAGAAAAAAACCATGGACGGTAACAGCGCCGCTGCCCACGTCAGCTACGCATTTACAGAAGTTGCCGCCATTTATCCCATCACCCCGTCATCCACCATGGCGGAGGAGACGGACGCCATGGCCGCCCGCGGGGTCAAGAACCTGTTTGGCCAAACGGTCAAGGTGGCGGAGATGGAGTCTGAGGCCGGTGCCGCCGGCGCCGTGCACGGCTCTTTGTCTGCCGGTGCGCTGACGACCACTTACACCGCGTCACAGGGTCTGCTGCTGATGATCCCCAATATGTACAAGATCGCCGGCGAACTGATTCCGTCCGTTATTCATGTGTCTGCCCGCTGCGTGTCTACCCACGCGCTGAATATTTTTGGCGACCATTCCGATGTGATGGCCTGCCGCCAGACCGGTTATGCCATGCTCTGCTCTGCCAATGTGCAGGAGGTAATGGATCTGGGCGCTGTGGCCCACCTGTCTACCTTAAAGAGCCGTGTGCCGTTCTTGCATTTCTTTGACGGCTTCCGTACTTCTCATGAGGTGCAGAAAATCGAGACCTGGGATTATGAAGATCTGCGGTCTATGGTGGATATGGACGATGTGCAGGCGTTTCGCGCCCGCGCCCTGAACCCGGAGAAGCCGGTGTTGCGCGGCTCTGCGGAGAACAGCGATGTGTTCTTCCAGCACAGAGAGGCCTGCAACCGCTACTATAACGACGCGGTTGCCACTACTGAGATGTATATGAACACCATCAATGAGAAGCTGGGCACGGATTACCGTCTGTTTAATTACTACGGTGCGCCGGACGCAGACCGTGTGATTGTGGCTATGGGCTCTGTGTGCGACACCATTCAGGAAACCGTAGATTTTCTGAACGCCCGGGGCGAAAAAGTGGGTATGGTCAAGGTACACCTGTACCGCCCCTTCAGCGCCAAGCATCTGCTGGCTGCCCTGCCGGAGACGGTGAAGCACATTTCCGTGCTGGACAGAACCAAGGAGCCCGGCTCCTTGGGCGAGCCGCTGTTCCTGGATGTGGTGGCTGCGCTGAAAGGCTCTGCCTTTAACGATGTGCCGGTGTACGGCGGTCGTTTCGGCTTGGGATCTAAGGACACCGTACCGGCGCATATTATCGCTGTGTACAGCAATATGGCTGCGCCCCAGCCCAAGCCGGAGTTCACGCTGTCCATTGAGGACGATGTGACCCACCTGTCCCTGCCGGTGGCCGAGAACCCGGACACCACCCCGGCAGGCACCACTTCTTGTAAGTTTTGGGGTTTGGGCTCCGACGGCACCGTTGGCGCCAACAAGGACTCCATTAAGATCATCGGCGACAATACGGATATGTTTGCCCAGGGCTACTTCTTCTATGACTCCAAGAAGTCCGGCGGCATTACCGTGTCCCACCTGCGCTTTGGCTCGTCGCCCATTACTTCTACCTATTTGATCAACAAGGCCAACTTTGTGGCCTGCCACTGCCCGTCCTATGTGACCAAGTATGATATGGTACAGGATTTGGTGCCCGGCGGCACTTTCCTGCTCAACTGCATTTGGACCCCGGATCAGCTGGACAGCCAGCTGCCTGCGTCCATGAAGCGCTATATTGCAGAGAACAACATTCATTTCTATATCATTAACGGCATTAAGATTGCAGAGGAAGTGGGCCTGCCCGGCCGTGCTTCCACCATCTTGCAGTCTGCGTTCTTTGCCATCTCCGGTATTTTGCCGGTAGAGAAGGCGATTGAGCTGATGAAGGCCGCTGTGGTTAAGAAGTTCTCCAAGAAAGGCGAGGCGGTGGTGAATGCCAACTTTGCCGGCATTGACCGTGGCGCCCAGGAGATCGTGAAGGTGGATGTGCCGGACAGCTGGAAGACTGCAGAAGATGCACCCCGCCGGCTGGAAGTGCCCACCGATCGTCCGGAGATGAAGAAATTTGTCAAGGAAATTCTGGATCCGGTTGGCCGCCTGCACGGCGACGATCTGCCGGTATCTGCCTTTGCCGATCGGGCGGACGGCGTGTATCCTGCCGGTTCTGCCGCCTTTGAGAAGCGGGGCATTGCCATTACCGTACCCCAGTGGGACGGCACCAAGTGCGCCCAGTGTAACCTGTGCGCTATGGTCTGCCCCCACGCAGTCATTCGCCCCATTGCCATGAATGCAGAGGAAGCGGCGGCTGCACCGGAGGGCACCACCATGGTGAAGCACAAGAGAGCGGATTATCAGTACGCCCTGATTGTGTCCGTACTGGATTGCACCGGTTGCGCCTCCTGCGCCAATGTGTGCCCCACCAAGTCCCTGACCATGAAACCCATTGCCAGCGAGCTGGATCGGCAAAAGATCTATGATGCGCTGGTGGACACCTCAGAAAAACCGGAGCTGCTTACCAACAACACCATCGGCGTGCAGTACAGAAAGCCGTATTTGGAATTCTCCGGCGCCTGCGCAGGCTGCGGCGAGACGCCGTATGCCAAGCTGGCTACCCAGCTGTACGGCGACCGTATGTATATTGCCAATGCCACCGGCTGCTCCTCCATTTGGGGCGGTTCCGCACCCTCCACGCCTTATACGGTAGACAAGAACGGCCACGGCCCCGCTTGGTCCAACTCTCTGTTTGAGGACAACGCTGAGTTCGGCTACGGTATGCTGCTGGCACAAAAGCAGATCCGCGAGCGGCTGGCTATGGACGCCCAGCAGCTGCTGGATACCCCGGTGGCGGACAAAGCCCAGGCTTGGCTGGACACCTATGAGGACGCTGCTACCAATACGGAGCCTGCCCAGGCACTGATCGCTGCATTGCAGACGGCAGAGCTGGAGGGTGACGCCAAGGCGGCGGCTGCCGACTTCCTGAAAGACGCAGATTATGCGGCCAAGAAGTACCAGTTTATCTTTGGCGGCGACGGCTGGGCCTACGACATTGGCTTTGGCGGTCTGGATCATGTGATCGCGTCCAATGAGAATGTAAACATTGTTGTGTTTGATACGGAGGTGTACTCCAACACCGGCGGTCAGGCCTCTAAGGCCACCCAGACCGGTGCTGTGGCCAAGTTCGCTGCCTCCGGTAAGGTGGTCAAGAAGAAAGACCTGGCGCAGATTGCGATGAGCTACGGCTATGTGTATGTGGCCCAGGTGGCTATGGGCGCCAATGCCAATCAGTGCTTAAAGGCGTTCCAGGAGGCTGCGGCTTATGACGGCCCGTCCATCATCATCTGCTATGCCCCCTGTATTAACCACGGCATTAAGATGCCCTTTAACCAGGCAGAGCAGAAGAAGGCGGTTGCCGCCGGGTACTGGAACCTGTTCCGCTTTAACCCGGATCTGGCCAAGGCAGGGAAGAATCCCTTTACCCTGGACAGCAAGGCACCCAGCGCCGATTATGTACAGTTCATTGAGGGTGAGACCCGTTACTCTGCGTTGAAGCGTTCCTTCCCCGGCAAGGCGGAGCAGCTGTTTAGCATTGCGGCGGAGAACTCCATTGAGAAGTACAACAAACTGGCTGCACTGGTAGACTTTTACGCACCCAAGGGCGAGTAAAGCCAAATAAAAAAACAAAGCGCTGCGGTTCGTCCGCGGCGCTTTTGCTTTGTGAAAAAAAGAACCCCTGCACACCGGGTGCAGGGGTTGTTCCTTTATGTAAGGGCTTAGCCGTTGAGAATGGCAAAGTTCTCTTTATTGGCCTTGTACAGGTTCTTAAACACTTTGAAGTTGCGATCATAGACCTCCTTATTGGCCGGGTTGGGCTTATAAGTGGTCTTTACCGGGATCAGCTTCTTTACATCAAAGATGGAGGGAATTGCGCCCATACCTACGGCGATACAAGCGGCTGCACCCACGGCGCCGATGTTTTGCGGGGACTCTACCACCACCACATCACGCTGGAGAATATCGGCCAAAATTTGGCAGGTGGTCTCGCCCAAAGCGCCGCCACCGCAGAAGCGCACGGTCTTGGACTTCTGGTACTTGGTGGTCTTCAATTCCTGGCGCTCCAGCATCCAGCGCATGTGGAAACAGATGCCCTCCACCACGGCGCGGATCAGCTCTGTCTTGCCCACATTCAGCCGAATGTTAAAGAACATACCGGCCGCGTTGGGATCCTCAAAGGGACAGCGGTTGCCGTGCAGCCAGGGGGTGAAGATTACGCCGTTGGAACCGGCGGGGATGGTGTCAATCACTTCTTCCAGGTAGTCGTACATATTGAATTCTACCTGTTCCAGACTGTCGGTAGCGTTGCCGTAGCGCTTCAAGAATACGCCGATCTCGTCCAGCGCCAAATGGTCCTTGACCCAGCCTACGCACTTGTTGGAGGTCTCCAGCTCACCAAAGTAGTTAAAGGTCTCCGGATTGGCGCCTACAATGGCAGCCATCATGGCGCCGGTATCTACCATCTGCTCCGGCACAACGGTACCCACCCAGCCGGAGGTGCCGCTGTAAATGTGTGCGTCGCCAATCTCTACCGCTCCGGCGCCTACGCCGATCAAAGAGGCGTCGCCGCCGCCGCCGTACACGGCGGTGCCTTGAGCCAGACCCAGCTCCTCGGCAGCCTTGGCGGTTACTTCGCCCACTTTATCGGTGCACTTTTTAATCTCCGGCAGGTGCTTTATATCCACATCCACCATATCGCAAATGGGCTTGCACCAGCCCTCGTGGCCCTTGCGGGTGTCATACAGCAGGGTGCCGAACGCAGAGTCCTGGGTCATTACGAACTCGCCGGTCAGGCGGCAGATGAGATACTCTTTTACATCCAACCACTTATAGACTTTCTTAAAGTTTTCCGGCTCGTGCTCCCGCACCCAGCGGTACTTCCAAATGGGGTCCTTAACAGAGGAGGATACGGCACCGGTATAGCGCAGGTACTTGAGCAGCTTGGTCACTTCCGCACCGGCGATTTGTACGCCGTGGGCAATGCCCTTTTTCAGCTCATCGCCGGCTCGCTGGTCCATATAGGTCATGGGGCGGCGAATGCAATTACCCTCTTTGTCTACCAGTACCAAACCCTGCATGGCAGAGCAAAAGCTGATGCCCTCTACCTGGTCTTTGGTCACGCCTACGCACTTATTGAACACATTGCGGGTGGTGCTGCACATGGCGCTCCACCATTCATCGGCGTCCTGCTCGGCACCGCCCTTTACGCCGGTCTCGTCGTCCACATACAGGCCGTAGCCTGCGGTGTCAGAGGCCAGGATGCGCATGGTGTCGCCGATCTCAATCAGACAGGTCTTGACCCCGGTGGTGCCCACATCGTAGGTGATTACATACTTGCTCATAAAATATCCTCCTATGGTGTTGTACGCGGTAAATACCGTCACTTCTTTTCAAATGTAAATGCGCTCTCCACAAATTTCAGCAGTTGACCGATCACCCGCTCCTCGTCCATTTCCTCCACATCTACGCCGGTATAGAACTTAAACCGCTCCTTGTAGTAGTCGCAGGTATAAGAGAATTGCAGGGACATCAGCAGATTGTCCAAAAAGAAAGCAAAGAGCCGGGGATCCAGATCCGGGCGCACATCGCCCTTGGCCAGCGCCTGGGCAATGGCCGTGGTGTAGATGCCGCTGGTCTCGCTCTCAATCTCCCGCACCAGCATCTGGGTGCGCTCGCTGTCCTTCTCCGAGGCGATCTCATTGTATAGCCGAATGTAATTGGCGTTTCGCTTAGAATGGACGCAGGTGGCGCGAATGAGCTTTTCTGCCTTGATCAGCAGCTTGTCATCACTGGCCATAATCTCCTCGATCACCTGGGACAGAATACGCATACCCCGCTGAATGCAGGTGATGAACAGGTCCTCCTTAGTAGCAAAGTACTTGTACATCAGTCCGATGCTGATCCCTGCGTTCTTGGCGATCACATTGATGTTGGCATTTTCGTACCCTTTGGAGGAAAACTCCTCGGTGCCCACTTCCAGTATGCGCTCCCGTCGCTCCTCGGATATGCGATCAAATGCGTCCTTGTGATGTTTATTTACCATTTCAAAAAATTTTGTAGCCTTGCACAAAGAACGGAAAAGCCCTTTGTGCAATCCGTACAAATACTCCCTCTCTGTAAAGCGTGAACCGCAATTCACTTTTCTTATATTATCATTATTTATCCGTTATTGCAAGAAATCTGAACAAAAATGCGGGAAAATTGAACAAATTATGGCAAGTATCTATTTGACAAATCATTAAAAAGTGATATACTAAAGGTGTATTTTATGTGAGCGATGGCTCACACCCCTTTGGGGTGAGCGGCGACTCATGATTTTTAAGGAGGAACGACCATTATGGATACCCGATTTGCAATTTCTGAGTATCTTGATGCAGCGCAGGTCACCGCTCAGCTGGACGCGCTCATCAAAAAGCCCATCTATTCCATCAGCCCGGCTGCACTGAAGAAGTATGAAGAAGAATACTTCGACAAGAAGTGCACCAAGTCTAAGGCGATGATCACCGAGGCGAGAGAGATTATTCCCGGCGGCGTGCAGCACAACCTGGCGTTTAACTATCCTTTCCCCATCGTGATGACCAAGGCCAAGGGTGCTAAGCTCTATGATATTGACGGCAACGAGTATTACGACTTCCTGCAGGCCGGCGGTCCCACCATCCTGGGCTCCAACGACGATGTAGTGAAGGAGAAGGTTAAGGAATTGCTGGACGATTGCGGTCCTTCCACCGGTCTGTTCCATGAGTATGAGTACAAGCTGGCCAAGAAGATCTCCGACTGTGTTCCTTCCGTAGAGATGTTCCGTATGCTGGGTTCCGGTACAGAGGCCTGCATGTGCGCTGTGCGTGTGGCCCGTCTGGCTACCGGCCATAAGAACATCATCAAGATGGGCGGCGCTTATCACGGCTGGTCCGATCAGCTGGCATGGGGCATGCGTGTGCCCGGCACCCTGAACCTGCAGTCTCACGGCGTACCGCTGTTTGTATTCAAGCACACCCAGGAGTTCTTCCCCAATGATCTGAAGAGCCTGGAGCGCAAGCTGATCCTGAATAAGTTCCGCGGCGGCACCGCTGCCGTGTTCATTGAGGCCATTGGTCCGGAGTCCGGTACCCGTCCGGTAGACAAGGACTTCCCCAAGGGCGTACAGGCACTGTGCCGCAAGTACGGCGCTCTGCTGGTTTGCGACGAGGTTGTGACCGGCTTCCGTATCGGCGTGTCCGGTGCGCAGGGCTACTTTGGCATTGATCCCGACATCACCATCTTCGGTAAGGTGATTGCCGGCGGTTATCCGGGTGCAGGCGGTATCGGCGGCCACAAAGAGGTTATGAAGTACTTAGGCGCCGGCCTGGATAAGGGCAACGGCTCCGGCAAGAAGATTCATAAGGCAATGTGCGGCGGCACCATGGCTGCTACCCCCATCTCCTGCTGCGCAGGTTACACTGCCATTTGCGAGATTGAGAAGCGTAACGCCTGCCAGGTAGCCGGTAAGATGGCGGATCGTCTGGTACACGGCTTGCAGGCACTGATCAAAAAGTATGACCTGCCCTTCGTGTGCTTTAACCAGGGCTCTGTATGCCACCTGGATACCGTTGGTACCATGCACTTTAAGGTAGACTGGAAGCATCCGTGGACCATTCCGCACACCTTGAAGGAGACCGGCAAGCGTCAGTCCGAGATGGAGCACATGGGCGCTGCTTACATGGCAGAGGGCCTGGTAACTTTGGCCGGCTCTCGTCTGTACACCTCCGCCGCTTATACGGAAGAGATGATCGACGACTGCCTGAACAGATTTGAGAATGTGTTCAAGAACTGCGTTTGCATCGAGGCGTAAGAATTTTTACCAAGGGCGGTACCGGGCAGTAATGTCCGGCCGTCCTTTTGGTGCTTTTGCCCCCTGGGCAAAAATACGATTTTAAGGGGAAAACACATGGCTTACGAATTAGAAGAAGCAAAAAAGCTGGTCGTTGAGGCCGGCAAAAAGCTGGTGGAAAGCGGCCTGATCGCCCGTACCTGGGGCAATGTATCCGCCCGTATTTCCGACACCCAGTTTGTGATCACACCCTCCGGTCGGGCGTATGAAACGCTGACGCCGGAAGAAGTGGTTGTGGTCAATATTGAGGACTGCTCTTATGAGGGCGATATTAAGCCCTCTTCCGAGAAGGGTGTGCACGCTGCGGCGTACCGCCACCATCCCACCGTGGATTTTGTGATCCACACCCACCAGAAAGCGGCCACCATCGTCAGCATTACCGGCATGGAGATCCGCAATGTTTACAAGGAATTTCAGCCGGTTCTGGGCACCAAGGTGCCTTGCGCCGATTATGCTATGTCTACCACCAATTCTCTGCGCAAGAAGGTGGAGATGTGCATTATGATGAACCCGGGTTGCCGTGCCATTATGTTGATGCACCATGGCACCCTGTGCATGGGCGATACCTATGAGCAGGCCTTTGAGATTGCAGACGCACTGGAGAAGTGCTGCCAGCGGGTGATCAAGGACAACTATCTGCGCCACTCCTGGGCTGAGACATATTCTGACGAAGGTAAGCGCAATTTTTACCTGAAAAAGAATGGCGCTGTGGCTATGCCGGAGAGCATTTGTGATCTGGGATCCTCCGTTCGCAACGGCAAGACCTTTAGCTTGACCGTTGGCGGAGAGACCGTTGATGTGGATTTGGAGACCGGGCTGGGCATTACCGGCATTGCACCCAAGTGTGCCAAGATCCATAAGGCCATTTATGACAGCCAGGATTGCTCCATCATCAAGCATGTGACCGATCCGGATGTGATCGCTGTGTCCTGCACAGGTGAAGATATGATTCCTATGATCGACGACTTTGCACAGATCGCCGGCGTGGATGTGAAAAACCGTCCGTGGATCGACGGGGATACAGACGCTTGTGCCAAGGATATTGCCAAGGCCATGGACAGCCGCAATGCAATCCTGATTCAGGGTAACGGCGCGGTGATCACCGGCAATTCCGACGGGGATATGCAGGCGCTGGAGATCATTATGGATAAGGGCTGCGAAGCCGTGATTGACACGGATATTTTCAATCGCCCCCATTATGTGCCCAAGGTGGAGTGCTTCCTGATGCGCACCGTGTATCTGGCCAAGTATTCCAAAGAGATCAATAAAAAGTAAGGTGCTTTGCGCCGCCACCCATTGCCTTGCAGTGGGTGGCTTTTTTATGGATTGTAGGCCACCCAAATGCCCATATCGGCCGCGGTGCGATGTGTATCGTATCCTGCATCGTTGACACACAGGGCGGGCGGATGCTATCCGCTCCTACGGTCAACCGGTTACAATAGCGTCTTCGTAGGAGCGGCAATCTGCCGCCCGCTTTTCGGTACATACACGCAAAAAAAGAACCTCGCTTCATCAGCGGGGTTCTCTGTGTCTTTGCTTTTATTTTTCCAACACCAGGGTGGTGACGGAGCGGGCAGGGAGGGCAAAGGCATCGGCGGCGGTGCCGCTGTCTGTCTTTGCCAAGTCGTTGTCCTTGTCGGTCACATAGGTGGTGTGGCGGGTGTAACCGTCCAGCGCCAGGGTGGTGCTGCGGGCCTTATCCGTGTTGTTGATGAACACGGCGGTAACGGTACCGTTGGGGTTTTTGAATGCCACGGACTGCACATCGCTCAGTTCTTCCGGCAGGGTAATGGCAATGCGCACGCTGCCCTCGTCGGTGAATTTGGAGAAGTTGCCCAGTACCCACAGCCGCTTGGAGGTCTCAACTTGATGACTGTCCTTGTCCAGGTACACCAGGCCGTCGGTGTAGCCGCCAAAGGCGCAGGCGGTCCACCAGTCCCATTCTGCCGCGTTCAGTACCGTCAGATCCCGGTGAATGATCCCGGCCAATGCCAGACCGTATTCCATACCCAGGCCGCTGTCCATACCGTTCTTTTGAATCAGGTCATACACGCCGCTGTTTTGGTCGTCAGTCATTTGGCAGTATTCCGTCAGCGCCAGCTTGTAATTGCTGCCGTAGGTGGTGGCTATGGCGTCGGCAAAGGCCTGCTTCTCCTCCGGGCTGGCCCAGTAGGAATGAAGTGCCAGCGTGGGCATACCCTTGCGAAGGGCGCTGTTTTTCAGCCCGTTGACACCGCTTTTGCCAAACATGGTCTTCAGGTATGCCATACAGGTGTCCGTGCCGATGTGACCGCTTTCCCAGCCTTCCAGCCGGCAGTCCTTTAGCGCGTCTTCTTGCGCCATTTGTTCCAAAAACACCTTGTACAGGTCCCGACACTGGGTTTTGGAGTAGTAGCAGCCCTCCTGCTTGGCGGTGCCGTCTTCATAACCCCGCCAGCTCCACTCTGGCTCGTTAATGGGAGACAGACCGGTGACCCGATACCCGGCTTCTGTAAAGTGCTTGGCGCAGGCAATGCTGTACTTGGCAAAGTCCGCGTACCGCTCCGGCTCCAGGTTGGTTACATATTTTTCATCGTCCGGCAGGTAGTCGCAGTAGGCTTTGCCGTTGGCGGTGTAGAACACCGGGGCACTGTTAGAGAACAGGGTCACCCGCAGGTCTTCGTTCATACTTTTTGCCAGGGACAGAGCATTTTGCGCTGCTGCGTCCCGCTCCCAGTGGTAGCTGCCGTCCTTGTCTATAAAGGCTTCTGCCCGGCGATCCGGGTCGGTAATGGTGGCGTCGTCCTTGGACCCGGCGCCCAGGTTGTAGCGGTAAATATTCAGCCCAATGCCGCTGTTCTCGTCATACAGCAGGGAGAGAATATCCTTGGCGTTTTCCCAATTGCCCACCTCCTGGCTCCACCAGCAGGCAGAAGCACCAAAGCCGTTCATTGTTTGATAGGCGGCGGTTGGTTCAATGGTGATAGCCTTGACCTGTGCGGCGGTGGCAGCAGGCTCTGTGTTGTCGGAAGTGCCGGCGGCGCACCCGGCCAGCAGGGCGGTGGTGCACAGGGCGGCGGTCACTTTTTGTAAGCGTTTGGTGTTTGCAGTCATTTTTCTTTCGTCCTTATGTATATTTAATCTGTAATGGTAATGCCTTTTTTCTCCCGCTGGGCAGCCAGCTCCGTTTCCATTTTCTCCCTAAAGTCGCCGGTCAGGTTGTAGAAGAACATGGGAATGGTGCATACCAGCAGACTGATGGCGGGGATCAGCGATACCACGCTGAATATACCATTTCGCACCCCATGGCTCATCAGCAGCGGGTTGGCGGTGACGGAGGCGTTAATGGAGCCTACATCCAGGTCTACAATAATATACATGAGAATGATAAAGGAGGTGGAGAGCGCCGCCCCCAGCTTGGTCACAAAGCTCTGAATGGCAGAGCCCATACCGGTGAGCCGGGTGCCGGTCTTCCACTCCATGTAGTCCAAACAGTCGCCGATCATGGCAAAGGCGCACACATTGATGGCGCCGCAGGGCACGCAGCTGAGTACCAAAAACGGCACGCAGGCCCAAAAATGCTGATACCCGATGCACCACATAATCAGACTGGACACAGCGCCCAGCAGGCTGGTGGCAATGATGATCTGTTTGTAGTTGAATTTCTTAAACAGCACCGGCATCAGCAGCATGGCGCCGAACATACCTACGGCACTGGCCACGCTGAACACGGTGCTCACCAGCGAGATATTGCCTTGCAGTGCCGCCTCTTGCTCCGCGGCGGACAGACCGGTCAGGTCCTTGCCGATATAAAAGCTGTAACGGGCGGCGTGCACTGCGCCGGCCTGGTACATATACCGGGCGGCGGAGAGAATACCCATCAGCGCCGTGAGCATTAAGGGCTTGCAGGTGAAGATCAGCTTCAGCGCAGAGGGCTGGTTTTTGTCCTTCTTGGGCGGAATGGGAATGTTCACCCGTTCCTTGGTCTTAAAATATACCCGGATAAACAGCAGATTGCCCACAATGGCGCAAAACAGGGCAATGCACATATACTTCGTTTTTTCCAGCTCCGTGCCGGACAAATTGAACTTGGGCAGAATAAAGCCCAGTACCATGAAGAAAGCGGTAGGCACGGCAGAGCCCACGCCGTTGGCGGTGCGGGCCTTGCTGATAATGCCGCCCCGCTCGTCTGCATTAGGCGTTAAGGCATTGGGCAGTGCCCAGAAGGGCACATCCGAGGCGGTGTAGATCATACCCCAGGCCACATAGGTAACGGCGGCGTAGATCATCTTGGCTGTGTCGCTGATGTTGGGCGCGTAGAACAGCAGCACCGTCAGTATGGCAATGGGAATGGGTGTGTAAATGAGATACGGCTTCATTTTGCCGTTCTTTGGATTGGCGTGGTCCATAATATAGCCCATGATCGGGTCGTTAATGGCGTCCCACACCCGCGCCAGCAGCATCAGCAGCAACACAAATAAAGGCGTGAGCTTCAGCACGCTAATGTAAAAGTCTGAGATATAGCTGCTCATAATGGCATAGACCATGCCTTGACCCAGTGCTCCGACGCAATAGGCCATCCATTCTTTTTTCGGCACATGATTTGTATGATCCATGTGACCGTCCCCCTCTGTATTTTATTTTTAGAATAGAATATTCCAATACTAAGATACCATAGCCACCTGCCTGCCGTCAATGAAAATGTACAGAAATCTGCATAAAATTAACCGGAATTTTACATAGAATGGAAGTAGTCAACACTGCGCAAATATGCTACAATGGGTTTGATCAGATTGTCAAAGGAAGGAATTTGTATGCAGATCAAACTCATTGCAATGGACCTGGACGGCACTTTAATGCTGCCGGACCATCAGCGGGTCGGCGGGGCCACTCGCCGGGCGTTGGCTGCCTGCCGCCAACAAGGTGTGCGCCTGGCGTTGGCCACCGGCCGCACCTTGGCGCTGACGGAGCCGGTACAGGCCCAACTGCCGTTTTTAGATTATGTTGTATTCAGCAACGGCGCCGGTGTGTGGGATGTGCAGAACAAAAAGCGGATCCACAGTGACCCGATGCAGCTGGCGGACGCTGGGCAGATCTGCGCTTATTTGGACAGCCGCCCGGTGTACTATGAATTCTATGCCGATGGGGTGCCGGTGGCGCCTGCCCGGCGTAAGGGTATGGCGCGGCTGGACGGGGTGCCGGACAGCTTTGTGGACGAACTGCTGGAGAAAGTGGTGTACCGGGACAGCGTGGCAGACGCATTGGTCGGTATGACGGTGGAAAAGCTCAATCTTTTTACGATACCGATGGAAGAGAACCGAGCACTGCGCTCGTTTTTGCAGACCATGGGCCGGGTGGAGATCACCTCCTCTATCGGCTGCAATGTGGAGGCCGGCAAGGTGGGCACCAGCAAGGCTACGGCTTTGGCTGCCTTGTGCGGTCAACTGGACTATGACCCGGCGCAGGTGATGTGCTTTGGCGACAGCGGTAACGATGTGGATATGCTACGTTACTGCGGTCGGTCATACGCCATGGAAAACGGTACGGACGCGGCCAAGGCGGCTGCCCGTTTTTTGGCGCCATCCAATGATCGGGAGGGTATTGCCCAAGTGGTTCGGCAAGAGATACTGAAGGAGAATGCAGATGAATAACAAAAAAATCGCCGCCATTGTGCTGATATTTGTGATTCTGTTTTTGGTGCTGGTACTGGGGATCGGCTTTTTTGGTGCCATTCCGCTGGTGGGCAAGTGGATTGCCTTTGTGCTGGCCTGTCTGCTGGTGGCGTTTTGCGTGGTGTTCTTTTGGCTGGCCGGGAGACGGAACCGATGATTAGCAGATACACCCGGCGGGGCACGGCGCTGCTGCTGGTACTGGCGCTCCTGGTGAGTATGCTTGGGGCGGCTCTGCCTGTGCTGCAAAAATCGGGTGCCGCTTCCGGCGCTTTTGCTACTGCCTATACCGCTCTGTTGGCGAAAGCCCCGGTGGCGCAGGCGGATTTAGAGCGTGATCCTTATGGCCTGTGCCGCCTGGTAGTTACCGGCTACGGCGGCAAGGACTACGGCGCTGTGGCAGCGGCGGTGACGGACGGCCTGGCGATTTTGCAATATGACACACCGGCGGCTGCCCGCAAGGCGGCGGTACAGTTGGCGCAGGACGGCGCCACGGCGGAGCCGGACAGCCTGTGCCAATTAGAGACGGATACGAACCTGACCGGCAATCTTTGCCCCTGGGCGGGGGAGATGGTGGGCACCACCGCTTTTTGCACCCGGCGGCAGATCCCGGGTCACCGGGTGGTAATCGCCCAAATTGATACAGGCTTTATGCTGGATCACCCGGCGCTGCAAGGACGGCTGGTGTCTGACGGTATAGACCTGTCCGGCGACGGTGGAGCCAATGCGGCCTATGACACTCGGCAGCGGGGCGCCACGTATTGGCACGCCACGGCGGTGGCCTCGGTGTTGGCCGGGAATACAGATGAGAATGTAAAAATATTGCCCTATAAAGTGGTGCGCTTTGGTACGGACACCTGCGCTGCCTCAGCGGTTTTGGCCGCTATGGAGGACGCTGTGGCGAAGGGCGCGCGGGTGCTAAATATGAGCCTGAGCACCGGCCAAAACCGGGCGGGCTTTGCAGCCATGATGGACAAGGCTGCGGCACTGGGTGTGGCGGTGTGCTGCTCTGCCGGCAATGCGGGTGCGCAGATCAGCAACCGCTATCCCTCGGCATTGCCCCAGGCCATTACCGTCAGCGCAGTGACGGCGGACAAGACGGTGGCCGGCTTTTCCAATTACGGCGAGCTGGTGGACTACTGCGCCCCCGGCAGCCACATTACCGTGGCCACCATGGACAGCGGCGGTGCACCGGCTGCTACAACTGCCTCCGGCACCTCGCTGTCCTGCCCCTATGGGGCGGCCTGCTGCGCGCTACTGCTGAGTCTGCACCCGGATTTGACCCTGGACCAGCTGAACGGGCTGCTGCAAGGGAGTGCAGAGGATCTGGGTGACCCGGGCTTTGATCCTATTTACGGCAACGGTCTGCTGCGGCTGGACAACCTGACTCAAACCGGCGCCACAGGCGACCTAACCTATACCCTGACCCTGCCGGAGGGCACATTGGCTTTGACCGGCACCGGTGACGGCGCGGATTATGACCGTGGAGCAGCCACGCCTTGGGCGCTGTGGGCCGAGGATTTGCAACAGATCACGGTGGCGGATACGGTTACCGGACTGGGCAATTTTACTTTTTCCGGTTGCCAAAGCGCAGTGTTTACCCTGCCGGAGACCCTGCAACGGTTGGGGGCTTATGTGTTTGAAAACTGCAAGGGTCTGCACACCATCACATTGCCCCGCAATGTGGAGCAGGTGGGCATCGGCGCCTTTTCCGGTTGCAGCGATTTGACGGTGCGGGGTTGGCGCAACACCCCTGCGCCCCGGGCTGCGGCTGCGGCAGGGGCGGCGTTCTTGCCCCTGGGGTGCGTGCATAACTATGTGTGTCAGATTTTGCGGCCCACAGATACGGACCCGGGCAGCCTGATCTATACCTGCGCCGTGTGCGGCGATACCTATACGGCGCCTTATACGGAGCCGCAGGTGCTGGGCAGCGGCAGCTGCGGCAGCGGGGTCACCTGGACCTGCTATGCCACCGGGCAACTGGAGATCACCGGCGCCGGGCGGCTGTCTGCTTGCAGCAGCAGCGCTGCGCCCTGGGCGGCCTATGCGGATAAGGTGAGCAGCGTGTTCATCGGTGAGGGTGTTACCGGCGTAACCGGTTACGCCTTTGCGGATATGCGGCGGGTGACGGCGTTCTCTGTCACCGGCGATGATTATACGGTGGCAGAGGGCGTGCTGTACAGCGGGGACGGCACGGAGCTGCTCTGTTATCCCGGCGGCCGGGTGGCTACGGACTTTACGATTCCGGATGGGGTGACTGCCGTGTATGCGGCGGCGTTCCTGTCTGCCTGGCAGCTGCAACAGGTGGAGAGCGCTTCTGCCGTTCTGACCGTTACGGCAGACGGCCTGTTGTACGGCAAAAACGGGCGCACCCTGCTGATGGCACTGCCCCAGTTTCATAAAGATACCCTTGTGCTGCGCCGGGCGGTGCTGATCGCCGGTGGCGCGTTCCTGCTGAATGATACTTTGCGCACGGTGTACGCCACGGCCGCCGTGTCCGTAGAGCCCCACGGACTGGGGACTGCCTTTTCAGATGGCTTTGTGCGCCGGGCACTGACGGTGTACGGCTTGCCCGGCTCTGTGCTGGAGACCTACTGTGGCACGGCTATTCCTTTTTACCCGGTGAACAGCGGCGCCTGCGGTGCGGAAACTGCTTGGCAGTATGATTTGGACACAGCGGCGCTTACGATCAGCGGCAGCGGACCGGTGACGGATTTTGCCGCCGATGTGGCACCCTGGGCGCTGTTTGGTACGGAGATACGGCAAGTGACGGTGGAGGACGGCGTGACCGCTCTGCCGGAAAGCAGCTTTGCCGATTGCACCGGTCTGACTCGGGTAACCCTGGGCAGCGGTATAGAGAAAATGGACGCCAACTGGTTTGCCCATTGCCCGAACTTAACGGAACTGACGGTGACCGCTACGGACACGGTGTTCCCGGCTGCTGTCTTTGCAGGAGTGGGGGACGGTCTGACTCTGTACGGTTACTATGACACTACGGTGATGGACTATGCCCGGCAGCATGGACTGACCTTTGTGGCGCTGGGCTGCCTGCACCGAATCTATACGGACAGCGGACCGGTGCCCACCTGCACGGCAGGCGCCACCCGCAGCCGCACCTGCGCCCGCTGCGGCGCAGACCTGGGTACGGTAGAGCTGCCTCCGAACGGTCATACTTATACGGAGACGGTACAAACGGCACCTACCTGCACAGCAACCGGGTGTTCCAATTACACTTGCACCGTGTGCGGCGACAGCTACACCGCAGACACCCCGGCTTTGGGCCATAACTGGGTGCAGCGCGCCTATACGGCGCCTACCTGCTGTGTGGCAGGCCGTGTGCAGCGCTACTGTGCCCGTTGCGGTACGGAGGAAACGAACATTTTGTCGCCCACCCAGCCGGAGGGGCATTTTGTCAAGGGCACGGTTACGGACAAGACCGGTGCTCCGCTGGAAAACATCTCCGTATCGTTGGACGGCACGCCGGTGGCGGTGACCAACGAGAACGGCGTGTTTCTGTTTGAGGGCGTATCGTGCGGGGATTATACTTTGACTTTTTGCGGCGACGGCTGTGTGTCCCGCAGTGTGCCCCTGTCTGTCAGCGGCGGCAACACCACCGCACCGGCGGCTGTTTTGTTACTGGTAGGTGATTTGAACGGCGACGGCTATGTAAACGCACGGGACGATGTGCTGGCTCAGCGGCAAGGGATCAGTCCAAGCGACGGTGCCCACTTGTCGGTGAACCGGGTGCTGCCGAAGGTGACGCTGGATCGAATTTATGGCGTGCAGGCCAAGATCGGTGTGCTGTATATTCGCCAGTCGGCAGAGGAGAATGGCGCCTACCGCCGCCGATTTGAGGTGAATGTGCGCGCCTTTAACGAGTACCGGGTGGTGGACTGCGGCTTCTTGTACGGTAAGAATATGGCAGAGACGGATTTGGTGCTGGAGCGGGTAGGTACAACCAACGCCCAGGGCTATACGGTCAAGCAAATGCCTGCGGCCTGTACCGCCGGGCGCAAGGTGCTGCTGTACGGCTCCTCCTCTGCCACCGGGCAGGTGAGTGCCCGGTTTTATATCACTTATACCAACGGCGTAATGACCAAGACTTATTTAAGCGAGGTATGTACCTATGACTATGACGAAGCCTAAACTGCTGGTCTCCGCCTGCCTGCTGGGGGAGAACTGCAAGTACAGCGGCGGCAATAACAGGAATGAGCAGGTGCAGGCGCTGAAACGATATTTTCAGCTGATCCCGGTGTGCCC
This sequence comes from Agathobacter rectalis, assembly GCA_963638105.1. GTDB lineage: Bacteria > Bacillota > Clostridia > Oscillospirales > Acutalibacteraceae > CAG-217. The sequence continues at coordinate 17,907 of CAVHPP010000002.1, forward strand.
GGAGTGCTTTGGCGGACTGCCTATTCCCCGGGAGCCAAGTGAAATTCGGGACGGCTGCGTGGTGAGCAAAAGCGGTGTCGATGTGACCGCCGCTTTTGCGGACGGGGCGGAAAAAACCCTGTATATTGCTGAGGAGGAAAACTGCGGCCTGGCGCTTCTTAAGGAGCGCAGCCCATCCTGCGGCAGCCGCTTTGTTTATGACGGCACCTTTACCGGCACGGTGGTGCCGGGGCAGGGCGTGACGGCGGCGTTGCTGGCCGGGCGCGGGATAGAGCTGTTCAGCGAAGAAACCATTGCCCGCTTGCTTTTGCTGTACGGTCCGGACCGGATGTAAAAACTTGCCTTTTTTGCGTCTGCGGCGTTGACAACGCCCGGCGTCTAAAGTATAATGCAAATAAGGAAAGTGAGGGCTTTTTCATGAAAAAATGGTTTACCCTTTGTATGGCTGTTTTGTTGCTGCTGGGCGTGTTTGCCGGCTGTACCAAAGGCGGCTCCGGCGGCGAGACCACCACGGCAGAGACCACCACATCTCCCTTAGAGACTAAGTCCGCAGCCATTACCGGCAATACGGCCATCCGTTTGCTGGAGAGCTATTCTAAAAAAGAGCTGGGCCTGGACAATGTGGGCAAGAAAAAATATGAGTTTATGCTCAGCACCATCGGCTCGGAGATCAAGGGCAAGAAGTATATTCGCGCCGAGGCGGGCTATATGGACCAGACCGGCAAGGATGAGAACGGCAAGCCGGTGTATCAGATGAAGTCGTACAAGACTTTTTATATTGCTTATGACGGCAAGACTCTGCTGATCGACCAGGGCGACGGCAAGTACAAAACCCTGCAGATCGACAAGGCGCGGCTGGATAAAGTGACCACCACCCAGGCCAGCACCCAGAAGCACGAGAGCACTTCCAAGAAAAAATAATCGACAAATGCGCAAACAACAGTCTGTTATCGGCGGCGGGTTATGGGATTTTCCACAATTCTGTCGCCGAATTTTTGTGCTTTTTACCAGTATTTTCACTTCCAAACCCGGTTATTTTAAGATTATGTAAAAAACCGGTTGCCGGTGTTGCCTTTTGGCGGTTTTGTGGTAAAATGAATTCTGGAATCGTAGAAATAAGGAGTCTTGATCGATGAAAAAAACAAAAATTATTTGCACCCTCGGTCCGGCAACGGATAACGATCAGGTGTTGGCGGATATGATTAAGGCCGGTATGGATGTGGCACGGTTCAACTTTAGTCACGGTGATTACGATGCCCAGTCCAAGCGGCTGGAGCAGTTGAAACGTGTGCGTGAGGCGCAGGGCGTGCCAGTGGCTACCTTGCTGGATACCAAGGGTCCGGAAATTCGAACCGGGGACTTTGAAGATCCAGACGGCGTGGTGATTCACAAAGGGGACACTTTTACGCTGACCACAAAAAAATGCCTGGGTGATGCCAAGCACTGCTATGTGAACTACCCCGGGTTGATAGACGATGTAAAAGTGGGCACCTCTATCCTCATTAACGACGGCCTGATCGCCATGGAGGTGACGGAGCTGCGCCGGGACGAGATCGTCTGCCGGGTAACGGACGGCGGTCTGCTCACCAACAAAAAGGGCGTGAATGTGCCGGATATCAGCCTGAATATGCCTTACCTGTCTCCGGCAGATATGCAGGATTTGGAATTCGGTGCGTCTCATGATTTTGATTTTATCGCCGCATCCTTTGTGCGTACCGCAGGAGATGTGATCTATCTGCGCAACTTCTGCCAGGCGCTGGGCTGGAACGATGTGCGTATTATTGCTAAAATCGAGAATATGGAGGGCGTCAACAACATTGACGCGATTATTGAAGAAGCGGATGGCATTATGGTGGCCCGCGGCGACATGGGCGTAGAAATCCCCTTTGAGCGGATCCCCGCCATTCAAAAGATGATCATTCACAAGGTGTATTCTGCCGGCAAAGTGGTGGTGACCGCTACCCAAATGCTGGAGTCTATGATCACCAATCCCCGCCCCACCCGGGCAGAGATCACCGATGTGGCTAACGCCATTTATGACGGCACCTCCGCCATTATGCTCAGTGGCGAGACCGCTATGGGCGCCCACCCGGTAGAGGCAGTGCAGACCATGGCCTCCATTGCCGCTACCACGGAGGAGGACATTGACTACAAGGTGCGCTTTTCCAATGTGTATCCGGCGCCGCTGACGAAGAATATTACTTCTGCTATCGGTCACGCTACGGTGACCACCGCCCATGACCTGGGCGCTGCCGCCATCGTAACGGTTACGCAAAGCGGCACCACCGCCCGTATGATCTCCAAGTACCGCCCGGATGTGCCTATTATCGGCGCCACTACGGAGGAGAAGGTGCTGCGCCAGCTGATGCTCAGCTGGGGTGTGGTGCCGGTGCGCTGCGTGCGCCAGGATAATACGGACGCTCTGTTTGACCACGCGGTGGAGGTAGGTCGCGCCACCGGCCTGATCCACCCGGACGATATTGTGGTCATTACCGCAGGTATTCCTCTGGGTGCCAGCGGCACCACCAATATGCTGAAAGTGCAGACGGTGCGATGAATTCCTTGCGCTTTTTTACCGCCCAGGACCCGGATATGGCACAGGTGCGTGCCATTCGCCGGCAGGTGTTTGTGCAGGACCTGGGCGTACCGGAGCAGCAGGAGTTTGACGCGGCGGATCTGCCGGGGGCAGATACGGTTTATGCGCTCCTGACCGCAGAGGGCAACCCCTTGGGCACCGGCCGTCTGCAAGGGGCGGCGGAGGACTATAAAATCGGGCGCATTGCCTTTTTGCCCGCTGCCAGAGGGCAGGGGAGCGGCCGCCGACTGGTAACGGCGCTGGTGCGCCGTGCCGCCGAACAGGGCGCGCACCGTGTGCCGGTGGACGCGCGGCTGGAGGCTGTGGGCTTTTACGAAAAGTTGGGGTTCACACCCTGTGGAGAGCCGTTTACGCAGCGGGGTATGCGCCATTTGCCAATGGAATTGACCGGGACGGCCCTGCGCCGCCTGTTGGGAGAGAACGACCATGACGAAGAAGAAAAATAAATCCATGCGTATTCTGCTGCCGGTGCTGTTGATCGCGGCGCTGGTGGCAGCGGGCTTGTACGCTTACAACCTGGTGCGCACGGATGTGGCCGGGGAGCGGGGCAGCAGCGCCAAGTACACGCTGGTGATTGAGGACAACGACTTTGCCTACGAAATCGGCGCCAAGCTGAAAAACGCCGGTATGATCAAAAGCGATACGGTGTGGACCTGGTGGATGGACCGCAATTACCCGGATTTTACATACTATAACGGCGAGTATTACCTAAACGCCGGTATGAGCTATCAGGATTTGGCGGAGAAGCTGCAAAACCCGGACATCAGCCATAAGAAGGTGAAGGTCACCATTCCCGAGGGCTACACGGTGTTTGATATTGCCTCTACGCTGGAGAAAAAGAATGTATGCAGCGCCAAGGATTTCTTAAAGGCGTGCAGCACCACCGAGGGCTACGATTATGACTGGCTGGCGGACTTCCCCAAGAATGACCCCAATGTGGGCTATATTTTAGAGGGCTTTTTGTTCCCGGCTACTTATGACTTTGGGGAGAATTCCAAGGCAACGGATATTGCAAATGCGATGTTAGAGGCCTTTGACCAGCGGATCACCGATGAGGTGAAAGCCTATTGCAAGCAGCGGGGCTATACCCTGTACCAGTTTGTGACCCTGTGCTCCATTGTGCAAAAGGAGGCGCTGAGCAAGTCCAGCCAGGGCAACATTGCTTCCACTTTGGAGAACCGGCTGGACAAGGGCATGAAGATCGAGTGCGATGTGACCTATTACTACGCCAAGGCTCTGCGGGATCACGGCTTTTCCCAGTCGGTGTATGACGCTTATTACACCTACCGCTGTCCCGGCCTGCCTGCCGGGCCCATTGCCAACCCGGGTACGGAAATTATGACTGCCACCGTGGAGCACCCCGGTACCGATTATTTGTACTTCTTCTCGGATTTGAAAGGGAACTTCCACTTTGCCGCTACTTATGATGAATTTGAAAGCTTAAAGGCCAAGTACCCCTGGCAATAATGGACTTTTGGCGATTATCACCAAAGGACGGAGCAAAAGTTTGGAGAAAGTGCCAAAGGCTTTTCGTTGACGGTAAAATTGAAAATATGGTAAAATAAGTGTGTCCCCCTGTGGGGCGCACTTATTTTTTTACCTTCATACAAAGGAACAGAGAAAGCGAGGATTTTTATGAAAAAATTACTTTCCACCCTGCTGGCTGTTATGCTGGCTGTGACCATGCTCACCGGCATGGCGATCCCTGCCCAGGCAGCGGAGAACGACATTTTCAACCCCGGCGTGCTGGAGCTGGACGGCAGTGCTGCCGTTACATTCAGCAAAACCAAGAACGCTGCATTCTTTACTTTTACTCCGGCTACAAAGGGTATGTATGAGTTCAAAATGCAGGACAAGAAGTTTGCAGATCTGTATGTGTCTATGGATATTTGCGACAACTATTTGAACAGCCTTGCCGATTCCGACGATGTGACGGGCGACGGCTCTAATACGACGATCGCCGTGGCAGCTACATTGGAGGCCGGTGTGACCTACATTGTGGGCGTCTATATGAATTCGGATGATGCAGAAGAGTTGTCCCGTCCGCTGACAGTGAATGTGAATGCACTGGTGCACAAGCACAACATCAAGACGATGAATGTGGTGGCTACAAAGGAAGATTTTGGCTATACCGCCAAGTATTGCACCTACTGCACATTGGAAGATGAGTCTATGCAGGTGTATTTTCCCTATGAGACGGTTAAGTTGAGCAAGACCTCTTATACCTATGATGGCAAAGAGAAAAAACCGGGCGTTACGGTTACGGATGTTTTGGACGAACCTATCGCCAAGAGTGAGTACACCGTGACTTATCCCAAGAGCGCCAAGAATGTAGGCAAGTACACGGTGACCATCAAGTTTAAGAACCACTATGCCGGCACGGAAAAGCGCACCTTTACCATCAATCCCAAGGGCACTGCTTTGAGCAAGGTGACCAGCCCCAAGAAAGCCCAGCTGAAAGTGACCTGGAAGAAGCAGGCCACCCAGACCACCGGCTATCAGGTGCAGTACAGCACGGACAAGAACTTCAAAAAGGGCAACAAGACCGTAACTGTAAAGGGCGCCAAGACCACCTCTAAGACCATTTCCAAGCTCACCAAGGGCAAGAAATACTATGTGCGGGTGCGTACCTATAAGACGGTGAACAAGACCAATTTCTACTCCGGCTGGAGCAAGAGCAGCTCTGTCACCGTGAAAAAATAAGAAAATCGTTGACAAATCCGCGCGGGTGTGGTAAACTATTGCCACAACAAAGCAGAACGACCCTGTTCTCCCCTCCCGCTGCGGCAAAGAGGGCAATCTTCAATTCCTGAGATTTGAGAGAAGTGCGGGCGTTTTGCGTCCGCACTTTTTGGCTTTTCAGCCGGTGCAACTTTATCAAAGAGGTGTTATTTATCAGCAGAGAAAAGGACACAGTCCAACTCAACGAACAAATTCGGGATAAAGAACTTCGTATCGTCTCCGCCGACGGCGAGCAGTTGGGGATCATGAGCGCCCGTGACGCGCAAAAGATCGCCGATGATCGCGGTCTGGATCTGGTGAAGATCGCTCCCCAGGCCAAGCCCCCGGTCTGCAAGATCATGGATTACAGCAAGTACCGTTACGAGCAGGCCAAGCGGGAGAAAGAGAACCGCAAGAATCAAAAGACCGTGGAAACGAAAGAGATTCGTCTGTCCCTGAAGATCGACATCGGTGACTTCAACACCAAGCTCAACCATGCCAAAAAGTTCTTAGAGGCCGGCAACAAGCTGAAGGTATCTATCCGCCTGCGCGGGCGGGAGATGGCCCACTCCGACTTGGGCGTTGCCACCATGCAGCGCTTTGCCGAGGGGATCGGCGAGCTGGGCTCTGTTGACAAGCAACCCAAACTGGAGGGCAGACAGATCCTGATGTTTATGTCCCCCAAGGCAGCAAAGTAAATTCACAAAACGGAGGAATAGATTATGCCTAAAATCAAAACGCACAGCGGCGCAAAAAAGCGCTTCAAGACCACCAAAAGCGGCAAGGTAAAGCGTGCCCACGCTTACACCTCCCACATTTTGACCAAGAAGTCCACCAAGCGTAAGAGAAACCTGCGCAAGACTGCCGTTGCAGATGTGACCAACCAGAAGCAGTGCAAGCGCCTGGTGCCCTACAAATAAGAGACAACGCGTGTTATCAGAATATCGGAGGTAAGAAAGAATGGCTAGAATTAAAGGCGCTATGGCGACCCGCAAGAGAAGAAAGAAAGTATTAAAGGCTGCGAAGGGTTATTACGGCGGCAAGCACCGTCTGTTTAAGACTGCTAAGCAGGCTGTGATGAAGAGCGGCCAGTACGCTTACATCGGCCGTAAGCAGAAGAAGAGAGATTTCCGCAGAATGTGGATCACCCGTATCTCTGCTGCCTGCAAGGCAAACGGTATGAACTACTCCACCTTTATGAACGGTCTGAAGAAGGCCGGCGTGGACCTGAACAGAAAAATGCTGTCTGAGATCGCTATTGCCGATCCGGCGGGCTTCACTGCTCTGACCGAGACCGCTAAGGCTGCTCTGTAAGATTTGCCAATGACGGACTGTACCCTTTTGGGTGCGGTCCGTTTTGTTTTTTAGCTTGCGGATCGATGTGGACATCGATCCTTACAATCGTTTTTCAATTTGTTTCTCGCTGTTTTGTAAGTCCGGTAGGGGCGGATACCATCCGCCCGCTCATTATTTTATCCCCGCAGTCACTTCGTGACAGCTCCCCTTAACAAAATAAGGGGAGCCGAATTGGCAGAGGCAAAAGAATGGCGGATCTTATCAACGACTATGATTTTTGAAAAAAGGCAAAATTTTTTGTCTTTGGGTGTTGCACTTTTTTGCGATATAATGTAATATAAGACTTAATTTAATAAATAAAGCCAGTGGTTTGGTTAAACAGATAGGGGTCGGCCCGGTGCCGACTGCATAGTAGCACGCCAAAACGGAGATGTGTATGGATAAAATCACGGGAAAACAGAATCAACTGATCAAGGACACCAAAAAATTGTTGGTCTCCGCCAAGGCACGCCGGGACGCTCGCTCCTTTGTGCTGGAGGGGGCGCGGCTTTGTTTTGATGTCCTTCATTCGTTTTACACCGTTACGCTGGTGTTGGTTACCGCCGACTGTATGGCGCGCTACCCGGCGGAATGCGCCCGGTTGTGTGATCGGGCCGGTCGGGCGGTGGAAATCAGCAGCCAGGTGGCGGACAAACTGGCGGAGACGGAGCACACCCAAGGCATCTTCTGTGTGTGCAAAATGCCGGAGGAGAACCCTACCATTGAGACCGGGCGCTTTATCGCTTTGGACGGGGTGCAGGATCCCAGCAATCTGGGCGCCATCGCCCGCAGCGCAGAGGCGTTGGGCATAGCCGGTTTGCTGGCGTATAACTGCTGCGATGTGTACAATCCCAAGGCGCTGCGCGCCTCTATGGGCAGCCTGCTGCGGCTGCCGGTGACCGTCAGTCACGATTTGCGGGAGGATCTGCTGCTGTATAAGGCAGAGGGGTTCCAGGTGCTGGGCACCGTGCCGGTGGATACGGCGGCCAAGATCACGGAGACCCACTTTACCAAGTCCTCCATCTGTGTGATCGGTAATGAGGGCAATGGGATCAGCCAAGGGGTCAAGCAGGTGTGCGACGATCTGGTGACCATTCCCATGAAAGGGCGGGCCGAGAGCCTGAATGCCTCCGTTGCGGCAGCCATTACCATGTGGGAGATGATGCGATGAGCGAGACGGCCTACTGGGTATGGCTCCAATGTGCCCTGGGAGAGGGCGCGGCGGTACAGCCTTTGTTAGAAGAATTCGGCAGCGCCAAAGCGGTGTACGACGCCAACATTATGGAGTGGCGTATGACCCCGGCGCTGACAAAATATCAGGTGCAGCACTTGGAGAGCACGCCCCTGTCCGCTGCGGACAAAGTGCTTTCCACCTGCAAGCAGCAGGGCTGGCAGGTGCTCCCCTATGACCACCCGGATTATCCCCGCCTGCTGCGGGATCTGCCGGACCCGCCGCTGGTGCTGTATGCGGACGGCACCGTGCCGGACTGGAACCGGCAGTTGACCCTGGGCATTGTGGGCACCCGCCAGGCGTCCGCTTATGCGGTGCAGGTGTGCGACATTATGGCTAAGGGTGTGGCAGGTGCCGGAGCCCTTGTAGTCAGCGGCGGCGCGCTGGGAATCGACAGTACCGCCCATAAGGGCGCGATGTTGGCCGGCGGCACCACCGTTGCGGTGCTGGGCTGCGGTTTGGGCACCCGGTATTTGATGCAAAATGAGCCCCTGCGGGCAGAAATTCGCAGCCACGGTGCGCTGGTAACGGAATTTCGACCCTTTACCCCGGCAGGGAAGCACACCTTCCCTTTGCGTAACCGCTTGATCAGCGGTATGAGCGAGGGCTTGCTGGTGGTAGAAGCCGGCAGCCACAGCGGCTCTTTGATCACCGCCCGTTGCGCGCTGGAACAGGGGCGCGATGTGTACGCGGTGCCCGGCTCCGTACTGTCTACGGACTTTGCCGGCACAAATGATCTAATCAACGACGGCGCGTATGTGGTGACCCAGCCGGTTCAGTTGCTCTCCGGTTACGCGGAGCGTTACCACCTGGATCTGGACCGGGTGCCCAGCGTGCAGCAGCTGCTGGCGGCGGAGCAGGACCCGGGCGCCAACTTGCCCCAAACCTCTAAGGAGTACGATTTTGAACGGCTGGAGGAGGGGCGACAGCGGCTGAAAAAGCGACGAGAAAATCAGGCGCTGCTTACAGCAGCGGAAAGTGCGGTGCTTGCTGCACTGCCGGAGGTATTCACCCCGGTAGATCAGGTGGCAGCCACGGCAGCTATGCCCCAGGGGCAGCTGCTGGCGGCACTGACCAAGCTGGAACTGCTGGATCTGGCGGAGAGCGCCCCCGGCAGCCGCTTTCGGAAGAAATAACATCTCGATAGAGAAAGGATATAGAACAAATGTCAAAACTGGTTATTGTGGAGTCGCCTGCCAAGGCGAAGAATATTAAGGGCTATTTGGGCAAGGGGTACGATGTGGTGGCCTCTATGGGCCATGTGCGGGATCTGCCTGCCGCCCGCCTGTCTGTGGACATTGCCCATGACTTTGCCCCTAAGTATGCGGTAATCGCCGGCAAGGAGAACTTTGTCAAGGACCTGAAGAAAAAAGCCCAGGCCGCCGATTATGTGTACCTGGCAACGGACCCTGATCGGGAGGGCGAGGCCATCAGCTGGCACCTGGCCACGCTGCTGGGGCTGGATATGAAAGAGAAAAACCGGGTCACCTTTAACGAGATCACCAAGCACGGCGTGCTTACCGGTATGGAGCACCCCCGTGCCATTGATATTGACTTTGTAAATGCCCAGCAGGCTCGGCGCATTTTGGACCGGCTCATCGGCTACAAGTTGTCGCCCTTTATCAGCCAAAAAATCCGACGGGGACTGTCTGCCGGTCGTGTGCAGTCCGTGGCTCTGCGGCTGGTGGTGGATCGGGAAGAAGAGATCCGCGCTTTTAAGCCGGAGGAATACTGGTCCATTGACGCCAAGTTTACCAACCCGCCGGAGCGCAAGAGCTTTGCCGCCGCCCTGGCCGGTAAGGTGGACGATAAGACCAAGATCAAGATCACTTCCAAGGAGGAGAGTGACAAGATCCTCTCCGATCTGGAGGGCGCCGAGTACATTGTGCAGTCGGTGAAGAAGGGCACCCGTAAGAAGAGCCCCACCCCGCCGTTTATCACCTCCACCTTACAGCAGGAGGCTTCCCGCCGCCTGTCCTTCCAGGCCAAGCGGACCATGAAAGCCGCTCAGGAGCTGTACGAGGGCGTGGAGGTAGCCGGTCACGGCACCCTGGGTCTGATCACCTATATGCGTACGGACTCCCTGCGTATCTCCGAGGAGGCACGGGCTGCCGGCAACGCCTTTATTACAGAGACTTACGGCGAGAAGTACCTGCCCAAGAAGCCCCGGTATTTTAAGTCCAAGAGCAATATTCAGGACGGCCACGAGGCCATTCGTCCCACCACCCCCTCCATTACCCCGGAGATGGTGAAAGGCAGCGTCACCACCGACCAGTACAAGATCTACAAGCTGGTGTGGGAGCGGTTTATTGCCTCCCTGATGGAAAACTGCCTGCAGGAGACCATGAAAATTGAGATCGTTGCCAACGGCTATGTGTTCAACGCCACCGGCTACACGGTGAAGTTTGACGGCTTTACCGTGCTGTATGAGGAGAAAGGCGACGACGGCAAAACCGAGGGCGCAGCGCCCCTGCCGCCGGTAAAGGCCGGTGACAAGCTGCGGCTCAAGAGCATTCTCGGCAATCAGCACTTTACCCAGCCCCCCGCCCGGTACACGGAGGCGTCCCTGACCAAGGCGCTGGAGGAGAACGGCGTGGGCCGCCCCTCCACCTATGTGACCATTACCTCCACCATTGTGGGTCGGGAGTATGTGAAGCGCGAGGGCAAGCAGTTCGTACCCACGGAGCTGGGCGAGGCAGTGACTAAGCTGCTGGAGGAGCGTATGCCCAACATTGTGGATGTAAAGTATACCTCCAAGATGGAGGCGGATCTGGATAAGATCGACTCCGGCGATCGGGATTATATTGATATGATCCGCCACTATTATGACGACTTTGAGGCCCCGCTGGAAAAGGCAAAGAAAGAAATGCAGGGCGTGAAGATTAAACTGAAAGAGGAAGAGACGGATGTGGTCTGCGAAAAGTGCGGGCGCAACATGGTCATCAAAGTGGGTCGCTACGGCAAGTTCCTGGCCTGCCCCGGCTACCCGGAGTGCAAGAATACCAAGCCCCTGGTGTTTAAAACCAAGGCCAAGTGCCCGGTGTGCGGTGCCGATGTGATCGAGAAAAAGACCCGCCGGGGCACTTCCTTCTACGGCTGCTCCGCCTATCCCAACTGCAACTTTATGACCTGGGACGTGCCCACCGACGAGGTGTGCCCCCAGTGCGGCAAGTCCCTGTTTAAGAAGCGGGGCAATGTGCTGGTGTGCCTGGACGAGAAGTGCGGCTTTAGCAAACCGGCACCTAAGAAGAAAAAAGAACAGGCAGAGGAATAAATGAGATTTACAGTAATCGGTGCAGGCTTGGCCGGAACGGAAGCGGCGTGGCAGATCGCCAATGCGGGCCACCCGGTCACCCTGCTGGAGATGAAGCCGGTGCAGTATTCACCGGCCCATACATCGCCATTGTTTGCAGAGCTGGTGTGCTCCAACTCCTTAAAGGCCGCCCGGCTGGAAAGTGCGGCGGGGCTGCTTAAGGAGGAGATGGCGCGGCTGGGTTCCTTAACAGTACCAATTGCTCGGCAGTGCGCCGTGCCTGCCGGCGGTGCCCTGGCCGTGGATCGGGAGCAGTTCGCCTCCCGTGTGACGGCGGCGGTGGAGAGCCACCCCAATATCACCGTAGAGCACCGGGTAGTGACGGAAGTGCCCCGCGGGGCAGATCAGATTACCGTGGTGGCCAGCGGCCCGCTGACGGCGGACGACCTGGCGGCGGATATTGAGCGGCTTTGCCCCGGGCGGCTGTTCTTTTATGACGCGGCGGCGCCCATTATCACGGCGGAGAGTGTGGACTATACCAAGGTGTTTGGTGCCTCCCGTTATGACCGTGGCGGCGACAGCGACTATTTGAACTGTCCCTTTAATCGGGCGGAATATGAGGCGTTTATTGACGCGCTGGTGCACGCCGAGGGTGCGGTGACCCACGATTTTGATGTGTATGAGGGCTGTATGCCCATCGAAAAGTTGGCAAAGCGCGGTGCGGACGCACCCCGGTTCGGTCCCATGAAGCCGGTGGGGCTCATCGACCCGGCTACCGGGCACCGCCCTTGGGCCTGTGTGCAGCTGCGGCGGGAGAATGCCGGCGGTACGCTGTTTAACCTGGTAGGCTTCCAGACCAACTTAAAGTTCCCGGAGCAGCGGCGGGTGTTCCGTATGATCCCCGGGCTGGAGCAGGCGGAGATTGTGCGCTACGGCGTGATGCACCGCAACTCCTTTATTGACTCTCCCCGGCTGCTGGGTGCGGATTACGCTTTGCGCAGCCACCCCAACATTTTCTTTGCCGGTCAGATCACCGGCGTGGAGGGGTATATGGAGTCTGCCATGAGCGGCATTTTGGCCGGGCGCAATGCAGTGCGCCGGGCAGAGGGCAAGCCCACCGGCTGCCCGAACGGCGAGACGATGAGCGGTGCTTTGACTCGCTATATCAGCGACGAGAGTGTGAAGCACTTTCAGCCCATGGGCGCCAATTTTGGCATTTTGCCCCCCATGGAGCCGAAAATTCGAGATAAAAAAGAGCGCTATGCGGCTTTGTCTAACCGGGCGCTGGCGGCACTGGACCGCTTTTTGGAGAAATGAGCATGAAGATCATTGTAGACGCATTCGGCGGCGACCACGCACCCTTGGAGATCATTAAGGGCGCCATGCAGGCGGTGGACGCCTATGATGTGGACATTATCCTTACCGGCAAAGAGGCGGAAATTCGCCGCTGTGCAGAGGAGAACCGCTTGCAGCTGCGACGCACCCGCATTGTGGATGCTCCCCAGGTGATCACCATGGAGGACGACGCCAAGAGCGTGTTGCGCAGCAAGAAAGACTCGTCCCTGGGCGTGGCGTTTCAGCTGCTGAAAGCCGGGGAAGGGGACGCGCTGGTCAGCGCCGGAAATACCGGTGCCGTGACCGTAGGCGCTACGCTGATCACCGGGCGGATTAAAGGGGTTAAGCGACCGGCGATTGCCTCGGTTATGCCCTCTGCAAACAAGCCCTTTTTGATGATGGACTGCGGCGCCAATGCGGAGTGCAAGCCGGAGTTCCTGTGCCAATTTGGGCTGCTTGGCTCCCTGTATATGCAGTATGTGCTCCATGTGAAGAACCCGCGGGTGGCTTTGGCCAATAACGGCACGGAGTCCACCAAAGGCACCCCCACCGTGCGAGAGGCCTATGACCTGATGACTGCCGCACCGTACAATTTTGTGGGCAATATCGAGGGTCGCCAAATTCCCTTTGGGGACGCGGATGTGGTGGTGGCCGACGGCTTTACCGGCAACTTGATCTTAAAAACCTACGAGGGCGTGGCCAAGGTGCTGATGAACGAGATGAAAGGCCTGTTCAAGAAGAACGCCTTTACGTTGCTGTCTGCCCTGGGTGTGTCCGGCGGGCTGAAGAATATGAAGACCAAGTTCGACTATAAAGAATACGGCGGCGCCGTAATGCTGGGGGTGCAAAAGCCGGTGGTGAAGGCCCACGGCTCCGCAGACGCCCGCACCTTTAAGAATGCTATCAAACAGGCGGTCTGGTTTTTGCAAAACGACCTGATCGGCCATATAGAAACCGCCCTGGCAGCTCCTGCTGTCTCGGCAGAATAAAAGGAAGTTCGGTTATGGAATCTTTGGAACATAAGATTGGATATACCTTTCAGGATCGCAGCCTGTTGCAGGAGGCGCTGACCCATTCCAGCTACGCCAACGAGCGCCACGGCCGCGTGCGCTGCAACGAGCGTATGGAGTTTCTGGGGGACGCGGTGCTGTCCATTGTGTCCGCAGAGCTGCTGTACACCCGGTTCCCGGATATGCCGGAGGGTCAGCTGTCTAAGCTGCGCTCGGCGCTGGTGTGTACCCAAAGCTTGGCCGGGTTTGCCGCCCAAATCGACCTGGGCAGCTACCTGCGTATGGGCAAGGGTGAGATCCACACCAAGGGCTGGGAGCGCCCCTCCACGCTGGAGAATACCTTTGAGGCGCTGATCGCCGCCATTTATTTGGACGGCGGTATGGAACCGGCCAAGCGACACATTCTCCGCTTTTTAGTCCCGGCGTTGGAGAATCACACCACCGCCTTTAAGGACTACAAGACCACCCTGCAAGAGGTGGTGCAGCAGAATCCGGGGGAGAATGTGACCTATGTGCTGGTGGGAGAGAGCGGCCCGGACCACGACAAGCGCTTTCAGGTACAGGTGCGGCTCAATTCCAATGTGATCGGCTCCGGCGTGGGCCGCAGCAAAAAGGAAGCGGAGCAGGAGGCAGCCAAAGAGGCGCTGCACCTGATGGGCCTATGAGAAAGGGCAACATCAGCATTTTTGTGCCCCATATCGGCTGCCCGTGCCGATGCACTTTTTGCGATCAGCGCACCATTAGCGGCCAAACGGCGCCGCCTACGCCGGCAGATGTGCGCGCCGCTTGTGAGAAAGCCTTTGAAAAAGACGGTTTCAGCTATGAAATTGCGTTTTTTGGAGGCTCCTTTACCGCCATTGAACCGGCGTATATGCAGTCCCTGCTGGCTGCCGCCGCACCGTATGTGCAGGCCGGCAAGGCCACAGGCATTCGGGTGTCTACCCGGCCGGACTGTGTAGACGACGCGGTGCTGGCACTGCTAAAGTCCTACGGCGTGACTGCTGTGGAACTGGGGTGCCAAAGTATGGATGACCGGGTGCTGACCCGGTGCCGCCGGGGCCACACGGCAGCGGACAGTGTTGCCGCCGCCCAGTGCGTGCACCGAGCGGGGCTGGAACTGGGCGTGCAGATGATGACCGGACTGCCCGGCGATACGGAAGATACCGCCCTGGAAACGGCTGGGCAGCTGATCGCCTTGCGCCCGGCCACTGTGCGGATTTACCCAACGGTGGTGCTGGCGGGTACGGAGTTGGAACGCCAATACCGCAGCGGGGACTATGTGCCCCAAACGGTGGAGCAGGCGGTGGACCTGTGCAGTCGGCTGGTGCCTCTTTTTGAGCAGGCAGGGGTGCGGATCATTCGCCTGGGACTGCACAGCAGCCCGGAGGTGAAAGCCCGGCAGGTGGCCGGTGCCTTTCACGACAGCTTTGGCGAGCTGGTGTATTCCCGTATGCTGCTGCGCCGGGTGTTGGCGCACCCGCCGGGAGCGTACACCGTGACGGTGCACCCTCGGTGCTACTCCCGCTTTGTGGGAAATAAAAAGCAAAATCTGGCTGAACTGGCCGCAAGGCAGTATCAGATCCGGTTACAAACAGATACCGCCCTGGCGGGCGAAATGAGGATCGAATATGGTATTAAGAACACTTGAAATGCAGGGGTTTAAGTCCTTCCCGGACAAAACGGTGCTGAACTTTGGCAAGGGCATCACCGCCGTGGTGGGACCTAACGGCTCCGGCAAGAGCAATATCTCCGACGCAGTGCGCTGGGTACTGGGCGAGACCAGCACCAAGTCCCTGCGCGGCTCTAAGATGGAGGATGTGATCTTTGGCGGCACCTCCGCCCGTAAGGCGCTGGGCTTTGCCCAGGTGCAGTTGACCCTGGATAACAGCGATGGTACCTTAAAGGACCGGGGCGAGATCGTCACCGTCACCCGCCGCTATTACCGCAGCGGCGAGAGTGAGTACAAGATCGACGGCGAGCAGGTGCGGCGCAAGGATATTCGCGAGCTGTTTATGGACACCGGCCTGGGCGCCGACGGCTACTCTCTGGTAGGTCAGGGCAAAATCGACTCGATTATTTCTGCCAAGAATGAGGACCGTCGGGAGCTGTTTGAGGAGGCGGCGGGAATCTCTCGCTTCCGCCACAAGCGCACAGACGCCCAGCGGCGGCTGGAGCAGGCACAGGAGAATTTGGTGCGCCTGCTGGATATTTTGGGCGAGTTGGAGAGCCGGGTCGGCCCCTTGAAAGTCCAAAGCGAAAAGGCGGCTGCCTTTTTAGACCTGAGTGCGGAAAAGAAAGAACTGGAGATCGGCGTTTGGCTGCAAAAGCTGGACCGCTTTACAGATGAATTGCGGGAGCAGGAGCACCGCATTGACGCTGCCGGTGCCTCTTACCAAATCTGTGAGGCGGATCTGGCAGAGATTGAGAAGAAGATCGAAGAAGCCGCCGCCGGTGCCGCGCAGCTGAATGTGGAGATTGAGGAGCAGCGCCTGGCCTCCCAAAAGCTGGAGGAGGAGGCTCTGCGCAAGGACGCAGAGATCCGGGTACTGGAGACCAACTTGCAGCACCAGACCGAGACGGTGGAGCGCCTGGAACAGGAGATCCGTGACGCGGACCAGACCGGCGCCACCTTAGAGGAACGGCTGGCCCGGCTGCGCCAAACCATTGGGGATAACGACGCTGCCGGGGCGGACAAGCGCCGCCAACTGGAGGAGATCACCCGCCAGAGCCAAGCCCTGCTGGACTCCGGCGACAGCAATACAAAGGAGACTACGGAACTGAACCGCAAGCTCAGCGACCTGACCTTGCAGCTGTCTGACGCCAAGGTGCAGGCCTCCGCCGCCGCTTCTTCTATGGAGGAGATTGGGCAGCGTTCCGGCTCCGTGGACGACTTGCTGGCTGCCTGCGGCAAGGAGACCCAGCGAATCCTGGCCCGGCAGCAGGAGAGCCGGGAAAATCTGGCGTTCTTGCAGCAGCGCATTGATGAGAACAGCAACGCCCTGTCCGGCTATCAAATGAAGTTGCAGGGTAAAACCGCCGCAGCAGAGAAAATCAAGTCCAAACTGGACGAACTGGCCGCCGCCGTGCAGCAAAAGCAGCAGCGGGCCGGTTTGTTGTCGGATTTAGAGAAGAATATGGAGGGCTTTTCCGGTGCGGTAAAGGTGGTGATCCGCCAGTCCAGAGCCGGTGCCCTGCGGGGGATCCACGGGGTGCTGTCCCAGCTGATCGCCGTAGAGGACGCCCATTCCACAGCCATTGAGGTGGCGCTGGGCGCCGCCATGCAGAATATTGTGACGGATAACGAAGCAGATGCCAAGCGGGCTATGCAGTACCTAAAGCAGAACAACGCCGGGCGGGCCACATTCCTGCCCATCAGCAACATTCAGGGCCGTCGGTTAGAGGAGCGGGGCCTGGAGGACTGCTTTGGCTATGTGGCGCTGGCGCCGGAGCTGGTAGACTGCGACCGCCGGTACAGCCAAATTATTTCCAATCTGCTGGGGCGCACGGTGATTGTGGAGGACTTGGACTCTGCCATCGGTATGGCCAAGCAGTACCATAACCGCTTTCGCATTGTGACCCTGGACGGCCAGGTGATGAACCCGGGCGGCTCCATGAGCGGTGGTTCCCGTGCCAAGGGCGCCGGGGTACTGTCCCGTGCCAATCAGATTGAGGCGCTGCACAGCGAGGTCAAGGCCCTGGAGGGGCAGATGCACGATGTGCAGGCAGAGTATAAAACCGCCGTGGAGGAGGCCAACTTTGCCGCTGCCAAGCTGCAAGGTGCCCAGGCGGATATGAAGCAGGCCCAGGAGGATCTGATCCGCGCCCAGGGTGAGGATAAGTTGATCAGCGAGAAATTGTCTGCCGCAGAGAGCCAGCAGCAGGCGTTGCAGCAGGAGAAAGACAACGCCGCCGATCGTGTGCAGGCATTGCAGCAGGATCTGGACGCTGCCAATGCCAAGGCCGCCGGGTTTGAAAGCGCCATTGCAGACACCCGCGCTGCCTTGGAGCAGGCAGGCAGTCAGGCAGCCGCCATTACCGCACAGCGAGAAGAGACCCGCCGTCAGACGGAACAGCTGAATTTGGAATTGGTGACACTGGCTAAGGACAGCGCTGCTGCCAAAATGAGTATTGAGGACCTGCTGGCCCGGAAGAACAGCGCGGCGGACCGGGTGGCTGCCACCCGGCGAGAGATCGACCAAATCCGTGCCGCCCAAACCGGCTTTGCCGCCCAAACGGAGCAGTTGCAGGCAGAGGCTGGGGAACTGCGGGAGCGTGCAGCCCAAGCGGAAGAGGCGGTACAGCAAAAGATCGCTGCCCGAACGGATGGCGAAAAGACCACCGGCGACCTGCGCGCCGCCGAGCGGGCCAAGAGCCAGGAGCGCCAGCAGCTGTCTGCCGAGTTGGTACGGCTGGAAGAGCGCAAGAACGCTATGCAAAAGGAATATGACGAGCTGGGCGATATGCTCTTTGAGCAGTACGAGCTGACCCGCCGAGAGGCCCAGGCACTGAACATTCAAATTGACAATATGGCCGAGGCCAAAAAGCGCCTGCATGAGATCAAAGTGGCGATCAAAAAGCTTGGCTCCATCAATGTGGGCGCCATTGAGGAATACAAAGAGGTGTCCGAGCGCTACACATTCCTGAAAGAACAGATCGACGATGTGGAGCGCTCCAAGTCAGAGCTGAACAAGATCATTGAGGATTTGACCGCCTCCATGAGTGAGAAGTTCCTGACCCAGTTCCAGAAAATCAACACCGAGTTTGCCGCCTGCTTTACAGACTTTTTCGGCGGGGGCAAGGGCGAGCTGATTTTGGAAGAACCGGACAACTGTTTGGAGTCCGCCATTGAAATTAAAATTCAGCCCCCGGGCAAGTCGGTGCAGAACATTAACCTGTTCTCCGGCGGCGAAAAATCGCTGGCGGCGCTGGCACTGCTCTTTAGTGTGCTGAAGGTGACTCCCTCTCCGTTTTGTATTTATGACGAGGTGGAGGCGGCGCTGGACGATGTGAATGTGGAGCGTTTTGCTAAGTATATGCGCCGTATGACGGACAAGACCCAGTTTATCAGCATTACCCACCGTCGGGGCACTATGGAAGAGGCGGATGTGCTCTACGGCGTGACCATGCAGGAGAAGGGCGTGTCCAAGCTGCTGGAGCTGCAAACGGCGGAACTGGCAGCCAAAATGGGATTGGAGGAATAAAGAATGGGTATTTTTTCTAAATTCAGAAAGGGTCTGAAAAAGACCCGCACCGAGGGCATAACCGCCCAGCTGGACGATGTGATGGAGAGCCATCAGGAGATCACGGACGATCTGTACGACGAGCTGGAAGAAGTGCTCATTATGGGTGATGTGGGTATTCCCACTGCCCAGCGAGTGATCCGGGATCTGAAAGCGAAAATTGAGAACGACAAGATCACCAGCGTGCCCCAGGTGCGAGAGACGATGAAGGACATTGTGTCCGGTATCGTGTGGGGCGGCAGCTATCTGTCCCTGCGCACCAAGCCCTCTGTGATTTTGGTCATCGGCGTTAACGGTGTGGGCAAGACCACCACCATCGGCAAGCTGGCTCTGCGGCTGAAAAATCAGGGCCGTAAGGTGATCCTGGGCGCGGCAGACACCTTCCGTGCTGCTGCCATTGAGCAGCTGGAAGTGTGGGCCAAGCGGGCAGATGTGGAACTGATCAAGCACGCCGAGGGGGCGGACCCGGCCTCCGTGGTATTTGACACCATTGCCGCCGGTAAGGCCAGAAGTGCGGATGTGATCATCATTGATACCGCCGGCCGACTGCATAATAAAAAGAACCTGATGGATGAGCTGAACAAAATCAGCCGAGTCATTGAGCGGGAGCTGCCGGGGGCCTCTAAGGAGGTGCTGCTGGTGCTGGACGCCACCACCGGCCAAAATGCTGTGAACCAGGCCAAGGACTTTAAGGACGCAGCGGGCATTACCGGTATTGTGCTCACCAAGTTGGACGGCACCGCCCGTGGCGGCGTGGTGCTGGCCATCAATAACGAGTTGGATGTGCCGGTGAAGTTTGTAGGCGTAGGCGAGCAGATCGACGATTTACAGCCCTTTGACGCAGACGCCTTTGCCGCCGGGCTGTTTGACAAGGCGCCCACAGAGGTAGACGAGGAGGAAATCGCCTCCTTTATCGGCAGCGCCGAAGCGGCAGCGGACGAAAAAGCGGAGAAAGGGTCGCAAAATTAAAATGGAATTTATCTTAGCAAGTAATAATCAAAAGAAGCTGGCAGAGATGCAGCGCATTCTCTCGCCCCTGGGTATCGAGGTGAAAACCGCCGCCATGCTGGGGCTGGAACTGCCGGAAGTGGTGGAGGACGGCGACACCTTTGAGGCCAACGCCGCCTTAAAGGCACGCAGTGCCTGCCGGGTTACCGGCCTGCCGGCCATTGCAGACGATAGCGGTTTGTGCGTAGACTATCTGGACGGTGCGCCGGGCATTTACAGCGCCCGGTTCTCCGGCGGTCACGGGGACGATGAGGCCAACAACGACCTGCTGCTGCAAAAGCTGGAGGGCGTGCCTATGGAGCAGCGCACCGCCTATTATGTGTGCGCCATTTGCTGCGTGTTCCCGGATGGGGAAGAGCTGACGGTGCGTGGCGAATGCCACGGACACATTGGTTTTGAGCGGGACGGCAACGCCGGGTTCGGCTATGACCCGCTGTTTTTGGTAGAGGGCCGCAGCTTTGGCCGCTATACCGCAGAAGAAAAGGACAAAATCAGCCACAGAGGGCGCGCGCTGCGTACCCTGGCGGCAGAATTGGAGAAACGGATATGACAAGTAAAGAACGGGCCGCGTGGCGTGCCAAGGCCAACGGACTGGAGGCCATCTTCCAAATCGGCAAAGAGGGGATTTCCAACAACCTGATCGCCCAGCTGGACGACGCACTGGATGTGCGGGAACTGATCAAGGTGCGGGTGCACCTGGAGTCTGCCCCCCAGCCGCCCAAGGCGTTGGCGCAGGCGCTGGGTGAGGCGCTGGGTGCCAATGTGATCCAGGTGATCGGCGGCATGATCGTGCTGCAACGCCCCATTGATGAAGAAAAGGTGCGCGCAAAGAAAGCTGCCCGCGCCGGAGACAAGAAAGTGAAAAAGAAAAAGGTGCACATTAAAGGCATGCGCCAGCGGCAGCGGGAGAAAGAAGAAAAAAATCCCTACGCCAAGTATGACCGACCCAAGTATTATGGCAGATAAAATGCGCATTGGCATTTACGGCGGGGCGTTTAATCCTATCCACAACGGCCACCTGCATTTGCTGGACACGCTCTATCGTGCGGAAACGCCTTTCGGCGGCCTGGACAAGTTGTTGATTGTGCCCACAGCCAATCCGCCCCATAAGAGCGCCGGGGATTTGATCCCGGCGACGCACCGGATCGCTATGATTCGCTTGGCGGTAGAATCCCTGCCCTGCGCGGACAAAATCGAAATCTCCACCATTGAACTGGAAAGCAGGGAAAAAAGCTATACTTATACCACGCTGGTAAAATTGAAAGAGATCTATCCAAATGGGGAATTCATTTTGTTCATTGGCTCCGATCAGCTTTTTGACTTCCAAAAGTGGTACAGGTATCAAGATATTCTAAAGCTGGCCCGGGTGCGAGCCATTACCCGGCAGGAATGCCAGCGGCAGGCGGTGGCGGATTTTTTGACTCGGAACAAGGACTTGGCCGGGATCAGCGTACTGGTAGCCAAGCCGGTGGTGGTGTCGTCCACCCAAATTCGGCAGCGGGTGGCACAGGGCGAGCGCATTGCCGATCTGGTGCCCGCAGCCGTGGCAGATTACATTATGGAAAAGGGGCTTTACCGTGGATAAGGCAAAATACAAGCAATATGTGGAGTTGATCCGCAGTCGACTGTCCGATTATCGCTTTTACCACTCTGTCTGTGTGGCAGAGGCGGCGGTGCAGCTGGCAGAGCGCTTTGGCGCCGATGTGGAGCAGGCGTATGTGGCCGGTATTCTGCACGATGTGATGAAAGAGGAGGAGCCGTCTGTGCAGCGGGCGTATATAGAAAAAGCCGGCGAGCGGATGTCAGACCTTGAAATTCGCATTGGAAAGGTGTATCATCAAATGAGCGGCGCCGCTTATGTGCGCCTGGAGCTGGGCATTACGGACCCGGATATTCTCAATGCCATTCGGTATCACACCACCGCGCGCCGGGGTATGAGCCTGCTGGAGCAGATTATTTATCTGGCAGATTTTATCTCTGCCGATCGGCATTATAAAGATGTGGAGACCATGCGCGCCAAGGTGGACGAGGGGCTGGAGCCGGGTATGTTCTACGCCCTGACTTATACCATTACGGACCTGGCCCGGCAGGGTCGGCCCATTCACCCGGACACGGTAGACGCCTACAACTGGGTGCTGGAGCGCCGGGGATAATGCAGGCAGCGGCAAGATCGTCTGCTTTTGCCGGTACCTGTATCAAATAGCGAGAAAGGATCTTTTAATGGAAATTTTAGATATTGTAAAAACTGCCGTGCGCGCCATAGACAGCAAGCAGGGGCTGGACACAGAGGTGATCCGCATTACGGATCTGACGGTGCTGGCGGATTATTTCGTCATTGCCACTGCCACTTCTTCCACCCAGCTGCGGGCCATGGGCGACGAGGTGGAGTATAAGCTGAGCCAGGCGGGCGTAGAGCCCCACCACGTGGAGGGCAAGGCCACCGGCTGGTTGTGCCTGGACTACGGCACGGTGGTCATTCACCTGCTGGAGCGCAAGCAGCGGGATTACTACCAGTTGGAGCGTTTGTGGGGCGACGGCGAAAAACAGGATATTACAAGTTTATTGGAGGCAGAATAATGGAGTATAATTTTAAGCAGATCGAAAAGAAGTGGCAAGACTATTGGTATGCCAACAACACCTTTGCAGCCAAGCAGGATTTTTCCTTGCCCAAGTATTACTGCCTGGTGGAGTTCCCGTACCCCTCCGGCCAGGGCCTGCATGTGGGTCATCCCCGCTCTTACACGGCGCTGGATATTGTGGCCCGTAAAAAGCGTTTGCAGGGCTACAATGTGTTGTACCCCATGGGCTGGGACGCCTTTGGCCTGCCTACTGAGAACTACGCCATTAAGAACCACATTCACCCGGAGATTGTGACCAAGAACAACATTGCACACTTTAAGCAGCAGCTCCAGTCTCTGGGCTTTAGCTTTGACTGGACCCGGGAGATCAATACCACCGATCCGGAATACTACAAGTGGACCCAGTGGATCTTCCTCCAAATGTTCAAAAAGGGCCTGGCTTACAAGAAGGAAATGGCCGTAAACTGGTGCACCTCCTGTAAGTGCGTGCTGGCCAACGAAGAAGTGGTCAACGGCGTATGCGAGCGCTGCGGCAGCGAGGTAATCCGCAAGAACCAGAGCCAGTGGATGCTGAAGATCACCGCTTATGCCCAGCGGCTGGTGGATGATTTGGACGACCTGGACTTTATTGATCGGGTCAAGGTGCAGCAGAAGAATTGGATCGGCCGTTCCACCGGTGCAGAGGTGGACTTTGGCACCACGATGGGCGACACCCTGACCGTGTACACCACCCGGCCGGACACCTTGTTTGGCGCCACTTATATGGTTATTTCTCCTGAGCACCCGCTGATTGAAAAGTGGGCGGACAAGCTGGAGAACCTGGACGCAGTGCGCGCCTATCAGCAGGAAGCGGCGCATAAGTCCGACTTTGAGCGCACCGAGATGAATAAGGATAAGACCGGCGTGCGCCTGCAAGGCGTGATGGGCATCAACCCGGTCAACGATACGGAAATCCCGATCTTTATTTCCGACTATGTGCTGACCTCTTACGGCACCGGCGCCATTATGGCTGTGCCGGCCCACGATACCCGCGACTGGGAATTTGCCAAGAAGTTTGACCTGCCTATTATTGAAGTGGTTGCAGGCGGCGATGTGGAGAAAGAGGCGTTCACCGACTGTGCCACCGGCACCATGGTCAACTCCGACTTCCTCACCGGCCTAAGCGTGGAAGAAGCCAAGAAGAAGATCGTTGAATGGCTGACCGCAGAGGGTAAGGGCCATGAGAAAGTGAATTTCAAGCTGCGTGACTGGGTGTTCAGCCGCCAGCGTTACTGGGGCGAGCCCATCCCCATCGTTAAGTGCGACAAGTGCGGCTATGTGCCGCTGCCGGAGAGCGAGCTGCCTTTGCGCTTGCCTATGGTAGACAGCTATGAGCCTACGGACACCGGCGAAAGCCCCTTGGCCAAAATGACCGACTGGGTGAACACCACCTGCCCCTGCTGCGGCGGTCCGGCCAAGAGAGAGACGGACACCATGCCCCAGTGGGCCGGTTCCAGCTGGTACTTCCTGCGCTATATGGATCCCCACAATCCGGACGCTCTGGCCTCGCCGGAAGCCCTGCATTACTGGGCGCCAGTGGACTGGTACAACGGCGGTATGGAGCACACCACCCTGCATTTGCTGTACTCCCGCTTCTGGCACAAGTTCCTGTATGACATTGGCGTGGTGCCCACCAAGGAGCCGTACCAAAAGCGTACCTCCCACGGTATGATCTTGGGTCAGAACGGCGAGAAGATGAGCAAGTCCCGCGGCAATGTGGTCAACCCGGACGAGATCGTGGATCAGTACGGTGCAGACACCATGCGCCTGTATGAAATGTTCATTGGCGATTTTGAAAAGGCTGCCCCCTGGAACAGCGACTCCATTAAGGGCTGCAAGCGCTTTTTGGAGCGGTACTGGAACCTGCAAACCATGGTCACTCCGGAGGAGACTTGCAGCAATGATCTGGAGACCCTGATGCACCAGACCATTCAAAAGGTGACGGAGGATATTGACCAGCTGAAGTGCAACACCGCCATTGCGGCGCTGATGACGCTCCTGAACAAAGTGTACGATAAGGGCAGCATCACCCGGGGCGAGCTGCGCACGCTGACCGTTTTGCTGAACCCCTTTGCCCCCCATGTAACGGAAGAAATGTGGGAAGTGGAGCAGTTCGGCGGTATGGTGCATGAGGCACAGTGGCCTGCATTTGACCCGGCCAAGACCAAGGAGGACACGGTGGAGATCGTGCTTCAGGTACTGGGCAAGGTGCGCTCCCGTATGACCATCAGCGCGGATATGCCCAAGGAGGAAGTGCTGGCCGCCGCCAAGGCAGACAGCAAGATCGCCGCACTGCTGGAGGGCAAGACCATGAAGAAAGAGATCTATGTGCCCGGCAAGCTGGTGAACTTTGTTGCCATCTAACGGCAATTACACATTGTAATAAATCACAGACTTTGGACGGCCCCGGCGGTGCAGAACTGCCCCGGTCGTCCTGTATTTTTTGCCGGATTTGACCGAAAAGGGGATTTGTGCTATACTATTTTGCAGATTTTTACAGGATGTGAGTGTGTGAAGAAAATACTAAGCGTATTTTTGGCCGCTTTATTTGTGATTTGTACTGCGTTTGCCGTGCCTGTGACCGCCTCTGCCGCTACCCGGCAGCATGTGGAGCACGCGCTGGAAACCTTGCAGACCAAGACCGGCTATATTCCCGGCAAGTCTGCTAAGGTAGTGGGCAACTGCTTTGGCTTTGTGTCCGCCGTGTGCAAAGAGTTGTACGGCGTAACCTACTATAATGAGCAAATGCGCGGCTCCTATCGCTATAATCATACCGGCAATTATTACACCGTGGCCAGTAAGACTTTTTCTGCCGCCACCACTGCTGCCAAGCAAAAGACGGTGGCGCGGCAAGTGATGGATTTTATTTTGGACAATGCGGCTGCCGGCGATGTGATCTCTTACGGTTGCGCCAACGACAGCACCCGCCACATGCACACCGCCATGGTACAGCATGTAGACACAGAGAAAATTCTCCTTTACCATTCCAACTACGCCAGCGGCAATTACACCCCCGCCGCCTGCCATGTGGACACCGTGTACTGGGACAGCTTTTTGGACAGTCCCAACACCAATATCAAGGATAAAGACGGCGATGTGACCTCGCTGAATAAATTTTTCGGCGCGCCTATGAGTTGCGGCAACGGTATGGGCCTGTCCTTGAACCGTTACAGCAAGCTGACCGGCAAGTATTATTTGGACGAGTGCACGCTGGCGGCGCCGACCATTTCCACCGAGCGGAAAAGCTGCACCTCCATTTGCTACACCTGGGGCGCGGTGGACGGTGCGGAGCGCTATACATATTCCGTAACGGACGCCAAGGGTAAGAAGGTGGTTAAATCCCGCACCACCACCGAAACGGCTGCCACGGTTACCGGCCTGACCACCGGAGAGAAATACACCTTTACTTTGGCTGCCAATGCCACGGACCGCAGCGGCCAAAGCGCCAGCAACACCATCACCTGCCTGCCGCCGGCTCCGTCTAAGCCGCGGGTCAGCGCCGGAGACGAGGGCGTGGCTGTCAGCTGGACCACCCGTACCGATGTGGACGGTTATCAGGTGTTTCGCAGCACAGCGAAGAACGGCACCTTTGACCTGATTGCCACGGTGACGGATCCGGCACAGAATACTTATATAGACGATGAGATCCAGGTGAATACCACCTATTATTATAAGGTGCGTCGTTATGTGTACATCGAGGACGGCAACGCGGCTTATTCCAATCGCTCAACTGTAACGGACGGCGTAGGCTTGCAGCTGGGTGTGCCCGGCAATATCACCACCACCCGCACCGGCACCACTGCCATTCGGATGAACTGGAAGCCTACGGAGCACGCGGTGCGCTACACCGTTGCCTATCGGTTAAATGGCAGCGGCAAGTGGACTTATTTCAGCACCACCGCCTGCAACTATACCTTTAAGAATTTGAAGGTCAAGAGCACCTATCAGTTCCGGGTACAGGCGGTCAGTCCCTTTGGCGTCGGCGCATACAGTGCCACGGTGTCCAAGCAGGCGTTGCCCCCAACCCCCGGCAGTGTGAAAGTGCAGCGGATCAGTGCCAAGTCTGCCAAGATCAGCTGGAGCAAGTCCCAGGGCTTTACCGGCTATTACATTCTCCGTTCCACGGATAAGAACTTTAAGAAGAATGTAAAGAAGATCACTGTGAAGAGCAACACGGCCCTAAGCTACACGGATAAATCCGTGAAAAAGGGTACCCGCTATTATTACAAGGTCTGTCGCTATACCGGCAAGACCAGCGGCAGCTATTCCAAGGCAGTCAGCGTAAAAATCTGATTTTGCGGCAAAAAAGGCGGCGAGACACTGCCTTTTTGCAAGTATTTAGACATTTTTTGATATTATGCTTGACAATCCGTCGGTTATTGTTTATAATCTTTGCGGATATGAAAAGAGTATTCAAATACCCCTGCCAAACAGGTCGGAGGGAGGGAATTTAATGAGCCAGGTTAGAGTTAAAGAGAACGAATCTCTTGACAGCGCACTGCGTCGCTTTAAGCGTCAGACTTCTCGTGACGGTATCATCCAGGAAGTCCGCAAAAGAGAGCATTATGAGAAGCCCTCTGTTGCCCGCAAAAAGAAGAGCGAGGCTGCTCGTAAAAGAAAGTACAAATAAGATACATATTATTTGTGGGAGCGTGTCGTTACGCTCCCGTTTCTTTTTTACGGAGGTAGGAAGATGAAAAAAATTCTTGTGATGAACGGCCCCAATTTGAACTTGACCGGTATTCGCAAAAAGAATGTGTACGGCGCCGAGACCCTGGAGGATATTAACCGGCAGCTGGCAGCCTATGGCGAGGGCAAGGGCGTGCAGGTGGATTTTTACCAGAGCAACCACGAGGGCGCGCTGATTGACAAGATCCATGCCAGCCGCACCGACTATGACGGCGTGGTGCTCAATGCGGGCGCTTACACCCATTATTCTTATGCCATTCGGGACGCTATTGAGGCGGTGCAGGACTTTACCCCCTATGTGGAGGTGCACATGAGCGATATTCACCAGCGGGAGGATTTTCGCCGGATTTCCGTGCTGACCCCGGTGTGCGTGAAGCAAATTTGCGGTTTTGGCAAAGACAGTTACAAAATGGGTATTGATTTATTATTGGAAATACTGTAAAATATCTTTGTTATGTATTACAGATTACTTTTGGAGGTAAACTTATATGGTATCAGCAGGTGATTTCAGAAACGGCGTGACCTTTGAAGAGGACGGCAATGTGCTCCAGGTTGTGGAGTTTCAGCATGTAAAGCCCGGTAAAGGCGCCGCTTTTGTTCGTACAAAGGTAAAGAATGTGATTACCGGTTCCGTGGTGGAGAAGAGCTATAACCCCACCGCCAAGTTCCCCACCGCTTACATTGAGCGTAAGGAAATGGTGTATTCTTACAACGATGACGGCCTGTATTATTTCATGGATCAGGAGACTTTTGATATGGTGCCGGTGAACGGTTCCGATCTGTCCGACAACTTCAAGTTCGTAAAGGAGAACGACATTTGCCGTATCCTGTCCTACAAGGGCAAGGTGTTCGGTGTGGAGCCGCCCACCTTTGTGGTGCTGGAGGTTACCAAGACCGAGCCGGGTATTAAGGGCAACACCGCTACCAACACCTTGAAGCCCGCCACCGTTGAGACCGGCGCAGAGATCCGCGTGCCGCTGTTTATTAACGAGGGCGACAAAATCCGCGTAGATACCCGCACCTGCGAGTATATGGAAAGAGCATAAACCCCAATAACAATATTTTGTAAAGGAGATCGCACGATGGATACAACGGAGAGCCTGGGCTACCTGAAGGGCCTGCTGGACGGCATGGACTTGGATGAGTCCAAAAAAGAGACCAAGATTTACAGAGCCATGATCGGCGTACTGGAGAACTTGGCAGAAGATGTGAACGACCTGACCGACGGCGTAGAGATGATGGCAGATCAGCTGGACGCTGTGGACGAGGATTTGGGCGATGTGGAGGAGTACCTCTACGGCGACGAAGACGACGATGACTGCGACTGCGGTTGCTGCGATGACGACGAGGACGAGTGCCAGGAGTTTGAGATTGAGTGCCCTGCTTGCCACGAGACCTTTGTGGTAGATGAGGACACCGTGCTGGACGGCTCTATGGAGTGCCCCGCCTGCGGCGAGACCCTGGAGTTTGAGGTCACCTGTGAGGACGACGAGGACGAGGACGCCGATCAGGACTGATCTAAGCAGAAAAACGGACCCGAAGCGGTTTTGCCCGCCTTGGGTCCTTGTTTTTTGGTATAATTCTGTGAAAATAAGCCCTGCCGTTTGGCAGGGCGTTTGTTTTATCCGTGCACATGCACGGTAAAATTCTTATGGCAATGGGGGCAGTTGACGGTGTGCTTGCCTTTTTTACGAGGCAGGCGCAGCACCGCTTTGCAGCCGGGGCATTTCTTAAACACATGGGTTTTGCGGAATTTCCATTTGTCTCGCAGCAGACGGCCCTCACGCCGTACCGGGGCGGTAAGCGCCAGCCAGCGGGCATTCTCGCGCTGCCGAGCGGCAATGTTGCGTGAGAAGGAACGGAAAATGGCATAGATCAGCACCGCCAGGGAGAGCACCCACAGCACGGTATAGACCGGGCGAGACACCCGGGCAAAGGCGCTGCCCGTTACCACCAAAATCAGATAGATGACCAGGAGGGCTTTATACAGGGCGTCTATGCCGTAGCGACCGATCATGCTCTGCTGCATTTTATAGCCCATTTGCTTGAGTTTTTCTTTCATAAACCGGATTGTCCTTTCAATCGCTTTACAGTTATGCGCCGGCAGCGGAACCGTGCGCCTGACCAAAGGCGCTGTTGCCGTTTTGACCGTTGCTGTAACCATACTGACCGTTTTCGTTTTGGTCGTCGTTTTGGTCATTGCTTTGGTTGCCGTCTGCACTTTGGCTGTAACTGTACGCATTGCCCGGCGATACATCGTAGTGCTGGTATTGACTGCTCCAACTCACCAGGGAGGTGATTCCCAGAATTACCAGGCGGATGATAAAGATCGCCAGCGCTACTCGCAGAATGGTCAGCAGGCAGCCCCCTTGTCGGCGCACCGGGCGGCTTTGCGGCCGATGGGTGCCGGTGCTCCCTGCGCCGGCAGTGTAGGCGGAGAAGTCAAAGAACGAGAACGGGTCAAAACCGAAGCCCATAGGGTTGATCCCCTGGCGAATGCTGTTGTAGGCGCTTTGGTAATTGGCGTTATTTGGCTCCCGGTTCACGGCAATGCGAATGTTTGTCATGGCCTTTTCCTGATCGCCGTAGCCCATATAGGCCAAAGCGGCCAGATAGTACCAGCGGGTATCGCTTTTGTCCATATTACCCAGCAGGTTAATGGCCTGTGCATATTGACCGTGGTTGATAAAGTTCACCACAGCGGTATAGTAATCACTGCCGGCGTCTGCACTGCGGCGACTGCCGGTAGAGGTGTTGTCGGCGGTGTTGCCGTTTTTGATGGCGTCAAAGGCGGCGTTTACCTCTGCCATCTTGGCCTCGGCCACATGGTCCCCCGGGTTTAGATCCGGGTGGTACTTTTTGGCCAGGCGCTTGTAGGCTCGGGTGCATTCCGCCAAATCGGCGCCGTTGGGCACGCCCAGCACCTGATAAGGATTTTGTGTCATACTGCCTCGCTTGTGTTTCTTAGATTGCTTCTACTATACCACGGATTTTTGACGAATTTGTGACCAAATGAAGAAGAAAATCCCCCCACTTGTAAAGGATTTGTAAACCCACATGGAAAAAGGGCCTGTTTTTGCCCGGTTTGTCTTGTATTTGGGACTGAAATTTGGTAAACTGGGGGTATAAATTACAGAAAAGGGGTTTTTCTATGTTCAGTCCGATTTTGCTGACCATCGGTGACAACATAGACAAGGCGTTTTATGCCTTTGATCTGTGGGTGTTTCGGTTCTTCGGCTCCATGCAGTGCGGGTTTTTGACCGGCGTTGCCAAGTTCTTTACCGCTTTTGGGGACGAGAATTTCATCATTCCCATTGTGGTGCTGTCTGTGGTACTGTGCTTTTTTAAGCGCACCCGCAAGTATGGCTTTTCCATTTTATTTGCCGTGATTATCGGCACGCTGATTACCAATGTGATTGCCAAACCTATGGTACTGCGGATCAGACCGTACAACACTTTGCAGCAGAACGCGGATTACTGGTCCTGGTATATCGGCGCCGGGGCGCTGAGTGAGAGCGATTACAGCTTTCCCTCCGGCCACACCACCTCTGCCGTAGAGGTAGCTACCGCGCTGTTCCTGTGCTTTAAGAGCGATAAAAAGAAAATTGCCTGGCTGTTCCCCTGCGTGGCTCTGTGTACCATGGGCTCCCGTGTGTACCTGATGGTGCATTACGCCACCGATGTGCTGGGCGGTCTGCTGGTAGGTGTGATCGCCGCCGTTTTGGGCTACCTGCTGATGAAGCTGGTGATGAAGATTAAAGGCCTCGAAAAGGTGGACGCTGCCAAGCTGTTCAAAAAGGTGCCCGGCAAGGTGGGCTTTGCCTGCATCGGTGTGGCAGTTCTGGGCATTTTCCTGTATGCGTTTATTCCCTCCCTCAGCGAAGGGGGCGCGGACACCCAGCGCTGTGCCTATGTAGGGGACTACAAGTGCTACAACGCCGCCAGGGTGGACGATGAGAAGTATCCGCCTATTGACGGCAAGGAATATTGCAAGATCCACTGGAAAGAATTGTCCGGCGTAAAGGAGTAAAGCCATGCCTTTTATTGAAGTGAAGACCACAGAGAATTTGTCCGCCGTGGAAGCGGAGCTGAAAAGCGCGTTGGGCGACGCCATTACCGCCATTCCCGGCAAAAGCGAAAGTTGGCTGATGGTGAACCTGGCAGGCGAACAAAAAATGTACTTTCAGGGCAGTGACGCGCCCTGCGCCCTGTTCTCCGTGTCCATTTTCGGTACGGCAACGGACGACGCCTACGATGACCTGACCCGCCGGCTGTGCGCCCTTGCCCAGCAGTATTTGCAGGTGCCGCCGGAGCGTACCTATGTGCGCTACCGAGAGGTGGACCACTGGGGCTACAACAACTTTAATTTCTGAGCATGAAGCGCTGCGGGCAACTGCGGCGCTTTTGTTAGGATAAATTTGTGTTAAATCTCATAAGATTTCTGTACAAGAAGCTGCAGGTCTGTTACAATAGAAAAAACGATAGGGGAGGCAATACAGTATATGAATTTGATTATTGAAATACTCAAGGCCATTGTGCTGGGTGTTGTAGAGGGCATTACCGAGTGGCTGCCTATCAGCTCCACCGGCCATATGATCCTGGTGGACGAATTTTTGCACCTGAATGTGACACCTCAGTTCAAAGAGATGTTCTTGGTGGTGATTCAGCTGGGCGCCATTTTGGCCGTAGTGGTGCTGTACTGGCACAAGCTGTGGCCCTTTGGTATGGAAAACAAGCGCATTGTGCCCAAGAAAGACATTTGGCAAATGTGGTTCAAGGTGCTGGTCAGCTGCGTGCCGGCTGCCGTGGTGGGCGTGCTCTTTGACGATAAGCTGAACGCGCTGTTTTACAACTGGCAGACTGTGGCAATCATGCTCATTCTCTTTGGTATTTTCTTTTTGGTGGTGGAAACTTGGAACAAAGGCAAAACCGCCAAGATCCATTCCATTGGCGAGTTGACCTATACTTCTGCGCTGATCATTGGTGCTTTTCAGTTGATCGCAGCTGTGTTCCCGGGCACTTCCCGCAGCGGCGCTACCATTTTGGGCGCCATTCTCATTGGCGTGTCCCGCACGGTGGCGGCAGAGTACACCTTCTTTTTGGCGGTGCCGGTGATGTTTGGCGCCAGTGCGCTGAAGCTGGTCAAGTTCGGCTTTCACTTCACTTCTGCCGAGGCCATTTTACTGGCCGTGGGTATGGTGGTGGCTTTCCTGGTGTCCATCTTGACCATCAAGTTCCTGATGGGGTATATCAAAAAGCACGACTTTAAGGCTTTTGGCTGGTATCGAATTGTTTTAGGTGCAGCTGTGATCTTATACTTTGCGCTGGCACGGTAATTACGCTATTTGCCGCAGGTGAAACCCTGCGGCTCAGACCGTCGATAAAGCGGCTAAACCGCGCCGGATAGAAATATTTGCCGCAGGTGAAAACCTGCGGCTTTTTTGTGCTTCGCGGTGGCAATTCCTGCGGAAATATGCTATACTGAAAGATGAAATTATGAGACTTTGGAGCAAGGTATGGCAGAAGTGTATGAGAATTTGGCCGGGCGGGTAGAAGAGATCGTTTACCGCAACCCGGACAACGGTTATACCGTACTGCAACTGAATACAGGCGAGGCCAACGGGGACGGAGAGACTGTGGCCGGTGAGATGCCTCCCATCAGCGAGGGGGAGGAGGCGGTGTTCCGCGGTCAGTGGACCATGCACCCTCGCTTTGGCCGCCAATTTAAGGCGGTACAGGTAACGGTAACCCTGCCGAAGGATGCCTCCGGCATTTTGCAATACCTGTCCGGCGGGATCATTAAGGGCATCGGTCCTTCTACGGCCACCAAGATCGTAGAGGCCTTTGGTGCCGACAGCTTGCAGGTGATCGAGAAGGAGCCGGAGCGACTGGCAGAACTAAAGGGCATCAGCCGCAGTATGGCCAAGAAGATCAGCCGGGAGTACAAAAATCAGTTTGCCTCCCGCCAGGCGCTGGAAGCGCTGGCCGGGATGGGCTTTACACAGGGAGAGGCGTTTAAGGCTTTTTCTTTTTTTGGACCGGAAGCACCGGAGATCCTGGCGGAGAACCCCTATGCCTTTGTGATCACCGGCAACGATCAGGGCATTCCCTTTGAACGGGCCCAGGAGATCGCAGAGGAACTGCCCCAGGCACCGGACCCATCCTATCGGGATCAGGCGGCGGTAATTTATGTGGTGCAGTATAATTTGAAGAACGGCCATACCTGCCTGCCCCGGCGCAAGGTGATCCAGACAGCGGTGACCGGGTTGGATATGACCGAGGACCGGGCAGAGATGGCGTTGGACAACGCCTTGGAGGCGCGCCAACTGGTGCAAGAACAGATGGACGGACAGTCGTTTTTGTTTTTGCCCCATATTTATGAGGCGGAGCAGGGGATCGGTCAGCGGATTCGGGTGATGACCCAGTACCCGCCCCGGGAGTGCGAGATATTTACTTCCGAGATTCTGGCCTATGAGGGCGCTAATGGCATTGAACTGGACGAGAAGCAGCGCCGAGCCATTGAAATCGCGACCCAAAAGGGGCTGTTGATTTTGACCGGCGGCCCGGGTACCGGCAAGACCACTACCGTAAAAGGCATTATTGCCATGATGAAGAACCGGGGGCTGCGGGTGGCGCTGGCGGCGCCTACCGGTCGGGCTGCCCAGCGCATGACGGAGCTTACCGGCAGCGAGGCCAAGACCATTCACCGCCTGCTGGAAACCGAGCGGCGGGATGGGGAGCCGGAGCCGACCTTTGTCCACAATTTGCGCAATCCGCTGGATTTGGACGCAGTGATCGTGGACGAACTGTCTATGGTCGATGTGCTGCTCTTTTCTGCGCTTTTAGACGCGCTGCCGCTGCATTGCCGCCTGATTTTGGTAGGCGATGTGGATCAGCTGCCGCCGGTAGGGGCAGGCAATGTGCTGTCCGATCTGATCGCCGGTGGACGGATTGATGTGATCAGCCTGGATAAAGTGTTTCGCCAGGCGCAGAAAAGCCGTATCGTCACCAACGCCCACCGGGTGGTGGCCGGTAAAATGCCGGAGCTGGACTGTAATACCCCGGACTCGGACTTCTTTTTCTTAAATACAGCGTCCGTTTATGCCGTGCCTCGCAAGGTGGTGGAGCTGGTGACCCGGCGCATTCCTGCCGGTTACGGAATGGATAGCATAAAGGATATTCAGGTGCTGTGCCCCTCTCGCAAAGGGGCTGCCGGCACCGCATACCTAAATGCCCAATTGCAGGCGGCGCTGAACCCGCCGGACAAGCACAAGGCAGAGCTGGTGACGATGGGTCGCACGCTGCGGGAGGGCGACCGGGTCATGCAGATCAAAAACAACTATGATGTGCCCTGGTTTAAGAAAAACGGCGACAGCGGTGCCGGGGTGTTTAACGGTGATATTGGCATTCTTACCCGCATAGATCGGGGGCAGGATATTCTGAATGTGCAGTTTGACGATCGGGAGGCCATGTATTCCCTGCAAAATGCGGACCAGCTGGACCTGGCCTATGCCATGACTGTGCATAAGAGCCAAGGCTCGGAGTTCTCCGCGGTGGTGATGCCCACCATCGGTGCGTCGCCCAAGCTATGCTATCGCAATTTGTTTTATACCGCTCTGACCCGTGCCAAGTCCCTGTTGATTTTGGTGGGCACGCGAGAGAGCATACAGGCCATGGTGGAGAATGATAAAAAAATGCTGCGATACAGCGGGCTTGTTCATTTTTTATCTGTTGACAATGACGGCCCGATACAGTAGCATATAGAAAAGTGATTTTTGTTTAGGACGGATGTTTATGTTTGGATATGATTTGGGCATTGATCTGGGCACCACCAATATTGTCATCGGCGTGCCCGGCAAGGGCATACGGCTGGACGAACCGGCCTATGTGGCCTATGATGAGGAAAAAGAGAAGGTGCTGTACGCCGGTAAGCGAGCCTATTTCTTAGAGGGGCGCGAGCCGGAGGGCCTGCGTGTGGAGCGGCCCATTCTCTCCGGCGTGGTGGGCCATTACGAGCTGGCCCAGCAGATGATGCGCCATTTTATCAATAAAGTGATCGGCAACAGCTTGTTTAAGCCTCGTGTGGTGGTGTCTGTGCCGGCTATGCACACGGATGTGGAGAAGCGCACCATTGTGTCCGTGATGATCCACGCCGGTGCCCGTTCCGTGTGCCTGGTGGAGGAGCCGTTGTGCGCCGCCTTTGGTGCCGGGATCGACCCCATGCAGCCCTCCGGCGCTTTTGTGATCGACCTGGGCGGCGGCACGGTGGATATGGCTGTGATCAGCCAGGGCGCTATGAGCCAGTCCGAGTCCCTGAAAGTGGGAGGCAACGACCTGGACGCGGAGATTGTCAAGTTCCTGCGAGAGGCGCACAACGTGGCTGTTGGCCTGCGCACCGCAGAGGAGATTAAGCGCACGGTGGCCTGCGCCCTGCCCAGAGAGGAAGATGTAACCACCTATGCGAAGGGGCAGGATCTGCTTACCGGTTTGCCTCGGGAGGTAGAGATCAGCGGCAACGCTCTGTATTTGGCGCTGCAACCGTATTTTGAGACGGTGGCGGAGCACGCCGGGGCGCTGTTTGAGCGCACCTCACCCCAGTTGGTAACAGACATCGGCAACACCGGCGTATTGCTCACCGGCGGCGGTGCCAAT
The DNA here is from genome assembly GCA_963638105.1 of Agathobacter rectalis. Taxonomy (GTDB): domain Bacteria; phylum Bacillota; class Clostridia; order Oscillospirales; family Acutalibacteraceae; genus CAG-217. The sequence continues at coordinate 53,595 of CAVHPP010000002.1, forward strand.
ATTTGCAATATAGATCGTCTGTTTTCGGACGCATTGGGCGGCGTGCCGGTGCGTAAGGCCACGGACGAAATGCACTGCGTGGCCAAGGGCTGCGTGGTGGCGCTGGAAAAAATGCACCTTTTGGATCAGTACGGCTATCGGTATCAGACCAAAGAAGATGCCCATATTCGCTGATGGTTCGGTTTGCCAAGTGGCACCCATTGGTGCAGTTCTGTTTCTTTTTGTGCGTATTGCTGCTCACTTGCCTGAGCCGACACCCGGTGCCGGTGGCGCTGTCTTTGCTGGGGGCGGCGGTGTACCTGCTGCTGACGGACGGTGGCCGCAGCGGGCGCAGTCTTTTGTGCGTGCCGGTGCTGGTGGCGCTGGTGGGCGGCTTTAACTTTTTGTTTGCCCACTGGGGCGTTACAGTGCTCTTTAGTCGGGGCGACACCCAGTTTACTTTGGAGAGCCTGATTTATGGCTGCTTCCAGGGGGGCATATTCGCCGGGGTGGTGCTGTGGCTGGCGGTGTTTGGCCGCGTGCTGGGCAGCGATCGGCTGCTGGCGGTTACCGGTCGAGCGGCGCCCCGCTTTTCCCTTTTATTTTCTATGACTTTAGGGTGTATTGCCCGCTTTCGGGAGAATGCACGGCGAATCCGCCTGGCTCGTGCCGGTGCGGGACTGGCGAAAGCAAAGCCCCTGCATGAGGCGCTGGAACAGTTTTCTACGCTGGTCACCTTGTCCCTGGAGGGGAGTATGACCACAGCGGACGCTATGCGCGCACGGGGCTACGGCAAGGGCCGTCGTCGGGTGTACGATCCGTTTACTTTCGGTGTGGCGGACGGCGTAGGGCTGGCTGTGGTGCTCCTACTGAGTATCACGGTGCTGGCGGTGGCGCTCACCGGCGGCTTTACTTTTTATTTTGACCCGCAGCTGGAATGGGTCACCCTGTCTCCCTTAGGGGCGGCGGCAGCGGGCTTGCTTTGTTTTTGCCCGGCAATCTCAAATATAGGGGAGGCACTGCAATGGCGGCGATTGAAGCGGAAAAACTGAATTTCACCTACCCGGACGCTGCCGGTGCGGCACTCTCTGATGTGACCTTTTCCATTCCGGCAGGGGGCTTTTATTTGCTGATGGGGCCCTCCGGCAGCGGCAAGAGCACTTTGCTGCGGCTGCTGCAAGGGGAGATTGCACCCCACGGTGCTTTGACCGGGCAGCTGCGCTGTGACAGCCCGGCAGGCTTTGTTTTCCAAAATCCACAGGACAGTATGGTTACGGACAGCGTGCAGCGGGAATTGGCCTTCTCGCCGGAGCACGCCGGGCTGGACGGTGCCGCCGTGGCACGGCGGGTGGGGGAGTGCGCCGCATTCTTCCATTTGGAGCCGCTGTTGGAGCGCACCACTGCCTCTTTGTCCGGCGGGGAACAGCAGCTGCTGTCCCTGGCGGCAGCCATGACCGGCTCACCTGGGGTGCTGCTGTTGGACGAACCTTGTGCGGCGCTGGATCCGGCGGCGGAAGAAAAATTTTTGCAGGTGCTGCTGCGGCTGAACCGAGAGCTGGGTGTAACGGTGCTGATGAGCACCCACACCCCCGGCGCAGCTTTGGCACAGGCGGACGGCGTGCTGTTGCTTAACGCCGGGCGCTGTTCCTGTTACGACGATCCCCGCGCTTTTGCCCGCGCCTTGCGGCAAAGCGGTGACCCCATGTTGCAGGCGCTGCCGGTGGGGGCCATCCTGTTTGACGAAGTACCGCTGACGGTGCGGGAGGCCCAGCCTTTGGCCGCCCACCTGCGGTGCAAGCCGGCGCCTGCGCCCCAACCTGCGGGCAAGCCGGTACTGACCTTAAAAGAAATTTGTTTTGCTTATGAGAAAAAGAGTGCCGATGTGCTCTTTCGCCTGTCCCTGACCTTAACGGCAGGCAAGTGCTACGCCATTGTAGGCGCCAACGGCAGCGGCAAGAGCACCCTGCTGGGGGTGATGGCCGGTGTGTTGAAGCCCTATGCGGGCAAGGTGCAGCGCCCGGTGCCCACGGCCTTGCTGCCCCAAACGGTGCAGTACCTGTTTACCCGGGATCGGGTAGATCAGTTGGTGCAGGCGGGAACATTACAACACCTGGGCATGGCGCACCTGGCCGCCCGGCACCCGCTGGATCTGTCCGGCGGCGAAAGCCGACTGGTGGGGCTGGGCATGGTGCTGGACACCGGCGCCGATGTGCTGCTGCTGGATGAGCCTACCGCCGGGTTGGACGCAGGTGCAAAAGCGCAGCTGGGCGCCCGGTTACGCCACTTGTGTGCTGCCGGTAAAACGGTGGTGTTGGTGACGCACGATCTGGATTTTGCCGGTACTTACAGCGATGAAGCGGCCTTTCTGTGCAACCGGGTGGTGACCCCACCTCGGCCTCGGCGGGCTTTCTTTGCCGGCATGGAGCTTTACACCACCGGCGTGCGCCGGGTGACCTGCCGTGCGCTGCCGGACGCCGTATCGCCGGAGGATCTGGTTCTATGAAGCGGGTGCTCCTGACGATTTTGTTTTTGGTTTTGCCGGTGCTGCTGGTGGTGTGGCAGGTGTGCTTTGCAGACACCACCTCTTGGTACTTGGTGGCGGCGGTTTTGCTGCTGCTCAGTGCGCTGCCGTTCTTTTTGCACCTGGAGCGGAAGCCGATCTCTGCCCGAGAGATGGCGCTGCTGTCCGTCTTAACGGCGCTGGCGGTGGTCAGCCGGGCAGTGTTTTATCTGATCCCTCAGGTGAAGCCCATTGCCGCGGTGGTGATCGTGGCCGGTATGTGCCTTGGCCCCTTTTCCGGCTATATGGTGGGGGCGCTGTCCGCCTTTTTGTCTAACTTTCTGTTTGGGCAAGGCATATGGACCCCCTTTCAAATGGTGGCGCTGGGATTGGTGGGGCTGCTGGCCGGCATGCTGCTGCGTCCCGGACGGGTGAACCGCTGGGCGCTGGCGCTGGTGGGCTTCTTTTTAGCCACAGTGGTGTACGGCCTGGTGGTGGATTTGAGCACGGTTTTAATGACAGTGACGGACTTTACTTGGCCTGCGGTGCTGGCGGTGTATGCTTCCGGTGCACCTTTTGATTTGGTGTTTGGCGGGTCTACCGCAGTTTTTCTGGTGCTGTTTGGTACGCCGCTGGAGCAAAAGATTACCCGCCTGCAACGAAAATACGGCCTGTTGGAGCGCAAAGCCACCGCAGGAGATAAGGAGAATTGACATGAATAAAACGATTATGGATAAGCTGGCACGCTTTGCCCAGACCAGTGCGATTATCGGTCTGTGCCTTTTGGGTATTTGTCCCGCTTTTGGCATTATGGCTATGGTCGTGCCGGCGGTGTTTAAGCAAAAGGGCGCGGAGCTGACAGAGGAAAATCAACAGCTGTGCCACAGAGCGCAAATCATGGGCGCGGTATCTTTGGTGCTGTTTGTGATTGATGTGATCCTCGCTTCAATCTTGTATGCCAAGTTCAAATGATCTAAGGCTTAAAGAAAAGCGGAGGTGCGTTTTGCACCTCCGCTTCTTCTATATACACTTATTATAAAATCAGTCCGGATAACCGTTGGGGTTCTGCTTTTGCCAGCGCCAGGAGTCCTCGCACATTTCTTCCAGCGAGCGGGTAGCCTGCCAGCCCAGTTCACGCTTAGCCTTGGAGGGGTCGCAGTAGCAGGTGGCAATATCGCCGTCCCGGCGGGGTTTGATTTCATAGGGAATGGCCACGCCGTTGGCCTTTTCAAAGGCTTTGACCACATCCAGCACACTGTAACCGATGCCGGTGCCCAGATTGTAGATAAACAGGCCTTGATCCTTTTCCAGTTTTTCCACTGCCTTTACATGACCCAGCGCCAGATCTACCACATGAATATAGTCCCGTACGCCGGTGCCGTCCGGGGTGGGGTAGTCGTTGCCAAACACGCCCAGCTTCTTGAGCTTACCCACAGCCACTTGGGTAATGTAGGGCATCAGGTTGTTGGGAATGCCATTGGGGTCCTCGCCCATGGTGCCGCTTTTGTGGGCGCCGATGGGGTTAAAGTACCGCAGCAGGCAAATGCTCCAGCTGGGATCGCTCACATACAGATCCTGGAGAATGCACTCGATCATATATTTGGTGCGACCGTAGGGGTTGGTGACCCCACCGATCTCCATATCCTCGGTAAAGGGGGCAATGTTGTTCATGCCGTACACCGTGGCAGAGGAGCTAAAGATGATCTTTTTGCAGCCATGGTGGCGCATCACATCCAGCAGCACCAGGGTGCCGTTTACATTGTTGTCAAAGTATTCCAGGGGTTTGTGCACGCTCTCGCCCACGGCCTTCAGCCCGGCAAAGTGGATCACGCAGTCAATGTCCTCTGCCTCAAAGACTTTGTTCAGACCCTCTCGGTCCCGAATGTCGCATTCGTAGAACTTAAAGTCCCGATCCACCAGCGCGCGGATCCGATCCAGCGACGAGTGCTTGCAGTTGTAAAAATTATCCAGGATCACCACATCCTGGCCTGCGTTGATTAACTCCACGCAGGTGTGAGAGCCGATATAACCGGCGCCGCCTGTTACAAGTACAGCCATCTTTTTTCCTCCTTGGTTGTGGGGTTCTTTCTTGAAACTTCATTATATACCCCTTTGCCGCCAAAGTAAATAAGGAAGTTGCAGTTTTCTCTGTGGGCAGGGACGGTTTTTGTTCGGCTTTGATCTTGTCAAGCCAACTATACAACCTGTACACCGGCAAAAAGCGCAAAAAGCCCGACATCACGCCAAAAAGTATAAGTGCGTTTTACAATGAGTAATAAATGTACGGAAATTTTAACCAAATTCCTTGCGCTTTTTAGACGATTTTTTTACATTTTGGTGTCCAAATTCGCCGGAAGCCTGTTTACTTTTGAGGGGTAGGGGTGTAAAATGAGCAGTGGAATTAAGGATTGATTGGAGGTGACGGCGTTGCTGCTGAAAACCGATGTGGCAAGTAAATTGATCGAAGAACTGAATACGGAAACGGTGTTCAGTCTGTTTGGCGGCAAGCTCAAGATCGACGAGGGCACAGTCGTCAGCTGGATCATTATGGCGGTGTTCCTGATCGCCGGTATTTTGCTCACCCGTGGGCTGAAGGTGGAGGGCAAGCTCTCCAAACGCCAGCTGTTTATTGAAATGTGCGTAGACAAAATGCGTACATTCTTCCACAACGTTATGGGTTCGGACGGAGATCGCTACATTCCCTGGATGATGACGGTAGCCATTTATATCGGTGCCTGCAATATGTGCGGTATCTTCGGCTTTAAGTCTCCTACCAAGGAACTGAATGTGACCTTAGGTCTGGCGCTGACCAGCATTATCTTGGTTCAGTATGCCGGTATTCATAAGAAGGGTACGAAGGGATGGCTTAAGTCCTTTGCGAAGCCGGTACCCATCGTACTGCCCATCAATTTGTTGGAGCTGGTCATCAAGCCCATGTCTCTTTGCTTCCGACTTTTCGGCAACATCATCGGCGCTTTCATTATTATGAAGCTGATCGAAGCGGTGGTGCCGGTAGCAATTCCGGTGGCATTGAGCCTTTACTTTGATATTTTCGATGGTTTTATCCAGGCGTATGTGTTCGTCTTTTTGACCTCACTGTACATTCAGGAAGCCATTGAAGATTAAATAGAACTTTTACAGAAAAGGAGAAATTTATCATGACAGTAGCAATCGCAGCGGCAATCGCCGTACTTACAGGTGTAGCAGCAGGTCTCGGCATCGGCCTTGCAACCGGTAAGGCAGTAGACGCCATCGCTCGTCAGCCCGAGGCTGCCGGTGACATTCGTACCGCTCTGATCCTGGGCTGCGCCCTGGCAGAGGCAACGGCTGTTTACGGTCTGGTTATCGGTATTTTGATCATCTTCATTATGAAATAACCGAGAAAATCCACAAGCAGAAAGGAAGCAGTGTCTATGCTGTCATTAGACTGGAATCTGCTCTTTACCGTGGTCAACCTGGTGATCTTCTATATCCTGATGAAGAAATTTGTCTGGAACAAGGTGCTGGGTGCCATGGATAAACGGCAGTCCATGATAGACCAACAATTCAAAGACGCCGACGAGGATCGTCGAGCCGCAGGCGCTCTGAAAACAGAATATGAGGGTCGCTTAGCCGGTGCAGACGAGGAGTCGGCACGCTTGATTGCAGACGCAAAGGTCACTGCCAAAGCCAAAGCTGACAAGATCGTAGACCAGGCCAAGCTCACCTCCGACAAGATGGTACGCGACGCGCACCAGACCATCGAGCATGAGCGCAATGAGGCACTCCAGTCCGTTAAGCATGACATTGCTGCACTGGCAATGGACGCTGCGGCCAAGGTGGTGTCTAAAGAGGCGTCTGAGCTGGATAACAGCGCGATCTATGACGATTTTCTGGCGGGGCAGGACGGCGGTGATCCGGTATGACCGTAACCGCACAGAATTATGCGCTGGTGCTGGGGGAACTGAATCTGGACGAACAGCAGATCAAAGCAGCAGAAACCTTGCTGCGTAAAAATCCGCTGCTCACCCAGGTGCTCTCTGATCCCCGCGTGCGCTTTGCAGAGAAGGAAAAGTGCCTGGACCGTATTTTTACGCCGCCCTTTTCCTCCTTTATGAAGGTGCTTTGCAAACATGAGCGCGTGTATGCACTGACAGAGATTTTTGAGGCCTATCGGGATCTGTGCCGCCAAAAAGCGGGCACGGTTCAGGCGCAGTTGCTCTGTGTGGAGCCGCCCAGTGCGGAACAGACAGAGAAAATGCGCGCGTTTGTGAAGCAAAAATTCGGTGCCGCCAATGTGGAGCTGGACATTGCGGTACAGCCGGACTTGCTGGGCGGGTTTATTCTGCGCTGCGGCGACTGTGAATATGACCGCTCCGTAAAGGGCAAGTTAGATAAATTACAGCAAAAACTGACTGGGGAAGTGAAGTAATGGCAGCAATCAGTTCGGATCAGATCGTATCCATTCTCCGCGAGGAGATCACCAATTACGACTTTAACCAAAATGACGAGGAAGTGGGCAAGGTTGTTCGCGTAGGCGACGGCATTGCCACCATTTACGGTATGAACCACGCCATGTACGGCGAGATTGTGGTGTTTGACTCCGGGGTCAAGGGCATGGTCCAGGATATTAAGGAGAACCAAATCGGTTGCATCCTGTTTGGCCAGGATAGCGAGATCCACGAGGGCTCTACCGCTGTGCGTACCCATAAGCGTGCCGGCGTGCCGGTAGGCGAGGGCTTTATTGGCCGTATTGTCAACGCTTTGGGCGAGCCGATCGACGGCAAGGGCGAGATCCAGTCCGACGACTACCGCCCGGTTGAAGAACCGGCACCCTCCATTGTGGATCGGCAGTCGGTAGATACCCCTTTGGCTACCGGTATTCTGTCCATTGACTCTATGTTCCCCATTGGGCGTGGCCAGCGTGAGTTGATCATCGGCGACCGCCAGACCGGTAAGACTTCTATTGCCATTGACACCATCCTGAACCAAAAGGGCAAGGATGTGATCTGCGTTTATAACGCCATCGGTCAAAAGGCGTCTACCGTGGCAAAGCTGGTGCATACGCTGGATAAGTACGGTGCCTTGGACTATACCATCGTGGTGTGCTCCACTGCTTCCGACCCGTCCTCTCTACAATATATTTCTCCCTATTCCGCCACTGCAATGGCAGAATACTTTATGTACAATGGCAAGGACTGCTTGATCGTGTACGATGATCTGAGCAAGCATGCGGTGGCTTACCGTGCGCTGTCCCTGCTGCTGGAAAGAAGTCCCGGCCGTGAGGCTTATCCCGGCGATGTGTTCTATTTGCACTCCCGGCTGCTGGAGCGTTCCAGCCGACTGTCCGACAAGTTGGGCGGCGGCTCTCTTACCGCTCTGCCTATTATCGAAACCCAGGCAGGCGACCTTTCCGCCTACATTCCCACGAATGTGATTTCCATTACAGACGGCCAGATTTTCTTGGAGAGCGACCTGTTCTTCAGCGGTCAGCGCCCGGCTGTAAATGTAGGTTTGTCCGTATCCCGTGTAGGTGGCGCAGCCCAGACCAAGGCTATGAAGAAGGCCGCCGGTTCTCTGCGTATCGACCTGGCTCAGTTCCGTGAGATGGAAGTGTTTACCCAGTTTTCCTCAGATCTGGACGATGAGACCAAGGCCAGCCTGACCTACGGCAAGGGCTTGATGGAGCTGTTAAAGCAGCCACTGTGTCACCCGTTGTCCCTGTCGGATATGGTGGTGTCTTTGGTGGCAGCCATCGGCCATAAGTTTATGGATGTGGAACCGAGAAAGATCAAGGCGTTCCAGACCGGATTGCTGGAGTTCGTAAACGCCAAGTACCCGGAGCTGGTGGCGACCATTGAAAAGGATCAGGTGCTCACCGACGAGTTGCGGGAGGAGATTCTGGCCGCAACCGATGAATATAAGAAGGTAAACCATGGCTAATGCAAGAGAGATCCAAAGCCGGATGAAGAGCATTAAGGACACCATGAAGATCACCAACGCCATGTATATGATCTCGTCCTCCAAGCTCTCAAAGGCCAGAACGGACCTGAAGAATACGGAGCCGTACTTCTTCACCATGCAGGACGCTTTGGCTAAGATCCTGATGGAATCGCCGGATGCCGGTAACCGCTTTTTTGACCAGCGGTCCGATTTGGCGCCGGAGGATCGAAAAAAAGGCTATATTGTGGTCACCGCCGACAAGGGCATGGCCGGTGCCTACAACCACAATGTGATCAAGATCGCCGAGGAGGCCACCCACACCGGAGAGAGCGAGAACCATAACAAACTCTTTGTGGTGGGCGAAGTGGGCCGCCGGTATTTTGAGACCAAGAACATTCCCGTTGCCATAGACTTTAAGTACACGGCCCAGAACCCGAATATGAACCGGGCACGGTATATTGCGGAGCAAGTGACGGAGCTGTTCGTCAGCGGTGAGCTGGACGAGGTGTATATCATCTATACCAAGATGATCAACTCCCTGAATGTGCAGGCCGAGTGCCACCAACTGCTACCTTTGGAGCAGGAACAGATCTCTGTGCACCGGGATCGGAAATATTACGATCAGGTGGCGTTTTTGCCGTCGCCGGACGAAGTGTTTGAGCACATTGTGCCCAACTATGTGGCCGGGTTTGTGTATGGCGCGCTGGTGGAGTCCTATTGCTCCGAGCATAACGCCCGTATGACCGCCATGCAGACGGCTACCAATGCGGCCAAGGATATGCTCAATCAGCTGACCATTGATTATAACCGGGCAAGGCAGTCTGCCATTACCCAGGAGATCACGGAAGTGATCGCCGGCGCCAAGGCGCAAAAGAAGAAAACTGACTAACAATCGGAGGCAATCCTATGAATAAGGGCAAAATCATTCAGATCATGGGCCCCGTTGTGGATGTGGCGTTCCCGGACGAACTGCCCGCCATTAAGGAGGCGCTGGAGGTGCAGCTGGACGGCAAGCGCCTGGTGATGGAAGTGAGCCAGCACATCGGCAACAACTGTGTGCGTTGCATTATGCTGGCAACATCTGACGGTCTGTGCAAGGATATGGAAGTGGTTGCCACCGGCAGCTCCATCTCCGTGCCTGTGGGCCAAAAGACCTTGGGCCGCCTGTTTAATGTGGTAGGCGATACCCTGGACGGTCTGGAGGACCTAAGCGGCGAGAAGCACTGGGGCATTCACCGGCAGCCCCCCAGCTTTGAGGACCAGTCCCCGAATGTGGAGATTTTGGAGACCGGTATCAAGGTTATCGACCTGTTGACCCCCTATCAAAAGGGCGGTAAGATCGGTCTGTTCGGCGGCGCCGGCGTAGGTAAAACGGTGCTGATCCAGGAGCTGATCACCAATGTAGCCACCCAGCACGGCGGTTACTCCATCTTTACCGGCGTAGGCGAGCGTTCCCGTGAGGGTAACGATCTGTGGAACGAAATGCGCGAGAGCGGCGTGCTGCAAAAGACAGCCCTGGTCTTTGGCCAGATGAACGAGCCGCCCGGCGCCCGTATGCGTGTGGCAGAAACCGGGCTGACCATGGCGGAGTACTTCCGTGATGTGGAGCACCAGGATGTGCTGCTGTTTATTGATAACATCTTTCGTTTTGTACAGGCAGGTTCCGAGGTTTCCTCTCTGCTGGGTCGTATGCCCTCCGCAGTAGGTTACCAGCCCACGCTGGCAACGGATGTTGGCGAGGTGCAGGAGCGTATCGCTTCCACCAAGAACGGGTCTATCACCTCCGTACAGGCTGTGTATGTGCCTGCGGATGACCTGACCGACCCGGCGCCGGCCACCACCTTTGCCCACTTGGACGCCACTACCGTACTGTCCAGAAAGATCGTGGAGCAGGGTATTTACCCGGCTGTGGACCCGCTGGAGTCCAGCTCTCGTATTCTGGAGGCTGATGTAGTGGGCGAGGAGCACTATGAGGTGGCTCGTAAGGTGCAGGAGTACCTGCAAAAATACAAAGAGCTGCAAGATATTATTGCTATTCTGGGCATGGAGGAGCTGTCCGACGAGGATAAGGTCACTGTTTACCGTGCAAGAAAGATCCAGAAGTTCCTGTCCCAGCCTTTCCATGTGGCCGAGCAGTTCTCCGGTATTCCCGGTGTGTTTGTACCGCTGAAGGAGTCTATTCGCGGCTTTAAGGCCATCATCAACGGCGAGGTAGACGATGTGCCGGAGATGGCATTCTTCAATGTAGGCACCCTGGACGATGTGCTGGAGAAAGCCAAGCAAATGCAAAAGTGATCCTTGTAGCAAGGAGGTGCCCGTATGGGTGCAGACAATACATTCAAATTGAAAATTGTGGCGTCCAACCGTGTGTTCTATGACGGCCGGGCGCAGACCTTGGTGATCCCGGCTATCGACGGCGGCGAGGTGGGCTTCCTGGCCCAGCACGAGAACTGCGTAACCCCGGTGGAAGTGGGCGAAATGCGCATTAAGGATACCCAGGGCAAGATCATTCACGCCTTTGTTGGCAGCGGCTTTTTGGAGTTTGTCAACAATGAGGCCACCTTGGTGTGCGTGTCTGCGGAGTTGCCCAATGAGATCGACGCCCGCCGTGCTAAGGAAGCCAAGGAGCGAGCAGAGGAAGAAATGCGCCAGCACCACAGCCAAATGGAGTACCACCACTCCCAGGCCAACCTGGCTCGCGCCATGGAGCGCTTGCGTGTCGTCAAGCGCTATCCCAGATAATTTTTCCAAATATAAAAGCAAAGGACCTGTTCACACGAACAGGTCCTTTTTTTAGCTTTGTGGTAAAGAATGGGGCGGGAGCAAGCTCCCGCCATGCGAATCGTCTATTTGATTTTATGGATGCTGGGGTAGTAGCAAAAGACGACTTTGCCCACGATCTTCTTTTTCTTTACAAACTTGTGGTCCCAAAAGCGGGAGTCCTCGCTGTCGTTGCGGTTGTCACCCATCATAAAGTAGCTATCCTCCGGCACCTTGTAGGGGCCATAATCGCCCACCGGGGTGCAGTAAGTGACAAAGTCGTCGCGCAGCTGAATGGTTTTGCCGTTTGTTTGGGTCACATAGACGGTGCCGTCCTTGATCTCCACCGTTTCGCCTGGCAGCCCGATAATGCGCTTTACATAATTTTGGCGCTCATCGTCCGGGTATTTGAAGATCACCACATCGTACCGCTGGGGGTCGTTGGTGATATAGGCCAATCGGCTGGCCACGATCCGGTCGCCGATCTCTATGGTGCTGAGCATGGAGCCGGAGGGTACTACCGCATTGGCGAACACAAGTGTTTTCAGCAGCAGGGCCAGGATCACGGCAATCACAATGGGCAGCATAAAGTCCACAATATCCTTGACCGGATTCTTTTCCTCCGCCTTGTCCGCGGCAGCCTTGGCTTTGCGGCGGGACTTGCGCTTTTTCTCCGGGCGGGTGCGGCGCAGAGGCGGCGCTTCTTCCTGTACCGCAGCGGCCTCCATCTGCTCCAGCAGCTTGGTGGGGCTGATCTCTGCCGCCGTCTCTTCCGGGCGGCGGGTGTCAAACATCACATTGCCGCAGTTTAGACAGGTGAGCCAGTCGCCGTCTTTCATTACGGCATCGCTGCCGCATTTGGTGCACTTCATTGCATTCTTTCCTTATCAGTCAATGGTGGAGAACTTGGGATAGTAGCGGAACTCCACCTTGCCAACGATCTTATTCTTCTTGACAAATTTGTTTTGCCAAAAGCGGGAGTCCTCGCTGTGGTTGCGGTTGTCGCCCATCATAAAGTAGCTGTCTGCCGGTACGGTGTAGGGGCCGTAGTTGCCGGTTGGCGTCTCTTTGGTCACAAAGCTGTCGTCCAGTTGAACGGTCTTGCCATCCGTCTTGGTCACATAGACTACGCCGTTGACCACCTCCACCGTCTCGCCGGGCAGGCCCACAATGCGCTTTACATAATATTGCCTCTCATCGTCTGGGTACTTAAAAATGACAATATCGTACCGCTGGGGGTCGTCCTTTACATAGGCCAGGCGGCTGGCAATCACCCGGTCGCCCTCTTGAATGGTGTTCAGCATAGAGCCGGTGGGCACCACCGCATTGGCAATGACGCAATATTTTAACACCAGCGCCACCGCTACCGCAATGAGAATGGGCAGCAGAAAGTCTATGACCTCCCGCAGCTTGCTTTTTTGCTTTTTATTTTCTTCGTTTGCCATGGTTATTTACGCTTTCGTTTGAATTTGCGGGAACCGGACAGTACCGCCTTTAAGTCCATCAGCTCCTCAAAGGGAGTGGAGCCGTCAGCCACGCTAAAGTTCGCTGCGCTGGAGGCTAGGTCATCGGTGGCAATCTGTGGGGCTGCCTCCGGTGTGTACGCGCTGCCCACCAACTGCCGGTCCATAAAGAGTTTGACCATTTTGTTTTTGTACCGTACAAAGGTGATGTGGTGGGCACCGTCCACAAGGGGCGCTTGGATCTTACAGCCGCCGAACGTGCCGTGTAGGACGCCGTTTGCGATCCAAATTGCCGCGTCCTTGCCCTTGCAGATATTGGCGTCTGCGTTACTACTCACCGTAAAGGATAAAGTGAAGTCGTTTGCATTCTCCGGTGCCAGGCAGCGGTTGTCCCGGTCGCCAAACTGGAAGATCTTCATTTCAAAGGGCGCCAGGGTGATCTGCATTTTATCCCCATAAGAGAACAGATCCAGGCTGTCCGCCCCGGTGGTGTTGTACACATTGTAGCACTTTACCGCCCGCAGATTCTCCGGGCAGCCCATCAGCTTGTTCAGGGTCAGGGTCAGATCCGTTTTTTCGTCTGTGGGATTGCGCAGTGCAATGATTCCTTCGCCTGCCTTTGTCCAGGCTGCATAGGCATAAATGTTGTTCTCTGCCGGGTCGCCGCCCAGCAGCATGGCGTTCTTTAAGATATGGTGGTTGGCCTTTTGCCAGCGGAGCATACGGGCGAGAATGCGCCACTTGGCGCTGTTCATCTTATTGTAGCTCAGGTACAGCTCGTTAAAGGCCTGGCCCCGACAAGCATTCCAAAACAGGAACTTTTCAAATTCTTCGTCGGTATACTCCACCTTGGCAGTGTTGCCATAGATCGGTTCGTGATTGTAAATATTCTTGGCCGGGAATTGCAGTGCGCGGGTGCACATAAAGTCGTAGTACATGGAGTCCCGGTATGTGATCTCCGCGTCCACCTGAGCCTGTTGCTCCAGATTCTTGGCAAAGCCGATGTCCATGGAGTTTTGCAGCCACACGCTGTTCACATATTGCAGCCACCAGGGAGAGGGGTTCACATAGCAGGTCATATTGATCCACAGGGGCTTGTTGTCCTTGGCTCTGCTCTCCCGCAGGCGGGTGAACAGGTCGATCCACCGCTGCCACATTTCCGTAACAAAATACATATCGTTCTCGCCGCCGGTGATGTGGTCGTGCTTTGGGTTGGTGCAGGGCTTTAGACAAAAGCCGTCCAGTTTCAGGTACTGAATGTCAAATGCCGTGCAGGTGTCCGTGAGAAATTTCTCCAGATTTTGCAGGTATTTCTCCGAGCCGACGCAAATGTCCATACTGTTACTGTTCAGGTAGCCGTTGCCGCCTTTTTCCATCTTTTTGGCAAAGCGGGGCGTGGCTGCCGTGTAGCCGCCGCGAGGACCCAGCCAAAGGCCAAAGGTGGAGCCCAGCTTGTGGCACTGGTCGGTGGCGTCCGTCAGCTTGTTGGGGAACTTCTTGTTAAAGCTCCAAAAGGGCGCTTTGTAGTTGTTCCAGCCGTCGTCGATCACATAGGCGTCCAGCGGGGGCACGCCGTGATCGCTAAGCCCCTGCTCGATCTCATAAAAGGATCGCTCAATATTGTCCGCGTCAATGTCCAGCATGTGGTCGTACCAGCTGTTGTACTGCATGCGGAAGTCGCTTTTGGTGCTGATGCATTCAATGTAGTCAAAGAACGCGCCCTGCACCTCGGCCATGGAGTTGCCGGTGGCGCCGCCCATAACGGTGGCAGGGCAGGTAAAGCGGCCGTGTACCGGGTGACCTACATAGTATTTGACTTGACCGATGCCGTACTGAATACGGTTGTCCGTGGCCGGAAACTCGCAGCCAAAGAACAGGCTGTCAATGTAAAAGGGCTGACCCAGGATCGCCATAGCGTCCGGGATCTGCATGCTGGTCTCCACGTCGTCCGGAATAGAGAAGTGCGTCTGCGAGTTGATCACACCGATGTGTTCCAGGGCAATGTAGTCGATCACCTTGTCCTCGGTGGCTTGGATAAATTGCAGTTGCTTTTTCAGCGTGTTGCCGTCCCGGCCCACCCAGTAGCGCATGGTCACGGTGATGCCCTCAAATTCTTCAAAGGTAAACACCAGCTTACCGTCCCGCTCGGCGGAGTCCGTCACCTTCAGTCCCTTGGAGGAGAACTCGGTGCCGTCCGTAAAGTGAAAGGTGAATTCCGTGCTGTTGCCGTCCGGCACCAGGTCCATACCGGAGCGGGTGTTGCGGATGCGGGAGGCATACAGATACCCCTCGTTGACCTTAAATTCCCGTTGCAGGGCGTTGCTCTTCAATCTGAACATATACTTGCTCCTTTTGCAGGATTTTACAGAATTTCGTCAATGGCTTTCGCCAGCTGATCCGGGCAGGAGGTGCCCTTGCCGTTGCAGTTGATGCCACGCAGCTTTTGGATCACATCTTCTGCCGGCTGACCCTCTACCAGTGCGGCAATACCTTGCAGGTTGCCGTTGCAGCCGCCAAGGAAATTTACATTGTGCACCTTGCCCTCCTCGTCCAAATCAAAGGTGATCTGCCGGGAGCAGGTACCATGGGTTTTATAAGTGTAGCTCATTTGGTTTCTCCTGTATTTTAAGATATTATTTTACTTTATTATGTCTGCACTCTCTATTATACATACTCTTGCTCGGGATTGCAATATAGGGTCTGTGACATTTCTGTAAATCCCGCCGAAGGCGCAGGACAGTTTTGCCCCGAATGTCCAATAATCGGCACATTGCCTAAAAACATGCCCTTATCTTTGTCAGTTTTGTTCTATTGCATAAAAATCAGCCCTGTGTTAAACTAAAATTTGATATAGGGTACGCTCGTACGGGCGCCCGGAATTGCTTTTAAGAGAGGTACTGTTTATGCAAAAACTGCGCGTTGGCATCATCGGCGCCGGTCGGATCGGCCAGGTGCACGCCAAATCCATTACTTACCACATTCCCCAGGCGGAGATCGTGGCCATCAGCGACCTGTTCCCGGAGAACGCCCAAAAGGTGGCGGACGACCTGGGTATTCCCAAGGCGGTGCAGGATTATCACGAAATTCTCAATGATCCTACGGTGGACGCAGTGCTGATCTGCTCCTCCACCGATACCCACGCGGATATTGCCGTGGAGGCTGCCAAGGCCGGCAAACATATCTTTTGCGAAAAGCCGGTGGATCTGACCGTTGCCAAGATCAAGGCAGTGGAAGCGGCTGTAAAAGAGGCGGGGGTAAAGCTGCAGATCGGCTTTAACCGCCGGTACGACCACAACTTTGCTGCCATTAAAGATTTGGCAAACGCCGGCAAGATTGGCCAGCTCCAGACCATTAAGATCACTTCACGCGATCCGGAGCCGCCCCCGGTTTCCTATGTAAAGGTCAGCGGCGGTATCTTCCTGGATATGACCGTCCATGACTTTGATATGGCTCGCTTTATCGGCGGCGAGGTGGAGGAAGTGTTCGTCAACGCTGCCGTGCTGGTCGACCCGGCCATCGGTGAAGCAGGAGATGTGGACACGGCGCTGGTCAGCCTGAAATTCAAGAACGGCGCCATTGGTGTCATTGACAACTGCCGCAAGGCCTCTTACGGCTACGACCAGCGGCTGGAGGTGTTTGGCTCCAAGGCCCAGGCTTCCGCTGCCAACGACACCCCCACCCATGTGGCGTTTATTGATGAGAACGGCAAGGTGACGGATAAGCCGCTGTACTTCTTCCTGGAGCGGTATATGCAGTCCTTTACCGACGAGATGACCGAGTTTATCGACTGTGTGCTCCATGACAAGCCCACCAAAACTACGGTGGAGGACGGCTTGCAGGCGCTGCGTATGGGCCTGGCTGCCAAAAAGTCGCTGGCCGAGCACCGCCCGGTAAAGCTCAGCGAGATCGAAGCATAATTTCAATCAAAAGGACTTTGAGTATATGAAGCGAGTTAGACTGACCATGTCCCAGGCGCTGGTACAGTTCCTGGACAATCAATATATTGAATGTGACGGCGTAGAAAGCAAGTTCGTCAGCGGCATCTTTGGCATTTTTGGTCACGGGTGCGTGGTGGGCGTGGGTCAGGCGCTGGAGCAGGGGGGCCATAACCTGAAATTTTATCAGGGCAAGAATGAGCAGAATATGGCGCTGGCTGCTGTGGCGTATGCCAAGCAGATGGATCGCAAGGCCATTATTCCCTGCGTGTCCTCCATCGGCCCGGGTGCGACCAATATGGTTACCGCTTGCGGCTGCGCCACCGCCAACCGCATTCCGCTGTTGGTGCTGCCCGGCGACACCTTTGCCTGCCGCCAGCCGGACCCGGTGCTCCAGCAGGCCGAGTTTTTTGACAACTACGGCCGCACGGTCACAGACGCTTTTAAGGGCGTTTGCCATTATTTTGACCGGATCAATCGGCCGGAGCAGTTGATGACCGCCTGCCTGAACGCCATGCGGGTGCTGACGGACCCGGCGGATACCGGCGCCGTTTGCCTGGCCATGCCCCAGGATGTGGAGGGCGAGGCCTACGACTACCCGGTGCACTTCCTGCAAAAGCGGGTGTGGCACCTGGATCGCCGCCCGGTGGCAGAGAGCCAGCTGCAGCGGGCCGTGGCCGCCATTAAACAGGCCAAAAAGCCCATTCTGATTTGCGGCGGCGGCGTGCGTTACAGCGGGGCAGAGGCTGCCCTGCAAAAGCTGGCAGAAACTTATAACATTCCCATTGCGGAGACGCAGGCCGGGCGCAGCTTGGTGCCTTGGCGGCACCCGCTGAACCTGGGCGGTATCGGCGTCACCGGCGGCAAGGCTGCCAATGTGATTGGCCGGGACGCGGATCTGATCATCGGCGTGGGCACGCGGTTCACCGATTTTACCACTTCTTCCAAGTGGCTGTTTAACGAGGATCGCAAGGTGCTGGGGATCAATATTTGCCCCTTTGACGCGTATAAAATGGACGCCGAGGCCATTGTGGCAGACGCCAAAGTGACCTTAGAGGCACTGCTGCCTGCTTTGGCCGGGTACAAGACTGCCTATACCGGTGAGATTGCAGCCGCCAAGGCGGAGTGGGAAGCCATTGTAGACGATTATTATACCAAAGAGCTGCCCGGTGGGCTGAACCAGACTTTGGCTCTGGGCATTATCAACGAGTTTATGCCCAACGACGCCATTGCGCTTGGCTCTGCCGGTTCTCTGCCCGGGGATATGCAGCGTCTGTTCCGTCCCAAGGATCGGGGCACTTACCACATGGAGTACGGCTACTCCAATATGGGCTATGAGGTCAACGGCGCTTTGGGCGCTAAGCTGGCTTGCCCGGACAAAGAAGTGTACACCTTCTGCGGGGACGGCTCTTTCCTGATGGGCCACAGCGAGTTGTATACCGCCCTGCAAGAGGGGCTGAAGATCAATGTGTGCCTGTTTGACAATATGGGTTGGGGCTGTATTGAAAATTTGCAAAACAACCAGGGCACCGATACCTTTGGCACCGTGTTCCGCGCCCGCAACCCGAAGACGGGTATGCTGGACGGGGCGGAGATTGCCGTGGACTTTGCCAAGATTGCAGAGGGCTACGGCGCCAAGAGTTACACCTGCCGCACCTCAGAGGAACTGCGCGCCGCACTGGCAGACGCAGCTACCCAGGATCGGGCGTGCCTGTTTGACATTAAGGTGCTGCCCAAGACCATGACCCCCGGCTTTGAGAGCTGGTGGCGCGTGGGCGTGGCGGAGGTGTCCAAGAGCGAGACCGTGGCTGCCGCCTATGCGGATATGCAGGCGAATATCGCCAAGACTTTTGATTATTAAGGAGCACAGCTTATGCTAAACCCGGATAAAGTAAAGTTGGCCATTGCCCCCATCGGCTGGACCAATGACGATATGCCCGACCTGGGCGCAGAAAACACCTTTGAGCAGTGCATCAGCGAGATGGCGCTGGCCGGTTTTTCCGGCTCGGAGATCGGCAACAAATATCCCGCAGACCCGGCGGTGCTCAAGCCGTATTTGGATATTCGCAATCTGCAAATTTGCAACGCCTGGTTCTCGTCTTATCTGACTTCCAAACCCTATGAGGAGACCATTGCCGCCTTTAAGCAGCACTGCGACAAGCTGTACGCCTTGGGCGCCAAGGTGATCGGCGCTTCCGAGCAGGGCAATTCCATTCAGGGCTGCCTGGACAAATCCATTTTGGACGAAAAGCCGGTGTACACCGAAGAGCAGTGGCAAACGGTGGCCCGGGGCTTTAACGAGATGGGTGCCTACGCCCGCTCCAAGGGCATGTACTTTACCGTGCACCACCACATGGGCACCGGCGTGCAGACGGCGGAGGAGATCGACCGCTTGATGGAACTGACGGACCCGGAGCTGGTGTACCTGCTGTTTGACAGCGGTCACCTGACCTTTGCCGGGATCGATCCTGTGCCGGTACTGGAGAAGTACGCCCATCGGGTCAAGCATGTGCACCTGAAGGATGTGCGCCTGGATGTGTACAATAACCGGGTAGTGCCGGAGCACATGAGCTTTTTGGACGCCGTGCGTGCCGGTGTGTTTACCGTGCCCGGGGACGGCGATGTGGACTTTAAGCCTATCTTTGATATTTTGGACCGTACCGGCTACGAGGGCTGGGTGGTGGTCGAGGCCGAGCAGGATCCGGCCAAGGCCAATCCTTTTGCCTACGCGGTCAAGGCGCGCAAGTACATTAAAGAGGTCGCCGGTCTGTAAAGAATGACAGTGGGGGAGTGGTTGATTACCGCTCCCTTTTTTTATTTTGCTTTGCCGCTGCACAAACTGTTGCTTTTTGTTGTGAGATTTGCTATAGTTAAGTTAAAGTTAGGAAAAGAATTTTGAAAGGAGTTCTTCTTATGAAAAAGATTTTATCCACCACCTTGGCGCTGCTGCTGGTGCTTACCACTGTGTTTAGCGTCAGTCTGTCCGCCCAGGCGGCTGTGCGCTATGACAGCGACAATGCCGCCCTGTATTCCGGCAGGGATTACACCTGGCTGAATATTCGTGGTACGGAGAATTATAAATCCGCATTTCAGTTTATGGATATTTTGAATACCGAACGCACAGCAAATGCGGCCGGCACTCTGGCTATGGATCAGGAGTTACTGGAAGCCGCTATGCTGCACGCACGAGAGATCAGCGTATATCCCAGTTCCGATCGCCCGAATGGTGAAAATGCGATCTATTTGCTTGACGGCACAGACCATACGCGGTTTTATCTGTTGCAGGTCAGTGCAGCATCCAGCGATGCGAAGCTGATTTTAAATGCGTGGTTTGATACTTATCCTGCAATGAAAGCGCAGTTTTTATCTCCCGATTATGTTTGCGGCGGTGTTGGCTGCTTTCAGGCAACGGACGGCACCATTCACTGGGTAGTGCTTTTGGGGTATGACGCCGCAACAAAAGTGGTTAAATCTTCCGATTATAGTGCAACGGTTACGCGGACGGTTAAAATCGCACTAAAGAATACCAATGCTGCAAGTTGGAACGCCAAGCACACCCATTCTTACCAGGTGACCTCCACTGTTAAGGCGAACGCAACGAAGAACGCCAACGGCAAGATTACCCGTAAGTGCTCCGTGTGTGGCAAGACCACCACTTCTACACTGTACGCACCCAAAACGGTGACCCTGTCTGCCGCCTCCTACACTTATGACGGCAAGGTGAAGAAACCGTCTGTAACCGTAAAGGACAGTAAGGGTAATAAGATCGGCAGCCAGTATTACACTGTGTCTTATTCCTCCGGCCGTAAGAATGTGGGCAAGTACACGGTCAAGGTGACTTTCAAAGGCAACTATATCGGCTCTAAGTCCGCAACTTTTGCGATCAAGCCCAAGGGCACCAGCGTGTCTAAGGTGACGGCGGCCAAGAAAGGCTTTAAGGTCACCTGGAAAAAGCAGGCGACTCAGACGACCGGCTATGAAGTGCAGTACAGCACAGCCTCTAACTTCAAAAAGGGCACCAAGACCGTAACGGTAAGCAAAAACAAGACCACTTCCAAAAGTGTGAGCAAGCTGTCTGCCAAGAAGAAGTATTATGTGCGGGTACGCACCTATAAAACCGTCAAGGTGAACGGCAAAAATGTAAAGCTGTATTCCGGCTGGAGTAAGGCCAAGAGTGTGACCACAAAGAAGTAAGCATTCTTGTCATTGCCTTCGGCCAATCCCCCTGCGGCTACGCCGCTTCCCCCTTTGCAAGGGGGACAAAGATATTGAAACCGATTTGCCTCCCTTGTAAAGGGTGACTCCCCGCTGTGCGGGGAGATGTCGCGTAGCGACAGAGGGGACGGGCACCGGTTAGGTGGTGGCGACGCCGTAGGCGTTGACGGAGGGATTAAATGGTCAGCAGATCGCCGCTCTATCGTAGGGCGGGGGCTTGCTCCCGCCGCTTACACCAAAAAGCACCCCATCTCCTGACGAGATGGGGTGCTTTCCTATTCTTATTGCATTATTCCCGGTTGGCGTCAAAATCCAATTCCGTATGGGCGGCGCAGGCGCGCTTGAGGGCTTCAAAGCTCTCGGCGCTGATTACATGCTCAATGCGGCAGGCGTCCTCCACAGCGGTTTTTGGGTCTACCCCCAGGCCGGTAAGCCAGCAGGAAAGAAAGGTGTGGCGCTCATACATACGCTGGGCAATCTCCTCCCCGGGGGGCAACAGCGTGATGTGGCCGTTGTCGTCCATCTCAATATAGCCGTTCTCCCGCAGGTTCTTCATGGCAATGCTCACGCTGGGCTTAGAAAAATCCAACTCGTTGGCAATATCGATGGAACGCACGTCCGTGCCTCGCTGGCTGAGCATTAAAATCGTCTCTAAATAGTTCTCTGCGGATTCTTGTATTTTCATAAAATCACCGTTATTTTTTGTGTAATTTGTTTAGACTAATTGAACACATTATACAACATTCTGTGCAAATCTGCAAGAGTGGATTTCGCTTTCCAAAAAATAGGCGGAAAGGCTTGACAAATAAGTTAGCCGGTGCTAACATATAGACGGTTAGAAAGTGCTAACCCCGGGTGTTTGCCGGGGAGAAAAAGAGGATTTAGTATTATGATGCCTTTAACTTTAGCAGATACCGGCGAAACCTACACCATCTTAAAGGTAGGCGGAAAGCCGGAGGTGCGTGCCCACCTGAATGACCTGGGCTTTGTGGCCGGGGGCGATGTGCAGGTGATCACGGATATGATGGGCAACCTGATCGTCAATGTGAAGGAGACCCGTGTGGCCATTAGCAAAGAAATGGCCGCCAAGATCATGGTATAAGGAGCAGAGCCATCTGCTTTGTGTATAATTTTTCGTATAGGTGAGGAGGAAACAGCAATGAAAACACTCAGAGATGTTCCGGTAGGCGGCAACGCCAAAGTGGTTAAGCTCCACGGTGAGGGCGCAGTGAAGCGCCGCATCATGGATATGGGCGTCACCAAGGGCGTGGATGTGCATGTGCGCAAAGTCGCTCCCCTGGGCGATCCCATTGAGGTGAGTGTGCGCGGCTACGAGCTCTCCATTCGCAAAGCGGATGCAGAGATGATTGAGGTGGAATAAGAGGGCGGCGGCCCTTTTATTTAGCCCAATGCGTTAGTCGACACTAATTAGTAGTAACTAATTGTTAAGCACAGAAAGGAATGTGACCGATGAAAATAACAATTGCACTTGCCGGTAACCCCAACTGCGGCAAGACCACACTGTTTAATGCGCTGACCGGTTCCAACCAGTTCGTAGGTAACTGGCCCGGCGTAACGGTGGAGAAAAAAGAAGGTAAATTGAAGAAGCACAACGATGTTGTGATTACCGACCTGCCGGGTATTTATTCCCTGTCTCCGTACACTTTGGAGGAAGTGGTTGCCCGTGACTATCTGATCGGTGAGCGCCCCAATGCCATTTTGAACATCATCGATGGTACCAACCTGGAGCGTAATCTGTACCTGACCACCCAACTGGTGGAGCTTGGTATCCCGGTGGTGGTTGCCATCAACATGATGGATGTGGTCAAGAAGAACGGCGACAAGATCAACACCCAGGAGCTGTCCCGAGAGCTGGGTTGCCCGGTGGTGGAGATCTCCGCGCTGAAAGGTACCGGCATTCAAGAGGCTGCCGAGGCTGCGGTACAGGCTGCACAGAACGGTCACACCGTTCCCCAGCACACCTTTACCGGCGTGGTAGAGCACGCACTGGCCCACATTGAAGAGGCTGCCGTACATAATCTGCCGGAGGAGCAGCAGCGCTGGTACGCCATCAAGATCTTTGAGCGGGACGACAAGGTGCTGGCCAAGATGGATTTGGACGCCCGGGTGGCTGCGCATATTGAAGAGGACATTCAGGCTGCCGAGGAGGAGCTGGACGATGATGCGGAGAGCATCATCACCAATGAGCGTTATGTGTATATCGCCTCCATCATCAAGGGCTGCTACAAGAAAAAGCAGGCCGGTAAGCTGTCCACCTCCGATAAGATCGATAAGATCGTGACCAACCGCTGGCTGGGTCTGCCTATCTTTGCAGTGGTCATGTTCCTGGTGTATTATATTTCCATGGTCACCGTGGGTTCCTCCGCAACGGACTGGGCCAACGACGGCGTGTTTGGCGACGGCTGGCACCTGTTTTGGATCGGCACCAGCCAGGCGGCGGACGCTGAGAAAACCTATGGCGACACAGACGATATTCTGGCCGGCTTTATTGACGCCTACGGCACAGAAGATATGGCAGACGCCATTGATACGGAGAACGAGAATTACAGCGATGCCAATGCAAAGGCTGCTCTGGATCAGTTGGTTGCCGCTACCCCTGCGGACGCAAGCGTGACCTACACCACCGAGGATGAGGAAACGCTGGAGAAAACGGACCACGCCGGCACCAAGAAGGCTGCCCTGGAAGAGGCCGTTGCGAACTATGAGAACACCGATTATAAAGAGGGCTATGGCGCGCCGGATGCTTCCGAGTACGGCGTTTGGGTGCCCGGTATCCCGGTTCTGCTTGGTAACCTGCTGGAGAAGGCCAATTCTCCCGAATGGCTGTCCGGTTTGCTGCTGGACGGTATCGTCGCCGGTGTTGGCGCTGTGCTGGGCTTTGTACCCCAGATGCTGGTGCTGTTCTTCCTGCTGGCGATCCTGGAGGGCTGCGGTTATATGAGCCGTATCGCTTTCGTACTGGACCGTATCTTCCGTAAGTTCGGTTTGTCCGGTAAGTCCTTTATCCCCATGCTGATCGGTACCGGTTGCGGTATCCCCGGCGTTATGGCGTCCCGTACCATTGAGAATGAGCGCGATCGCCGTATGACCATTATGACCACCACCTTTATCCCCTGCGGTGCAAAGGTGCCCTTTATCGCCATGATCGCCGGCGCCATCTTCGGCGGCTCTGCTATCGTATCCACCTCCGCTTACTTCATTGGTATGGCCGCCATTATTATGTCCGGTATTATGCTGAAGAAAACCAAAATGTTTTCCGGCGATCCGGCGCCCTTCGTTATGGAGCTGCCGGCATACCATGTGCCCACCCTGGGCAATGTGCTTCGCTCCACTTGGGAGCGCGGCTGGTCCTTCATTAAGAAGGCCGGTACCATCATCACCCTGTCCACCATCTTTGTATGGTTCACCACTTACTTCGGTGTGGTTGCGGGCCAGTTCCGTATGCTGTCTGAGGAAGAGATCAACTTCTCCATCCTGGCTGCCATCGGCGGTGCCATCAAGTGGATCTTTGCTCCCCTTGGCTGGGGCAACTGGCAGGCTGTTGTAGCCTCCATTACCGGCCTGGTGGCAAAGGAAAACATCGTAGGTACTTTGGGTATCCTGTACGGTGGCGGCGGTGCCGATGTGTACACTGCCATTGCTGACGCATTCAACGGCGTTCAAGGCTATTCCTTCCTGATCTTCAACCTGCTGTGCGCACCTTGCTTTGCGGCGATCGGTGCCATCCGCAGAGAGATGAACAATGCCAAGTGGACTTGGTTTGCCATCGGTTATCAGTGCGGCTTCGCTTATGTGATTGCTCTGATCGTAAACCAGATCGGTGCTATGTTCATGGGCAACGGCAATATCTTCGGCCTGATCGTTGCGATCCTGCTGATTGCCGCTATCGTGTATATGCTGTTCCGCAAGAACAAGTATGACGATAACACCTTGACCGTGACCGCAAAGAAAGCGAAGAGCAAGGCAACCAAATAATGAAATAAGAAGGTGTGTTTATGCTTGCCTTTCTGAAAGCGAATTATTTAACCATTCTGATCATTCTTGTGCTGGTGGCTATCGTAGTGGGGATCATCTGCTCCATTGTGAAAGACAAAAAAGCCGGGCGCAACACCTGCGGCGCCAACTGCGCCCATTGCGCCAATGCCGGCTGCTGCCACCAGCAGCCTAAGAAGAAAAAGAGATAGGAGGTATGCTTTATGACAAAGACCATTGTTGGCATTGACGGTATGGCTTGCAGTATGTGCGAAAGCCATGTAAACGATACCGTGCGCCGCAATTTTCATGTTAAGAGCGTAAAGGCCTCCCATAAAAAGAAACAGGCGGAGATCATTTCGGCAGAGCCTTTAGATGAGGCGGCCCTGTGTAAGGCCATCGGCGACACCGGCTACACGGTAACCGATGTGCACACGGAGCCGTACAAGAAAAAGGGCCTGTTTGGTCACTAAGCCTCCCTACACAAATAAATCCCCTGTGGATTTTGTTTGACCCGCAGTCGGAGCCAACAATACACAGCAGGCGGGCAAAAACCCGCCTGCATGGATAACACCCTCCCTGTACTTTCTCCTTCCGGCTCCCTGCGGTAACGCTCTTTTCCGTGCCCTTTGGGCGCAAAAGAGTCTTCTCCTTTCTCGGCAGACTTGCCATTGTCTGCCACCCGCGCTCTAACCGAGTGCGGTCCAAGCGGCGCAGTTTCTGCGCCGCTTTTTTATGTGCCTTTTCTTAATTATGGCAAAAGAGGCAGCTGTGCGGCAAAAGACAGCAGAGCGGTTGTTCAATGATTCAAAGAAAAAACCGACGGTGCCCATATGGACGCCGTCGGTTCCTGTTCCTATTGCAAATTATTTCTTTTTCTTAAAGGGATTGGACAGTGGCTTTTTCGGCTGGTCGGCGGCACGCAGCGTCGCTTCTGCGGCGGCCCGTTCCCGTGCCGGCGGGTTGTACAGATGAATACGCCCGGTGTCGTTAAAGGCCTTAACGGTCATCACCGCCAACGGTACTAAGAACATACCGATAAATCCAAAGATCTTCAAACCAAAGTACAGACCCATTAGGGTCACCAGCGGGTTGACTCCCAAGGTCTGGCCCACGATCTTCGGCTCAATGTACTGGCGGATCACGGTGATCACCACATAAAGCACCAGCAGTCCGATGCCCTGCTTGGTGTTGCCGTCCAGCAGGCTGATCAGTGCCCAGGGAATGAGAATGCCGCCGGAGCCTGCCACCGGCAAAATGTCAAAGATGGCAATGCCTATGGCGATTACCACCGCATAGGCATTGTGCATAATGCCGGCTGCGTTCATAATGGTAAAGCCCAAAAACAGCTCGCAGAAGGTAATAAACATGATCAGCGCGTAGGCCCGCAGCATTTTGACAATGGTTTTGGAGAACAGCTGCTTGGTCTCGCTGAGCAGGTTTTTCTGCTTCGCCGGCAGCTGCAGCTTGATAAAGTGCACCACCTTATCGTAGTCCTTGGTAAACAGGATCCAGGCGATAATGCCGATGACAACGGCTAAAAGGGCAGAGGGCAGGCTCTTGACCACATTGACCACGCCGCTGACGCCGTTGGAGATCCCGGATTTGACCGTTTCTAAATCCAAACCGATCTTGCTCAGATCAAAATCCTGAATCAGGTTATTAAAGAAATCCGTAACCGAGGTGGAGACAGAGGCGTAAATGCCGTCCGGCAAAAACTGCAAAAAGTGCAGCACATTCTTTTGCAGGGTGGTCAAAAAGCCGGGCAGATCGTTCATTTGATCTCCCACATAGGAGATGAAACTGCCGATCTCCTGAAACAGCTTTTGGATCAGCAGACCCACCGGCAACAGGATAATGAGAATGGTAAGGAGAACCAAAAGCACGCTCCACAGGCCGTGGCACTTGTGGTGTGTCTTTTTGTCCAGCCAGCGCAGGGGGCGCTGATTGATCACCGCAAAAAGAAAGGTGAGCAAAAAGGGAGCCGCCACCCAAAAGCAGTAGCGGAAAAACAGGAACAGCAGTCCGAAAATCACTGCTGCATAGGCCAGATTGATCAGTGCGTCGCGTCGCTTTGCTACTTTTTCGTTCATAGAACCGTCCTTATATATTATCATAATACAATGCCTATTACTAAGCATTTTATAGTATTTTGCCTTCTCTTGCAAGGGATTTTTGTAAATATTGCAAAAATCTGAATTTAGGGCTTGATTATAGCCGGAAATCGTGCTACTATATTCAAAATGTTTTTGACAAGCGCACAACTGTGCACGGGTGGTGAACACATCAAATGAGCAAAGCAGGTTATGTGCTGGTGGATGCCGGGATCTTGCCGGAGGTTTACCGCAAGGTTTTAACGGCAAAAAAGTACCTGGCCACCGGCAAGGCAGCTTCTGTAAAAGAGGCGGCACAGCTGGCGGGAATCTCCCGCAGCGCATACTATAAATACAAGGACGCCATTTTTGAGTACGGCACCTCTGCGTCAGACGAGGTGGCTACCGTCAAGGCCCGGTTGCAGGACAGCGCCGGGGTGCTCTCCGGCTTTATCGGCGCCATCTCTCGGGTGGGGGGAAATGTGCTCTCCGTGAACCAGAGCCTGCCCCAGGACGGGGCGGCGGATGTGACCGTGACCGTGCGCATTGCCGATCTGTCTGTGGAGCCTGCCCGTTTACCGGCGCTTTTGGAGCAGCTGGACGGCGTTGTTGGCGCCGCATTTATTCAGTAAATTTATTAGGATTGCTGCCCGGCAGCAAAATTTCTCTTTCAGGAGGTTCAAATGAAAGTAGCAGTTATGGGGTACGGAACCGTCGGTTCCGGCGTGTGTGAAGTGATTGAAACCCACCAGGACACCTTAGCCAAGCGCACCGGCGGTAAGGCGCTGGAGTTGGCGCGGATCCTGGATTTGCGGGAGTTCCCCGGCGATAAGCACGAGGCGCTCTTTACCAAGGATTTTAACGATATTTTGAATGATCCGGAGATCAAGATCGTGGCAGAGACCATGGGCGGGGTGAACCCGGCTTTTGACTTTACCATGAAGCTGCTCGCCAGCGGCAAGAGCGTGGTCACCTCCAACAAGGAGCTGGTGGCGCAAAAGGGGCCGGAGCTGCTGGCCTGTGCCAAAGAACATAACGTAAACTACCTGATCGAGGCGTCCGTGGGCGGCGGTATTCCCATTATTCGTCCTATGGCGCAGTGTTTGGCGGCCAATCATATTGAGGGCATTGCCGGTATTCTCAACGGCACCACCAATTTTATTTTGACCCAGATGATTGAGGAGGATATGTCCTTTGCAGACGCACTGGCGCTGGCCCAGGCCAACGGCTTTGCAGAGAAGGACCCCACCGCCGATGTGGAGGGGCACGACGCCTGCCGCAAGGTGTGCATTTTGGCATCCTTGGCCTTTGGCAAGCATGTGTATCCCTCTCAGGTGGAGACGGAAGGTATCTCCAAGATCACCCTGGAAGATGTGGCCTATGTGGCCTCTGCCGGCGGCGTGATCAAGCTGCTGGGTCAGATCAAGGATCTGGGAGACGGCAAGATCGCTGCCTTTGTGGGCCCGGCTGTGGTATATAACGGCTCTCAGCTGGCTTCCGTTAAGGGCGTGTTCAACGCTGTTTTGGTGCGGGGCGACGCTGTGGGTGATGTGTGCTTCTACGGACAGGGCGCCGGTAAGCTGCCCACCGCTTCTGCCGTGGTGGCAGATATGGCGGATTGTGCCGCACACACCGAGCATCGCCGCATCTTTGGCTGGGGCGCCGGTGAGGAGGACTATGTGGTGGACTACAAAACCGCCATCAAAATGCCCTTCTATGTACGGGTACAGGGCGATGAGACCCACATTAAGCAGGCCTTTGACAATGTGAAGTTCCTCTCTCGCAGAGGGCAGCCTGCTGACGAAAAAGCCTTTATCACCGACGAGATGACAGAGGAGGAGCTGGAGCACCGCCTGGCCGGGTTCCCGGTAGAGGCTGTCATCAAGGTGGCAAGTTACTAATTCGGAGGATAGATAGACTATGGGACTGATTGTACAGAAGTTCGGCGGCTCCTCAGTAGCCAATGCCGAGCGTGTAAACAATGTGGCACGCATTGTGACGGACACTTATAAGGCCGGCAATGATGTGGTTGTAGTGGTGTCCGCTCAGGGCGATACCACCGATGATTTGATCGAAAAGGCCAATGAGATCAACCCCCACGCAGCAGCCAGAGAAATGGATCAGCTGCTGACCGCCGGGGAACAGATCTCCATTTCGCTGCTGGCTATGGCCATTGAGCGTATGGGCTTTCCGGTGATCAGCCTGCTGGGCTGGCAGGCCGGATTTAACACCAACGCCGTGTACGGCGCGGCGCGGATCAAGAACATTAAACCCAACCGCTTGCAGGCGGAGCTGGCTAAGCGCAATATTGTGGTGGTCGCCGGGTTCCAGGGGTTGAACCGCTATGATGACCTGACCACATTGGGGCGCGGCGGGTCCGATACCTCTGCGGTGGCTATTGCTGCTGCACTGAATGCAGACAAGTGCCAGATCTTTACCGATGTGGAGGGCGTATACACTGCCGATCCCCGCAAGGTGGAGAATGCGCAGAAGTTGAAAGAAATCACGTATGACGAAATGCTGGAGCTGGCTACCTTGGGTGCACAGGTGCTCAACAACCGCTCCGTAGAGATGGCAAAGAAGTACGGCGTGGAGCTGGAGGTGCTCTCCTCGCTGAATCCCATTCCCGGCACCATTGTTAAGGAGGTAGCAAAAATGGAAAAAATGCTCATTCGCGGCGTAACCAAGGATAAAGATGTGGCCCGTATCTCTGTGATCGGCCTGAAGGACACCCCCGGCGTTGCCTTTAAGATCTTCTCCAAGCTGAGCCAGCGCAACATCAATGTGGATATTATTTTGCAGTCCGTCGGCCGTGACGGCACCAAGGACATTACCTTTACCGTCAGCAAGGACAACGGCCCCCTGGCTGTGGAGATCCTTAACGATGAGGTGGGCGGTTTCCAGGATGTGGTGTGCGACACCAAGGTAGCCAAGGTTTCTATTGTAGGCGCCGGTATGGAGTCTCACCCGGGCACGGCTTCCAAGATGTTTGAGGCTCTGTATGAGCGGGATATTAACATTCAGATGATCTCCACTTCTGAGATCAAGATCTCCGTTTTGGTTGCCGAGGAGGACGCCGACAAGGCGGTTTCTGCCGTGCATGCCAAGTTCATTCCCAACGACTGATTTTTGTGCAAAACAGCAAAAGCAAACGCGCGTATCTGTTGCAGATGCGCGCGTTTGTTTTTGCCTTATTTTTCTTTGTAATACAGGCCGTATTGCAGTGCGCCGCCTTTGTAAGCACCCAGAGTGTGCAGGGCGTTTTTCAAAAGGGTCTTGGCGCGGGCCTTGGGGTACAGGGAAAAGACGGTCTTGTCCGGGTTTTTGCCGGCTTCCAAAGCAGCAAAAAAGGCGTCTCGCCCGGTGCCCGGGGTAGGCGGGGTGTGCAGGTGCTGATTTTTCGCCGGCAGCCGCTCCGGTACCGGCACTGTGTGCAGCGGGGCGCTTTCTATCAGCCTGCGGCCTTTTTCACTTTGGCACAGCAGCAGCGATACGCCCCGGCGGCGCTCCGTCTCCGGCAGGTCAGACTGCCAGGCGTCACCCAGGGTCAGGTCTGCCGCCCGCCGGGTGGTAGCAAATGGGCAGTGTAGGCAGCCGTCGCTTTGGCTGATGGTGTTCAAAAAGGCAGTAATATAGCCATCGTTCCCGGTGGGGGAAAGGGCTTTGTACCCGACGAGCGGAGCCGCGCCCTTTTGGCGAAAGCGCAAATCCGCAAGTGTCGCCGGGTCTATGCCGTGGCTGTTCAAATATTGTGTCAGCACGGTGGGCATGGGCGTGCCATGGCAGATCAGATCCACGGTGTACAGCCGCTTACCCAGCGCCGGACCAATAAAGTTCTTGGCCGCAGCCACTTGGCAAGGCAGGGCGATCAGCAGCACGGACCGACCGTCGGTCAGTCGCTGCTTTAAGGGGCGGTACAGGTCTGCCGCCCGGCTTTTTACATATTTGGATCCGGCAAAGGCAGCCAATTCTTCCGTGGTCTCCGCAAAGGCAAATGTGCATTCCCCGTCTTGAAAGCGGCAGCTGCAAACCACGCCGCCGTTTGCGATAAAAGCAGTTGCAACGGCACTTGCCACGCCGCCGGAGGCCCCTTGCAGACGCAGGTGCTCCGCCGTGCACCAGCCTTGGTATATGGCGATGGGTTCGCTTTTTTGCGGGGTGTGCAGGATCGGGCACACCCGGTCACAGGCGCCGCAGCTTACGCATTTGGTGCTGTCGATTTTTGCCTCGCTGCCCCGCAGTCGGTCTGTCAGGGCAATGGCGTTCCGGGTGCACACGGCGGTGCAGGCGCCGCAGTAGGTGCACTGTTCCGGCGGGCAAACGGTGGCTCTCTCTGTTATGCTCATTTTTCGATCATCTCCCGCAGTAGGGATAGGGAAGCGGCTCGTGCCGTTTCAATTTTTTGGCGCACCGGGGCATAGTCGATGGGTGCGGCAGCCAGGGCTGTGTCTGCCGGGTCCGTGACCAGTCGGCTTTGCAGCCCGGTGAGGGTCAGCAGACTTTGATTGCGTGTGCCGGTACAGTTGGTCGGCAGCACCTCCGCAAAGGGCACCCCAAAGCGCAGGGAAAAGGCGGTGCCGTGAAAGCTGTCTGTGATCACACAGGCGGCATTTTTGATGTAGTGCAGGAACTGGCCGGGGGTGGGAGCGTAGATGAACTTGCCGCCCCAGGTGGCTTGGTGCACACTGGCAGACAGGCGCAGCAGCGGCTTGCCTGCCGCCTTGGCCGCTGCCTTAGCGTAGGCGCAAAGCGCCGGGTCTTTATGGATTTGATACACCAAAAAGTAGCTGCCGGGCGCTGCACTGATGGGTTCCAGCAGGCTCTGCCAAAAGGCGTCCTCCGGCAAAAACACCGGGTCGATCACCTGCTTGCCCTCCAGCCCCAGCTGCCGCAGCAGCGCAATGGCGCTGTCCTCCCGCACGGTGATCCGGGCATATTGCCGCAGATCTCGGCAGAACTGCCCCCGCAGGGGCTTGGACAGCTCTGTGCGGCCAAAGCTGGCGGCGTAGGCCACCTTTTTTGCGCCCTCCGGCGCAAAGGCCAGCCGATAGACCGGATCGTAGGTGCCGTCTTCCATAGGACCCCACACCTGGTCGCTGCCGGTCATATACACATCGGCTTTCGGCCCGTTGGCGGTCAGCTCTTGTGCCGTGCTGAACGGCTCGGTCAGGTGCAGCATCTGCCGCCGGCCGCTCTCAAACAATCGACCGGCCATCACATTCTCCGTATAGCGCAAGATGCTGTACACCCGGCGGCGCAGGGGTGTGCGGTTCCACCGAGGTTTTTGTTGCAGCTGGCATTTGTGCAGCCGGGTGCAGACCTAGTTCGGGCGCACATAGTCGATGATGCGGCAGCTGTGCCCCAGCGTCTCTATGGCGTTTTGGGTGGCAGCGGCTTGCAGCAGTGAGCCGTAATTGGCAATGGCGTGGCGGGTAATGACGGCAACCTTCATGGGGATCCCTCCTGTTCTTTCTGCCTTTATTATACCTTGCCCCGGGGCGCGGGTCAATGATTTTGGCCTTTTGCGGGTATGACTTGACACTGCATAAATTATAATATATAATATAACGAATAAATCTTAAGTTAAGGAGTCGTTCCAAATGGCAGAAAAAGTGTTTAAGATGACCGCAGAAGGCAAAGCCCAGCTGGAAGCGGAACTGGATTCCCTGAAGACCGAAGGCCGTATTGACATTGCTGAAAAGCTGAAGGTAGCCCGCTCTTACGGCGACTTGTCCGAGAACAGCGAATATGATGAGGCTAAGAGTGAGCAGGCCAAGATTGAGGCCCGCATCAACGAGCTGGAGTACCAGCTGGAGCACGCGGAGATTATCGGCGCCACCGAGAAGGGCAGTGTGAGCATGGGCTCCAAGGTCACCGTGCTGCGCAAGTCCGACGATGTGCGCGCTACCTATGAAATCGTGGGCTTTTCCCAGTCCAACCCGGCAGAAGGAAAGATCTCTGACGAAAGCCCGGTGGGTCGTGCACTGATGGGCGCCAAGATCGGCGAGACCGTAACGGTAGAGGCTCCCATCGGCAACATTGATTATCTGATTGAAGAGATTGACTAAAGAAGAGGAATGACTATGGCAGGAAAGTTTGAGATCACCAAGGCCGGTGACGGTACTTTCAGTTTTGAATTTTTAATTGACGGCACCCCGGTGGCGCAAAGCCCTGTGTTTGAGAAAGAGGACGCTTGCCGCCGCGGCGTAAAGGCCGTAAAGAAGAACAGCCGCATGAAGGTGCAGAACGCCTTTGCCGGTGACGAAGAAAAAACCAATCCCAAGTATTTGGTGGAACCGGCGGAGAACGGCGCCCGCTTTACCCTGTTTTTGCAGACCGGCGAGCCGTGCCTGACCGGTACGGCTGCGGACGAGGCTGCCGCCCTGGCTGTGATCGAACAGATCGGCAATAATGCCAACGCCGCTCAGATGGCCATGGCAGAGGTGGTACTCAGCGAGAATGAACTGCGCCAGATCCGCCTGAACAAGTTGCAGGCGCTGCAAGAGGCCGGGCAGGATCCGTTCCAGATCACCAAGGCAGAGCAGACCCACCACACCGCCGATGTGCGCGCCGATTTTGACGCGCTGGAGAATACGGATGTGACCCTGTGCGGGCGAATGATGTCTCGCCGGGATATGGGCAAGGCCAACTTTGTGGATCTCAGCGACCGCACCGGGCGTATGCAGATCTATGTGCGGATGAACGATGTGGGCGAGGATGTGTTCCGTGCCTTTAAGAAGTGGGACATTGGCGACCTGTTCCAGGTGACCGGCTTTGTGTTTAAGACCCGCACCGGCGAAATCTCCGTTCACGCCAAGGAGCTGAAGCTGCTCACCAAGAGCCTGCTGCCCCTGCCGGAGAAGTTCCACGGCCTGCAAGATACCGACACCCGGTACAGAAAGCGCTATTTGGACCTGATTATGAACCCGGAGGTGCGCGACACCTTTGAGAAGCGCTCCGCCATTATCCGTGAAATTCGCAAGTTCCTGGACGGCGAGGGCTTTATGGAGGTAGAGACCCCCATTTTGGTGAGCAACGCCGGCGGCGCTGCCGCCCGTCCCTTTGAGACCCACTTTAATGCGCTCAATGAGGATCTGAAAATGCGTATTTCTCTGGAGCTGTACTTAAAGCGGCTGATCGTAGGCGGCCTAGAGCGTGTGTATGAGATCGGGCGTGTGTTCCGTAACGAGGGCGTAGACACCCGCCATAACCCAGAATTCACCTTGATGGAGCTGTACCAGGCATATACCGATTATCACGGTATGATGGACCTGACCGAGCGGATGTATCGCCACGTGGCCGAGGCTGTGCTGGGCACCGCCAAGATCACTTATAACGGCATTGAGATGGACCTGTCCAAGCCCTTTACCCGCATTACCATGGTAGACGCGGTCAAGCAGTACAGCGGCGTTGATTTTAAGGAAATTCACACCCTGGAGGAGGCCCGCGCTGCGGCGGACGCCCACGAAATCGAGTATGAGGAGCGCCACAAGAAGGGCGATATTCTCAACCTGTTCTTCGAGGAGTTTGTGGAGGAGCACCTGATCCAGCCCACCTTTGTGATGGACCACCCCATTGAGATCTCTCCCCTCACCAAGAAGAAGCCGGAGGATCCGGACTATGTGGAGCGCTTTGAGTTCTTTATGAACGGCTGGGAGATGGCCAACGCCTATTCCGAGCTGAACGACCCCATCGACCAGCGTGCCCGCTTTGCCGCCCAGGAGGAGATGTTTGCCCAGGGCGACGAGGAGGCCAACCATACGGACGAGGACTTCTTGCAGGCACTGGAGATCGGTATGCCCCCCACCGGCGGCATCGGCTTCGGCATCGACCGGATGTGTATGCTGCTGACGGATAGCCCCGCCATCCGCGATGTGCTGCTGTTCCCCACCATGAAGTCTTTGGATAAGTAAAAAGACGATCCCCCTGTGTTTATACAGGTATTAAGATTTCTAAAAACGAAAAGATTTACATTTTTGGACTTAATACAGCCCCTGAGAAGCTACGACTTTTCGGGGGCTTCTTTCAGTTTCCATAGTTTTCTTGTCCCGTTGCAAACTACATAAAGGCTTGAAAGCAGAATTCGGTTTCTTTTGGTGAGGGAGAGATACCTTGACAAAATCGCCACACCATGTTACTATGACCTTATCAAAAGAAAGGATAGAAGTTATGCAGAAATTATATCGTGCAACCGCCTATAAAGCAGCCTATTCTGTTTGCCTTGCAAACGGAGTTACTTTGTTGCACTCAATTTCGGTATAAAGTTTTATTTATAACATAAAAGCCGTTGATGTGTAACGATCATTCACATCAACGGCTTGTTTTTTTTGGAGGTGTCAAATTGCCAAAAGAACCGATTTTAGAAACCGAAAGATTGATTTTACGCCCAATCACTCTTGACGATGCAGCAGCTTGCTTTTCGTGGAACAGCGATGAAAGGGTCGCAAAATATATGTCATACCCTACGCTTACAGACATAAGCCAAACGATTGACTGGATAAAATCTACGCTTACAGACGAAAAGGAATACAATTTCGCATTTGTGCTTAAGGAAGAAAACAAGGTTATCGGTACAGGCTCGATAGGTCCAAGCAGTGAAATGGAGGGCTATTGGGGTATGGGCTATAATTTACACTTCGATTATTGGCACAAGGGCTACTGCACCGAGGCGATGAAAGCAATTATCGACTATGTTCACAAAGAATTAGGCGTTAATAAAATTTGCTCATGCCACGCTGTTGATAACCCCCGTTCGGGTAAGGTAATGGAAAAATGCGGACTTAAATTTGACCACTATAATGAAATCACAAAATATGATAATAGTGCCACTTTTAAAGCAAAGGTGTATGTCATGGAGATCAAAGAGTAAAGGATCATTTAACCGAAAGGAGACGGAACAGTTATCGCTTGCTATAGAGTGGCGGAGAATAATCAGCCATTGCCCCCCTGATGCGGTCAATGAGAAGTCAACTAAGATTGTTTGGCGAAAAGCAAAGTTGGACACTCTTACCGTGCCCAAATCACGGATTCTCTATTATCGGGACAAGATGATCGGCGTTGGCATTTGCCTTGTGGGGCTCTTTTTCCTGAACAAATAATATAAGCGATCCGCTGTGCAAAAGGCTTGTGCGATCCGGTGCTTTTATGTTAAACTTATCATGTAACGCACAGGTAATTCCGATAGGCGTTACCCGCTTTTATATTGCGGAAAATGCGGCATTGGTGAGGAGAAGCGATGAAGCAGCACAGTGAAAATGCAATTTCAATTTCTGTGATCGGCGGCGCAGATGGCCCTATAGGCATTTTTGTTGCCGGGCCGGGGGAAAAGCACGCGCTCAAAGCCAGGATCAGGGACGGCATATATAGATATAAAAGGAAAAGAGCGGAAAAGCGGATCGTGGCTGCGCCCCATTCTCTTGCAGAAACCGTGCAGTACGCAAAAGACAAGTATGGCTTGACCGAAGCGGCTGCCACAGATAGCGACTATATAGAGCAAATGCGGTGCTTAAAAGAGAACCTGGTTTTGCGGCAGAAACCGGAGCTTTTAGGCTCGCTGGGGGAATTGCCGGAGCCGGATCTTACGGACGAAACTGCCGTGCAGGCGTTTTTGGACCTGCTGGAAGCACGCAGTCGAAAAATCGCCCAACTGCCTGATAATGTGGTCCCTATGGATTTTCATTTGTACAAGATAAAAATAGGCGACGGTCTTCTCCAAATGGGGATCGACTACATTTGGCAGGATCTTAGCCTGTCTTATTCCGGCAATCGGGCGGCTATGCGAAAATTCAAGAAAACAGCCGAGGATCTGTACCGCTTTTACGGCGTCAGCGCAGCGGATATACAAAATCGCTCTGCCAGGTACACGGCACTGGTCAGCGCGTTGTGTTCGTGACCGCCGCCGGCCGGCGCCGCGGCCTATATGCCGTCGGCCACGGAAGAACTGCCGTATCCCGGTGCTAAGCCGATGCTGCTGGTGGACAATGTAGACGACCGAGCGTATCTTTGCGGCCTGTTTGACGCCATGGTGGACGATCTGCCCGCCCCTCGGGCCAGAAAAAAATAGTGTATGCTAAATACCCCGGTGGATCGAAATGCGGAGTTGCCCATTTTCTAAGATGATGGAAACATAAATCAAGAGGCTGTTTAATTATTTATTATTGTGTAGCTTTGAGTGGGGGAAGATATGGAAGAATTGTTTGTATATTCATTGTTATATGATGTTGGGTAAGCGACAATTTTACGGAGGAACAAGCCCGTTCTTATATGAAAGAGCTGCTTCCTACTTTGGATTACTGGAAGAAACAGGATGAGCTTAGTGATAACGGTCAGTTTGAAGAATTCAAGAAAAAGTTAATCAATGAAATTAACGAATTGAATATTGACGGTATGCCAAAGTTGACAAAACTAAATGCGCTTGTGGGGAGTTATGTCAATTTGCAATATAGGCTTCCAAACGGTGAATCGGTGAAGTTTTTGGATGATAATGCAACGTATCTCGGCAATCAGCTTGAATGTGAACTGGGCGGCAACCGGTGCTTTGGAGTTCTTGCCAATATGGATTTTATTTTGATTTCCACTTATGAAGAAAAC
>CAVHPP010000002.1:91054-127214 GCA_963638105.1 Agathobacter rectalis
AACGGAACCAATCCCGAACTTATTTTCTATAAGAAAAGGTAAAGTGTTTGGGCGGACACAGCTTTCTGTAAATGGATGTATGCAGGTGTGTGTTCATTTCTTATTTGATTTAATATGCCTATATCGCCATAATGTTTTGTCAGTTGGAAGAAAAGAGAAAATGTATTTGACGGTTCAGGCGCTTGACTTTTTTTGCGCTTTTTTTATAATGAAATTATATTAAGGCGGTGAAGAAATGAACGATAAATGGCTTGATTTTGCAATGCGTATTCAGTCGATTGCACAGGCGGGTTTGCAATACGGCAAGGATAAGTTTGACAAGGAGCGATACGAGGAGCTTCGCAGCATATCGGCAGAAATGTTATCTGTCAAAATGGATATTCCCGTTGAAAAAATAAAGGATTTATTTTGCAATGAAAGCGGC
The DNA here is from genome assembly GCA_963638105.1 of Agathobacter rectalis. Lineage (GTDB taxonomy): Bacteria > Bacillota > Clostridia > Oscillospirales > Acutalibacteraceae > CAG-217. Next base: position 91,479 of record CAVHPP010000002.1, read on the forward strand.
TATCAAACGCCTAAAATTGACACGAGAGCGGCGGTGCTTGTTGACGGTAAAATCCTTATGGCGCACGAAAACAACGGTACTTGGGCGCTCCCGGGCGGTTGGTGTGATGTTGATCAATCCGTTGTCTCAAATACCGAAAAGGAAGTACGGGAAGAAACAGGACTTACCGTTACCGCTAAAAAAATAATTGCCGTTCAGGATTGGCGGCTTCATAATGTGACAAACTATGTCTACGGCGTTGTTAAAGTGTTTGTTCTTTGCGAATACGAGAGCGGAAGATTTCAAAAAAATATTGAAACCACCGAAATTGGCTTTTTTGACCGTGATCATATTCCTGATAAACTTGCCGTGGAAAAAACAACAAAAGAACAGATTTTGATGTGCTTTGACTCGTATGAAAATATAAATTCACCTACACTTTTTGATTGATTAACCGAGAAATGTCAAAATGAAATATGGTCATTGAGCGGCATTGACCGGATGTGCGTGCTGCTGTTCCCCACATGAAGTCGTCAGATAAGTAAATCATATAACAGCAATGGGCAATTCCAAGCAGAGTTGCCCATTTTTTACAATGCATAGAAATGAAAATAGGGACAGGAATATACCGTTATGATTAGAGCGTTGCAAGAAGCAGAAACATCTGATTATAAATGGATTACGGCTGACGAATTGCTAAAACTGTCCAGGGATGAGTTGGCAACGCAACGTATTCTAAATTTCGTTGAAGAACTTAATTGACAAATTCCGGTTTGTCAACTTGCTCTTTGAGAGAGGAAAGAATCCGCTGGCAAAGGGGGTTTTGATTTTACGGATATTCGCAAACTGCAAGATAAAGCGAAAGCTTCACATAGACTAAGCGCTGTGTTTTTATGAAGATAACGGATTTTATCCAATCGGCACCCATCGTTTCTTTGTGGGACGGGACAACCGGATCGATTACTTAATATGCAAGGATTTACAATCGCCAGCTCTTGAAAAACAGCAAAAATGCAGTATAATAAAAGCGGTGAATCCCTCCGGGGTTTCTTAGCAGAAAGGAAGCGAAACAGGTATGGAGCAAGAGCGTTATTCTGTTCTATTCAGCAGTCAAACCGGCAACACAAAAATACTGGCGCAGGCCATTGCGCAAGCGCTGCCGGCAGCGGGCTGCGACTATTTTGGAGATTACCAAGGCCGTGTGCCGTCGTCGCCGGTATTGTTTGTCGGCTTTTGGACCGATAAGGGTACGGCAGATGCCGTCACCTTGGAATTGTTGAAAACCGTAAAGAACAAAAAGATTTTTTTGTTTGGTACCGCCGGCTTTGGCGGAAGTGCTGCGTATTTTCAAAAAATTCTGTTGCGCGTGCAGGAAAATTTGGATGCGGGCAATCAAGTGATTGGCACATTTATGTGCCAAGGCAAAATGCCCTTGTCCGTGCGGCAACGGTATGAGAAAATGAAAGAACAACCGAATCCGGCTCCTAATTTGGATATGCTGATTGCCAATTTTGACCGTGCATTGACCCATCCGGATGCGCAGGATTTGCAACGGTTGCAAGAGGCTGTCTGCGCTGTGCAAATGTAAATAGCCATAATAAAAACCGCTTACTGTGTATCACAACAGCAAGCGGTTTTTTGTGCGGTGAAAAGACTTCAGAAAAGCAGTTCCAGACCCATTGCAATCATCCAAATGTAGGCGCAGGTTTTGGGAATCATCAACAGACCGACCTTAGGGTGTTTCTTGCTCATCAAGGTAACCGGAAGATAGCAGCCGAAGGAAATGAGAATGGCAGCTACCATACGGTTTAGGTGGTAATCGTGTGCGTTGCCGGATAGGGCATACAGAATAATAACGCCGATACCGGTTACGGCAAACACAGCATTGCGGATAATGGACAGCTTTTGGTTGCCGTTATCTGAGCACCAACGGTTTTGGGGCAGCAGGCATACGATAATACGCACCAATGCGGATACCCAAATGATGATTTCCAGCGCCGCGGGCATCTGCATTTCCGGGAATGTATTTTTCCAAATATACATCAGCAGAATGTAAAAAACGGTCATTGTAACGGACGAAATCTGCAACCCCATACCCAGCTGCTTTTTAATTTTGTCGCTGCTGCCACGGAATGCACGAATCACACGGGGAACCAAGTGGAATGCGTCGCCGCCGCATAAGGTCAAGGTGAGAACGCCGTACAGCACAAATAAGCTGTTTCCCTTAGAAAAAACAAAGAACAAAACGGCTGCAATCAAGTCAAACAGCAGGTAGCCGATGTCGAAAACAGCCTCCATAATGTCCGGCACACGAGGTTTATACCCATTGTTTTTCATTCTATTCAAACTCCTTTTTAATCAGTTTATGGTAGAGGATGTGATTTTTCAGAAACAGAATGCCCGCAGACGCCAGCCGCCTCCAACACCTTCTATTTATTTTTCTGCAAATACGCTTCTGCGTTGTTACATATTTTGTCAAATACGCTTTTAAACGCAGCAAGTTCTTCTTGTGAAATGCCTGCCAGTGCGTGCTTTGCGAATTCTTTTTGAACGGCAATGCCGTCGGTGAGAATCGGCTGCGCGTCAGCTGTTAAATGCAGTTCAATATGCTTTTTATTGGTTGCGCTTTGCTGCCGTTCTACCAATCCCCGTTGCTCCAGCTGTTTTAGAGAAGTGGATACATGGGACTTGGTGTATTTGCAGATCCGTACCAAGCTTGCAGCGGTATTGCATTCCGGATTGCTGTGCAAAAACATCAAAATGTCACATTCCATTTGTGTTAATTCATATTTGTTGCAAATGGTGCGCATCAGCGATTCGTAACAGCAGGTGATGGTCTTGTGCTTATCTCGAAAATATATAGGAACAGCTCCTTTGTATGTTCTATTTAGAACGATTGTGAGGGGATTGTACCACGGTACAGACTGTTTGTCAACAAGAATACGCAAATTCGTTTGTTTGGCGTACCCGGAACCGGCATTGAAAATAGCAGCGGGCTGTGGTATACTGTGCATTGTAAACGATGTAAGGTCGATAAGGTGGGCGTAAGAATGCAACCAAAGGAATTAGAGCAATGGATAAGTAGGCAGTACGGCGTTTTGGCAGAATATCCCTGGGCGGTCAGTCCGGAGAATGCGGTGTTTCGCCATCGCGAAAACAAGAAGTGGTTTGCACTGCTGCTGCGTGTCACCCGGGATAAATTAGGATGCCCGGATACAGCGCCGATATGGATTTTGAATGTAAAATGCGACCCGTTGATGATCGGATCCTTGTGCAGTATGGAGGGTATTTATCCTGCGTATCATATGAATAAAACCCACTGGATCTCTATTGCGATGGACGATCGTGTGCCGCGTGTGCTGGTGCAGGATTTGCTGGACCAAAGCTATATTTCTACCGCTTCTGCGCCAAGACGGCAAAAAAGGCGGTAAAAAGAAGCGCTTTTGTCACAGAATTTGGCACGCAAGTACGGAAAGACCCCGGCACAGATTTTGCTGCGCTGGAATGTGCAACAGGGGATCATTCCCATTCCCAAGTCCAAGAACTCTACCCGCCTGGCGGAGAATATTGCCGTGTTTGATTTTGCGCTGGAGAGGGAGAATATGGCGGCGCTGAGCGGTATGGATCAAAACCGTCGCACCAGCCACGATCCGTTGACTTTTGATTTTTGATCAAACTGAAAAAAGCGTGCTGCACCGGGGTGTGCGGCGCGCTTTTTGCTGCCCCGGCAGGGCTTGACTACCGGACGAAAAATGAGTATAATAAAGCGAATACCATATTAGTATTTTATATATAGCACATAGGAGTGAAATTATGCGTTCTGATTTGATCAAAGAGGGACCCAGCAGAGCCCCCCATCGTTCGTTACTGCGTGCACTGGGTATTGATGATCTGGAGATGAAGCGGCCGTTCGTTGCCGTGGTGAACTCCAAGAGCGACTACATTCCCGGCCACATGCACTTGGACAAGATCGCCGAGCAGGTAAAGGCGGGTATCCGCAACGCCGGCGGCGTGCCTTTTGAATTTAACACCATCGGCGTGTGCGACGGTATCGCCATGAACCACAAGGGTATGAAGTATTCTCTGTGCTCCCGTGAGCTGATCGCCGACAGCATTGAGGTGATGCTCACCGCGCACCCGCTGGACGCCATTGTGTTTATCCCCAACTGCGACAAGATCGTGCCCGGTATGCTGTTGGCTGCCTGCCGACTGAACCTGCCCTGTATCTTCATCAGCGGCGGTCCCATGCTGCCCGGTAAGAGCGCCGTCACCGGCGGGCGTATCGGCCTGTCCGAGCAGTTTGAGTATGTGGGCGCCAATGCAGTGGGCAAAATGAGCGACCAGATTTTGGAGAACTGTGCCTATACCGCTTGCCCCACCTGCGGCAGCTGCTCCGGTATGTATACTGCCAATTCCATGAACTGCCTGACGGAGACCATCGGTATGTCCCTGCCCGGTTCCGGCACCATTCCGGCCGTAATGAGCGCCCGTCTGCGCCTGGCAAAACAGGCCGGTGAGCGGGTAATGGACCTGCTGAAAGAGGACATTAAGCCCTCGGATATTATTACGGAAAAAGCCATTGAGAACGCCATGCGCACAGATATGGCCATCGGCTGTTCCACCAACACCATTTTGCATTTGACGGCCATTGCCCATGCGGCAGGCCATGATATTGACCTGGCCCGGCTGGACGCTTACGGCAGAAAGACGCCCCAGATCTGCAAGCTGAATCCGGCCTCCTCCGTGTTTATTACGGATCTGAACGATGTGGGCGGTATTTCCGCAGTGATGAAAGAGTTGGCCAAGGGCGGTATGATCAATACCGATTGCCTGACCGTCAGCGGCACGGTACAGGATCGACTGGACGCTGCGCCGGACGCCGACGGTGAGATCATTCACACCTTGGAGGCACCGTTCTCCGCAGACGGCGGTATCGCTGTGCTGACCGGCAACCTGGCAGAAGACGGCGCCGTGGTGAAGAAGGGCGCCGTTGCACCGGAAATGATGCAGCATAAAGGCCCGGCCAAGTGCTATAATTCTGAAGAAGAGGCCATTGCGGCCATTACCGGCGGCAAAGTGGTTGCCGGTGATGTGGTAGTCATTCGCTATGAGGGTCCCAAGGGCGGCCCCGGTATGCGTGAGATGCTGTCTCCCACCTCTGCCATTATCGGTATGGGGCTTGGGTCCTCTGTTGCACTGCTGACGGATGGCCGGTTCTCCGGCGCCACCCGCGGCGCTTCCATCGGCCATGTGAGTCCGGAGGCGGCTATGGGCGGAACCATCGCTTTGGTACAGGACGGCGATATAATCGAGATTGATATTCCTGCGCGCGTGCTGCGGGTAGATGTGTCTGACGAGGAGCTGGAGCGGCGTAAGGCCACCTGGCAGCCGCCGGAGCAGCACCTGACCGGCTACCTGAAGCGGTATGCCCAGCATGTGACCAGCGGCGCTAAGGGCGCAGTATTTGAGGACTGAGTATGAAAAAAGACGGGACGGCCGGTAAAGGGCGTGCGCTGCTGCGCCACCTGGCGGTGGTGCTGGCGTTTGTGCTGACAGCCGCGCTGGTCTTTACGCCGATATGGGTGCTTGGCGGGCGCTATGCGGTGTCTGCCGTGCATGATGTGCAGGCCAAGTTGCCTCGGGCGGACAGCGATTTGCAGCTGACGGAGCAGTATGACCCCCAGCCAAATACCTTTGGAATCGTAGAGGGCGCCACAGTGACCGGCGGTATGCACTTCGGTCGGCTGGAATGCAGCCAAATCGGGCTGGATTGCCCGGTGTATTATGGCGCCAATCGGGTGTGCCTGCGTGCCGGTGCGGCCGCGTCTACGGCTTATGGTTTGCCGGGTTACGACAAGTCTACCGTTATCACCGGGTACAACACAACGGTGTTCCGGAATTTGGGACAGCTGGAAAAAGGCGATCTCATCGACTTTTCTACCAACTGGGGGCACTTCTCCTACCGGGTGACGGACCGCCAGGTGCTCACCTCGGACGAATCGGTAGATGTGTCTGTGGTGGACAAGGAAAAGCTGATTCTCTTTTGCACCTATCCCCAGTCGCCCTTTGGCAACTTGGCGGATCAGCGGCTGTATGTATTTTGCGAAAAGGCCTCCGGCCCGGCTGTGGAGGTGAGCACCGATGATTAAGATTAAAAAGCACGACCGACGCGCTTGTTGCAGTGCGTTTTTGCTGTTTGTTTTTACCGGCGTGCTGACCCTGTCTGTGCTGGTGGGTGCGCTTTTTGCCAACCCGGCGCGTATGGTGCGCAGCCTTGGCGGCGATACTTATGTGGACGGCCTTTATACGGAGGTCCACCAGTATGCGGCGGATCTTTGCCTGGAGTACGGGCTGGACACGGCTGTGGCAGACGCAGTCACCAAGGACGGCGTGCGCACGGCGGTGCAGACCTATGCAAAGCGTATGTTAAAAAGCAAGGATCGCTCGGCCAAGCTGGCGCCGGCGCTCCAAGAGGTGCGTACCGCATTAGAAACGGCGGCAGCCAAGGCGGCTCCCGACGCCACTACGGCGCAGGTGCAGGACTTTGGCAAGGCATTTGCCGATTATATGGGCGGCCGTATGGCGCTGGTGTTTGCGGCGGATCTGCAAAGCTTTGCAAATCTTAGTACGCGAGCCTCTGCGGCAGGGGGTGTGATCGCCTGCTGCGGCGTGGCGCTGGCGGTATGGCTGTTGGGGCGCAGCGGCGCTGCCAAGCGGCTTCAGCGCCTGTTGGCAGCAGACGGTATCTGTGCCGCCGGACTGGTGACGGTGCTATGCGCCGTGATCATGCTGGTGCTGCTGCACCAAAAGGACCTGTATATTTTCCCCGCGTATCTTTGTGCGGCTGCTACGCAGTATATGATCGGCTGGCTGTATATGTGCCTGGGTGCCGGCGGACTGCTGCTGGCGGCTTCCGGGATTGTGGCCTTTGCACGCAAGGGCAAGAACTGTAAAGGATGAACCGTATGGACAACGATGTAGTCATTTCTGTTGAAAATGTGACCATGGCCTTTAACCTGAATAAGGAAAAGGTGGACAACTTAAAGGAATATGTGATCAAGCTGTTAAGGCGTCAGCTGGAATTTAAGAAGTTTTATGCCTTGCAGGACATTAACTTCCAGGTGCACCGGGGCCAGCATTTGGGCATTTTGGGCCTGAACGGCGCCGGTAAATCCACGCTGCTCAAGACCATTGTAGGCGTGTATAAGCCAACGGAGGGCGTGGTAAAGAAGCAGGGCGTGATTGCGCCTTTGCTGGAATTGGGCGCCGGTTTTGACCCTAACTACACCGGTAAGGAAAATATTTTCCTGTACGGTGCCATTCTGGGCTACAACCGGGAGTATTTGGAGAGCAAGTATGACGAGATTGTGGCATTTTCCGAGCTGGGCAAGTTTATTGACGTGCCGCTGAAGAACTATTCTTCCGGTATGAAAGCGCGATTGGGCTTTTCCATTGCCACTGCCGTAGAACCGGATATTCTGATTTTGGATGAGGTGCTGTCCGTAGGCGACGCCCGCTTCCGCAAAAAGAGCCTGGCTAAGGTCCAGTCTATGTTTGACCAGGGCGTGACCGTGCTGTTCGTATCCCATAATATTCAGCAGGTGAAGGCCATTTGCGACACGGCCATTTTGCTGGAGAAAGGGCATATTATTGCCTCCGGCGATGTGGATACCGTGGCTGCCGTGTATGAGGAAAAATCCGGCAAAAAGAAATAAGAATTAAAATGTTAAAGGCGGGTACTCCCCGCCTTGTTTTGCAAAGAAATACCCCGTGCGGTTTGAAACTGCACGGGGTATTTGTTATTGTTGCGCTGTGTTATTTCACTTTAACAGCCTTGGTGGCGCTCCAGGCGGAGTAAACTTTTTTCTTGCCCTCGGTGCGGTAGGAACGCATACGCACATAGTAGGTGGTCTTGGCCCGGTAGGTGGAGAAGGTCTTGGAGGTGGCGTCCTTCTTCACCGTAAAGTCCAGAAAATTCTGCTTAAAGTTCTTGGTGGTGGAGTATTGCACCTGGTAGCCGCTGCACGCTACTTTGCCCCACTTAATCGTGATCTTCTTAGACTTAGGGGAGGTGGCGGAGTTGATCTTTGGAGTGGCGGTCAGTGTTTTGGTGCTGACCTTGCTGCTTTTGGCGCCGGTCTTGGTGCTGCTGTCTGTGGTGTACGCTGCCACCTGGAAGGTGTAGGCGGTGTTGGCTTTCAGCTTGCTGACGGTGCCGGTGGTTTTGTTGCCTTTGATCGTAGCTACCTTGGTGGTTTTTTTGGATTTGGTGTCGTAGCGATAGATGTAGTAACCGTCGGCACCGGGCTTTTTGCTCCACTGGAGAGCCACAGAGGCCGCAGAACGGCTTTTTACCTTAGCGCCGCCGACTTTACCGGGTAGGCAGTGCTTGGTGTTGTAGGCGCTGTAAGGGCCGTATTTGCCTTTTACATAGGCTCGCACCCGCACGGCGTACTCCTCGGTGTCTGTCAGGTTGTTCAGGGTGGCGCCGGTGCCGGTGACGGTTTTGGAGAAGTTGGTACCCTTGGTTTTGTTGGTAATGTCGATATAGTATTTGGTGGCGCCGGAGACCTTGTTCCACTTGTATGTTAAGCTGGTTTGGGTGCGTCCGGTCAGCGTCAGCCCGGTGACCTGGTTCTTGGCCGCTGCGGTGGTGGGGGGCTTTGTGGTGGTCGTGGTGCTGCCGGAGGCAGAAGTGGAAATGTGGTTCACATCGGCGGTGGAAGCGGGCATACCGCTGTACACGGGAATAATAAAGGTCTTGGCCGTGTCCAGGATTTTAGCCGATTTATAGGCGTTATAGGTGGTCACAGACTCAGAAGCCGCTGCCTGCACATTGGCCATATATTCGTGGCTGTGCTTCTCTGCCGTGCCGGGGGCTACATTGAACTTTTGCAGGTAGCCGGTGTTTTGGGTTTTGGAAAAGCCGTTTGCTATGTATGTTGCGCCGTTGTAAATGGATTTGTAGGGATTGCTCCAGGGACGGCCGTAGTTAAAATACTTGGTGCGGCAGGCGCTTTTGCGCACATAGCCGGAAATGCCGGTGGTGTAGCTGCCGCCGTTATCTGTGTACAGGCGCACCCGGTAGTAGTTGCCCGCATTGGCGCGCCATACCATATACTGGCCCTTTTTAGCCTCGGTTTTGGTGCCGCTGACTTTGCCGTCTTTATAGTCAGAGTAAATGGCGGCGTCCTCCTCCAGGCGCAGATAACCGGCAGCCCATTCCAGCCCGTCCATCGCGCCGCTGTAAGCGCCGATGTTGTAGTAGTTGTAAATACCGATAAACGGCGCCCGATCGCCGCTGGCGCCGCCGGTGGTGGCCTTGGTACTGCCCACCTCCTGTACGATTTTGGAGGCCAGGTAATAGGCGCTCATGCCGCTGTTTTTTGCGGCGGCCAAAATCGCGTCGGAATACTTAGTCTTGCTGTCGTAGTTCTTGCGGGTCTTGCCGTTGGTGGTCAGGTAGTTGATCAGGGAATTGTGCATCCAGGTGGGGGAGAGAATGGTCTCCACCCCGGCTTTGGTCTGATTGGCATTATATGCGGTGGATTCAAACTGGAAAATATGTTTCTCATCAAAAAAGTTGCGGGGATCCATATAGTGCATCACCGCGTTTTGTGAGGCAGAGTACCAGCTGGAGCCTTCCTGGGGTTTGTTCTTGCAGGAGGCGCAGCTGCAATAGTAAGCGGCAGACAGTGAAGATTGGCGCTCAATCAGTTGCTTAGAGTGGGGGGAGCGCTCTGCTTTAACGGCAGAGGTAAAGTTCAGTCCGGTCTTCAGCGGCTGAAAATCCCATTTGGGGTACTTATTGTGCAGGCTTACCAGCTTGCTGATATAGCTTTCCGGGAAGCCTTTGTCCCGTAGCTGGTCGGCATAACTCTTGGCAAAGGCATTTGTCGGTAATATTGCTAAAGTGGTCATTAACAGACAAATTGCCAAAAAAAGGCTAAAAGTTTTTTTGGTCATTATGGTCGTCACCGTTCCTTTAATTTTTGGCGGTATTATGCGATTTTTCGCTTTATTTTGCTTTATAATATCATTTCATCACGGCTTTGTCAATTTTTTGTAACCGGAAAATGTTGGCGAAACCCTTGACAAATTCGAAAAAATTGTGTAAACTTGTCACGCTGTGAAAAAAGAACACGGCCTATATCGAATTACGACCAAAAACCAACCAATGTTCATAAATTGTAAGAGAGGAGAGCGGAAAGCACTTATGAACAACGAAACAAAACAACAAAATCCCAGCAATGCGAGAGAGGGCAACGGCCTGCCGGCCGTGCTGACCCGTCTGCGTGAGAACGCAGGTATGACCCAGGAGGAGGCCTCTAAGCTGTTTGAGGTAAATCGCAGCACTTATGCGTATTATGAGACCGGCAAGAGCCACCCCAAATACCCCCTGCTGTGTAGGATTGCCAATGCCTACGAGGTGAGCGTGGACTACCTGTTGGGTATGAATAGCGTTGCAAGCAACACCGCAAATACGCTGCATGACGAAGGCGTGACTTATGATGCCAATAACGAGCAACCCTCCAGCTATCTGAAGGGTCGGATCAATGACCGTATTGCCGAGCTTAGTAATGTAGAGCGTATGGTGCTGTTTCGTCTGCGGATTATGGACAAAGAGGACCAGAAGGGCATCGTCAACTTTATCAACCGCTTGGGCGAGTTGAATAAAGAGGAGTGGGAGACCCTGTTCCGCCTGTGTGTGATAGACAAAGAGGATCAGAAGAAAGTCCTTGACTTTATCAAGAGCCTGTAAGCAGGCGATCAAAAACAAAAGAGAGAGCCACAGAGACCGGCAACGGCTTTTGTGGCTCTCTTTTTGTTTAGACTTGCAGACCGTACAGTGCCCGGGCGTTCTCTGCCGTTTGGCACAGAATATCTTGGGCAGACAGCCCCAGCACCTGCCCAATGCGCGCGGCAATGTGGGGGATCAGGGCAGAGTTGTTGCGCTGCCCGCGGCAAGGCTCCGGCGCCAGGTAAGGACAGTCTGTTTCCAACACAAGGCGTTCTAAGGGGATCGTTTCCACCACCTCCAGCGCTTTGCGGGCGTTCTTAAAGGTGGCCACACCGTTCAGGCCGATATACATGCCCAGTTTGATGATCTCCTTTGCCATTTCTTTGCTGCCGGAGAAGCAGTGCACCACCCCTTTGGGCTGCAAGGCTTGCAGCAGCTCCAGCGTGTCGCCATGGGCTTCCCGGTCATGTACGATAATGGGCTTGTCCAGTTCCTTTGCCAGCTGGATCTGCCGGCGGAAAAAGGTCGTTTGCGTGTCTTTGTCGCTGGCCATCCAGTGGTAGTCCAAGCCGATCTCGCCCACCGCTACGCACTTGGGGTCCGCCAGCAGCGGCCGCAGGCGCTCTATGTCCTCTAAAGCGGCGCCTTCCAAATTCTCCGGGTGGAACCCGGCGGCAAAGTAAAACCATGGATATTGGCGGCTCAGCGCCTGATTTTGCAGGGAGGAGGGCAGATCACAGCCGCAGCTGACCACGCCTACCACGCCCAGGTCGGGCAGTCGGCGCAGCAGTTCTTCCCGATCCGGGTCAAATTGGGGATCATCATAATGGGCGTGGGTGTCAAAAATCGGGGCGTTTTCCATAAATCGAATTCCTTTATAAAAAAGAGCGACCGGTCCGCAGACTGCTCGCTCTTTTGTGTTTTTTAGCGAATCTTGGTGCCGGCGGGCATACCGTCCACAAACAGCACCTGCACATCATTTTCGCCTACATCGCCGGCCAAAAGCATACCGTTGCTCATCTCGCCGCACAGCTTGGCAGGCTTTAAGTTGGCTACGATCACCACTTTTTTGCCGATCAGGTCCTCCGGCTTGTACCAGGGGGCAATGCCGCTGACGATCTGACGGCTGCCGTCGCCGTCGTTCACTTGCAGCTTTAGCAGCTTCTTTGCCCGCTTAATGGGCTCGCAGTCGGTGATTTCTGCCACCCGCAGCTCTACCTTGCTAAAGTCGTCAAAGGCAATCTGCGCCACGCCGGGCACCTCTGCCTTAGGCTGCTGGGCAGCGGTGGCCTTCTCCATTTGGGCTTTAATTAAGGCGTTCAGTTCGTCGATTTCCTTGTCCGTGTCAATGCGGGGGAACAGAGCATCACCCTTGTGCACCGTTACATTGTCAGGCAGCACGCCGAATTTGGCAGCGTTTTCATAGGTGATCAGGTTCTCCGTAGCACCGATCTGCGCCCAAGCCTTGGGCATAGAGGTGGGCATAAAGCAGGACAGCAGGGTAGTGGTGATCCGGATCACCTCCAGCAGGTTGTACAGCACACTGGCCAGCCGAGCCTTGCGGCTCTCGTCCTTGCCCAAGATCCAGGGGGTGGTTTCGTCAATATACTTGTTGGCTCTGGAGATCACTTTGAAGATCTCTGCCAGGGCGTTGTTCAGCTGGGTCTCGTCCATATAGGCGGCCACTTTATCTCGCAGCTCCAACGCCGGGGTGATCAGCGAGGCATCCAGTTCTTCGTCTGCCTCTCTGCATTCCGGCAGGGTGCCGCCAAAGTATTTCTCCGCCATTGCTACGGTGCGGGACACCAGGTTGCCCAGATCGTTGGCCAGGTCCGCGTTAATGCGGTTGATCATAATTTCGTTAGAGAAGGAGCTGTCTGCACCCAGTGCCATCTCCCGCAGAATGTGGTAACGAATGGCGTCTGCGCCGTAGCGCTCGCCCAGCACCAGCGGATCCACCACATTGCCGATGGATTTGCTCATCTTTTGACCGTTAAAGGTAATCCAGCCGTGGACTGCCAAGTGTTTGGGCAGCGGCAGATCCAGCGCCATCAGCATGGCGGGCCAAATAATGGCATGGAAGCGCATAATGTCTTTTGCCACCATGTGCACATCGGCGGGCCAATAGCGATCAAAGTCGTCATATTTGTCATTGAGGTAGCCCAGGGCGCTGATGTAGTTGGACAGGGCGTCTACCCACACATAGACCACATGGCCCGGGTCAAAGGTGACGGGAATGCCCCAGGTGAAGGAGGTACGGGATACGCACAGATCTTCCAAACCGGGCTTGATAAAGTTGTTGACCAGCTCTATCGCGCGGCTCTTGGGCTGTAAATAATCCGTTTCCAGCAGCAGCTTTTCGATCCGGTCGGCAAAGGGGGACAGCTTAAAGAAATAGGCTTCCTCGGAGGCCTCGTTGACCTCACGGCCGCACTCCGGGCACTTGCCGTCCACCAGCTGGCTTTCCGTCCAAAAGCTCTCGCAGGGGGTGCAGTATTTGCCCTTGTATTCGCCCTTGTAAATATAGCCCCGGTCGTACAGCTCCTTAAAAATCTTCTGTACCGTCTCTATATGGTAATCGTCGGTGGTGCGAATGTAGCGGTCATAGCTGATATTCATATAGGACCACAGCTTCTTGAAGATGGCTACGATCTCGTCCACATACGCCTTGGGGGTCACACCCTTTTCGGCGGCCTTTTGCTCAATTTTCAGACCGTGCTCGTCCGTACCGGTGAGAAAGAGCACATCATACCCCTGCATCCGCCGAAAGCGGGCGATGGAGTCGCAGGCCACGGTGGTGTAGCAATGCCCGATGTGGGGATTGCCGGAGGGGTAGTAAATGGGCGTGGTGATATAAAACTTTTCCTTATCCATAGGAGCCTCCTTATACAAATACATTGAAGTTGGCCGTCGCGCCGTCCTTGGTGCGGGTCTCTACCGCATCGCCGGTCTGCATATTGACTTTGACGGAGGCGTACTTCTTCTTGTTCTTATAAACGGCAAAATAGTAGGTGTTGCCCTCGGACACGGTGCCGTCCACATCGTAGCCCTTGCCATAGTAGTTGGTCAGGGCGTCCAGCGCCTGGTTGACGGTGTAGGCGCTGCCGCTGTCCTCTTTTGCCTTTTTGGTGGTGGTTTCTGCCGGCTTGGCGGTGGTGTCGGTTGCGGCATTTGTGGTGCTTTCCGGCACTGTGGTGTCCGCCGCGGTGGCAGCTACCGTGGCGGGTCGGGTGGTGGTCTCCTCCGGGGCAGCCTTGGTGCAGCCAAACAGCCCGGCGGCGGTAACGCAGCACAGACCCAGCGCCAGCGCTGCTTTGATCCCTTTATTCATACTTGATCACCTGATTTCAAAATGTTACAGCAGGGAAGCGGCGCCCCGATCCAGCATCAGCGTTACATCCGTATGGAACTGCAACACAGAGGCGGGGCATTCCGGCGTTACATTGCCGGAGATTACCTGCTTAATGGCTTTGGCCTTGTGCTCGCCCAAGGCGATAATCAGAATGCGCTTGGCCTGCATAATGGAGCCGATGCCCATGGTCAGTGCTTGGGTGGGCACCTCCTCAATGGTGTTAAAGAAACGGCTGTTGTCCTGAATGGTGCTCTCCTTAAGGGACACCACATGGGTCCACCGCTGGAAGGAGTCACTGGGCTCGTTAAAGGCAATGTGACCGTTGGAGCCGATACCCAGCAGCTGAATATCAATGCCGCCGGCAGCGCGAATGCTCTCCTCGTACCGCTTGCATTCGGCCTCTAAGTCCGCTGCGTTGCCGTCCAAAAAGTGAATGCGCTCTTCCGGAATATTGATGTGGTCAAACAGATTTTCGTGCATAAAGGAGTGGTAGGAGTTTTTGTCTGCCACATCCAGTTTGCAGTATTCGTCCAGGTTAAAGGTGGTTACCTTGGAGAAGTCCACAGCCCCCTGCTCGTATAGGCGGATCATGTGGTTGTAGGGCTTCAGCGGCGTGGAGCCGGTGGCCAGACCCAGTACAGAGTTGGGCTTTGCCAGCACCTGGCCGCACATATAGTTACCGGCTGCAATGCCGATCTGTTCTTCCGTGTCATAAATCAATACATTCATTTTGTTTCCTCGCTCTTAATTTTAAGAATATGTCCTATATTATATACGATTTGGCGGCAATGTCAAATCCTGCCTGCCTTTTTGGTACGATAGCGCAGCCAAAGCCACAGCAGCACCCCGGCGCACAGCAGCCCCAGGGCCGCACCGGCGGTATCAATGGCCCAGTCCGTCGCCTGGCAGGATCGCCCGGGCACAAAGCGCTGGTGCACCTCGTCGGTGATGGCATACAGGCTGGCAATGGGCAGGCTGACGGCCGTGTACCGGCGTCCCCAGGTGGCGGCGCAGGCAAAGCTCAGCAGCAGGCACAGCCCGATGTATTCTAAGAAATGGGCGGATTTGCGCACCAAAAAGTCCGTGAGCCGGCCGTCGCCCAGCAGTCGGGTGAGCCAGGCCAGTACGGCGCCGCTCTCACGGCTGGATTGGTCCGCCGTGCGGGAGGACAGGTAGAAAATCACACCCATACACACCACGCTGAGCACCCAAAAGACCGCAGCGTACCGCTTATGCTCTGACCGCTTCAACAAAGGAGACCCTCCCGCTGCCCGGGTGGAACTGAACGCCGCTGACGCCCTTTGCCATCACATAGTAGGCAGACTCGTAGAATACCGGCAGCACGGCGCCGGTTTGGATCAGTGCCTGCTCGCAAGCTTGGCAGGCGGCGGTGGCTGTGCCGGCAGTGGCGTTCTTAGCCACGGTCAGCGCCCGGTCGATTTTATCGCTTTGCAGCTTCATATAGTTGGTGGAGAGCAGGTCGGACAGGAAGGTCACCGGGCTTTGGCTGGCGGCCTCCATAGGGTACAGGGCAATGTCGTAGGTGCCTGCGGCCATCTGGCTCTCCATCTCCGCTTTGGTCATGGTTTCAATCTTTAGGGAAAAGGCAATGCCGGTGCCGTTGCCGTAGGTGGTTACGGTGCCCAGGCCGCTTTGCACCCCTTGCACCAGCGCCTTGGCGTAGGCGTCCATCTCCGGGGTGGTGATGACCGTCAGCGCCACGGTAGTCAGCCCGGTCTCCTCCAACCCGGCTTTCCACAGGGTCTGGGCGCGGGCAGCGTCCCTGGCAGGCACCAGACTGCTTTTGGCGGTGGTCACCGTGCCGCCGTCCACCGTGGTGCTGGGCGGGGTAATGCCGGTGGCCGCTTGTAGGTACTTGCTGCTTTTTGTATCTGCCGGGGACAGGCTCAGGCAGATGGCCCGGCGCATCTTTTCATTGGATAAGCTGCCTTGGTTGGTGTTAAGCAAAAACGCCCAGGTGGTGTTGGCGTAGGGAGTGGCGGTCAGATCGTCCTGCTTTTTTAGGGCGCCGTACTCGCTGCCGGTGAGAAAGGCGGCGTCGTAGTAGCCACTTTCCAGCTTCTCCGGTACCTTGCTGTTTTCGTCCTTGATATTCAGGGTGATGTTGTCCACCTGCGTTGGGTTGGCGCCCTTGTACTCCTGATTTTTGTTCAGGGTATAGGAGGTGTCCAGCTGATTTTTCACATAGAACTGACCGTTAAAGAGGGAATATTCCGTGCCAAGACCGTAGCGGCCCTTGGTGGCGGTAAAGAATTCTTTGTTGCAGGGCATGGCTGCTGCGCCGGACAGGGTAGAGAAGAACCCGGCGTCCGGGGTGCGTAAGGTAATCACCAAGGTGTAATCATCCGTGGCCTTTACTTGCAGCGCAGAGGCGCTCTTTTCCCCCCGATATACTTGCTGTGCACCGGCAATGCCGGACAGGGCAGGGTATAGGGGACAGGCGGTCTGGGGCGACACGGCCCGCTGAAGCGCAAAAACAAAGTCGTGGGCGGTAATGTCCGGATCCCAGTCCTTGCCCATACGCTCGGTGACCGCGTCCGTCAGGTGCCACTTCAGTCCCTGGCGCAGATGGAAGGTGTAGGTCTTTTGGTCGGTGCTCACCGTCCAGTCCGCAGCCACAGCCGGTTTGACCTTGCCGTCGTCCTCCACACGCACCAGCCCCTCGTAGCAGTTCTCCGCGATCAGGTACTCGTCCTGGGTGGCGGCCACTTGGGGGTCAAAGCTGGTGATGTTGCCGGTAATGGGGTAGATAATATCCAGCTGCTTGTTCCGTCCGCCGCAACCGGCAAACAGGGCGCACACCAAAGCGGCGCACAGCAGCAGAGAGAAGATACGCTTGCAGTTTTGTTTCATGGTTCGCTCCCGTTGATTTTCTTGCCGTCTATTATACCATAAGGGAAGAGAAGAAATCAATTTTTAGCGCTCCGATTTGTAGAATTTTTTGAAAAATTCTTGTGCAAAGTGACGAAAAACAAGAAGCACGCGGCGGCGTGTATCAAAAAGTTTTTCATTTTGTGGAATTTATATAAAAATAATTGTTGACTTTCCGGGCTTGTTCGTCTATATTATATGCACGATTAAAATGGAAATTTATGCGCACGAGTATATGCGCGCCCCTGCCGCGGGGTGCGAAAAACTTTGGCCCGCGGCAGCGGATCGGCGCTGGATTTCGACTTTTTTCTGAGAAAAAAAGATTGGAGTGACCCCTTTTATGTTGAACGTGAAAGACGTGCAGCTCGGCACCACAACACGAAAGAGTTTTGCAAAGATCAATGAAGTGATGCAAATGCCCAACCTCATTGAAGTGCAGAAGAAATCGTATCAGTGGTTCCTGGATGAAGGTTTGGAAGAGGTGTTCCGCGACATTGGTTCCATCACGGATTATACAGGCAATCTGGTGCTGGACTTTATCGACTACACCATGGACGAGGATCCCAAGTACACCATTGCCCAGTGTAAGGCAAGGGATGTGACTTACGCCAAACCCCTGAAGGTCCGTGCCCGCTTGCAGAACAAAGAGACCGGTGAGGTGAAGGAGAACATCATCTTCATGGGCGACTTCCCGCTGATGACGGACGCCGGCACCTTTGTAATCAACGGTGCAGAGCGCTGCATTGTGTCTCAGCTGGTGCGTTCCCCCGGCGTGTATTACCACATGGACCATGACAAGACCGGTAAGGAGCTGTATACCAACACCGTGATCCCCAACCGGGGCGCATGGCTGGAGTATGAGACCGACGCCAACGACCTGTTCTATGTGCGGATTGATAAAAACCGCAAGATCTTTATCACCACTTTCCTGCGTGCGCTGGGTCTGGGTCTCGATCATGAGATCATTGACTATTTCGGTGAGGATGAGCGCCTGGTGGCCACCATTGAGAAGGACACCACCAAGAACCAGGAGGAGGCACTCCTGGAGGTGTACAAGCGCCTGCGTCCCGGCGAGCCGCCCACTTTGGAGACGGCACAGGCTCACTTGGACGGTCTGTTCTTTGACCCGCACCGGTACGATCTGTCCCGAGTGGGTCGTTACAAGTATAACAAGAAGCTGGGTATGGCTGACCGCCTGAACGGCCAGATCCTGGCAGAACCGGTGATCTCTCCCCAAGGTGAGTTCCTGGCAGACGCCGGTGAGAAGATCGACAAGATCAAGGCCATGGAGATCGAGGATGCAGGTGTTATGTTTGCATTTGTCGATGTGGACGGCAACAAGGTAAAAGTTGTGTCCAACGGCATGGTCGATATTAAGAAATATGTGGACTTTGACTGCACCCCTCTGGGTATCCGCGAGAAGGTCAGCTACGCTGTGCTGGCAGAGATCCTGGAGAAGTGCGGCGATGATGAAGAGGCACTGAAAGAGGAGATCCGCATTAAGCAGGACGACCTGGTGCCCAAGCACATTACCACAGACGATATTTTTGCTACCGTGTCTTATCTCTGCAACCTGGCTTGCGGTGTAGGCACCAC
This sequence comes from Agathobacter rectalis, assembly GCA_963638105.1. Taxonomy (GTDB): domain Bacteria; phylum Bacillota; class Clostridia; order Oscillospirales; family Acutalibacteraceae; genus CAG-217. The sequence continues at coordinate 110,039 of CAVHPP010000002.1, forward strand.
GGACGACATTGACCACCTGGGCAATCGTCGTATCCGCGCGGTAGGCGAGCTGCTGCAAAACCAGTTCCGTATCGGCTTTACCCGTATGGAGCGCGTGATTCGTGAGCGTATGACCTTGCAGGCACAGGACGACGAGGACGCCATTACCCCCCAGGCACTGATTAACATTCGCCCGGTGGTGGCTGCCATTCGTGAGTTCTTCGGCTCCTCTCCGCTGTCCCAGTTTATGGACCAGAACAACCCCTTGGCGGAGCTGACCCATAAGCGCCGTCTGTCCGCACTGGGCCCCGGCGGTCTGTCCCGTGACCGTGCCGGGTTTGAGGTGCGAGATGTACACTATACCCATTACGGCAGAATGTGCCCCATCGAGACCCCCGAAGGTCCCAACATCGGCCTGATCTCTTATTTGGCTTGCTATAGCCGGCTGAATGAGTACGGCTTCATTGAGGCACCGTACCGTAAGGTGGATAAAGAGACCGGTGTGGTTACCGACGAGGTGGTCTATATGACCGCCGATGTGGAGGACGAGTTTGTTGTGGCTCAGGCCAATGAGCCCTTGGACGAGGAAGGTCACTTCACCAATCGCCGCGTTACCTGCCGTCATCGTGACGAGTTCCTGACCCTGCCCCCGGAGCGGGTGGATTACATGGATGTATCCCCCAAGATGGTTGTATCCGTAGCTACGGCTATGATCCCGTTTTTGGAGAACGACGATGCCAACCGTGCCCTGATGGGCGCCAACATGCAGCGCCAGGCTGTGCCGCTGCTGAAGACCGAGGCCCCGGTGGTGGGTACCGGTATGGAGTACAAGGCAGCTTATGACTCCGGCGTGGTGGTCATTGCCAAGCGTGGCGGCACCGTGTGCGCCGTAGACGCCCGTACCATTGATATTAAGACCGCTTCCGGTGAGATCGACCATTACGAGTTGGTAAAGTTCAGCGGCTCCAACCAGGGCACCTGTATCAACCAGCGGCCCATCGTCTCCCTGCACCAGCAGGTAGAGGACGGCCAGGTGATCGCCGACGGTCCTGCCACCTGTAACGGTGAGGTTTCTCTGGGTAAGAACGCCCTGATCGGCTTTATGACCTGGGAAGGCTACAATTACGAGGACGCCGTATTGATCAACGAGAAGATCGTGCGGGACGATGTTTATACTTCCATTCACATTGAGGAGCACGAGGTAGAGTCCAGAGACACCAAGCTGGGTCCGGAGGAGATCACCCGTGATATTCCCAATGTGGGCGAGGATGCGCTGAAAGACTTGGACGAGGACGGTATTATCCGCATCGGCGCCGAGGTACACAGCGGCGATATTTTGGTGGGTAAAGTGACCCCCAAGGGCGAGACGGAGCTGACCGCAGAGGAGCGGCTGCTGCGTGCCATCTTCGGTGAGAAGGCCCGCGAGGTGCGTGACACCTCCATGCGTGTGCCCCACGGCGAGTATGGTATTGTGGTGGATGTTAAGGTGTTCACCCGTGCCAACAGTGATGAAATGAGCCCCGGCGTAAATAAAGTTGTTCGTGTTTATATCGCCCAGAAGCGTAAGATCCAGGCCGGTGATAAGATGGCCGGTCGTCACGGTAACAAGGGCGTTGTGTCCCGGGTGCTGCCCCAGGAGGATATGCCGTTCCTGCCGGACGGTCGCCCGTTGGATATTGTATTGAACCCCTTGGGCGTACCTTCCCGTATGAACATCGGGCAGGTGCTGGAGGTGCATCTGGGCTATGCCGCTATGGCACTGGGCTGGAAGATGATGACCCCCGTATTTGACGGTGCCCATGAGGACGACATTCGTGAGTGCCTGAAATTGGCCGGTCTGCGTGAGGACGGTAAAACTACCCTGACCGACGGCCGTACAGGCGAAAAGTTTGATAACCCGGTGACCGTGGGCTACATGTATTACCTGAAGCTCCATCACCTGGTAGATGATAAGATCCACGCCCGTTCCACCGGTCCTTACAGCCTGGTCACCCAGCAGCCTTTGGGTGGTAAAGCCCAGTTCGGCGGCCAGCGTTTCGGTGAGATGGAGGTTTGGGCACTGGAGGCATACGGCGCTGCTTACACCCTGCAAGAGATCATGACGGTGAAGTCCGATGATGTTGTGGGTCGTGTGAAGGCTTATGAGGCCATTGTTAAGGGCGAGAATATCCCCAAGGCAGGCACGCCGGAATCCTTCAAGGTTCTGTTTAAGGAGCTGCAGGCACTGGGTCTGGATACCCGTGTGTATGACGCCAACGGCGAGGAAGTAGAGCTCAAGCAGGATCTGGACGATGGCACCGGTATTCAGCCTATTGATGACAAGGCGTTCACCACCGTCAATGACTTTGACGAGGGCAGCGAGGGCTTTGGCATTGAGAATGCGGAAGAAGCCGGCGAGGAAGCAGGCGCAGACGCAGCGGATTCGTTTGCAGATTTGTTTGCAAACGCCCTGGACGACGATTCGGACGACGGGGCCGACGCGTAAACGCCATTCCGACACTACATTATATATAAAGGAGTGCTTCCATGATGGAGAATAAAGAAAACGAATTCAGCTCGATCAAAATCGGTCTGGCGTCTCCCGAGCAGATTCGGGAGTGGTCCTACGGCGAGGTCACCAAGCCGGAGACCATTAACTACAGAACGCTGAAGCCGGAGCGGGACGGTTTGTTCTGCGAGCGCATTTTCGGCCCCATGAAGGACTGGGAGTGCCACTGCGGCAAATATAAGAGAGTACGCTATAAGGGCAAGGTCTGCGAGCGCTGCGGCGTAGAGATCACCCGGGCCAAGGTGCGCCGTGAGCGTATGGGTCACATTGAGCTGGCGGCTCCCGTGTCTCACATTTGGTATTTCAAGGGCATTCCCAGCCGACTTGGGCTGGTACTGGATCTGAGCCCCCGTTATTTGGAGAAGGTGCTGTACTTTGCACTGTATATCGTAACGGATCCCGGCGACACCCCGCTGGAGAAAATGCAGATCCTTAACGAAAAAGAATATGCAGAAATGCGCGAGCGCTATGAGGACGACTTTGAGGCCGGCATGGGCGCCGAGGCCATCAAAAAGCTGCTGCAAGACATTGATGTGAAAGCCCTGCGGGATGAGCTGACCGAGGAGCTGGAGACCGCCACCGGTCAAAAGCGTGTGCGTCTGCTCAAGCGCCTGGATGTGGTCAATGCATTCTATCAGAGCGGCAATAAGCTGGAGTGGATGATTCTGGATGCTATCCCGGTAATCCCCCCGGATATTCGCCCCATGGTTCAGTTGGACGGCGGCCGCTTTGCCACCTCTGATCTGAACGACCTGTATCGCCGCGTTATTAACCGAAACAACCGTTTGAAGAAGCTGCTGGAGTTGGGCGCACCGGATATTATCGTGCGCAACGAAAAGCGTATGCTCCAGGAGTCTGTGGATGCCCTGATTGACAACGGCCGCCGCGGCCGTCCGGTCACCGGTCCCAACAACCGCCCGCTGAAGTCCCTGTCCGATATGCTGAAAGGTAAGCAGGGTCGCTTCCGTCAGAACCTGCTGGGTAAGCGTGTAGACTACTCCGGCCGTTCCGTAATCGTGGTTGGTCCGGAATTGAAGATGCACCAGTGCGGTTTGCCGAAGGAAATGGCCATCGAGCTGTTTAAGCCCTTTGTGATGAAGCGGCTGGTAGAGACCGGCGTGGCCTCTAACATTAAATCTGCCCGTAAGATGGTGGAGCGTGCCAACAACCCGGCGGTTTGGGACTCTCTGGAAGTGGTCATTAAGGATCACCCGGTGATGCTCAACCGTGCACCTACCCTGCACCGTTTGGGTATCCAGGCCTTTGAGCCGGTGCTGGTAGAGGGTCGTGCCATTAAGCTGCACCCGCTGGCTTGTACCGCATTTAACGCAGACTTCGACGGCGACCAGATGGCTGTGCACGTGCCCCTTTCCGCAGAGGCGCAGGCCGAGGCCAGAATGTTAATGCTGGCTGCCAACAACCTGCTGAAGCCCTCTGACGGTAAGCCGGTGACCGTGCCTACCCAGGATATGGTGATCGGTTCCTATTACCTGACCATGATTAAGGGCGGCGAGCCGGGTTGCCCCACGGTGGAGAAAGACGCCCAGGGCAACGAATATACCCGCTATAACATTTACAGAGATAAGGACGAGGCCATGATGGCCTACCAGGAGGGCTCTTTGGGCCTGCATTCCGAGTGCCTGATCCGCTTCTCCAAGGAAGTGGACGGGGAAGTGCACGAGCACCTGGTTAAGACCACCATCGGTCGTGTGATCTTTAACGCCCCGGTGCCGCAGGATCTAGGCTTTGTGGATCGTTCCGATCCGGAGAATGAGTTTGTACCGGAGATCAGCTTTGTTGTAAAGAAGAAGCAGCTGGGTCAAATCGCCGAGAAGTGCATTCGCGTGCACGGCGTGGCTGTGGCTTCCAAGGTGCTGGACGCTTTGAAGGCACAGGGCTATAAGTATTCCACCATTTCCGGCACCACCGTAGCCGTTGTGGACGCCCTGATCCCGGAGAAGAAGAAAGAGTACCTGGACGAGGCCGAGAAGCGGGTGGACGAGATCACCACCAACTACAACTACGGTCTGATTACCAACGAGGAGCGCTCTTCTGCCGTTATCAAGGCTTGGGAGGACTGCACCAACAAGGTATCCAACGAGCTGACCAGTAACTTTGACGGCGCCCATAACCCCATTCACATGATGGTAGACTCCGGCGCCCGTGGTAGTACCTCTCAGCTGCGTCAGCTGGCCGGTATGCGCGGTCTGATCGCCAATACCGCCGGTAAGACCATTGAGGTTCCCATTCGTGCCAACTACCGTGAGGGCCTGAATATTCTGGAATACTTCATTTCCTCCCGTGGTGCCCGTAAAGGTTTGGCCGATACCGCACTGCGTACCGCAGACTCCGGTTACCTGACCCGCCGTCTGGTAGATGTATCCCAGGATGTAATCATTCGTGACCAGGATTGCGGCTGCCACGATGGTATTATCGTAAGCAAGATCATGGACGGCAACCGTGTACTGGAGCCGCTCGAGGAGCGCCTTACCGGTCGTTTCGTTGTAGACCCGGTGATCGACCCCAACTCCGGTGAAGTGCTGATGGAGCCGGATCGTATGATGACGGAGGAAGACGCCAAGCGTATTGTGGACGCCGGTATCGAGTCCGTAAAGATCCGTTCTCTGATCACCTGTAAGTCCCACCACGGCGTGTGCTGCAAGTGCTACGGCGCCAACCTGGCCTTTAACGAGCCGGTTCAGGTAGGTGAGGCTGTGGGTATCATCGCCGCTCAGTCCATCGGTGAGCCGGGTACACAGCTGACCATGCGTACCTTCCATACCGGCGGTGTTGCCGGCGGTGCCGATATTACACAGGGTCTGCCCCGTGTAGAGGAGCTGTTCGAGGCCAGAAAGCCCAAGCAGCTGGCCATTCTGTCTGAGATCGACGGTGTGGTTCATTTTGAGGAGATCAAGAAGAGCCGCCACGCCATTGTGACCGGTGAGGACGGGGAAGAGAAGAAGTATCTGATCCCCTACGGTGCCCGTCTGTGCGAGCACATTGTAGAGGGTGCCCATGTGAAGAAGGGCGAGGAGCTGACACTGGGCGCCGTGAACCCCCACGATGTTTTGGCAATCTTGGGCGAAGAGGCTGTTTATAACTACCTAATTAAGGAAGTACAGTTTGCTTACCGTACCCAGGGTGTTGATATTAACGACAAGCACATTGAGGTTATCGTTCGTCAGATGCTTAAGAAGTGCACCGTGGACGATGCCGGCGATACCGATCTGGTGTCCGGCACCATGGTGGATGTGGCCCAGGTAGACGAGGCCAACGAAGCCATCGACAAGCGGATCGCTTTGGGCGAGACCACTTTGAAGCACGCCACTTATATCCCAATCCTGATGGGTATTACCAAGGCGTCCTTGGCCACCGACTCCTTCCTGTCCGCCGCCTCCTTCCAGGAGACCACCCGCGTGCTCACCGATGCCGCCATCAAGGGCAAGGTGGACCCGCTGATCGGTCTGAAGGAAAATGTGATCATCGGTAAGCTGGTGCCCGCCGGTACCGGTATGCAGGTGTTTGATAAGGTGGATGTGGTGCCCAGCTATTTCTCCGCTGAGGGCAGTGAGGAAATTTTGAACCTGGAACAGCTGCAAGAGCTCTTGACAAACAGTATGTCCGAGTGATATAATGCTAAATTGTCGGTGTGCGATTTGCGCTAAATCAGCCCAAATCTCATCGAATTTAGCCGAAAATTGACCATTTACCGGGGCAGAACCGTAAAGTTCTGCCCCAGTAGGTGCGTTTTTGAGCAGAAAATGCAAATTTGCTTTGCCAAATTTGTGTTTTGTGCGCAAAAGCGTACAAAATAATTTGAAAGGAGATAAACGATTGCCTACCTTTAACCAACTTGTAAGAACAGGTCGTAAGACGCTGGAGAAAAAGTCCAAAACACCGGCTCTGCTGAAGGGGCTGAACACCAAGAAGAATGTTATGACCGATAACAATTCTCCCCAGAAGCGCGGCGTTTGCACCGCAGTCAAGACTGCAACTCCGAAAAAGCCGAACTCTGCACTGCGTAAGATTGCCAGAGTGCGTCTGTCTAACGGCATTGAAGTGTCCGCTTACATTCCCGGCGTAGGTCACAACCTGCAGGAGCACTCTGTAGTTATGATCCGCGGCGGCCGTGTTAAGGACCTTCCCGGTGTGCGTTACCACATCATTCGCGGTACTCTTGATACCCAGGGCGTGAACGGCAGAATGCAGGGCCGCTCTAAGTACGGCGCCAAGAGACCGAAAGCTGCTAAGAAATAAGAGCAGCGCCGATCCGTTAAGGATCCACCAAGCTCAGCCCCGCTGAGTTTGATCTTCTTGTTTGGAAATCCGGCAAAAGTTTATATACTTTATATTGCTATACAGTGTATGACCTTTTTGTTGGCTCCACGGGAAAACTCGAGTACCTATGAACTCATCAATGATAATGAAGGAGGGAAGCGAAGATGCCAAGAAGAGGCCAGATCGCTAAGCGTGACGTTCTGCCTGATCCGCTGTACAACTCTAAGCTTGTTACACGCCTGATCAACAACGTTATGTACGATGGTAAAAAGGGTGTCGCACAGAAGATTGTGTACGACGCTTTCGACATCATCAAAGAAAAGACGGGTAATGATCCCCTGGAAACTTTTGAAGCTGCCATGGAAAATGTTATGCCCGTACTGGAGGTTAAGGCTCGCCGTGTAGGCGGTGCTACCTACCAGGTACCGCTTGAGGTTCGTCCGGAACGGCGCCAGACCCTGGGTCTGCGCTGGATCACTCTCTATGCGCGTCAGCGTTCTGAGAGAACCATGAAGGAGCGCCTGGCAGCCGAGATTATGGATGCTACCAATAAGACCGGCGGCGCTGCCAAGAAGTGCGACGATACCCATAAGATGGCTGAGGCAAACAAGGCGTTTGCTCATTTCAGATATTAAGCCATTCAGTTTGTTAGGAGGATATTATGCCGAGAAAAGTATCTCTTGAAATGACAAGAAATATTGGTATCATGGCGCATATTGATGCTGGTAAAACCACCACCACCGAGCGTATCCTGTATTACACGGGTATTAACCATAAGATCGGTGAGACCCACGATGGTACAGCAACCATGGACTGGATGGAGCAGGAGCAGGAGCGCGGTATCACCATTACTTCCGCTGCTACCACTTGCTTCTGGAAGAAGCACAGAATCAATATCATCGATACCCCCGGGCATGTGGACTTCACCGTAGAGGTGCAGCGTTCCCTGCGTGTGTTGGACGGTTCCGTTACCGTTTTGTGCGCCAAGGGTGGCGTTGAGCCCCAGTCTGAGACCGTATGGCGTCAGGCTGACGAGTACCATGTACCGAGAATGATCTATGTCAATAAGATGGACATTATGGGCGCAGATTTCTACAATGTACTGGATATGGTCAATGACCGTTTCAAGTGCAATGCTCTGCCCATTCAGTTGCCCATCGGCGCGGAGGACACTTTCCGCGGGATCGTGGACCTGGTGAATATGGACGCCGAGATCTATTATGACGATCTGGGTAACGATGTTCGCCGTGAGCCCATTCCTGAGGATATGATGGAATTGGCGCAGAAGTACCGCGAGCAGCTCATTGAGCATGTCGCCGAGATGGACGACGAGCTGATGGAGAAGTATTTCGCCGGCGAAGAGTTGACTGTTGACGAGATCAAAAAGACCATCAGAAAATCTACCATTGCCAACAAAATGGTGCCCATCACCTGCGGTACGTCTTACCGTAACAAGGGTGTACAGCCCCTGTTGGACGCAATCGTAGATTATATGCCCGCCCCCACGGATGTTGAGTCCATTAAGGGCGTAAATCCGGACACGGACGAGGAGGAGTATCGTCACTCTTCCGACACAGAGCCTTTTGCCGCTCTGGCGTTCAAGATCGCTACCGACCCCTTCGTTGGTAAGATCTGCTTCTTCCGTGTATATTCCGGTACCATTGACGCAGGCTCTCCCTGCTACAACTCTGTAAAGGGTCATAAGGAGAGAATGGGTCGTATTCTGCAAATGCACTCCAATCACCGTGAGGATATTCCCACCTGCTACGCCGGCGACATCGCTGCTGCCGTAGGTCTGAAGAACACCACCACCGGTGATACCCTGTGCGACGAGGATCATCCCATTATTCTGGAGTCCATGAACTTCCCGGATCCCGTGATCCGTGTTGCCATTGAGCCTAAGACGAAAGCCGGTCAGGAAAAGATGGGCCTGGGTCTTGCCAAGTTGGCAGAAGAGGATCCCACCTTTAAGGCTTACACCGATGAAGAGACGGGCCAGACCATCATCGCCGGCATGGGCGAGCTGCACCTGGAGATCATCGTTGACCGTCTGATGCGTGAGTTCAAGGTAGAGGCCAATGTTGGCGCTCCCCAGGTGGCTTACAAAGAGACCATCACCAAGGAAGCGGCTTCCGATACCAAGTATAAGCGTCAGTCCGGCGGTAGCGGCCAGTACGGTCACTGTAAGATCCGCATTATGCCCAACATTGATCCGGAGACCGGTATCGGCAAGGGCTATGAATTCGTGAACCAGATCGTCGGCGGTTCCATTCCCAAGGAATATATCCCTGCGGTTGACGCCGGTATCCAGGGCGCTATGAAGAGCGGTATCCTGGCAGGCTACAACGTGGTGGATGTTCGCGTAGAGCTGTACGACGGTTCTTACCACGAGGTCGACTCCTCTGAGATGGCCTTTAAGATCGCCGGTTCTATGGCGTTCAAGGACGCTGCCAAGAAGGCCGGCCCCATCATTCTGGAGCCGATGATGAAGGTTGTTGTTATCGTTCCTGAGGAATACATGGGCGATGTAATCGGCGACCTGAACTCCCGCCGTGGCCAGATCCAGGGCATGGAGGATCGCAACGGTGCAAAGCAGATCAATGCTCGCGTGCCGCTGTCTGAGATGTTTGGCTATGTAAACGACCTGCGTTCCAAGACCCAGGGCCGTGGCCAGTACACCATGGAGCCGGACGGCTATGAGCCTGTTCCCAAGTCCATTTCTGAGAGCATTATCAGCGAACGCGCCAAAAAAGACTGATAATTCGATAAATCAATAAAAAATGCTTGCTATTTTTATCCGATTTTGATAGAATAGCAATGACAATTGACTATTGTAAATTCTTAAGGAGGAAATTCCAATGGCAAAAGAACATTTTAACAGAACCAAACCCCATGTTAACATTGGTACGATCGGCCATGTTGACCATGGTAAGACCACTCTGACCGCAGCTATCACCAAGTACCTTGCAAACAAGGGCTATGCAAAGTTCGAGGACTATGCAGATATCGATAAGGCTCCGGAAGAGAGAGAGCGTGGTATCACAATCAACACCGCTCACGTTGAGTATGAGACCGACAAGCGCCACTATGCACACGTGGACTGCCCCGGCCATGCTGACTATATCAAGAACATGATCACCGGTGCTGCACAGATGGACGGCGCTATCCTGGTTATCGCTGCTACCGATGGCCCCATGGCGCAGACCAAGGAGCATCTGCTGCTGGCTCGTCAGGTAGGCGTGCCCGCAATCATCGTTTTCCTGAACAAGACCGACCAAGTAGACGATCCCGAGCTGCTTGAGCTGGTTGAGATGGAAGTTCGTGAGACCCTGGCCGAGTATGGCTTTGATGAGGATTGCCCCATCATCAAGGGTTCCGCTCTGAAGGCTCTGGAAGCTGCTTCCAATGATGATCCCGCTTGCGAGTGCATCAAAGAGCTGATGGACGCTGTTGACGAGTATATCCCCACTCCGGACCGTAAGGCTGACCTGCCTTTCCTGATGCCCGTAGAGGATGTATTCACCATCACCGGTCGTGGTACCGTTGCTACCGGCCGTGTGGAGAGAGGCCAGCTGAAGACCGGCGAGGAAGTTGAGATCGTTGGCCTGAAGGACGAGAGCTCCAAGACCGTTTGCACCGGTATTGAGATGTTCCGTAAGATTCTGGACTATGCTGAGGCCGGCGACAACATCGGCTGCCTGCTGCGTGGTGTTCAGAGATCCGACATCGAGCGTGGCCAGGTTCTGGCTAAGCCCGGTTCCATTCATCCCCACACCGAGTTCACCGGTCAGGTGTACGTACTGACCAAGGAAGAGGGCGGTCGTCATACTCCCTTCTTCAACAACTATCGTCCGCAGTTCTATTTCAGAACTACCGATGTTACCGGCGTGATCACTCTGCCCGAGGGCACTGAGATGTGCATGCCTGGCGATAACGTAAACATGGATGTTAAGCTGATCACCCCCATCGCTATTGAAGAGGGTCTGCGCTTCGCTATCCGTGAGGGCGGCCGTACCGTTGGTTCCGGCGTTGTTACCGCTATCAAGGAGTAATTCCCGGAATTACAGAATCTATAAAAGAGCAAGTCTTCGGACTTGCTCTTTTTGCATTAATAGTTATATGAAGGAAGGGTTCAGATCCTTCTTTTTTATTAGCAAACTCGGATACAAACCTATTTCAACGGCTAACCGATTGCGCGGCGTTCGTTGGTACTATGATTGATTGTCCGCTATTTGGTACACATGACGGGTCCGCTTGCACCGAGCGTTGACAGCCGCGGCGGCAAGACTGTATAATGGTTCTATGGTAAACGCGACGCCGTCAGCGAGATGATCTTTGATTTCATCAGCGGTGAAGCCAGCACGCAGGAGGGCGGTGAGAAGTTTGCCAAGTGGCTGGCGGAAGATGCGGACCTGACCCAAAAAGAAAAGAAGTCCGTTGTGGAAAAGATCAAGGACTTCTTTACAAAGCTGCTGGACGACTTTTTTAACGCGCTGGACAATGCCATTGACAACCGCCAAAGAATGCTGGAAGGTAAGCATGGCGGTGAAGCAGAAAATAGCTAGTCCGAAATTCGCCATTCTATTGAAATTACAGAAGACGGCGAACCGTGTGTCGTTATTGATAATGATGTACTGGCTGGCGTGTCTAAGTCGCGGTGGGCGGCCAAAATCAAAGATATCTTGACTGAATATAAATCCGGTGTAGATTTGTGGGGTGGCGTAGTCAAAGTAAATGCCATTAGTAAAAATGAGTTTTTGAATTCAAAATACTCTCGGTATCTTAAAACAAAGAAAAAGACAGCCTACAAAGATAAACTGCTATCTGCGCAGAATTTAGACGAGATCCTGCAATCCAGTAAAAACAAAAAGATTGAAGACTTGAAGCACAGCAGAAATGATACCTTCAAGCAGTTTGCCCATTCTGATGTGCTCCTTAAGGTTGGCGAAAACGGATATACCGCTGATGTGATTATTGGCATAACCACACAGAACGCGATGGTGTTCTATGATATCGTGGATATGCGGAAGGCAGATGTGAAAATAAAAAACGCAACCCCTCAAGGCTATGCAAATAGCAGGAAGCCTTTTAAGCAAGGGATTGCGTCTGACAACAAGGTAACACAAAATGGACCTGATGTCAATACTCATTCTATGCAGAATGGGCAAAAAAATGCACAGAACGGCAAAAACAACACCCGGCATTCCTTGGAAGTGGACAGCCAAGGCAACGAACTGACGGAGGCGCAGCAGCGGCGGTATAAGCATGTAGCGCCGGAACTGCGGGACGCGGACGGCAAGATCAAACCGTTCTACCACGGTACTGCCAGAGCGGACCGGGTAGGTTATGTGTTTGACCCTAAGCGGGCAACTTCCGGGCCGATGGCGTATTTTACGGACGATCCGGATATTGCCACAAATTACAGCAAGGATAAAGCAGATACTTCTCTCGCCTACGATAGCGATTATGACAGCTACGAGACCCAGTTTCAGGTAAACGGCAAGCCGGTTACGGAATACTGGAACACCTTGACCGCAGCTGAAAAGAAAGCGATGACCGAGAAGATCAAGCAGGTCACATTGGACGACAACGATAACATTGTCTTGAAGCCCGGCAATCAAATAGGCATTGGTAGCTTTAGCGACTACGAACTGCACCGTGCCAAGGGCAATGCGCTGTCCGTACTGGTAGATATGTGGCTTGGTGATGGAAATCTTTGGAACGAAGAAAGCCGTTTCTTGGATGTGCTGAAAGCGGTGGGTATTGATCAGGCCCAGTACAATGACCCGGACTACCGGGAAGAAAAGGTGTATCAGGCTTATCTGAATATTACCAATCCGTACAACACCGGCAAGCTGGATCAATCCTTTATTGATGATTTGCAGTCGTATGTGAATAACGCGGATATGAGCCGGTACGCCACAGACAATGCCCAGGCGGATATGTGGGATAAGAACGGCATTCCTATTGAGGATTGGCTGGAGCGGTTGCAGGATGACTTGGATAACGGCACAACCCATGCTTGGACCACGGTGCCGGATGTAGTCACGGACTTCTTGAAGGACAGCGGCTATGACGGCATTGTTGACCAAGGTGGCAAAAACGGCGGCGATCAGCACACCGTTGCGATTCCGTTCTATTCCAATCAGATCAAAGAAGTTACCAATGGTAATCCTACCGACAGTCCAGATATTCGGTACTCAAAGCAAATAGAGGTTGACGAATTTGACGAGGCCGGATATGATGTGATTAACACCACCGGCAAAAAGCGGTATGCGGACCTAAAGCGTGAGGTTATGACTTGGGACGCAGACCGTCACATGAATGAGGTGCGCTGTATTACCATTGGCAGCGGATTTTATGCTTACAAAATGCTGGATACGCCCACAAGGGATATTTTAGTGTACAAACCACTGGATACAACTGCAAGGAGAGAGTACAATGAACTTAGAAAGTCAGTCAAGAACAGATCTGGCAAAACTTCTTATCGAGCTGCTGATCTCATTGGACGCTTCAGAGACAGCAATCGGGACAATAGTAACCTATCTGGGAAGCAGCAAAGAGAATTTCATCACGATGTTGAATTCAATCGCGGATCGTTACGAGAAGAAGGGAACAGTAACGGAGGAAGAACTCCTAAAAATGTGCGTAATGATCAGCTGCAAAAAGGATTGATTATGGTAACGAGAAACATGTTTAAGACATATGTAGACATTTCATGCAAAATACTTCATATATACTCGCACGGTACAATTATACAAATTCTGGATTTTATGTCATCGGACGAGGCCGTATTGAAAATGGAAGAAATGCTTTCAACCAATCCGTCAGAAAGCGAACTTTTGATAATGCTTGATGTCTTGCGGGAGAATGAACCAAAATGAAAAAGAGACAAATTGGCGGCCACGCAGGAAGATACTTCCGCGGTGATATATTAACGCACATTTGTATCGCAACGACAGTGTAGAGGAGTGGTGGATAAGAAAATTATGATGACAAGAAGGTCGTTAGGAGAATACTGTGACATCTTAGTGAAAGCTATGGACTTGTACTCACCAGATACGGTGATCGCAATACAAGAGGCTTTACACTCAGATCAGGAAGTAACGAGAATGTTAAGACTGGTAGAGACGAATTTGCCGGAAGATGAATTGTTGACCAAGATACATGAGCTACAGGAGAACGGACAGACAGCCAAGATATTCGGTATTCAAGGCGGATAGAGGTTGATGAATGGATGTAGCCGGATATAAGGAGAAAATTTAATGAAATCCGAAATGTCACTTATGAAAGAAAGAATGCTGGTTCTATTTCAGCTTCTGCACAACTTGGGTATATCGGACGAGAAGTGCGAGGGGATAGCCAGTTATCTGGGGTGGAATCTGGACAACATAAATGCAATGCTTTTGGCACTGGCAGATCGTTACGAGGAGAAGGGAACGGTGACAGAGGAAGAAGTGCTAAAAATGTGCGTAACGATCAGCTGCAAGAAGGATTAAACGCTGACAGTTACAAGTCCATGGACATTGATGACACCGGTCACACAATGAATAAGAAATCATACATAAATGAAAAAAGAACCTGTCGCAAGTTAATCACCAACTGTATGAGTGGTTGGCAACTATTAACGACAAATCCTCTAACACCAAGGTAACATAAATGGATCTTGATGTCAATACGCATTTTATGCAGAGCGAGTGAAAAGTACAACAGAGTGTTGCAAATCGGTGAGGACGATGTTGCTTCACAGTGTCATAACATAGCAAGATATATCAACGATGTAAAGGAGTTACACTATGATAACCAGCAAGTATATGAATCTATACTCAGATCTCGCGTTAAAGGTACTTCATACCTACTCGCCGAGTACAATAATCGAAGCAAACGATTTCATGTCATCGGACGAGGCAGTGTTGAAAATGGAACAAATACTCTCAACAAATCCGTCAGAGAGCGAACTGCTGGACAAGATACACGAGTTGCAGGAGAACTGACGGAGAGCCGTAAGGCCAAGAGTATTGACGACACCGGACGCACCTCTCTGCTGCGTGACGAGTACGCCCAGGAGGTTTTGGGCACGCTGCGGGGTATGGCAATCACTTTGTCCGATGAGCAAAAGGCAGAGACGGCCTACCACCACGACCGGTACGGCAATTACCTGCTTTTTCTGTATTTTGCATCAAAACGTACTGCGATAAGTACGGCAACGCCATAAGAGTTTTGTTTTCTCTTGTTTTTTGTGTAATCGGAAATTTGGCTTATCTAAGCCAAAAATAAAAAGCAAAATAAAAAAGGACAGCCAAAAAGCTGTCCCTGTGGTCGGAGTGACAAGACTTGAACTTGCGGCCCCTAGACCCCCAGTCTAGTGCGCTACCAACTGCGCCACACCCCGATTGCTTAAACACTATACCATAAAATGCGCTATATTGCAAGCCTTTTTTGCGAATGGTTGCATTTTTTTTGCAAAAGGACTATACTAATTATAGATTGGACAAGAGGTGATGAAATGGCGTTGGAAGAACAGGTGGTGGATCGGCTGATCCACTTGGGTTATACCGTTTCATTTGCAGAGTCTTGCACCGGCGGGCTGTGTTGCGGCACGCTGGTAAATGTGGCCAATGCATCCAAGGTGCTGAATGCCAGCTTTGTAACTTATGCCAATGCGGCGAAAATTCGTTTTTTGGGCGTGGAGGCGGATACGATCTTGAATTATGGCGTAGTCAGCGAGCAGGTGGCGGCGCAAATGGCACGGGGCGTGGCCAAGACGGCAGAGAGCAGTGTGGGCGTTGGCATTACCGGTATCGCCGGCCCCGGCGGCGGTACGGCCCAAAAGCCGGTGGGCATGGTCTGCTTTGGCTTTTGCGTGCAGGATCAGGTGCAGACCTATACTTGCCAATTTGGCAATTTGGGTCGCAACCGGGTGCGCGAGTCTGCTGTGAAATTCGTTTTCTCCAAATTGCTGGAGATTTTGTAAGACCGGCAGCGCGGTTTTGTTTTTGCGCGGGAGTTGTGATTTTTCTCTTGATTTTCTCCGCGAAATATAGTATAATCTTAGCCGTGCTGCAACGCAGCACGCTATGCTGATATGGCTCAGTTGGTAGAGCAGCGCATTCGTAAACGGAAGGCTGTTCGCCGATTTAGGCTCAAAGCAAGCAAAAAATTGAATAAATGCTGATATGGCTCAGTTGGTAGAGCAGCGCATTCGTAATGCGCAGGCCGTCGGTTCGAGTCCGACTATCAGCTCCAAAACCTGCGTAAACACGGCGTTTTCGCAGGTTTTTTCTTTTTCTGAAATGCATTTCAAAATTCAATATGCAACAAAAAATCTCACTCTTTTTTACGGAGTGAGATTTTGTTCGTTTATTTGATTTTTCGCCCAAGACCATCTATTGACCATTTATGAATTTGCCACATTTCCGCCGAGTAAATTACCCATTGTGTTTGCAACATTTTCTTGCATGGAATCCGTCACATGCATATAGGTGTTCATTGTAAATCCTGCGTCTGTGTGACCGAGCATGTGCGATACCGTTTTAATGTCCATTCCTTGTTCAAGGGATAAGGTGGCAAAGCTGTGTCGTAAATCGTGAAAGCGTATTCTTGGCACACCTGCCCTGTCTTGTATTCTGTGTAATCTTCTTGTTACGGCAGAAGTATCTCGTATCTCTCCTGTTACAGATGACGGGAATATGTACTTCGATTTTGGTATTTGATTTGCTTTTAACTCGCTTAATAACCGAATACACTCGTCACATAATCTTATCGTTCTGATTGAACTTTTTGTTTTCGGTGTGTTGATTTTTACCTTAATATTGTTGTGTGCAGAAATGAAGTTTATTTATGATAGAAAAAGAAAATGAATACCGAGCAGCACTGTACTGCCGTTTGTCTTCCGATGACACCTATGCTGATGACGGGTTCAGCGGTACAAATTTTGAACGACCTGATTTCAAACGAATGCTAGGTGACCTTGAAAAGCATAAAGCAAATGTGGTAATAGTTAAAGACCTGTCACGATTCGGCAGAGAGTACGCTCAAATGGGCATGTATATTGAAAATGATTTTGAGGATTGGAATATCAGGTTCATTTCAATCGGAGAAAATATTGATACACTCAATGGTACAGACGGAATACTGATGCCGATAACAAATGTCATAAACAGTCATTATCCAAGAACTGAATGCACGAATACTAAACGAGCCAATAGAGAAAATAGTTGTCCACGAAAAAGAAATCATCAACGGCGAAAAATATCAAACTGTTGAAATATATTATAAATTCGTTGGGATAATGTAGTGCTATTTTATAAAAGAATGAATAAAATAAAATATGTATTTTATAAAAAAGGACAATTAAATAAAGAGTTGACC
>CAVHPP010000003.1:0-123229 GCA_963638105.1 Agathobacter rectalis
AAAATAGAAAGTTCTAAATATAATAGAATCGTTGAATTCATTGCGTCATCATTATCTTAAAAAATAAAACGCTGATTGCGAAATAAAAAAAGGAAAGCAGGCGGTTGTTACCGCCTGCTTGTTTTATTATTTCTTAGTGGTCACGCTCTTGGCCTTGCTCCAACCGGAATACAGCTTCACACTCTTGCCGCCGAATTTGACGGTTTTGTAAGTGCGTACGCGAACATAATACTTTTTCTTCGCCTTCAGCTTGCCCACGCTCTTAGAGGTGGTGCCGTTCTTGCTGATGGTAACGGTCTTGTTGTTTTTCTTAAAGTTCTTGTCTGTGCTGTACTGCACTTGATAACCTGTGGTCTGGGTTTTCTGCTTTTTCCAAGTGACCTTAAAGCCTTTCTTGGCGGCAGTGACCTTAGATACACCGGTACCCTTGGGGTTAATGCTATAAGTCAGGGACTTGCTGCCTTTGTAGTTCTCCTTAAAGGTAACCTTAACCGTGTATTTGCCCACATTTTTCATACCCTTGGGATAAGACACATTGTAGTCCATACCGCCCTTTAAGGCTTTGCCTGTGCGGTCCTTTACCACGACGCCGGGGCGCTGCACCTTACCGTTGTATGTGTAGGCGGTTTTGCTCAGCTTAACCGTGCCGATTTTTGGAATAACTGCGGTCTTTTCGTATTCATCCTCGCAGTTTTTACACACTTGGGGCGATACCAACCGACCGTCCTTAGACAGCGTTGCCTCCGGGTTGGGGTACGATTCCTGAGACGGGATATACTGATGACCGGTAGCGGGCGTGGCTTTTTGCGCCGTCAAAACCTTCTTACAATATTGGCAATGGGAGCCCTCGGTCAAGCCGGCTTTTGTGCAGGTCGCAGCCACGGCTTTGTCTGCCTCCGGCGTACAGGTGAATTTATTTACAGATACGATGTCGTCGGAATAATCGTTTTGTACCGTAATCACAAAGAAGGGGTGGTCGTAAGCATAAATAGTTTTAATATCATGTTCATACGGTTCATCAACGATATAATAAGCCCACGATAAGTGATTGTTTGCGTCCGCCGGACCCAATTTGGATCTAAAGGTTGCAGACTGACCGGGAATAAACCACTGATTGCCCCTTACAACCTCCACGCAATTGCGAACCTCAATATACGCATCATACGGAACATAAATGCGAATTCACCTGCCAAGTCGGCAACGATCATAGCGCCAAACTCCGGCGCACCCTCCATAACCAACCGCTTTTCCCGGGCGTTTATATTTACATATTTTCGCATAAATGGCAAATAAATTTAGCTTACCTATCTAAATGCTTTGCGATAAAGTCCTCGACTGTTTGCCAATACAGCGCGGGCGCAACAGAAGACGAGAGCGCATGGCCTGCGCCTTCTACGGTAAGCTCCTCTTTTTCGCAGGCTGCGGCCGCATACAATTCGCCCAGCATACTGTACGGCACAAGCTCATCCGACGAGCCGTGAATAAACAGTGTTGGTATGCGGCTCTTTTTCACCTGCGCAAGGGCGCTGGCCTGCTTAAAATCATACCCGTCACGCACCTTTGACAACACCGATGTGGCGTTGAGCACGGGGAACCACGGAATATGCAGGGTCTCCGCCTCCCGTTGGAACTCATCCCATTCCGACGTGTAGCCGCAATCTGCAATAACCGCCTTCACATTTTCGGGCAAATCTTCACCTGACGCCATCAAAACCGTTGCCGCCCCCATGGATACGCCGTGCAGAACGATCCGGGCGTTCGGCTCCCACGAAAGGATCCGGTTGATCCACTTTATAATATCCGCACGCTCCGGCCAGCCCATACCGATTTTTGTTCCCTCGCTGTCGCCGTGGGCTCTTGCATCTACTGCCAAAACATTATAACCAAGCGTGTAAAATTTGTGAACAAAGCCGGCCATATGCTTGGCCTTGCTTGTGTAGCCGTGGCATACGAGAACATATTTTGTGCCGGTATTTTTGAACCGTTTTCCGTGCAGGCGCAGCGAATCAGACAGAATATACACATCCTCGCCGTGTGCAGCATACCATTCTTTGATTTCCGGCGTGCCTGTCATACCGCTGTACTTTGCACTTGCTTCCTCTTCATTGCCGGCAGTATTCGTGGCTTTTTGAACCAAGTTGTTAAGTTTGCTCATGTGGATAGGCGATTTCGTGTTGATTGAAATATCATAGAATATTTCCGCTGCCGTTGCAGTTAAAGCTGCCAGCCCGCAAAGCGCACCGAAAGCTATACCTACATTCTTTCTATTCATAAAAATCTCCTCCTGCTTTCAAAATCGTACGTTTCAAAAAGTCATTTTGCAATCTGACGCTTTTTGTGCCCGCCCCGGCTGTCTTTACAATACAAAAAGCGCTCTGTGTATATCAAATCACATTTTTGGACGGATGTCAATAAAACCGCTGCCGTATTTGCAAGAAAAAACAGACATTCGTGCGAATGTCTGTTTTTTTGCTTTTTCCTTCATTTTTTCATTTTCGCCGGAAGCGGCATTGTTGTGCTGCTGCAGGCTACACATAATACTTTGCCTGCGCGTTCCAAAGGGCTGCATATTGGCCGTCGGCAGCCAAAAGCGCTGTGTGGGTGCCGCTTTCCACCAGCCTTGCGTGATCAAACACGGCGATGGTATCGCAAAAGACGCAGCTGGACAGCCGATGCGAAATGTAAATGGCCGTTTTGCTTTGCACAAAGGAATTGAAGCGGCTGTAGATCTCATTCTCCGCAATGGGGTCCAGCGCCGCCGTGGGCTCGTCCAGCACCACCACCGGCGCGTCCTTATAAAGCGCTCTGGCAAGGGCCAGCTTTTGCGCCTCGCCGCCGGAGATCTCTACGCCGCCCTTGTCCAGATCCTTATAGAGGTATGTATTTTCCTTTTGGGGCAATTTGGCGACTCTGTCGGCAATGTTCGCATTCTCTAAGCAGGCGTAAAACCTGTCGCTGTCGAAATCGGAGCAAGCGCAAACATTGTCCCTGAGCGAAACGGAGAATATTTTGAAATCCTGAAAAACGACGGAATAAAGATTTATGATACTGTCCTTTGTGTACTCCTTAATGTTCTCGCCGTTGATGAGAATTTCGCCGTCGGTCACATCATACAGGCGGCACATCAGCTTAATAAAGGTGGTTTTGCCGCTGCCGTTCCTGCCCACCACGGCCAGGTGCCTGCCGTTTTCAATTTTAATGCTCACATTCTCCAGGGCATATTGATTTGCGCCCGGATATTTGAACGACACATTTTTGAACTCAATCTCAAACCGGTCACCGTCCAGGGTTCGGGTGCCGTATTGCTTGCTGTCTGTGCACTCGATGATCTCAAAATAAACCCGAGCCAGCGGCAAGATCTCCGCCAGCTTGCCCAGCGTGTTAGCGATGAGCATAACGCCGTTTACGATCTGCATAAAAGCGCCGCAGTACATCACCAGCGCACCAATGTCAAACAGTCCCAAATTGCCCTTGACCCCGATAAAAACATACACGCCAAAGGCAACAAAGGCGCCCATCACTGCAACGATGGAGCTGGTTTTTGCGGTGCGCATGGAAATTTGCTTCAGCGTTTTCTCGCCGTCGGTAAGTATCTTTTCCGTTGCGATCTTGCCGATCAAGTGCTGCTCTTTGTATAGGCGTATCTCCTTACCGGTTTTGTAATCGGCAAACAGATCAATCAGCGAATAGAACAGCCGATCCAGCGTGGCATACGCCTCGTTTGCAGCCAGGTACGACTTGTTCATCCGCACGGCAATCAATGCCATAACCGCCGCCATAACAATCAGCGTGACAATCAGCAGGATCAAAAAGACAGGCCGTTCAAAAAATGAATTGCCGGTTTTGGTAAAGCCGATTTTCAACAGCGGCAAGATCATCACCACAGACACTGCCACCGTAAACACGCCCTTAACAAACACTTGGCTGGTCCACATAAAGTACGAAAACCGCGCCCATCGGCTGGCGCCTGCCTCCTCGTGCTTATGGATGGTCTTTCTGAATGCGTTGTCCTCCAGCTTTTCATAATCCATACGAAACAGCTTTTCCGCCATTTTGAAGTTTTCTCTGCCAAAAAGAAGGTCGGATTTTACACTGTACAGATCGGACAAAAATCCCCCGGCGTAATCCAACACAAAATTAAGCGCCACAGCCGCAAGAATATAGGCCAAAAGCCCCTGAAAATCCGCACCGGCGGTCATCATGCCGATGATCTTGGCCGTGAACCAAATGTTCACAAAGGGCTTAGCACCTGTCAGGATCGCACAGAAGAAATCCACCGGCAAAATGCCTTTGTCCAGGCCGGCGATCTCCCGATACATCTTAAATATCATCTTAACACGATTCATGCACTGCCACCCCCTGTTCTCTGTAATAGTAGCTTTGCACCCGGAACATTTTGTAATATGCGCCCTTTTTGGCCATCAGCTCCTCATGGGTGCCCATCTCGGTGATTTGGCCGCCGGACACAAACAAAATACGGTCGCAAAAACGGGTGGAAGACAGCCGGTGGGAAATAAAGAAAGAGAGTTTTCCATCGGTCAGTTCACTGTATTTTAAGTACAACTGATTTTCGGCGATCGGGTCCAGCGCTGCCGTGGGCTCGTCCAATATCAAAATCGGCGCGTCCTTGTACATGGCCTTGGCAAGCAGCAGCTTTTGCTTTTCACCGCCGGAAAAATCCACAGCGTCCTTATACACATTTCTGTCCATCCGCGTGTCCGCACCCTTTGGCAAGGCATACACCTTGTCATACATTTCCGCCTTTTGCAACGCCAGGTCAAATTTTTCCCGATCATAGTCCAGGCTTGCCGTTATGTTTTGCTGAATGGTCATGGGCAAGAAATAATAGTCCTGAAAAATGGCCGAAAACAAATCAAAATAGCTGCTCTTTGCAATGGTGGCAGTATCTTTGCCGTTTAACAGAATGCGGCCGCCGGTGGGCGCATACAGACCGCACAGCAGCTTGATCAGGGTGGTTTTGCCTGCGCCGTTCTCCCCCACAATGGCAATCTTTTCGCCATTTTTGAATGTAAGGTCAATGTTTTTCAGCGTCGGTGCGTCGGCAGAGGGGTACTGAAAAGACACATCCTCAAACACCACCCGGTCAACAGATTTGGAGGTCAGCTGCTCCCCTTCCTCTGCATGATCTTCAAACTCGATATAGTCCCGGTACGCCTGGCACTCCTTGCAGCACATCTCGATCTGATTGACCGCAAAGCCCAAATGGAGCACCCAGTTGGAAAAGCCGGTGATGATACCGAAATAGAAGATAAAATCGGACACAGTGAGCGCACCCTTGCCGGTCAAATATGCAAGGTAAATATAAGCGATAGCCTGACGCACGGCGCTGAGCAAAGCGGTAATGCCGTTAAACGCCACGCAGGTGTGGGTGTACCGGGCATAGATTTTTTCAATCCTGCAAAGAGAGGCGGCAAGCGCCCGAATAAAATAATCGCCCATATTGTAAAGCTGAATATCCTTTGCCGCCGTGCCGTCCTTGCACAGCTTATAAAAATAATCGAACTTTGCCGCAGGCTCCGTGCGTTGATCCAAGTTTTGCCGCTGCTTCTTTGTCAGCGCTCTTTGCAAACAAAACTGGGCGCCGCAGGTGGCAATAATCAGCAAAATCATCCAAATATTGTTCTTGTAGATGAGCACGCCGGACGCAATAACGCCCACCACCGCAACGAAAAACAAATTCAGCGTGCTGATAAAATTGGCACCGCCTGCATATCGTCCATTGTAAAAAACCTCTGCGCGCTTTTGTTTCTCGCGCATTTCCAAATTTTCTATATTGGCATAGTCGGTACTGAGATTTTTTTCAAACGCAGCCACCGCATAGCGCATACGCACGATCCTTGCACCGCCCAGGATCAGCTCCTTCATAAACGGATCCAGCCAAATGGTAAAGGTCAGCAGCAGGCTCAGCAGCGCCACCACCAAAATCAGTTGCCGGGTGGTCACGCCCTTTTCGATACAATCGATCATCGCCTTGGGTATATAGGCGGTAACAATGGGCTGGAATACCAGTGCCGGCACCCGGATCAAAAAGTACACCGGGCTTTTCTTGTCCCAGGCGATCCAGTTTTTCAGCATATACTTTATATTCGCTCTCATAACGCCTCCTTGCTTAAACAAAAAACGCCCCTGCATAGACTTATGCAAGAGCTGGATGACTGTGTTCGGAATGGGAACAGATTTCTCTTTTTGAGCGGCAACAACCGTCTGTGCTTTTTATTTTACCCGAACCCACCGGAAATGTCAATGCTGGATCCCCTGTTTTTATTGACAACCGGGGGCGGGCATTGTATAATAGTAGCGTAATTAATTAACAGCGTTAATTAATGTGGAGAGGGGTATAGTTATGCTATCATTTCACTTGGCAGATAACACGCTGTCCATTGCCCTACAGGGACGGGTCATCTATACGCTCCGCAAGGGGCAGACTCTGCTGACCGTGGGCCGGGGCAGCTGCACCTACAAGATGAGCCACGGCAGCTTTAAGATCAAGGAAAACTGCCAGTGGCAACCGGCGCTGACGGTAAAAAGCATTCGCCTGGCAGACGGCAAGGCGGTAATCGCCCTGAATCGGGGACAATGCCAAATCGAAATCGTGGACGGCAACAAGCTGTATTTCACCTTTGATCTGGCCGACGACTGCAACCGTATGTGCTTTGACCTGCCGGCTACGGCGAACGAATGCGTTTACGGCTGTGGCGAGAACTTCTCCGACTTTAACCTGCGAGGCAAAAAAGCGCGGGTGTGGGTGGCGGAGCACATTAACGCCCTGCAAATTGCCAAAAAGCTGGTCAGGCAGGTGGTGGGGATCAAAAACACCACCCGCAAGCAAAAATTTTCCAACTACGAAACCTACTACGCCCAGCCCACCTTTTTAAGTTCACGGAAATACTTTTTCCACAGTCTGACCACGGCGCTGAGTACCTTTGATTTTGAAGACCCCGGCAGGCATAAAATCAAAATTTGGGAAATTGCGCCCTTTTACATTGGCTTTGGCGACGACTTTGAGCAAGTGCTGACCAACCTATCCACCCTGGTGGGGCGCCAGCCGGAGCTGCCGGACTGGGCCTACGACGGCTACATTCTGGGCATACAGGGCGGCACCGATGTGATGATGCAAAAGGTGCACGCTGCGCTGGACAAGGGCGTGGCCGTAAACGGCGTTTGGATCCAGGACTGGGAGGGACGGCGGGTCACCGCCGCCGGCAAGCAGCTGTACTGGAACTGGCAATGGGATCGGGAATTATACCCCCACCTGGATGAGAAAATCAAAGAACTAAACCAAATGGGTATAAAAGTGCTGGGCTATGTAAACCCCTTCTTGGCCGTTGAAAAGCCCCTGTACCGGCAAGCCAGCGAAAAGGGCTACTGCGTCAAGAACAAGGATGGCAAGGACTATTATGTGACCATCACCACCTTCCCGGCGGCTATGATCGACCTGACTAATCCGGATGCCTGCCGCTGGATCAAAGACATTATTAAAAAAAATATGATCGACTTTGGCTTCTCCGGCTGGATGGCAGACTTTGGCGAGTACCTGCCCACCGACTGCGTGCTGCACAGCGGCGAGGACGCAGAGACGGTGCACAACACCTGGCCCGCCCGCTGGGCCAAGATCAACCGGGAAGCGGTGGAAGAAGCCGGCAAGCTGGGCGAGATCCTATTCTTTACAAGAGCCGGCTTTTCCGGCACGCCTGCTGCCTCTACCATGATGTGGAACGGAGATAATCACACGGACTTTTCCGTTGACTTCGGTCTGCCGTCGGTGATCCCCGCCATGCTCAGCCTGACCTGCTGCGGCTTTGGTCTGTCCCACAGCGACATTGGCGGCTACACCTCTTTCTTTAACCTAAAGCGAAGCAAGGAACTGTATATGCGCTGGTGCGAGATGAACGCCTTTTCTCCGCTGATGCGCAGCCACGAGGGGCTGAACCCGGATCTGAATGTGCAGTTTGACGGGGACGATCAGGTGCTGCGCCACAGCGCCCAAATGTCGCAGATCCACAAGGCGCTAAGGCCCTATTTGCAGGCGGCGGTGCGGGAGAACAGCCAAACCGGCGTGGGCGTGGTGCGGCCGCTGTTTTTCTACTACAACGAGCCCCGGGCCTTTACGGAAAGCTACGAATACCTGCTGGGGCGGGATATTTTGGTGGCGCCCGTATTAAAAGCCGGCGCCCGGTGCCAAAAAGTCTATCTGCCGCAGGATCGGTGGATCCATTTATGGAGCGGCAAAGCCTACACCGGCGGGGTCTATGAGATAGACGCCCCCATTGGGCAGCCGCCGGTATTTATCAGGAAAGAAGCACCATCCGTGCTTGCTATATTCAACGCTGAATAACAGGAGGAAACCAAGATGAAGTATTTTTTAGACAGCGCAAAAATTGACGAGATCAAGGAGGCATACACCACCTTTGGTATTGACGGTGTAACCACCAATCCCAACCACATTATGAACTCCGGCAAGCCGTTCTTTACGGTAATCGGCGAGCTGGCGGAATTCGTAAAGGAAAACGGAATTGAGGGCTGGGACAAATTTCCCATCTCCGTGGAGATCAACCCCCATTTGGACGACGCAGACGAAATGATCGCCATGGGCGAGAAGATCGCCGCCATGTGCCCCAACTTCTGTATCAAGATCCCCTGCACCCAGGCAGGCATTACCGCCGCCAGAGCACTGGAGAAAAAGGGCGTAAGAACCAATCTGACCCTGGTGTTCTCCGCCTCTCAGGCACTAATCGCCGCCAAGAACAACTCTCTGTTCGTCTCCCCCTTTATCGGCTGGAAAGAGAACAGCGGCGAGGACTGCAAGCAGTATATTCAGGACATTGTGACCATTTATAAGAACTACGGCTTCTACGGCAAGACCCAGATCATCTGCGCCGCCGTGCGCACCGGCAAGCAGTTTGTGGACTGCGCCGTGGCCGGGGCGGATATTGTCACTGCCGGTTTGCAGGTATATAAGGACAGCTTTTACCACCCCTTTACCGACTACGGTCTGGAAAAATTCCAGAGCGCCTGGGACAAGACCATTACGGAATAATCGCTTGCAAAGCAGAAGAAAGGCTGTGTGAATACTATGAAAATCGGATTTATCGGGCTGGGCATTATGGGCGAGTCCATGTGTGAAAATATTGTAAAGAAGCACAACGACCCGGTGTACTGCTCCGACCTAAACAAGGATCAGGTAAAAAAGCTGGAAGCACTGGGTGCCATCGGCTGCGAGAATAATATAGAAGTGGCGAAAAAGGCGGATGTGATCATCACCATGGTGCCCAAATCAGAGCATGTGCGCTCGGTGTATACCGAACTGCTGCCCTATATGGACAGCAGCAAGATCTGCATTGATATGAGTACCATTGACCCCAGCGTGTCCGTGGAGGTCTCCAAAATGATCAAGGCCAAGGGCGCCCAGTTTGCGGACGCACCGGTGGTCAAGTCCAAGCCCGCTGCCATTGCGGGAGAACTGGGTATTTTGGTGGGCTGCGACGAGCCGCTGTATGAAACGATCAAACCCATTTTGCTGTATATGGGCTGCAATGTGATCCGCATGGGCGAGAACGGCAAGGGGCTGGTCATGAAGATCTGCCACAATGCCCTGTGCGCCGAGATCCAAAACGGCGTTAACGAAACCTTGCTGCTGGCAGGCAAAATGGGTATTTCTCCGGAGGATTACCACACGGCTATCGCCTACGGCGGCGCCCAGTGCTTCTATCTGGACGCCCAGTGGCAAAACATTCGGGACGAGAACTGGGCCACCGCCTTCTCCCTGGAGAACGAGCACAAGGACCTGGGCATTTGCCAGCGGCTGTCCCAACAGGCGCAAGTAGATATGCCGGTGATGAATTATGTAAAATCCGTTTATGACAAGGGGATGGACGCCGGGATCGGCAAAGAGGACTGGCGCGCCACCTACAAGATCGTGCGGGGCGATTACAATGCTTGAGCGCCTGCAAAAAGTCAACGATGTAAAGATCTGCTCGGTCTTTGATACAGACTTTGCCCCTTACGGCAAGGTGCTCACCGGCTTTGATTTTGCAAAGGCCGCAGCGTATATGGAGGAGCGCACCTCCATACCGAACAGCGGCAATGTGTATATCCCCGGCGACCCAAAGCTGGAGGCGCTGCCGGTATTTACCCGGTTGGAGCGCACCGTGTACGGCGAAATGCCCATCCAAGTGGGCTACTGCAACGGCAGAAACACCACCTACAACGGCTTTGAGTACCACAAAGGGTCGGAAGTGAACATAGCCGTTACCGACTTTATGCTGGTACTGGGTCACACCTGGCAAATGCGTGACAATCGGTTCTATGTGGGGGACGAGCGGGTGTTTTATGTGCCACGGGGCACGGCCATTGAGATGTACCAGACCACCCTGCACCTGTCCCCTTGCCGTTGCTGCGACCAAGGGTTCAAGGATATTGTGGTACTGCCCAAGGGGACCAACACGCCCCTGGCGCACAAACTCAACGACGCCCACGGCGAAAACCGCTTGCTGCTGCAAAAAAACAAATGGGTGATCGCCCACAAGGATCGGGCACCGCTGATCAATCAGGGCGCCTTTCCCGGCCTGATCGGCGAAAACAAAGAACTGAACTATTAACGGAGCATCATCATGCAAAAAATTAAAACCATCTACATTCCCATCGGCGTGCCCACCTTTCATTTGGAAAGCGCCCGGCGGGCATTTGACCGTACCGTAAAGCTGCTGAAGGCTATTGACCCGGACATTCTGTGCCCGGAGGATATGCTGCTGAGTCTGGACAGCTTAACGGCGTTTTTAGAAGACAAAAACCCGGATTTGGCCATTGTGCAAAATGTGACCTTTGCCAACGGGGCTTATATCTCTCAAGTGCTGCGGGAAACAGGCTGCCCGGTTTTGCTCTGGACCCTGCGGGAGCCGGACGCCGGCGGCGGCCGACTGTGCCTGAACTCCCTGACCGGCGCCTTCTCTGCCGCCAACACCATGGCAGCCATGGGCCGAACCTTTGACTACCTGTTGGCGGACCCGGAGGAACCGGTAGCAGAGCGAAAGATCCGCACCATGATCGCCGCCGCGTCACTAAAAAAATCGGTAGCGCACCTGAACATTCTGCAAGTGGGCCACACCCCGGAGGGCTTCGGCTTCGGCCGGGCGCTGGACGGCGAAATGCAAAAGGTGTTTGGCGCACGGCTCCTGTCCATTGAGGCCAGAGAGCTGATCCACCGAGCCAAAACCTTTAGTGAAAACGAAGTAGAGCCGTATATAGAAAGAGCCAAGGCGTCCATCAACGGACTGGACCAAATCGAACGCAAAAATGTGGTGGACTTTGCCCGGCTGTTTAAGGCCTATGACGAATACACCCGGGAAAACCAAATCGGCGCTCTTTCCAGCCGGTGCTGGCCGGACTTCTTTACCGCGTTCGGCACGCCGGTTTGCGCCGTGCTGGGTCTGCTCAATGACCTGGGCATACCCGCCGCCTGCGAGGCGGACACCTACGGTGCCCTCTCCATGTACTTAGCGACGCAGCTTACCGGCAAGGCCGCTTTCTTCGGCGACCCGGTATCCATCAACGAGCAGGAGAACACCGTCACCTTTTGGCACTGCGGTATGGCGCCCTGCTCCCTGGCACGCACCGATACCGGCGCCTGTGCCGGTCTGCACTGCAACAGAAAGATCGGTCCCACCCTGGAATTCGGCTGCAAGGCCGAAAAACAGGTAACGATCCTGCGGGTAGGCAAAAAGCCGGATGGCAGCTTTCGTCTGTTTATCGCCAAGGGAGAAGCCCCGGACAAACCAAAGCAATACTTTGGCACCTCCATCGTAGTACAAACCGAAAACCCGGTAGGCGCCCTCATTGACCGGGCGGTAAAAGACGGTTGGGAGCCGCACTTTGCCGTAGCCATGGGCGATATTGGGGAAGAGCTGGAGATCTTTGCCCGCCTGCTGCACATTGAGGCGGATAAATTCTGATGTGGGGCGTTAGAAATCTCTGGTTTTACCTTGTGGTGTTTGCCGCCAATGTAATACAATGCATTACAGGATTTGCAGGCACCGTGCTGGCCATGCCCTTTTCCATTATGCTGGAGGGTTTTAATGTGGCCAAGCCCATTCTAAACGTGCTGGGCATTGTGGCTTCTGTGATCATCGTGGTGCAAAAGCGCACCTTTGTAGACAAAAAGGAGCTGGGCAAGATCGCCGGTATCATGCTGGCAGGCATGGTGCCCGGGGTTTTGATCGTGGATCGCTTTGCGGTGAGCGCCGGCCCGCTGTATAAGCTGCTGGGCATAGTGGTCATCGGCTTTACGGTGCTGGGCATTGTGCGCGACTACCGACAAAGCCGGGGTGCAGTTCCCCGCCGGGGACGACTGCACAGCGCTGTTTTGTACGGTTTACTGCTGCTGGCAGGGGTGGTACACGGTATGTTTGTGTGCGGCGGTCCGCTGCTGGTGGTCTACGCCAATGAAAAGTTAAAGGACAGCGACAGCTTTCGCGCCACGGTCTCCGCTGTTTGGATCTTGCTGAACACCATCAATCTGTTTACCGAGATGGGCGAAGGGCAAATCAGCCACCACACCGTTCTTTTGCTGCTGCCCTCCACCGCGGTGCTGCTGATCGCCATGCTGGTAGGCAATCTGATCTACAAGCGTATGAACAAAAAGGCATTTATGGCGCTTACCTACACGCTGATGGCCGTCAGCGGTGCGTCGCTGCTGGTTAAATAGGAGGTTCCCTTTGGCAAAAGGACTGAATTTGAAATCCGTTAAAAGTGAAAATCGCAGCATGGTTCTGTACCTGCTGAACACCTACGGCAGCCTGAGCCGAAAGGAAATTGCCAACAAATTGTCCCTGACCCCGGCGGCGGTCACCAAGATCTGCAACGAGCTGATCGCTGAGGGGTTTATTCGGGAGAGCGGTCTGCTGGACGCCGGGGGCAAATCCGGTCGGCGGGAAGTTTTGCTGCGCCTTTGCCTGGAAGACAAGTATGTGCTGGGCGTGCACGCAGAGAAAGACGCCATCACCTATTCCCTATCCGATTTGGCAGGGCGGGCCGTCTGTTTACAAAAAAGCCCGCTGCTCACAGATATAAACCGGGTGGTGGAGGCGCTGCTGGCATTTATCCGGGAAAACCGGATCGACCTGCAAACGGTGCTGGCCGCCGGCGTGTGCATTATCGGTGCAGCGGCGCAAAACGACTTTGGTGTTTGGAAAGACTGCAATATTGAAGAAACATTCCGCGCCGCTCTGGGCATACCCGTTGTGGTGGAAAACAATGTAAAAGCCTTTGCCCAGGCAGAGCTGATCTACGGCAAAGCCGGGGGCAACAATGCGGTGCTGTTCTTCAAATGGGGGCCGGGTATCGGCTCCTCCATCGCCACCGACGGCAAGGTGCAGTCCGGCAACGACAACGGCATTGCCGAGATCGGTCACTACATTGTGAACACCGGAGGCAAAAAGTGCCGTTGCGGCCGCTACGGCTGCCTGGAGACAGAGGTATCCAGCCGCGCCATTCTGGACGCTGCCGGAGGGCACACGCCGCTGGAAGCGATCATAAACAGCCAAGACCGGAATATGATCTATATGCTGGACCACAAGATCGACCTGGTGGCGCTGGCGCTGGTGAATACCGCCACCATTTTGAACGCAGACAGCATTGTGCTGTTCGGTCTGCTGTTTGATAATGCGAGAATTATGGAAAAACTGGTCAAGCAGTGCGTACGCTATAATCGAAATTTCAACGAGAGGATGATCCGCATTTCCAATCTGAACGGCAAACGCGACTATATCGGCTGTGTGGCCATGTGCGCCAAGGCGTACTTTTTTGAAGTCGGTTTTTATTAAATATCTTTTCACAAATGAAGGGGGATTTTTATGAGCGAAAAGAGTTTAACACACGGCATAAAGTTTAAGGACAAGATCGGCTACGCCATGGGCGACATGGGCGGCCTATTGACCTTCTCACTGATCGGTGCATTTCAAAACAAGTTTTACACCGATGTGCTGCACATTCAGCCTGCCAAGATCGTGGTTCTGATTTTGGTGGCACGGCTTTGGGACGCCATCAACGACCCCATTTGGGGCGCGTTCATTGACTCCAGAAAGCCAACCAAGCAAGGCAAATTCCGCCCGTATGTATTTTGGTTTTCCATTCCGCTGGCGGTGTCTGCGGTGCTGATGTTTACGGTCATTCCCAATTTAAGTGAGGCCAAATACCTGCTGTTTGCCTACATCACCTACATTCTGTACGGTATGTTGTACACCTGCGTTAACATTCCTTACGGCTCTCTGGCCTCCGTGGTCACCGATGATGAGAAAGAGCGCTCCTCCCTGTCCATGTGGCGTTCCATCGGCGCCGGCATCGGCGGCTTGCCGGGCACCATTCTCTTTCCCATGCTGGTATACAACACCACCATCGCCGCCGACGGCACCAAAATTCAAACGCTGGACGGTAACAAACTGACCATCGGCGTTTTGATCCTGGCCATTATCTCCGTTGCGGTCTACTTCGGTCACTACAAGCTGACTAAGGAAAGAATTGTACCGATCCAAAAGAAAAAAGGCGACTATAACGCCTTTAAGACCATTGCCGACCTGGCAAAGAACAGACCGTTTGTCATGCTTTGCCTGGCGTCTATGCTGCTGATCGCGTTCCAGTTCTACTATCAGTCCACCTATCAGTACCTGTTTGCAGACTACTACCACAGCGCCCAGTTGTATTCTCTGGTGACCATCTGCACCTATTTGCCCATGGCCATCTTGATTCCCATTATGAACAAGCTGATCGACAAGTTCGGCAAAAAGGAGCTTTGCGCCTTTGGTATGGGCTTTGCGGCGCTGGTCAGCTTCCTTCTGTTCTTTATCAAGACCAGCAATCCCTATGTATTTTTGGTATGCACCTTTTTCTCCGGCCTGGGCCAAACTTTCCTGGTGCTGGAGGTGTGGGCGCTGGTGATGGATGTGATCGACTACCACGAGATCCGCACCCATCGTCGGGAGGAAGGCACCGCCTACGCGGTTTTCTCCTTTACCAGAAAGCTGGGGCAAACCCTGGCAGGCGTTGGACTGAATGCCCTTTTAGCGGTGATCCATTACGACAGCACCGCCTCAGCCAACAACACGGCGCTGCCGGAGGATGTGCTCAATAAGCTCTATGACATTTCCACCCTTGTGCCGGCCATTGCCATGACGCTTATGGCGATTTTACTGGCGGTAGGCTACAACCTGTCCAAGAAAAAGCTGGCCGTTTTGCAGCCCCAGCTGAAAGAAATCCGCGAAAACGAAGAATAACCCACCCAAATAAGCATAAAAGAACAGATACACCGGCGTGTATCTGTTTTTTATTTGCCTATTTGCAGGCTATGCGTAGATCATTGCCGCTCCAGCACCACGATCTTGTTGGACAAATTCCGCACAAAGGCCAGCTTGTCCAGCAGCTTATAAACGGGCATAAAGACCGCCATACCCTCAGTCAGGCTGTGCTCCTCCACAAAGACAAAGCCCCGCACCAGCGCAGAAAGGGTCTTGCCGTTTTTCACGCCCCAGGTGAACTTGGCCTTGCTGGCTTCAATGGACTTCTCCTTAAGGCTCTTTACAAACGCCGGGCTCATGGTCTCCACAAACACGGTGGCCCGGTTAAATCCGGCGGCGATCACATCAAAAATACGGCGCACATCACCTGCGCGCAGGTACATGGTCAGCCCCTCAATGATCACCAGCACAGGCGCCTGCTGTGCCTCAATTTGGCTGCTCCAATCATCCATGGCAGACATGGCGATCTGGGAGATATTCCCCTGCTCCGGCAGCAGCTTGGCGCGCACGGCCATGGTCTCCGGCAGGTCCAGATTGTACCAGTGCGCATAGCCCGCCATACGGTAACAACGCGTATCCAGCCCACAGGCAATGTTCACCACCACAGCTCCCGGGTGCTTTGCCAGCCAGGCGGCCACCATATTGTCCAGCACCACCGTGCGGGCAACCACCCCGCTGCGCATGGCGCCGTCTTTCTCCGCCTTAGAAAAATCATAGTCCAGCCGACCGATCAGTTCTTCCGCTTTTCGATCCGTGATCACGCCACGGGTTCGGCTCTCCCGGGCACGGGCATATACCGTTTGCAGCATGGTCTCCGGCACGCCGGTCAGTGTCATCTTTTCATGCATCCCATTTTGTCTTCCTTTCCTCTCTTGGTACACAGTATAGGTTAGCCGCCGCTAACCTCCAAAGCCTATTATAGCCATCTTTTCCCCTGCTGTCAATGCGTAATCCGCTGGGAACCGCTGACTGTAAATGCCAAAGACCTATAAAAAGCCGACGACTGCACAAATAGACGCACTGTCGTCGGCTGTATTTTTAATACCCCTCGATCCGGTCGATGAGGAATTGGCGGCCGGACAAAATGAGATGATCGTGGCTACCGCAACGGGGGCAAGCGCGGCCGCAGGCCAAATGGGCATACAAGCGGGCACAATGCGCACACATGGCAATAGCCGGCAGGTGCTCCAGCTCCAACCGGGTAGAACGAAGCGGCGTATCTCGCACCACAGCATTCCAGCACTCCCGCAGGTACGGACCCTCCACACCGGACAGCTCCCCCACTTGCAGGCGCACCGCTTCCACCCGGTGCAGCCCGGCCTCTGCGGCCAGCTGGGTCACCGTGCGGTACAGCTCATACACAATACTCAATTCGTGCATTCTCTATCGCGCCTCGATTTCTCGAATACTACATGCATTGCCCCGCAGCAAGTGAGTGTCCTCGCTGCCGCAATAGGGGCAGGTGCGCCCCTGGGGCACAGTATCATAGGTCTTGCCGCAGGCGTCGCATAAGGTGACGGCGTGCACCGGCTCAATCTGCAGCCGGGCGCCCCGCAGCATCTCCGACCGATCCGCCGCCCAGCGCCAGCAGTCCATCAAATAGGGGTCCTCAATTCCGGACACCTGGCCCACATCCAGCGTAACGCAGCGCACCTGCGTTACCCCGTTTTCGCGCCCTACCTGCTCCACAGTATCAATAATATGGAATACGATGCCCAACTCGTGCATACTTACTCCTTGTTAAAGCGAATTTTGATCTCACGCTTCAGCATATACGGCAAAATGCTCTTCATCTTATCTTCCGAGCGCACCATCTTGCTGGCTGCCGGCAGCTCCCGGTGCAGGTGAATGGCGTCAAAGGCGCACTTGGTGGTACACACGCCGCAGCCAATGCACTTATTGGGATCTACCACAGAGGCGCCGCAGCCTAAGCAGCGAGCAGTCTCCGCCTTTACCTGGGCCTCCGTAAAGGTCAGGTGGGCGTCTCTAAAGGAATGCTTTTGATCAATGCTCTTGTCCACGCCGGGCACCTGGCGGTCGCCGGTATCGTACTGGGCCACGGAGATATTCTCCTTATCCAGCGCAATAAAGTCCCGGCGGTTACGGCCGATGGTCAGGCTGGTGTTGGGCTGCACGAACCGGTGAATGGACACGGCGCCCTCCTTGCCCGCTGCAATAGCGTCAATGGCAAACTTGGGGCCGGTGTATACATCGCCGCCCACAAAAATATCTTTCTGTGCCGTCTGATAGGTCAGGCTGTCTGCCACAGCGCCGTTGCCGCGACCCAGCTCCACCTTGGAGCCGTCCAGCAGATGACCCCATTCAATGGCCTGGCCGATACTCAGATACACATGGCTGCACGCCACGGTCTTGGTTTGGTTCTCGTCATAAACCGGGGCAAAGCGGCCGTTCTCGTCCAGCACGGACAGGCACTTCTTAAACACAATGCCGGTGACCTTGCCGTTTTCCGTCAAGATCTCCTTGGGACCCCAGCCGCAGTTCACAGCTACGCCCTCGGCCCCGGCTTCTTCCACCTCTTCATCCGAGGCGGGCATAGCGTCCCGGCTCTCCAGGCAGAACATAGACACACTGTTCGCGCCGCAGCGCACGGAGGAACGGGCCACATCAATGGCCACATTGCCGCCGCCGACCACCACAGCGTCACCCTCTACCGGGTAATCCGGGTTGCCGCCAACGGTACGCAGAAAGTCCACAGCAGTCATTACGCCCCGGGCGTCCTCACCGGGGATACCCGCCTTGCGGCCGCCCTGGCAACCGATAGCGATATAAAAGGCCTTGTAGCCCTGGGCGCGCAATTCGTCCAAGGTAATATCCTTGCCCACTTCTACGCCGCAGCGAATGTCTACACCCATTTCACGGATCACATCAATCTCCGCAGCCACCACATCTTTTTCTAACTTGTAAGACGGAATACCGTACACCAACATACCGCCGGGCTTCTCGTTCTTCTCAAACACAGTGGGGGCGTAGCCCTTCTCTGCCAAATAATAGGCGCAGGACAGGCCAGCCGGGCCGCCGCCGATAATGGCGATCTTCTCATCAAAGCCGCCCTTGTTGGAGGGGATCACCTTGGGCGCCACATAGCGGTGCTCTGCAATCAGATCCTGATGGGCGATAAACTTCTTCACTTCATCAATGGCCACCGCACGGTCAATGGTGCCGCGGGTGCAGGCGTCCTCACACCGGCGGTTACACACATGACCGCAAACGGCAGGGAACGGATTTTCTTTTTTGATCAGCGCCAGGGCGTCCTTGTAGCGACCCTGGGCAGCCAGCTTTAAGTACCCCTGCACGGCAATATGGGCCGGGCAAGCGGTCTTACAAGGTGCCGTGCCGGCGTCGTAGCAGTTGATCCGGTTCTTGTCCCGGTAATCGGGGCTCCACTTCTCCGGGCCCCACTTGATTTTATCCGGCAGCTCCTGGCGGGGATAGGTCACCGTGCCGCCGTCCTTGGTGCACAGCTTTTGCCCCAGCTTCACCGCACCGGCGGGGCAATACTCCACACAGCGACCGCAGGCCACGCACTGGTCCTTGTCCACCTTGGCAATGTACGCAGAGCGGGACATATTGGGCGTATTAAACAACTGAGAAGTCCGCAAGGCATTGCAAATATTCACATTGCAGTTGCAGATGGCAAAGATCTTGTTCTCACCGTCAATGTTGGTGATCTGGTGCACAAAGCCGTTGTCCTCGGCCCGCTGCAAAATCTCCAGCACCTGATCGTAGGTCACATAATGGCCCTTGTTGGTCTCTACCAAATAGTCCGCCATATCGCCTACGCCGATGCACCAGTCCTGGGCATCATCGCCGCAGCCCTCGCCCAGCTTGGCGCGGCTCATACGGCAGGAGCAGGGACCGGCGGCATACTTGCCCTTATATTTCTTCAACCAGTGGGAAATATGCTCCACGTCGACAGATTGATTTTCCGTCTCAATGGCCTTTTCCACCGGGATCACATGCATACCGATACCGGCACCGCCGGGGGGCACCATGGCGGTGATCTTCTCCAGCGGCAGGAAGGTCATACGCTCAAAGAACTTGGCCAACTCCGGGTGGGCGTCGATCTGATCCTTTTTCATATTAAAGAACTCGGCGCTGCCGGGTACGAACATGGGCAGCACATACTGCTTGGTGCGGCTGGGGTTCTCCCAGTTATACTCCAACAGGCCAATGCTGCTCATCTCTTGCAGCAGCGGCTCCAGATCATCCTTGCTCTTGCCGGTGACCTTTGCCACCTGATCCAGGGTCATTGGCTTGCGCACCTTCATCTTCAGCGCAATCTCTGCCATCTCGTCCGTGACCACGCAGGCCAAGCCGTAATACTCCGGATCTTCTACCGTCACCTTGTGACCGATCCGGTCCGTGATCTTTTGACCCAGTTTAAGGATCAATTCTCTCTCTTCAGCCATCGTCTTCTTCCTCCGTACTCAGGCGTTCCAGTCCCGGACTTGCTGCCGCAGCCAATCGCACACTGCATCCATACCCTCTCCGGTCTTGGCGGAGATAAAGAAGATCTTGGCCTGCGGGTTCAACTTTAAGATCCGCTCCTGTACCGCCTGATCGTCAAAGTCAAATACGCTCTTTGTGTCAATCTTGTTGATGAGCACCACATCGGACACGGTAAACATCAGCGGGTACTTTAGCGGCTTGTCGTCCCCCTCCGGCACAGACAGGATCATCATATTTTTGGCGGCGCCGGTGTCAAACTCGGCAGGGCACACCAAATTACCCACATTCTCCAGGAACACCAGATCCAGATCCGCCGTGCCCAGGTTCTCTACCCCCTGGCGGGTCATACCCGCATCCAGGTGGCACATACCGCCGGTGTGCAGCTGAATGGCACGCACCCCGGTCTCTGCAATGGTTTTGGCGTCCACATCCGAGTCAATATCCGCCTCCATTACACCCATGCGCAGCTCCTGCTGCAAGCGGCCGATAATGCCCCGCAGAGTGGTGGTTTTGCCGCTGCCCGGGGAGGACATCAGATTCACCAAAAAGGTCTTTTCTGCTTTCAGCTCACCCCGAAGTTTCTCCGCCTCCCGGTCGTTACTCTCAAACACGCTTTTTTTGATCTCAATAACTTTATACGCTTCCATAAACACCTCTCCGTATTTCGCATATATTATGTATAATATAATATGAACGCCGAAGATTGTCAATCCATTCACAATGCCCCGGCGTTTTTTTGCCGTTTTGCCCACATTGGGCAGTTGTTTTTTAGATAAAATGTTTTTGTTTTTTGATAGTTGGTTCGTGGTATGACCAGTTGCCAAAATAAAAAATACGACAGACAACAAAAAATGTCTGCCGTAAATTTTTTTATTTTCTCTCTGCCCTTTGCCCGCGGCGCCGCAGCAGCCGTTGCAGCCGCGGTCGGTTGTAACGCTGGAGGATCACCGGTATCAAATCCGCCACAGCCGCCAATACAGAGGTGATGAGAAACACCGGCAGGTTTGCCACCGGATCGTCGCAAAACAGACAAAACAGCAGGGGCACAAAGCTCAGTACCGCCATCACTTCGTGCGCCAGCTCGTTGCGGCACATCTGCATCACCACCGCTTGCAGATCGCCGTGCATATCGTAGGGCTTATAGGAGGGCACCCGGTGCTTCCACCGCTTGACCCCCAGGCGGGCATACAGTCCCGGCTCCCAGGTGTGCGGGCGAAACCAGCGCCCTTGCGGGTTCACCGGCACCCGGTGGCGGCCGACGACCCAGCCCATGGCAAAGCGCATGGCCGTGTGGTAGGTAAAGGTGCCGCATGTAATCGCCAGCGAAAAACAGACCGCATTATGACTTTTTACATAAATCAGGGAAAAACAAGCGGTGCCTATCGCCAGCAAAGCTATGCACACACCGCCCCAAAAATCCACTTTTTTATTCATATCCACACCCCCTCTACCGCCATTGTACCAAAGGCGGACAAAAAGTGCAAGAGCGATCCTGCCGCAGCAGGACCGCTCTCTATGTTTTCATTTTATTTAGGCAACGCCCTCGGTAGCCACCACGGCCTTTACCCGCTCCTGGCCTTTCCACTCCTGGATCACCTGGGGGTGTGCAAAGATGCTGTCCATCTTCTTCAGGAAGGGGATCACATCGCCAAAGTCCAGCGCACGGTGGTCAAATACCACGGTGATGGGCAAGATCTGGCGGGCCTCAATGGTCTTGTTGCCGAACTTATCGGTGACCACCACCGGCTTATCCTGCACGGCGCCCAGGGCAAATGCGCACACCTGGGGCGGCACAATCTCGATCAAGGTGCCGTAGCCGCTCTGGCCTCTGTACAGAGAGCCCAGGTTGGAAATGGTGACGGTGCCCTGCTCAATATCTTTCTTAGTCAGGCGGTCTTTCTCCGGAATGCTATAATAAGCTTTCTTGGCAGCGCCGTGGAGCGTGTGCACCTTGTGCTTGCCGGTCTTAGAGCCGATCAGCCGACTTACGGTCTGTTTTACTTTGCCCTGCTTCAGCCCGGTGATGGTGTTGTCCAGGGACACATCAAACATCACTTCGTTCAGGTTGGTGTTCTCTGCTCTGCGGGTCACATCGGCAATGTAATCGGTCATAGCCAGCAGGGACTTGTTTTGGAAGTCCCGCAGGTTGACGGTCATCATTCTGCCGTCCGGCAGCAGCATGGGCATAGAAATGTTAATGTCCTCAAAGGTCTTCAGCTCGCCGCGCACCAGCTTGCGGTTGTAGCTCAGGTGGCTGTTCATCACCGGCGCCGCTTTCAGCCCCTCAATGATGGCTTTCATCAAAACCGTATTCAGGGTGATCTTGGTCTTACTGGTGGAACGCAGCTTCTTAAACTCGGTCATCAGGTCGGTTACATCCGCCTCATATACATAAGCCACATGGGGGATCTGCTCCCAGCTCTCGGTGGTCATATTGGCAACAATCTTTCTTTGAATGTCGAAGTGTTCGGTTCTTGTGATTTTCATACTTGTGCATCTCCTTTAGTCACGGTATTTTCAAATTGTATTGCGGAGATCCGCTAAGGGATCTTGCTGACTGTGTTGGTGTCCCGGGCTTTCCCCTGAGGACACTCTCATCATACCCATTTTGGTCGGTTGCGGCAACATACTCTGCTTTGCATTTGAAAAAATCTGCGCAACCGGCGGTTGCATTTCCCTTGGTTGCGCCATATTTTTGCCTTTTTGCCAATATCTATTGACCGGAGCGGGCATTTTTGCGATAATACCTATAGAGGGGGCTTCGTATGATCGACACCATGGACAAACACAGCTGCGAGCTGTTCTTAGAGGATGCACTGGAGATTGGGCGCCGCCTGGTAGAAACCGGCGCCGAGGTCAAGCGAGTGGAGGACACCGTGCGGCGCATCTGCATCGCCTACGGCTTTACCGACTGCGAAATCTACGCCGTCACCAGCCTGATCGTGGCCACCATTCGAGACAAGGACGGTAATCACTACACCCAATCTGTGCGGGTGCAAAGCTACGGCACGGACCTGGGTCGGTTGGAGGAGCTGAACGCCTTCTCCCGCCGCATTTGCGCCCAGGTGCCGGATGTAGAGGACCTGACCCGGCAGATTCGCCAATACAAAAAAGGCAAGCCCAAGCCGGTGATCAAGTGCCTGGGCTATATGCTGGCTGCCGGCGGTTTCTCCGTCTTTTACGGCGGCGATTTGTGGGATGGGCTGGCCGCTGCTGCCATCGCCATTGTGATCTACCTGATGGACTATCATTTGAAACTGCGGCAGATCCACAATGTGATCTACACCTTTGTGGCCGGGTTCGTATCCGGGCTGCTGGCGCTGGGTCTCACCCGCCTGGGCTTAGGTCACCAGGCAGACAAAATTATGATCGGTGACATTATGTTGCTGATCCCCGGTCTGCTTTTGGTAAACGCCATTAAGGAGATGTTCAACCGGGATATTGTCACCGGGCTGTACAGACTGATTGAGGCAGTACTGGTGGCGCTGGCCATTGCCGGAGGCTACGCTCTGGCGTTCCTGGTGATGGGAGGTGCAGCGGTATGAAAGCAGCACTCATTCAAATTCTCATGGGTGCCATCGGCACCCTGGGCTTTTCCATTTACTTCCGGGTCAGCGAACGCAATGTGGCGGCTGCCACCTTTGGCGGTGCCCTGGGCTGGGGTGTGTATCTGCTGTGCTTCCACCTGTGGGGCAATGTGTTTGCCGCCAATGTGGTGGCCACGGCCGTGGTTTACTTTTGGTCCGTGGCGATGGCGCGGGTGCTTAAGGCACCGTCCAACACCTACCTGATCCCGGGCATCATTCCCTTGCTGCCCGGCGGCCCGCTGTACTACACCATGGCCGGGCTGGTGGGCGGCGATCGCGCCCTGTTCACCAAGAACGGCACCACCACCATTTTGGTCACATTCGGCATGGTCACCGGCATGGTGGCTGCCGCCGTGGTGTTCTATTATATTCTCAAATTGCAGCAGAAATGCAGCCGCAAATCCCCTGCGCCTCCACAGGATTAAAAACAAACCGCAATATAAAAATTGCCCCTTACGGTTCAAACCGCAAGGGGCTTTTGTGTTGCGCGGATCAGTCCGCAGCAGGAGCCGCAGGCTGTTCTTCCTTGTTTGTATCGGCCGGCGAATCAAAGGTAAACGCACCGTCCTTGTAGTCCACCGTCACCGTGCCGTGGATCTTATCCTCCAGCAGCAGCTCGGACAGCGGGTCCTCAATTTGGGTCTGAATGGCCCGGCGCAAAGGCCGCGCGCCATACACCTTATCAAAGCCCTTATCTGCCAGCGCATCTACCGCCGCGTCTGTAAAGGAAGCCTGCACATCCAGGTCTGCCAGTCGCTTGTTCAAGGTCTTTAACATCCGGCGGGCGATCTCCTGAATATCCTGCTTCTCCAGCTGGTTGAACACTACGATCTCATCCACACGGTTCAAAAACTCCGGCTTAAAGGTCTTTTTCAACTCCTCCATCAC
Organism: Agathobacter rectalis; assembly: GCA_963638105.1. GTDB lineage: Bacteria > Bacillota > Clostridia > Oscillospirales > Acutalibacteraceae > CAG-217. The sequence goes on from CAVHPP010000003.1 coordinate 24,251, forward strand.
CAGATCCTCAATGGTCTTGGCTGCGTCCTTGCCGTCGCCAAAGCCCAAGGCCTGACGACTGTCGGTAATCTTAGACGCACCCACATTGGAGGTCATAATGATCACTGCGTGCTTAAAGCTGACCTTGCGGCCCTGAGAGTCGGTAAGCACACCGTCCTCCAGGATTTGCAGCAGCATATTAAACACATCCGGGTGGGCCTTTTCGATCTCATCAAACAGAACCACGCAGTAGGGCTTTCTGCGGACTTTCTCCGTCAGCTGGCCGCCTTCGTCAAAGCCCACATACCCGGGAGGCGCACCGATCAGCTTAGAGACCGTGTGCTTCTCCATATACTCACTCATATCCAGCTTGATGATGGCATTCTCGTCCCCAAACATCGCCTCGGCCAAAGTCTTACAAAGCTCCGTCTTACCCACGCCGGTGGGGCCAAGGAAGATAAAGGAGCCCATAGGACGCTTGGGGTTTTTCAGCCCGGCACGACCGCGACGAATGGCGCGGGCCACTGCAGATACGGCCTTATCCTGACCCACGATCCGCTGGTGTAGGATCTTTTCCAGCTGCAGCAGCCGCTGGGACTCCTCCTTGGTGATCTGCTGTACCGGAATACCCGTCCAGCCGGACACCACGGCGGCAATATCCGCAGGGGTCACTTCTTTCACATCGTGGGAAGAAGTGTTCTTCCACTTCTCCTTTTCCTGATCCAGCAGGTCTTGCAGGCTCTTTTCCTTATCCCGCAGTTCTGCCGCCTGCTCAAAGTTTTGGCTGCGCACGGCAGCGGTCTTTTCTGCCGCCAGGCGCTTGATCTCCGTTTCCATCTCTTTCAGGTTCGGCGGAGCCGTATAAGCGGCAAGGCGTACCCGGGAGCAAGCCTCGTCAATCAGGTCAATGGCCTTATCCGGCTGGAACCGGTCGGCAATGTACCGGCTGCTCATCTTCACCGCGTTCTCAATGGCGGCGTCGGTGATCTTTACCTTATGGTGCGCCTCGTACTTGTCCCGCAAACCTTTCAAAATCTCCACGGTCTGCTCCTCGGTCGGCTCGCCTACGGTCACCGGCTGAAAACGGCGCTCCAAAGCAGCGTCCTTTTCAATATTCTTGCGGTACTCGTCAATGGTAGTGGCACCGATCACCTGGATCTCACCACGAGCCAAAGCTGGCTTTAAGATATTGGCGGCGTCCGTTGCGCCCTCGGCAGAACCGGCGCCCATCAAGGTGTGTACCTCGTCGATAAACAGAATGATGTTGCCGGCTTGCTTTACCTCGTCCATGGCCTTTTGAATCCGCTCCTCAAAGTCGCCACGGTACTTTGTGCCGGCCACCATAGAGGTCAGATCCAGCGCCACGATCTTCTTGCCTTCCAGCAGTTCCGGCACCTCGTGCTTGACGATCTTCAGCGCCAACCCCTCGGCAATGGCGGTTTTACCAACGCCCGGCTCACCGATGAGGCAGGGATTGTTCTTGCTGCGGCGGGACAAAATTTGAACGACCCGCTCAATTTCCTTTTCACGGCCGATCACCGGGTCGATCTTACCGGCCTCTGCCAGCGCGGTCAGGTCACGGCCAAACTCGTCCAGCGTAGGCGTCTTGGTCTTGCCCTTTTTGCCGGCGGTCTTGCCGTCCGGCTGGGACTCCTGACCGGAGAACAGCTGCTCCACCAGCGCCTCCGGGCGCACGCCCAGCGCCAACAGGAACTTGTAGCCATAAGAATCCGTTTCCTTAAGCAGCGCCAACAGCAGGTGCTCCGTGCCCACAAAGGAATGCATCATGCCACGAGCGATCTGGAACGCCAGCTCCAGCATACGCTTAAACCGCGGGGTAAAGTCATCCGGGGTCAACCGGGTAGGCTCCCCTACGCCAATATTCTCCTTGATGAGCTTTTCCACATCTTCGGTTTGCACGCCGCTTTCACTTAGCGCCTGGGCGCCCAGGCCGGAGTCTTCTTTCAAAATGCCCAGCAGCAAGTGCTCGCTGCCGATATAATTATGGCCCAACTCCTCTGCGGAAGTAATGGCCAGGTTGATCACATGGTTTGCTTTTTCGGTAAAGTAGTTAAATCTATACATGGTAAATCCTCCTTATCGCCTTGGTGCAAGAGGAAATTCCGCTCTCCTTTTACGCCAAAGCCTGCCGCACCAGTCCGGCGCGGATCTTATCCACTGCGTCGGCAGTTACTTCTGCCCCGGCAGCGGCCGCAATGGTGGCGTTCTGCACCTTTTGGATCAGTTCGCCTACATCACTATATGTTTTGCTGCTCTCGCCCAGAGAGATACCCAGGCGCAGCAGCGACACCAGGTCAAAAAACTCGTCCTGGTTCAGAGTACGAGCCATTTGCAGGGTACCCATCGCACGGTAAATACGATCCAAAAAGGCGTCTTGCTGTTGCAGCTGCTGACGCAGATTGCGCTCCTGGCGCACGATTTGGTCGCAAATGGCATTTACATTATCAATAGCCGCCTTTTCGGTAATGCCCAGTGTTACCTGGTTGGTCAGCCGATAAAAGCTGCCGTGACCGTCATAAAGGGGCTGCAGCGACAGTCCCAGCTTGCCGATCATCACCGTCAACTGGTCAATGAGCCCTTGGCTTGCCAGCGCCGGCAGGTGCAGATCCAGCATAGCCTGCATGCCGGTGCCCAAATTGGTGGGCACTGCGGTCAAAAAGCCCAGGCGCTCATCAAAGGCAATGGGCAGCCGCTCCAGCAGGGCGTCATCCAGCTGATCCGCCTTGGCATAAGCGCCCTCCAGGTCCTGCCCGGCGGCACGCACCTGCAAGCGGATATGATCCTCCTCGCAAAGCATCACGCTGGCGCTGCCGTCCTTGCTGAGCAAAAAGGCGCTTTGATCCTTTTGCCGGGCAAAGCGGCGGCTGATCAGCTGCTGCTCCGCGTAGGCATACGCCTGCGCCGTAGACACGGCGCTTAAATCCACCAGATCGAATTCTCCGGCATAGGGAGAATTCTTCACGGCGGCAAAGATCTTCTTCACCGTGTTTCTGCGGATCTCGTTGTTCATACGAATGGGAAAGGGGGCGTCCGCCAAATTACGGGCCAGGCGCACGGTAGCGCCCACCACTACATCGGAATTTTTGCCCTCGCCGCTGTACCAGTTGTTCATCTTTATTCCTCCGGCTTTAACTCTTTGATTTGGTCACGCAGCACCGCCGCGTCCTCGTAACGCTGTTCCTGCACCGCCTTGTCCAGTTCCGCCTGCAAGCGTTCCCGCTCACTTTGGGGCTTCTCTGCTGCCGGTTCTTTCGCCTTGGCGTTGTTCACCGGCTCCTTTTCCTCGGTGTAAGAAATATTCTTGCCGATATGGCGGGTGGCACCGTGGATCTTGCGAATGCTGGGTTCCAATTTGTCAGCAAACCGGTCGTAGCAGTGGGCACAACCCACATTGCCGGTGTTGATAATATCGTTAAAGGTGGAGCCGCAGTAGTCGCAGCGATCCACGCCGGTGAGGGCGTTCATGGCTGCCAGCCCGGCTCCCAGGAAGTTGCCGAAGAAGCTGCCCTCAAACATAGAGCCAAGGCCCATATTGCTGTGCATGGGCTCTAAGACGCCTAACTTCTCGGCACAGTCCCGGCACAGGTGCATCTCGGTTACCTTGCCGTTGATATTCTGTTTAATATAAGTGGTTGCCTCGTTTTGATTGCAATGTTCACAACGCATAACAAATAACCTCCTAATTGATGTATGCAAGCAGCATTTGTTTAAATTGACGGGCACGTATCTGGTCCAGCACCTGCTCGTCTACGCCGTGCAGGTTCCACCCGGTGAGCGCCGATTCCATGATCTTGGCGCTGCGGACGTCCATCAAGCCCTGGTAGTGCAGGTTATACAGGTGGGCCTTGGCCGTCTTTTCATCTATGGCAGGGCCAATGGAGTTGATCAGCGCCATCAGCGCCTGGTCCTTGCTGTCGGCACGGGTAATGAGAATGCACCCGCCGCCGCCACGCCTGGACTCAATGCGGTAGCCCTGCTCCGGTGTAAACCGGGAGGTGATCACATAATTGATCTGGCTGGGCACGCAGCCCACCCGCGCCGCCAGGTCGTTGCGCTGGATCTGAACGGTGGATTTGTTGTCATCAAACATATCGAGAATCATATCTGCGATCACATCACTGATCTTCATTTTCCAATCACTTCCTATCTAATGAAGGCAGAAAGCCCGGCGAGAGGGATACAGGAGCCGTTATTGATCTTGTGCTCGTTCACACTCTGACTTTGACTTTCTTTGACCTTCTGTCATCATAGTAGCACAAAGGTCAGAGAAAGTCAAGAACTTTTTTGACTTTTTTTGACCTTCCCGGAGAGTATGCCCGATTTTTGGCTTGGTTATGCGGAATTTTAGCATAAATATTTTTTGACTTTCATTGACTTTTGCAAAAATGCACCCAAAAAAGCGCCGATCTTTGACCATCGGCGCTATGGGTACTCCCCTATTTTTTGATCTTATTATGTACGGCAAGGCATGCCGTGCACACCTTGCGCCGACCGGATAATCAGCAGCCGCAGCCACAGTCATTACCGCAGCCGCAGTTACCGAAACCGCCGCAGAGCAACAGGATGATAATCAAAATCACGATCCAGGAAGATCCGCAGCCGCAACCGTTATTGCAACCACAACCCATAACCGTAGTACCTCCTTTCGCCTTTCTAAACCATACTATGAAAGACGGCAAAAGGTGTGACAGAGGGCGCAGAAAAGCCGCGCACATCCCCTACGCGGCGCCCCTGCGCCCTACGCTCATTTTATTATATTATACAATACCGCCGTTGACCCCCAACACCTGACCGGTCACATACGGACTCTCTGCCAGGTACAGCACGGCCTCTGCCACCTCCCGGGGTGTGCCCAGTCGACCCATAGGCACCTCGGCCTCCAGCTCTGCTCGGTCAAAGCAGGCATTCATACGGGTGTCAATGATTCCCGGCGCCACACAGTTGACGGCAATGCCCTCCGGCGCCAGCTCCTGGGCCAGCGCCCGGGTAAAGCCGATAACCCCGGCCTTGCTCATGGAATACACCGTCTCGCAAGAGGCGCCCACCTGCCCCCACATAGAGGACACATTGACGATAGACCCGCTATGACGGCGCAGCATATCCACCGCTGCCGCCCGGCTGCATAGGAACACGCCCTTGCAATTGACCCCCATCAGAGCGTCATAGTCCTCCGTTGTAGTGTCCTGAATTTGGCGGATCAGGCTGACCCCGGCGTTATTCACCAGCACATCCACCGTGCCCACCGCGGCAAACAGCCGTTCCACCGCCGCCGGGTCCGTAATATCGCAAGGGATCGCCGTCACCCCCGGCAACTCCGCCGCCGTTTGGTGCACCGTCACAAACACACGATAGCCCTTTTCTGCAAACAGCTGCGCCGTAGCCGCTCCAATGCCGGTAGCGCCGCCGGTTATTAAAACTTGTTTCATACAATCACCGTCCCCAGTTTAGCACAAACGGTTGTATTTTTCAACGCAATCCGATATAATAAGGGGAGAACCAACGGAAAAGGTGATTTTTGTATATGGAAAAAGCATTTTATACCATCTCCCTTTATGTGGACGAGGACGAGAACCTGATCGGCATTCCCTGCGGCGAAAGCGACAAGTACGGCATAGCGGATATTGATAAGGTGCATCTGCTGAAAGCACCGTACAGTGAGGAACGGCTGGAGCAGTTTATTGAGGAAGTGATTGACTCCTGCTACTCCAAGAAGCACAATGACCAGAGCGACCTGTCCACCATTGAGAAATATACCAAGAAAAAGGGCTTTGTGAACGCCACGGCGGACTACACCCTGATCTCTATTGTAAAGACCGCAGAGAATTACAGTCTAATGCCCACCTTTAACGACTTTGAGCGGGGACCGGTGGTGATCGATGACGACGAGCACATTTTGCCCAACCCCTACTCTGCCGGCGAGCTGGCCCAGGTGATCAACGGCTATATCCAGGTGTATGTTAAGGCCAACATGTTCTATAAAGAACAGCAGGAACTGGAAAACGAAAAGAAAAACTAAGAAATAACAAAAGCCGCCCCTGTGCGATCACGCAGCATAGGGGCGGCTTTGTTTTGTCCGTTTTACAAACGGCGGGAGCAAGCCCCCGCCCTACGGTTATATTCATCCTTATGGGGCAACTGTTTTGAATACGAAAAAGACCGGTAGGGGCGGATATTATCCGCCCGCCTTAAATGTCAACAATGTAGGCCGCATTTATCCCCTCAGTCAGCAAAGCTGACAGCTCCCCTTACAATAAGGGGAGCCTTTTTGTGTATAATCAGCCTTCCTTGTAAAGGGAGGTAAAAAGATTTATCGTAGGGGCGGCAATCTGCCGCCCGCTTTTTTTCACCTTGCAAAACGCCATCAAAAAAGCGGCACCCCGTAAAGAGGTGCCGCAAGGCGTTTAGGAAATTAAGAGGCCAGGTCGCCCACGATCATCATGTAATCACCGATCATGGCGCCGAACTCCGGCGCGCCTTCCATGATGAGCTGCTTATCCTTGGTCATCTGGAGCATATCGCCGGTGCCAAGCAGGATCATCAATGCATGCTGGGCGGTGTCGAACTTCATACAGAAGAACGGCTTGGAGCGCTTATACTCCCCACGGCCGGCACGGGACTTGCCTGCCTTAATGCGCAGGTAAGCGGTGCACTCCGGGTGACCCTCCACAGCCCACTGGTACACGCGGTCCGGGCTCTTGGAAGTCCATTCCCGAATGTCCGGGTGACCCATTTTGTTCAGCTGGCTGATACCGGAGGACAACAAATAAAAATACAGCTTGGTCAGCAGCAGACACAGCTGCTCATCTTCCGGCGGTTCTTTAATCCCCAGCAGAGAACTCATCTTCAGCAGTACCATCATAAATTTGATGAACTTGCCAAAGCTCTTGATCTTCATCTTGGGCAGGGCGCTCATATTGCCCTTGAAAAACGCATTCATCTTCTCCATAGAAGAGAACTGCAATTCGGCGTCAATCTTCTGCTGCCCCAGGTACTCACCCAGTTTGACCGTCCACTCTCCATCCTCGATGATAAAGTGGATCGCCTCTTTGTCCTGTGCGTTAGCCATAGCAGAAACCTGGTATACGGCGTTGACGCCCTCAAATTTCTTCTTCAGCTCCGGCACATCGTTGGCGATGGTCTTCAGCAGCGGCAAGGCGCCGGTCATAAACACCTTGTTGGTGTAGCGTGTGGTATCACTTGCCATACTGGCACATCCTTTCTTGATTTTGAAGTTTTAACATCTGTGCGCGAATTAGAATTCGTCGTCCCAAGCGTCGTCCGCTTCAAAATCGGCGTGCATCACTTCGGCAATGGTGTCGGCAATGCCGTTGGCGTCGATCTTTGCAAGAGACATCAGGTCCTCGTGCAGACCGATGGTGGAGAATTCATCCTGATGGCCCAGCATCCGCATAACGCAGGCCTTGCCGCTCTTGGCAACCACCTCGGCAACAGCGGTGCCCAGACCGCCCATCACGGTGTGATCCTCTACGGTGATAATCCGGCGCGTGTCCATAATGGCGGACATCACGGCTTCCTCATCCAAAGGCTTAATGGTATGCATATTCAGCACACGCACCTTCAGTCCGGCGTCGGCCGCTGCCATCTGGGCAGCCTGCATGGCCTGATACACGCAGGAACCGCAGGCAATCACGGTAATATCCGTGCCCTCGTTCATCACCTTGGCCTTGCCCACCTCAAAGGTGCACTCCTCCAACTTGGGATAAACGATCTGGTCAAAGCCGCGGTTGATACGAATATAAACCGGGCCGGGATAGCTGTACGCTGCCTTAACCGCGTGATACGTCTCTGCGCCGTCGCAGGGGCAGATCACGGTCATGTGGGGCAGAGAGCGCATGCACGCCATATCGATCAAAGAATGGTGGGTAGAGCCCGCCTGGCCGAATGAAGTACCCGCATGGGTAGCAATAATCTTAACCGGTACATTCTGATAGCAAATATCCGTATGTACCTGGTCCAGGGAGCGGGCAGAAGCAAAAATAGCAAAGGTAGAGGCAAAGGGGATCAGCCCGTTCTGCGCCAGCCCGGCTGCCACGCCAAACATATTCTGCTCTGCAATACCCACATTGAAGAAACGATCCGGGAACTTCTCGCCAAACATACCGATCTTGGTGGATTTGCCCAGGTCAGCGGTCAGCGCCACCACTTCCGGGTGCTCCGCACCCAGCTCGCACAGCGCCTTGCCGTAATATTCCGCCGTAGAGAGGGCGGTGGTCTCCGTCATTGTATAAGTCATTCCGCTTGCCATGGCTTAGCCCTCCTTTTCCGCACGCTCGCAGCGTTTCTTGTAATACTTATCCAGGCTCTCGTAGCAAGCCTTCTCTTTTGCCTCGTCCAGTGCGCCGTAATGCCAGTGGTAATCGTCCTCCATAAAGTCGATACCGGCGCCCTTAAAGGTATCCATCACGATACAATAGGGCTGGTCGCCGCCGTTTTTGTGATTGGCGATAGCGTCCTCAATGGCGTCGTTCAGCTCTTTCATATTCTGGCCGTCTACGCGCTTAACCTTAAAGCCAAAGGCCTCGAACTTCTTATCCAGCGGCTCCACTTTCATCTCGTCGTCCACGCGGCCGTCAATCATGCACTTGTTATTATCCACAAGCACCACCACATTGGACAGCTTAAACTGGGCAGCGGTCATGGCAGCCTCCCAGTTGGAGCCCTCATTCAGCTCGCCGTCGCCGGTAAGGCAATAGACCATATAGTCCTGACCCTTTACGCGACCTGCCAGGGCAAAGCCGTCAGCCAGGGAAAGGCCGTGACCCAAAGAGCCGGAAGAGCAGTCAATGCCCTTAATCTTGTTCTTATCCAGGTGCATACCAAACTTGGAACCGGTCAGGTTAAAGTTGTGCAGCCCCTCCACCGGCATAAAGCCGTAGTCGCAGATCACCGGGCCGTAACCCACTGCGACGTGACCCTTGGAGAGCACAAAGCGATCTCTGTCCTCCATGTCCGGGTTGTTTACATCCAGCTTCATAAAGCGGTGATAGAGAATGGTCATGGCGTCCATGGCACTCATGGCGCCGCCGATGTGGCCGGAGCCGCCCCAAATGGTGGTCTGCACGGTCAGTCGTCTTAACTCGTCCGCCTTTTTCTCCAGGCGGAGCCACTCGGCTTTGTCAAATGGCTTAAAATCAGCAGGCATTCAAAGTCCTCCCTTTCTGTTGTTGCCGGGGCCGTGCCCCCTTGCACAGACCCGGCAAAAATGATTGGTTTATTTCACTAATCCCGGGATCTCCGGATGATTGGCAGCCACAACGCCGAAGGCATCCTCGGCAATGTCAATGGCCAGCTTAATATCATCCTGGGTAACCGCAGCATTCATAAAGTGATTGTGGTGAGACGCCAGGAACAACCCGCGGCTGACGCACTCGGCGATCCACTCCTGGTGGAGCATCAGGCTTTCATCGTTGGCAACGCGCAGATAGAACAGCGCCGGCTCGCCGGACACCACCAGGTCGAAGCCGTGCTGCTTACCGGCAGCCACAAGACCGTCCGTCAGCTGGGTGCCCATCTCCCGGAACATCTTAGGCGTGTTGAGCTTCTTCATCTTAGGAATACAAGCCAGGCAGGCGGCGAACGGCTCGGCGCTCATCCAGTAAGAGCCGGTATACACCACAGAAGAAGCGGTATTCTTCATATGCTCCTGACCGCAAACAGCAGACATATTGTAGCCGTTGGCCAGGGCTTTACAGAAGCAGATCAAGTCTGCCTTAATGCCGTAGTAATGGTCGGAACCGGCCAGGTCCAGGCGGAAGCCGGTACGCACATCGTCAAAAATCAGCACCATACCGTGGTCGTCGCAGAACTTGCGAACCGCTTTCCACTGCTCCGGCGTGGCGCACACATTGTCCTTAAAGTTGCCGTGGTCATAGGGCTGGGCAATCAAGCCGGCAAAGTCGCCGCCTGCCTCGTCATAGGCCTTCTGCATAGCGTCCAGGTCAAACCAGGGCACCACCACATTGTTCTCAACTTCCTCCGGCAAAATGCCCGGGTAGTCTACCTTTTGGGCCCACTGGAAATCGCCGTGGTAATAACCCTTAAAGAACATCATCTTCTTTTTGCCGGTGTGCGCACGGGCGCACATCACGGAGAAGGTGGTGGCGTCGGAGCCGTTCTTCATAAAGAACGCCCAATCAGCGGTGTTCACGGTGTCGATCAGCAGCTCGGCGCACTCTACCATTTTGTAAGAGGGAGAAGTGGTGCAGTTGCCGGTCTTTAACTGCTCCATAGCAGCAGCGTCCACATCCTCATCGCAATAGCCCAGCACATTGGGGCCGTAAGCGCACATAAAGTCCAAATACTTGTTGCCGTCTACATCCCAAAAATAGGTGCCCTTGGCCTTTTGGGACATCAGCGGCCACTTGGTAATGGGCAGGAACAGGCCCTCACTGGGGCCCAAGTGCCCGTACACACCGGAGGGAATGGCGTTCAGTGCCCGATTAAACCACTCCTGGCTTTTCTCATGCTTATATTCAGGAAATTTACTCATACTAAAAGACCTCCTTAACCCAGATATACCGCAACTCTGTCCAAAACGCGGTTGATATTATCCACCATAGAAATCATACCCGCCATATAAATATGACCGGCGCACAGCTCTGCCATGGTGGAGGCGGTGCCGTTAAACAGACCGTTTGCCAAATCAATGGTGGCAAACTCCATCACCGCCCGGGGAGACTGGGCCTTTTCTTTGATGGTACGGAATGTGTGGTTATTGACCCGAATGGTGGCGTAGCACACATCCTTAATGCCCATAGACACATCACCGTCTACCGTATAAAGAGCGGACTGCTTGGACACGCTGTCCGTATTGGCAAGAGCAGAGATGGCTCCGGCAATGGTGTAGAAAGTCAAAACGGTGGACTCCTCAAAGAACGCTCTGTCCTTTAAGTCCGCCTCACTGGGCATCAGCAGCTTCGTCAGCCGGTTGGTGAGCTTGGTAAACGGACCCAGCAGGAAAGAGAGCACCTGTACGGCGCCCTTTACCGGCACGCCGGGCTTAGAATCGTCAATCAGTGCATTAAACTTCTCCGGGCTGGCAAAATTCATTTTGCAAGTGCAGCCGTAAGTACCCTCGCTCATTTTGCACCCGTCCTGGGTGAAGTTGAATGTGCAGCAGGGGCCGTCCGTCACATCAAAGCAGATGGACACCGGCTTTTTCAGCTCACGGAGCACGGCCTTGGCCTCGTCGTCGATCTGGCACAAGTTCTCCAGCGTAGCGAGCACGCCGTACATGTTCACATAAGCCATTGCTTTTGCTTCTTTCAAAATAATTCCTCCTCGTGTTTTGCCTGCGATAGGCAGAATTCTTGCAGGGGTTGCACAGGGCACCCGCCGGGTGACAGAGATCATTTGTACAAAAAATGACACGCCGCCCGCCCTCTCAGGGCGTATCGGCAATCCGGTATATACGCACTTATTACATACATATATACAATGCAAGTTTATTATAACACACATTTTATAGGCAGGTCAACGGCAAACCGCCCAAAAATATGTTTACAAATTGGTGAAATTGCCCATATTTCTGCATGGACAAAATAAAAGAGCGCGCGCCGGTGCTGCCGGTGTGCGCCCTTGCACATTTTTATTTCAGCAAAAAGCCGATCTTCTTCATGGCCTTATCCAGTGTGCGCTGGCTGACCCGCTGGGCCAGATCCGCGCCCTTGGTCCAACATGCCTGCAAATAGGCCTTATCCTGCATAAACTGATTAAAGCGCTGCTGCACCGGCTCCAACTCCGCGATCACCGCCTCGCCCACGGCGGTCTTAAAGTCGCCGTAGCCCTTACCGGCAAATTCCTGTTCGATGGCCTCCATCGTCTTACCGGTCACGGCGGCGTAAATGGTCATCAGGTTGTTGATACCGTCCTTACCCTCGCCGTAGTGCACACTCATCTCGCTGTCTGTCACCGCAGAACGGAACTTTTTCATAATAACGCCGGGCTCGTCCGTCAGGTATACTGTGCCCTTCGGGTTGGGGTCGGACTTACTCATCTTGCGGGTGGGGTCTTGCAGGCTCATCACCCGAGCGCCGCTTTTGGGAATGTAGGCTTCCGGCACGGTAAACACCTTGCCGTAAATGCCGTTGAACCGCTCGGCAATATCCCGGGCGATCTCCAGGTGCTGCTTTTGGTCCGCACCCACCGGCACAATGTCCGACTGATACAGCAGAATATCCGCCGCCATCAGGCAGGGATAGGTAAACAACCCGGCGTTCACATTGTCGGCGTGCTGCTTGGACTTGTCCTTAAACTGGGTCATACGGGACAGCTCGCCAAACTGAGTGTAGCAATTCAGCAGCCAACCTAACTGGGAATGGGTGGGCACATGGGACTGGATAAACACAATACCCTTGTCCGGGTCCAGACCCAAAGCCAACAGCATAGCGTACAACTCCGTGGTCTGCCGCCGCAGCTTTTGCGGGTCCTGGCGCACGGTAATGGAATGCAGGTCTGCCACGCCGTAAATGGTATCATATTCTTCTTGAAAGGCGCTCCAGCCCTTCATCGCCCCCAGGTAATTGCCCAAGGTGGGAATGGAGGTGGGCTGAATCAGCGACAGGCTGCGCTTTTTCCGTTCTACTTTTACTTCTTCAGACATAATTCTTTGCTCCTTTATTTGCTGCGCAGATCGGCAGCCACTTCACCCAATCGGTGCACACCGGCCACAATGGCCTGGTCGGACGGGGTGGAAAAATTCAGCCGAATATGGTGGCTCACTGCCTTGTCGTCCATCATAAAGGCGTTGCCGGGCACCACAGCCACCTGTTTGGCAATGGCACGCTTACAAAAGTCCAACATATCCACATCGCCGGGCAGCTTGCACCAAATGAACAGACCGCCCTGGGGCCGCACATACTCCACAAAATCGCCCAGATCGCTGTCAATGCAGTTGCACATCAGCTCCAACTTCTTGCGATAAATGCCGCGGATCTTCTCAATATGGGCGTCCACATCATACTGCCGGAACCACTGGTACACGATCATCTGATTGAGCATAGCGGTATGCACATCCTCCGCCTGCTTGCCCACGGTCATCTTGGCCAGCACCGGCTTGGGGCCTACGCAGTAGGCTACCCGCAAACCGGGGGACAAAATCTTGGAGAAGGAACCGGCATAGATCACAATGCCGTCCGTATCCATACTCTTAATGGTAGGCAGCGGCTCACCGGCCACCCGCAGATCACCGTAAGGGTTGTCCTCCAGGATCAGCACGCCATACTGCTTGGCAAGGGCGTACACCTGCTGCCGCTTCTCCAGACTCATGGTGGCGCCGGAGGGGTTTTGGAAATTGGGAATGGTGTAGATAAATCGGGCGCTCGGGTTCTCCTGCAACACCCGCTCCAAGGCGGCGGTGTCCATACCGTCTGCCTCCATAGGCACACCGGCCAGCTTGCAGCCGTAGGAGCGGAAGCAGTTCAGCGAGCCGATAAAGGACGGTTCCTCGCAGATCACCGTGTCGCCCTCGTTGCACAGTACCTTGGTGACCAGATCCATAATTTGGGTGGCACCGCTGACGATCAGCAGATCGTCCCCGTCTGTACCGATCTTTTCCCGACGGGCAAGCCAGTCCCGCACCGTGTCCCGCAGGGGCTGATACCCTTCGGACACGCCGTACTGCAAGGCGTCAATGGGCGTTTTTTGCAGAATATCGGCGGTAATGGCCCGTACCTCGTCCACCGGAAAAGCGTCCGGCGCCGGGTTGCCCGCTGCCAGCGGAATAATGGCCGGGTCGGCGGTGGCCTTTAAGATCTCTCGAATGGCGCTGGGTTGCAGTGCGGAGATCTTGTTTGAAAATGTGTATTCCATTAAGAATCGCTGTCCTTCTTTTGCAGCAAAGTCAGCACAAAGTTGGCCAAGATGGCTGCGTTATTATTTTTGGTATTCTCCACATATTTAGACTGAAACGCATACAGCGCGTCATAGTCATAAGCCGCCCCGCGCAGGCTGTCTGCCAGCGCGTCCGCATCCGTAAAGGTGGCGGTGGGCATCTCCTGCCGCAAGTCCACATTCAACCCCCGGTCCCGCATATACAGATCGTAATCCGGTACAAAGAAATACAGGGGTTTCATTAAGAGGGACGCCTCAAAGGCGCAGGCGGAATAGTCCGTTACGATGGCGTCTGCCAACTGCATCAATTCATAGGTGGAGTAGTCACCGTTGATGCTGAATTCCGGGTCCGGCTTTACCTTGCTCAGCGGGTGGGTACGCACCACCAACCGGTAGGTCTCCTGCTCCGCAAAGGCCAATTTCAGCTCCTGGGCCACATAGGCCTCTCGATCTCGGAATGTGGGCAGATACAGCACCAGCCGCCGGTCACTAAGGCCCGGATTCTCTGCATAAAAGCGCTGCGCCAGCCCCTCCTTGGGGGTCACAATATCATCCACCCGAGGCAGGGAGCAAATTTTGATCTTCTCTGCCGGGCAGCCAAAGGCTTCCATATAAAACCGCGCGGTGGCTGCCGAGGGGCACAGTACATAATCGTAGCCTCGGTGCATGTGCATGGCGTGGCTCAAGCGGGCGTCCCGCCCCTCCTTGGTGCCCAGGGATTGCAAGCCGAATTTCTTAACGGCCCCCAGTGCGTGCCACATCTGCACCACCTGCACGCCGGCTTTATGCCGCAGGCAGGACACGGCGATGGAATAGGTATCTACGATCACCACTTTGGAGGAAGCCAGGGCTTTCATATCCCCGACCAAATGGCCGAAATAGCGGAGCTTGCCGGCAAAGCCGTCCTCCATCATTTGCAGCCGAAACACCTGGCGGGTGCCGGGGGCTTTCTCCTCTATGGCCTGTTCCAGCAGCTGCATATCCAGACTCTTCTCGTTGCTTTGGCGAGAGAGATAGACCACCTGATCCTGCACCTTACAAAAGGCTTTCAGCGGCAGATAAATCAGTTGCAGCAGCGCCTGAAACAGATAAACAAACAGAATTTTCATAAAAACTTACGCATAGAGCGGGTATTTTTTGCAGATTTCCGCCACGCCCGCTGCAATGTTCTCTTTTTGATTATCAAAGTCCGTGATGGCCAGGTAAATGTACTCGGCGATCTTGTCCATATCCTCCGTGTTCAGCCCGCGGGTGGTGGCTGCCGGGGTACCGATCCGCACACCGGAGGTGATAAAGGGAGACAGGGGCTCGTTGGGCACGGTGTTCTTGTTCAGGGTGATATGCACCTCGTCCAGTCGGTGCTCCAGCTCCTTGCCGGTCACATCGGTGCCAATCAGGCTCAGCAGGCACAGGTGGTTGTCCGTGCCGCCGGACACCAGGTTCAGCCCACGGTCGGTAAGGCCCTTAGCCAGTGCCTTGGCGTTGTCGATCACCCGCTGCTGGTAGGCTTTGAATTCCGGCTTCAGCGCCTCGCCAAAGCACACAGCCTTGGCGGCAATAATGTGCATCAGCGGGCCGCCCTGGGTACCGGGGAACACGGCGGAATTCAGCTTTTTGATCAAATAGGGATTGTTGCACAGAATCAGGCCGCCCCGAGGACCGCGCAGAGTCTTATGGGTCGTGGTGGTCACCACATCGGCGCAGGGCACCGGGCTTTGGTGCAGGCCCGCTGCCACCAAGCCGGCAATATGAGCCATATCCACCATGAACATAGCGCCGTTGGCATGGGCAATATCCGCCATGGTCTGGAAGTCGATCTCCCGCGGATAGGCGGAGGCACCGGCCACGATCAACTTGGGCTTCACTTTATTCACCTGCTTGGCAAAGGCTGCGTAGTCGATAAAGCCCTCGTCATTGACGCCGTAGGGCACAAAGTTAAAATACTTGCCGCTGATGTTCACGGGAGAGCCGTGGGTCAGGTGGCCACCGTTGTCCAGCGCCATACCCATCACCGTGTCGCCCGGCTTCAACAAAGCAAAATAGACAGCCGTGTTGGCCTGGGCACCGGAGTGGGGCTGCACATTGGCATACTTGGCACCAAACAGTTTGCAGGCGCGCTCAATAGCGATCTTCTCCACCACATCCACATACTGGCAGCCGCCGTAGTAGCGCTTGCCGGGCAGACCCTCGGCATATTTGTTGGTGAGCACAGAGCCCATAGCCGCCATCACAGCGGGAGACACCAGGTTCTCCGATGCGATCAGCTCAATATTATCCCGCTGGCGTTGCAGCTCCTGATTCATTGCCGCAGCAACTTCCGGGTCCGCACCTGCCACCTGGGCAATGGAATCATAGTAATCCGAATACATAAAATCGTCCTCCGTTCTTTGTTTTTGCTTAGAACTTATACACGTTATCATACCATATTTTAGCGGCATATACAACAGAAAGTTGCGATTTCGACCGGGAAGTGACCCGCTTGGCGGCTGAATGCGGATTTTGCACTTGATATTGGCGGGGCTTTGTGGTAAAATTGACGGGTATTTTAGACTAAGACTGAAGGAGTGATTGGATGAGCGGACATTCCAAATGGAGCACCATTAAGCGCAAAAAGGGCGCCAACGACGCCGCCAGAGCCAAGGTCTTTACCAAGATCGGGCGTGAACTGGCCGTTGCCGTAAAGCAGGGCGGCCCGGACCCCAGTGTGAACACCAAGTTAAAGGACATTATCGCCAAGGCCAAGCAGAACAATGTGCCCGGCGACAATATTGACCGTATGCTCAAGAAGGCGGCCGGCGAGACGGACACCGCCAACTATGAGGAGATCGTTTATGAGGGCTACGGTCCCAGCGGCGTGGCCGTGGTGGTAGAAGCCCTGACCGACAACCGCAACCGCACCGCCGGTGAGGTTCGCCATTACTTTGATAAGGCCGGCGGCAATATGGGCACCCAGGGTTCCGTAACCTTTATGTTCAATCGCCAGGGGGTCATCGTCATTGAGCGCGAGGATGTGGACGAGGATCAGCTGATGGAGGACGCACTGGAGGCAGGCGCTGCCGACTTCCTCACCGATGATACGGATATTTTTGAAATTCGCACCGAGCCCAACGATGTGGGTGCCGTGCGGGACGAGCTGGAGGGCAAGGGCTACAAAATCCTTTCCTCTGAGCCGGCGTATGTTCCCACCACCTACACCCGCCTGGAAAGCCAGGACGATATGATGAAGATGGCCCGGATGATCGAGATGTTCGAGGACAACGACGATGTGCAGAACAT
The DNA here is from genome assembly GCA_963638105.1 of Agathobacter rectalis. Lineage (GTDB taxonomy): Bacteria > Bacillota > Clostridia > Oscillospirales > Acutalibacteraceae > CAG-217. Next base: position 41,378 of record CAVHPP010000003.1, read on the forward strand.
TTGGCACAACTGGGAGAACGAGGACGAATACGAGGGCTAACGCCGAATAAAAATGACAAAAAGAGTTCCCTTTGATCGGGAACTCTTTTTTTGTTTGTTTGCGGACACCCGTATGGTAGCCCAAATCGGCGGGCGGATAATATCCGCCCCTACGATATTTGGAGTCAATACAAACAAGGTAGGGGCGGCAACCTGCCGCCCGCAAGCGGATCATATTTTCCTTTCTAAAAAGCCCGGCACAAGTTAGGAACTGCGCCGGGTATGTTGCGTATGGCTACGCCGTATTTTTCAGGATCTATGCACCGGGGGCGGCAGGTCCGGCGGGCCGTCCTGGTCCCGATTGCCGGAGGTCTGCATCTCCTCGTACTGGCGCATTTTCTCTGCCCGGCGCTTGCTCTTGCGGCGGGCGTTGCGGATAAACAGATACAGGTACACCAGCACAAACAGCACCGCGGCGCCCAGCACGATCCGCACCACGGTCAGGGAAAAGAACGCCTTGACCGCATTCAAAATCTTTAAGAATGTGGACAGCTCCACGGAATTGGCAGCCACCAGCTGCACCGTTGCCACCACCTGGTCTGCGTAGACGATCTCCGCCTTGCAGATCTTCTGTCCTTTTTCCACCGGGGCCTGCACGCTCTCCGGCTTATCCACCGCCCGAATGATCACGGCGGATTTGTCCAGCCCGGCGGGCACGATGGTGTTTACATCTTTCGCTGCCACCAGCTGCACCGCGTCCGCGTCCTTGCCGTTCTCCACCGGTACTTCGTCGATCACATCGTTTGCGCTGACCAGGGTGGTATATTTCAGCGAGTCAAAGGCCCAGTCAAACAGGGACGCCGCGTCAATAAACGAGCACTTCTCCACATAGCCGTCGCTGTTATAGTCGATCACCGGCGCGCCCAGCACCACGGCCAAATAGTTGTAGCCGTCCTTAGACGCCTTAGTGATCACGCAGTAGCCCGCCTCCTCGGTGGAGCCGGTCTTGATACCGCTGGCGTACTCATAATAATAAGACACATAGCCGCTTTGCAGCATTAAGTTGGTGTGGGTAAAGGTGGTATTCTTGTACTTGTACTGCACGGTGGTGCTGATCTGCTCAAAGGTGTCGTTTTGCAGCGCTTTCAAGGTGATCTTGGCCAGATCGGCAGCGGTGGAATAGTGGTTGGGGTCGTGGAGGCCGTCCGGGTTCACAAAATGGGTGTTCTTGCACCCCAGGGACTGAACCCAGCTGTTCATCTCCGCCACAAAGGCGTCCGTAGAGCCGGAGACGAACTCCGCCAGCACATGGCAGGCGTCACAGGCAGAATGGACCATAGTAAGATATAGCAGCTGTTCAATGGTCAGGCTCTCCCCCACTTTCAGCCCGGCCGTCTGCGCCCCGGTGCCCAGCATAGCGTCGTAGGCGCTTTGGCTCACCTTGGTTTTTTGGCTCAGGTCCTTCACTTTATTTAGCACCACCATGGCGGTGACGATCTTGGTCAGCGAGGCCGGGTACATCCGCTTGTCCTGATTTTTCTCCGCCACTACGGGAAAGGTGGGGTCATCTAAGCTCAGCAGCATATACGCTTGCGAATACAGCTTGCGGTCCGGCTTATATACCGCGGCAGAGGCAGAAAAGCCCGGCACGCAGAACACGGCGGACAGCAGCAAAACGAAAGATAAAAAGAAAGAGACAGTTTTTTTCATGGAACTTGACACCTGAACAAATTAAAGATATTATAATACTTAGTCTATCATCTTTGGGCCTAATTGAAAAGCCCAAAAGCGTAAAAACTTTTTGAATTTTTCGGAGCGAATTATGATTTACATTACCGGCGACACCCACGGGGACCTGTCCCACTTCAAAGACCCTAAGCTCAAGCGGCTGGGAGAGAAAGATATTGTCATCGTCTGCGGTGACTTTGGCTTTCTTTGGGACCCTAACGACCCCAAAGAAAAGCGCAACCTGGAGTGGCTGAAAAAGCGCAAGTACACCATCTGCTTTTTAGACGGTGCTCATGAGAATTTTGATATGCTGGACAGCTATACCCCCTACCGCTGGAAAGGCGGCAACACCCACAAGATCGCCGACAACATTTACCACTTAATGCGGGGCGAGATGTTTATGTTTGAGAACAAGACCTTCTTTGTAATGGGCGGCGGCGAGAGCGAAGACAAGGATATGCGTGAGGACGGGGTCAGCTGGTGGAAAGCGGAGCTGCCCACCGCCGAGGACCTGAAAAACGGCCAGGACAACCTGCGAGAGTATAAGTACGCCGTCAACTATGTGCTCACCTACGAGGCCCCGGCCATTGCCAAGGACTTCTTAAAGCTGCACACCAACAAGGGCGTGCACATTACCCCGCTGAACACCTACCTGCAAGAGTTGATGAAGCAGGTGGAGTATATGCACTGGTACTTTGGCAGCCTGCACACCGACCTGGAGGTCAGCAAAAAAATGACCGCCGTGTTTAACGAATTTATCGAGATTTAACCTTTGAGGAAAAGAAATGGAAGAAAGTCAATTCCCGATCCCCTCGTTCTATGCCTTTCGGTACGCCAACAAAGCCGCTGCCGGGTATCAGCATTTTCTCTATGTAACAGGTAACTTTGTTACGCCGTATCTGATCGGATATGTACTGCTGATTTTAATATTTAGAGTAGGACTTGGCAAATATGTTTCGCTGGAGCCAATGCTGTGGGTCGGGTTCGTGTGTTTTATTATCGGTCTTATTATGGCGATCAAATACATTGTGGGCTTTAAGGGCGTTACGCTGTATAAAGATCATTTAGAGATCACCATGCACGCGCTGCTGACCAAGCGATTTCGCCCCACCGTGTCCATTATGTACAAGGACATTGCCAGCGTGTACAACAGCCGCCTAAACCTGCGCAGCCAGGGTATGCGGCAAAAGTGGAGTATGCTGGTGGACTTTGGCGATTACCAGTATTATACGGAGATCCGCCTGCTAAACGGCAAGCAAATTTGCGTTTCCGTGGAAAATCAAGAGGCCTTTGCTCACGAGCTTTTCGCCCGCATTGAGGATTACGCCCACCGCCATGGGCAAACCAAATAGCGCATAAAAACAGCACCCGCATTCTTTACGAATGCGGGTGCTTGTTTATTTTATGGAAATGCGATTGAACGGGTAGGGGCGGATAGCATGTGCCCTCAAAATCCCTCAGTCGCGCAAGCGCGCCAGCACCTAACCGGTGCCCGTCCCCTTTGTCGCTGCGCGACATCTCCCCGCACTGCGGGGAGTCACCCCTTGATAAAAACAAGGGGAGCCTTTTTGTTTGTAGTGCAGAAAAGAATCGGTAGGGGCGGATACCATCCGCCCGCCCTACGGTTATCTCTATTCTTTGTAGGGTGCGGTACCCTCACCGCACCGCGGGCGGCAGATTGCCGCCCCTACGGTCGATCAAATACCTAAATATATTTTATTTCTTGGTAGTCACGCACTTGGCCTTACTCCAGCCGGAATAGAACTTCACATTCTTGCCACCGATTTTTACGGTTTTATAAGTGCGTACCCGCACATAATACTTCTTTTTGGCAACCAGCTTGCTTACGCTCTTAGAGGTCGTGCTGTTCTTGGTGATATTCACCGTCTTATTGCCCTTTTTGAAGTTAGATGCTGTGCTGTACTGCACTTCATAGCCGGTGGTTTGGGTGGCCTGCTTTTTCCAGGTGACCTTAAAGCCTTTCTTGGCGGCGGTGACTTTAGAAACACTGGTGCCCTTGGGGTTGATATTGTAAGTCATAGACTTACTGCCACTATAATTGCCCTTTAGGTTCACTTTCACGGTGTATTTGCCCACATTTTTTGTGTTCTTTGGAACGCTGACGCTATAATCCGTGCCGTTTTTCAATGTCTTGCCCTTACTGTCTTTCACCGTCACGGACGGTTTTTGCACCTTGCCGTTGTAGGTATAGGCAGTTTTGCTTAGCTTAATATTGGACGCCTTGGCGATCACCGTTTTGCCGGTAACGGCACCGCAAACGGTGCACTTCTTGTAACTCTGGCCGTCCTTGGTGGTTGTCGCTTTAGTCAGCTGGGATTTATTCTGGTGACCCAGCGCCGGAACAATATCCCGATGCACCTCATCTGCGCAAATGGTACAGAAGTAGGGCGTATAGCCCGCAGTGGTGCAGGTGGGCAGTACAGAAGCTTTCGGTCGGTAGTCATGTTTTAAATTGAAATTCGCTGTAGCGGTATAACCCATATAGTGCACCACCACAGTATTCGTGCCGCAACTACCACAAGTGGACAAATCTATAATCACATCAACATCGTCTACTGTCAGACTGCCCAAAGCATCCTTATACTTCCACTCTATATGAGCACCAGAACGATCCACAATCAGCAGTTTCATCGCATTCAGCACCGCCTGCTGGCTGTAAGTGGTAAACTCTTTTTGGTCCAGATATAACCGCAGTCCCACCTCCTGGGACAGAGTGCCGCTTTGGCTGCTAGTCAGGTTCACATCTACGGTAGCACTTGTAGAGGCTATTTTACCCGTCACAGAATAGATATATGTCTTGCCCTTCTCCAACTTAGCGGTCAAATAGGGCCGCGTGTAATTCGGGGTTGTGGTTCCTTCATGCTTTGGATATTCAAAATCCGTCACGATACCGTCCGGATCCGTCAGTTTGGCGCTGATATTCCGACCGCCTCCGCCGTCCCCATGACCATACAGATTTAAAGTATAATCCGCCGTGTACTGGGGGGTAAAGGTCAAAGTCGCTGTCTCGCCGGCGCCAAAGGAAAAGGCGTATTTATGAGAACGGAACAGATAATTTTGATTTAAGTCCACAGTGGGCGCCGCCCACGCCGTTACCGGCAGGGTGCACACCAGCAGTAGAAACGCCAGCAGAAAGCTGCCCAAGCGTATGGTTTTTTTCATAATCGCACTCCTTTGCTGCCCTTATTGTAGCACAGGCCGGGCGGATTGTAAACAGGAAAGCTCTGTCAATAGGTATAGCGCAGCACGGCAGAATACACCGTGTGCAGAACGCCGTCTGCGTCTGCATAAGTCAGGTACGCCCGCGCGGCGGCAGTGCCCACATGGGTGGTAATGCCGTAGTACAGCACAAACTGGCCCTCCGGCTCCGTAGAGCGGTTTTGAGCGCAGCGCACCGTGCCTGCGTCCGTACCGGTGCCCGGCTTACCGGCCATCTCCAGCACCAGGTCATCATCTGCCAAATTCTTGCCGTACAGGAAGCCGGAGGTCACCAGCCGGTTCCCCTCCCCGGCCATGGACCGGGTGGCGGCAAACATCACCCGCCCGGTATCCGACTGCAACTGGGCAGAGAGCAGCGACACAGAGGGCAACGGAGTCAGATCGTCGGTACACTTCTCCAGCGCCAAATCGGCAACAGCATAGAAGCTGTACCGGCTGCCATAACCCAGCACCCGCCCATCGGCTGAAAAGCCCTTGGCGTCTGCCGCAGACACGGTAACCCGCGCTCCATAGGCAACGGTCAGGCTGTCCCGGGCAGTTTGGCTGCCGCACTGCAAGGTGCAGCCGGGGGCGGTGATGGTCAGCTGCTTGGCGCCACCGGCGCGGTACAGTGCCTGCACGGTCAGGGAACCGGTGGCGCTGTGGATCTGCGCCGGCGTATAGGACCAGCCAACAAAAGTATAGCCGGTGTAGGTAGGCGGCGTGGGGATCTTTACATCCGCGGCACTGTCCACCTGTTGATAAGACAGCACATTGGAAAACGGGTCAACAAACAAAAAGGTCAGCCGGTCGCTGTTGTCCAAAAACAGCGGCGTGTAGGTGGCGCTGGCCACCGGGGTAAAGGTGTAGCTGGCATCGCCGGACAGAATCTTATTCCCCTGCTGCCAACCGGCAAAGCGGCAGCCGGTATTGGGCAAAGCCAGCAGGGTGCAGTCCTTGCCCCGATCCACATAAATTTGGCCGCCGGCGGTCAAGTCCGTATCGTTAAACAGCAGCGCGCCCATATCCGCACCGGGAGTGGCAATGCAAAAGCCGTCATAGTCTACAAAATTCGCCCGGGTGGTGGCGCTGCACCGGCTGCACCCCAGCAGGTCATAACCGCGGGCAGTGGGCGTAGCCGCCACCCGATCCAGCAGCACAGAATAGTCATGCGCCAAATTAAAATCCGCCGTGGCGGTATAGCCCATATAGTGCACCAGCACGGTGTTCTTGCCGCAGGCACCGCAAGCGGACAGATCCACGATCACATCGGCACCGCCCACCAACAGGCTGCCCATGGCGTCCTTATACTTCCATTCCAAGTGGGCGCCGGTGCGATCCACAATCAGCAGCTTCATCGCATGCAGCACCGCCTGCTGGTTGTATGTAGTAAATTCCGTTTGATCCAAATACAGCCGCAGCCCCACCTCCCGGGACAGGGTGCCGCTTTCGCCGCTGGTAAAGTCCACATCTACCGTTGCGCCGGTGCTGGTGGTGGTCCAGCCCCAAACCGAGTAGGTATAGGTTTTGCCCTGCTCCAAGGTAGCGGTCAGGTACGGATGGCTGTAATCCTTAACGGTAGAGCCGGTACGGTTAGGATATTCAAAGTCCGTGACCGTGCCGTTCGGATCCGTCAGGCTGGCACGGATATTCCGCCCGCCTGTCACATGGCCGTACAGCTTTAAGGTGTATTCCGCCGTGTACTGAGGCGTAAAAGTCAGGTTCGCCGTCTCGCCGGTGCCAAAGGAAAAGGCATTGGTTCGGGTACGGAACAAGTAATTTTGGTTCAGATCTACTGAGGTGGTGGCACCGTAAGTGACCCCCGGCAGGGCACAACAGGCCAGTACCAATACCAGCACCAAGCACGCCAGGCGCTTTGTCATTTTTTTCATACCGCCGCCTCCAATTCGTTTCGTCTGCTTTCATTGTACCATAAGTACCGCTCCATTGCCATAAAAAAGACAAAAAAAGGCCGACGGTCATCCTGCCGGTCCGTACAATACCGACCCGGCGCAACCAACCGGCCGCACCGGTAAAGTAAAAAAAATCGAGCCGAGGGATTGCTCCCTCGGCTCTTTTCGCTCGAGCAATTATTTTACTAATTGCAATTAGTCGTCTTCGCCACCAACAATTTCAGGACCGCTTGCGGTCATCACATTGATCTGCTGAAATTCCTTGACGTCGACAACAGGCTTAGAATAAGCTTCTTTCATGAAGACATTCCTCCTATTCCTAAATTGCCTTATATCGCTGCCGGCAGTTGCCCGCCGGCAGGAGCGATAAATAGGGGTCTACGCGATTAAGCGTAAGTGTGGTTCATCACATCAGAGTACACGGTCTTCACGTCGCCCTTCTGATCCTTGTAGGTCAAGAATGCCTTAGCGGAGGCAGTGCCGGTCTGAGCGGAGATACCATAGCTCAGGATGAACTGGGTGCTGCCCTCGGTGCTGTTGGCATAAGCAGCCTTCACAACGCCGGAGTTATCAGCGGAACCCTTCTTGCCAACGTTGGCCAGAGACAGGTCAGCGTCAGTCAGGTTCTTACCATACACGAAACCGGACTTCAGGTAAGTGCAGCCATCCACCATAGCGCGGGTAGCAACGAACTCAACCTTGTAAGAACCGGCAACCTGGTTGGCAGAAACAGCAGCCACAACGGGAGCCTGGGTGGTAGCGGAAGCAGCCTTCACAGTTACATCAGAAGCAACATAGAAGGTGTAGCTGTCGCCGTAAGCAACGATCTTGCCGTCGATAGCCCAAGCGGTAGCGCCGTCCTTAGACACGGTTACCTGGGTGCCGTAAGGAATGTCAGCCAGAGTACCCTGCGCGGAGCTGCTGCCGTAAGCAACGGTAGCGTCAGCGTCAGTGGTTACAGTGTAGGTAGCGGCAGCGTCCTTCTCATACTGTGCATAAACAGTCATGGAGGAGGTAGCAGCCTTAATGGCAGCCTCATCTGCGGACCAACCGGTGAAGGTGTAGCCGGTGTAGGTGGGCGCCTGCGGGATCTTCACAGCTGCGCCGGAAGCAACAGACTGAGAAGAGATCACGTTGTTGAACATATCAACAAAGGTGAACTGAACGGGCTTAGCGGACTCAGCGAACACAGGCGTGTAGGTGATGTCAGCGATAGCCACGGTGGTGTAGGTAGCGTCGGTGGAAACGATCTTGTTACCGGTCTGCCAGCCTACGAAGGTGCAGTCCTCATTGGGAGTAGCAACCAGGGTGTAAGTGCCGTTCTCAGCGAACTTCTTGGAACCGCCGGCGGTCACATCCTGACCGGCCAGGGTTACAGAGCCGTTCTCCACAGCATTTACGGTTACGGTCACACCAGCCAGAGCCGGAGCAGTCTCCTTGGTGTAGGAGTAGCCGCAGTCCTTACAGGTGTAAGTGGTGATCTCAGCCTGATCCAGAGTTGCCTCCTGGGTCACCTTAGAGGTGAAGTCGCAGGCCTTGGTCTCCTTGTGAGAAGCGTCATTGGCGCAAACACGGGTATGGGTAGCATCAGCCTCTGCAGTTGCATCGTCATGCTTCCACTGGCCCCAGTTATGATCGGTAGCCGGGATCGCTACAGTGTAGGTGCCGCCGCACACGGTGCAGGTATAAACCTTGATACCGGGCTCGGTGCAGGTAGCGGGCTTGGTTACCTGACCATTGTCGAAGGTGCACTTGTCAGTCTTAGTAGGCTGGCTGCAGGTACCCTCGCCGGTGCAGGTAGCAGTGTGGGTGTAATCCTTACCCTCAACAAAGGCCTCACCGCTGGTGTAATCAGCAACGGGGGTGCCATAGTTATGGGTATGACCCAGAGCGGGCTTGGTCTCCTCCGTGTAGGAGTAGCCGCAGTCCTTACAGGTGTAAGTGGTGATCTCAGGCAGATCAGCAGTCTGGTTCTGGGTTACCTGAGAAGTAAAGTCGCAGGCCTTGGTCTCCTTGTGAGAAGCGTCATTGGCGCAAACACGGGTATGGGTAGCATCAGCCTTTGCAGTTGCAGCGTCATGCTTCCACTCGCCCCAGTTGTGTTTCGTAGCCGGGATAACCACATTCTCAACTTTGATCACATAACCGCACACGGAGCAGCTGGTGGTCACGGTCTTAGAACCGTCCTTATCGCAGGTAGCATCCACAATGTTGCTCTCCAGCTTCTGCTCGGTATGAGGCGTGGTGGTCAGCTTAGCAGTGAAGGTGGTGTCTTTGGAGATGGTCGCTGTGGTGGGATCGGTATCCCAAGCATAGCTGTAGTGGCCGGCAGCATCGGGAGCCTTGGTGGGCAGATCCGGTACAGAAGCGGGGCTCTTGCCCTCTTCCACAGTCTCGGAGCCCAGAGAAGCGCCGTCCTCGGTCACATAGTTAACGGTGTAAGACTTGGTCTCAGGAGCAGATGCCTTCATGGGTACTTCAAAAAGTCCAACCTCAGCATCGCCTTCTTCGGAGATACCTGTCATGGTGTAACTGCAAGCGATCTCGTTTTCGTTACCAAATGCAATAGAACTGTACTTGGTCATCAGCGGATCAGTATTGAAGGTCAGCAAACTGTCTTCAATCTTGGTGCCAGCAGCCACTTTGAAACCAACTGTCGCAATGTAAATACCATCAATAACAACATTTGTATCCTCGTCACTGTTGTACAAAGTAGAAGTATCGCCCTGCCATGTAGCATCCGGAACTTCATCGTTAACCAAACGAGTACCATAGCAGATGTACTGCTCGGTTCCGTTTACATCACTTGCATTATCAGTCATATAAGCTTCGCCGTTAGCATCGACCATAGCCTCATCGGCCATTGCAAGTAACTTTGCAGTCTTGCTCCAGCCGGTAGTAGGATTGCTACGCACACCTGGTGTCAAAGCTGAATTAACTTCATATTTAAACTGTACATTGCCAAATTGGCCAGCTGTATCATGCAGAATGAACGATGCAGCAACGAAATACTCGCCCTTAGAGTTTGCTTTCAGGGTGCAATCACCACTGCCGACAGTCTGACCTTCCACAGAAACTTTACTCAAATCAGTAACGGTCGCGCCATCGGTAATCCAGTTCTCATCGCCATTCTTATAAAAAGCCTGATCTTTACCGGTGTAGGCAGTCCATACTACATCCAATTTCGGGCTCAGGCTCTTAGCAGCAGGCAAGTCAGCCTTTTCGATAACCTGGCCAGGCGTATAATTCGCTGCCAACGCAGAAACGGGCGCAGCAGTCAGGATCATCATACCTGCCATAATACCGGAAAGCACTTTCTTTACGCTTTTGCGCATGTGTGTTTCCTCCTAAAATAATCAATTGTAAATCTCAGCACTCAACATTTTACCAGAGAATGCCTTGTAAATGTTGTAATCAGTACCATTCACAGCACCGTCATGATTAAAATCACAGGCGGCATTGTATGTACTGTCACTCTTACTCTTACCTGTACATCTCTTATAAACATTGAAGTCTGTGCCATTTATAGCCGCATCTTTCTTGAAGTTGCATACAACCATACCGTAGGTGCCCAGATCCACATCAGTGTCAGCAACCGTGATCTTAATGTCACGATCGTAGCCGTAGGCGTAGCTCAGCGTAGCGGTATAAGTACCGGCTGCCAAAGACGGAATGGTAAATACGCCATCTGCGCCGGTGGTAGCCACAACTTCCCCATTGATCAGCACATCACAACCGATGACGGTGAATGCACTGCCTGCCACCTTACCGCTGGTATTGGCCAGCGCCAGCACCTTGCCTGTAACGGCATGGCCGGTGGCCGGGGACAGATCCGCTGTCATGGGATGCAACGTTGCGGTATAGCCATCAAAGGCGGTGACCAGCGCATAGCAGTCCTGGTCAGCCATACCATAGTCGGCATAATCCGCATAATCTGCCTCAATAAAGGTTTGATTCGGGTCCGTATCCAAGGTCACAATCTTTGCAAAGTCCACAGGCGCTTCCGTAGTCACGGTGACCTGCAACTTCAAAAGGAGCTGACCCGCCGCATCAATGGCGGTGGTGGTAGCGGTTTGGTCCACCCTGGTGATAAAACCAAAGTTGATGGTCCCATTCTGTACCAGCACACCGGCGGCGCCAAGGCCCCGCAGCTGGTCCGGCAAACTGTCCGACAGCAGATCACTGTGCCCGTTGACCGTCAGCACAGCCGCGTCATAAGACATGGTGTACTGCATCACGGCAAAGGACTGCATACCGGAAAGCGTAAAGGATACGGTATAATCCCCGGCAGACAGTGCATTGCCGTCTACCGCCCGGCCCTCGCTGTCCGTAAAGGTACAGGAGAGGTGGGGGTGCTCGGTGCCCAAGGTACCCTGGGCCGCCAGCGGGGTTATAGAGGTTAAGGTCAAAATCAATACAAACGATAAGAAAGCAGCAAGTGTTCTCTTCAGTTTGTTCAATTTCATAATCAAAATCAGCGTGACCCAAGCGGTGCCGAAGCACCGCCCGGGTACTTTAAGTTAGGATTTAGCCGTAGATTGCGTTGCTCAGTGTCTTGCCTGTAAATGCCTTATAGATATTGTAGTCTGTACCATTTACAGCGCCATCATGGTTAAAGTCGCATGCTTCGTTATAGGAAGCACTACCCTTAGATTTACCTGTTGACTTCTTGTATGTGTTGTAGTCAGTACCGTTGATTGCTGCATCTTTCTTGAAGTTGCATACAACCATACCGTAGCTGCCCAGATCCACATTGCCGTCCTTCACCTCAATGGTGATGTTACGGTCAAAGCCATACTGATAGCTGAGCGTTGCCGTGTACTTACCGGCGGCCAAAGACGGAATGGTAAAGGTACCATCCTGACCGGTGGTAGCCACAGTCTCGCCATTGATGATCACATTACAACCAATGACTGTAAACTTGTCACCAGCAACCTTACCGCTGGTGTTCGCCAGAGCAAGCACCTTACCGGTTACAGCGAAGCCGGAGGGAGCAGTGCCCTCTTCAAGGGAGTTCTCTGCATCTACCAGGTTCTTGTAAGCGGTGAAGCAAGCAGACAGGTTAGCGGTGTAGTTGTCCTTATCAGCCGGAACATAGGTGGCAGCGTCCTTATGGGCGTAGTCGCCGTTACCGGTGGTCGCAACATCTACAGCAGCAGCCAGTGCGTTCACATAGTTGGTCCAGGACTCGTCGGTGTAAACCTTCTCGCCCTTGTTGACCAGCTTGCCGCCCTCAACAGCACCGTACTTCGCGGAAGTCGCGGTGGTGGCGATTGCAGCATTCTTGATGGCATTGCCGTCTGCATCAACATTACCGGAATCTGTCCAGGTGGTGGTCATTGCGCTGTAAGCGCTGCCGCTGGCGTGAGAAACCTCAGCCTCCACCTTGTCGCCGATATAACCGCGCTCGGTCACAGTGCCCATGTACAGGCTAAACATACGAACAGCCTCTTCAATCAGCAGAGAAGAAGTGCTGGTGGAGAATGCATAGGTATAATCCGCAGCGTCATTACCGTTGGTGCTGGCCAGGTCAGCAATGGTCTTGTCGATCTGGTTCCAACCGCAGGTGGCAAGCACCGTCTTGGACTCGTCACTCTTCAGGTAAATATCTGCAGCGTACATCTCTTCAGCATCCTTCGCCACGGATACCATCTTCTGGTACTCGGGCAGGTCGAAGTTGGCGTCTGTCATACCGTCACGAACGGTAGAAACATTCGTGAAGATCTGACCGGCAACGGTAACGCTCAGCATCTGCGCACACTGATCCACAGCATAGCGCATCTTGTCTCTTGCCTGCATGGCAAGTGCACGGGTCTCCTCACCATTGTTGACAATGGACTTCTCGGTAACCATGTGCTTCACAGTGAAGTCCTTGCTTACGGCAACGCCGTTGGCATTGTAGTAAGCGAACTTCGCCTGATTGTAGGTGCCTTCCTTTTCAGCGCCGTTGACAGCATAGGGAGCAGCCTCATAAGTGGTGGTATCCCATGCGGTGGCATAAGCCGGGGTGTTCAGGAAGTACCAGGAAGAACCGCTCTTCACAACAAACTGGCCGGTCTTATCCATACCCGCGGTGTAAGCCTGACCACCAACGGTGGTGGTCGTTCTACCGGTTACATCAGTATCGGTCAGAGCCTCCGTGGTGTAATAAGGCTGGCTCATCGCGCTGTCAGCATAGTAATAATGGCCGTCAGTGGTTGCATAAGCAGCCAGAGCTGCAGGCAGCTGATCCATGGAAGTTACGGGCTTGGTTGCAGGCTCGCCGATCACGGTCTTCACCTCAGAGGTAACAGGCGTCTTCGTAAACGCACTGGACAGAGTGCCGGCAGTGTTCAGATTCAGCGGAGACTGGCGGGCCTCAAAGCCGGCAGCCAAAGCAGCGGTAGCCGCATCATAGGTTGCGGAAGAGCCATCGGAATAATCCTTGAAGTCAGAAGGTCTGTAGTTCTTAATGTAGCTCTCCAAAGAACTGTAAGCGCTATTGAACTGGCCACGGTTACCATCGTCAGCAACGGTTACTTTCAAGCTACCGGTTGCCGCGTTGGAGCCGCAGTAGAAGCTCAACTTCACTTCTTTCTTGGATACCTGAGAAATATCCGTAGAACCATCATACTTGAACAGATCCAGGGAAGAGGAGCTGTCCTTAGACAGAGTTACGGAACCGGTCTGGATGTACAGACCGTCAATGCCGGTTGCGCCGGAAACCTTGCCCAGCAAGTTGCTGTAAGCGAAGTCGCCGGAGCCGCTCTTCAGATAAACAGCGGTATAATAACCGTTGCTATCCTTAACAGCTGCTGCCAGTGCTTTGCCGCCGTTCAGTTCGCTCAGCGTGTAAGCGTGGTTCACACGAGATACGCCGTTGGAGGGAACCTGGCTTGCGGCAACACCCTTGACCCAAGTCTGACCGCCATCGGTGGTATAGTCTACCTTTTCGTAGTTCAGCACATCACCGGTGGCCTTATCAAACGCAGCCATCATGTTGGAATTGTTTACGGTTACGGTCTTGTTGTTATAGGAATCCTTAACAGAACCGCTGTAGTAAGCAAAAACGCCGTCCAAAGTCTTGTCGGGAGAACCGGCAAGGGTACGGTCATAGCCAAGACGAATCTTGTAGTTCTTCACAGCATCCAGGTTAGAGCTTGCCAGAACAATATCGGTAGGATAGCTTACGCGGAACGGCTTCTGGTTCAGGTAAGCGTTACCAAAGTAACCGGTGTTGTTCACGGTAGCCTGACCATCGGAGGTCTTACCGGAAGAACCATTGGAGAATCTGCTGTCCTGAGAACCGCCCGGATACACAGAATCGGACCAGTTCTTCTGCGGAGTCACAAACTGATAAGTCTTGCAGGTCAGGCCGGTGTAGATGGCCTGGTTGGTGTTGGTGTCGATAATGTTGTAAGTAACAGTGTAAGTTACCACAGTATCTTCATCAAAACCGCCGTTGGTAACAGTGAAGGAAGCGGACTTCTCAGGAACAACTGTCTTGCTGGAGAAGTCTACGGTGCAAGCACTGTTATCGGAAACCACATTCGTGATCTCAATGTTGTAACGGCCACGAGCAACGAATTTGCCCTCGGCGTTCTTCACCGCACGGTTCAGACCGTAGCAGTTATTGGTAACCGTCAGCGTTGTGGTGGTGGTGTTGCCGCCATAGCTGAGGGTCAAGTTGCTGTCTGCCACACGAGCGGAAGCCAGCTTCATGTTATGATCAGCCAAAGTGGTGATCAGGCCGCCGATCAGGCTGTTCACAGCCTGTACGGTGTACATAGCGCCGGGCAGGATCGTATCGGTCTTGCCGCTGTCGCCGCCTACGCCGCCGGAAGCTTCATACACATTGTATACCAGTGTACCCAGTACGCCGTAGCTGCTGTTGCTGGAAGTACCGGCAAAGGTATCCTTCTGCAGCAGATCGTCGAAGGGATGATTGTTGGTCGCAGCAGCGGGAACCACATTACGGGCTGTGCCGTAGCGGCCGCCGAATACAACGTTCACCAAATCAGCCAATACATTGTAAACGGTGCGGATGATGCCTTCGCTCTTAATGGGCGGTGCGGAAACCATGGTCAGCAGACGGGTTACAAACCCGGTTGCGCCATACTGGCCGTTCGTATCTGCCACACCAATATTCAGCATACCCTGGATCACATCGGTGTAGATCAGCTCTTCGGAATTCAAAGCGCCTTTCTTTGCAGAATCGCCATACTGCAGCACGCCTGCAACAGGCAGCAGCTTGTTGGCAATCACATTAATGTTCTCCCACAGGGAGTTGGACAGCTTCACCAGGCAATTGCCGTTGGTGTCGCAAACGCCCAGCAGGTTGGCAATGCCCTTGCCCTGCTCGCCGTCCTTAAAGGTGTCGGTGCCGGCATAGTAAACAACAACGGAATTCAGCAGATCAAACAGAGAAACGCCGTCATTCAGAGTAGCGGTCTCCGGATTCCACAGGTTGCCGTCCTTGTCGTGCATGATAATGTAGGGGCTCATTACATAACCCACAGCATCACGAGCCATCAGCAGCAGATTGTCAAGAGTTACATCGTACTTACCGTCTGCGCCCTTCTGCATCAGAGAAGAGTAGTCGTGATCCGGCAGCACATAGCCCAGATACAGCTGCAACGCCAGAGCAGCTACGCCCTCTGCGTCGTCGCAAGCATCCAGGTCCTCATTGTGGATGCCCTTCTTGAAGTCGGGGATATTCCGCAGTGCAGAAATCGCAAACGGAATCATCGCGCTCTCCAGATTGGCCTCGGTCAGAGCAGTGCCCGCGCCGTTCTCATGATAGAAGGCGCCGAGAATGTTCTTATCGGTAGCGTCAGCAATGTACTGCAGCACCTTCAGCATATTGCCGACCAGGGTCTGCGCTACATTGCCGGGATCATCGGATTTTACCTTCGTCAGAGCGCTGGCATCATAGCTCGGCAGGAAGTCCTTTACTGCGGCAACCAGGAAATCATTCAGCGCTGCCAGCATGGAGCCGTAGCTGCTGTAATCATTTGCCATGAATGCCTCAATGTTCTTCATACCGGTTTCAGCAAAGCTGCAGTTCAGGGGACCGGTGGCCTGCTTAAAGTAGTAAACAGACATGGGGCTGTAACGCAGTTTGTTGAACAGGGTGGTGGAGTCAATATCTCTCCAGGTGTAGGTAGGATCCTTCACCAGGTCACGGCTGTTGTACTTCTCCAGATCTGCCTTGATGTAATCCAGATAGGCAGCCGCATCCTTGTACTCATCGCCAAGGGTCTGGCCGGGCTTCAGGCCCTTTGCAGCCTTTTGGCACTCGTATGCGGCCCAAGCCTGCACGTTGGCAGCGCCGTAGTTGTTGGCTACATTGCTGTAGTCCCAAGCCGTGTTGTGGGTCGTGGCGCCGGTGTACCACATATAATAGTTATAGTCGTAACCGCCCACGCCGGAATTCAACTGGCCCAGCGTATCCTTCAAGGCGGTGTTCCACACCATCTCAAAGGCCTGGAAGCCAAAGTCAAACAGCGTGTCTGTGGGCTTCAGCACCAGCTTCTGATCCTGATAACGGAACAGATATACATTACCGATCGCCTCGCCGTTCTTGTCATGATCCTCCTGCGTTACATAATGCAGGTTGGCAGTGTCAATATACGGTGCGGAACCCTTCTCCAGATACTCTGCGTATCTGTCCCGAGAATTGGTACCGTCGGCATATGTAATCTGAGCGGTAATGTTGCTGAGCAACTGGGTGGAGAGCTTGTTAAGCAGGACAGAATCCAGCTTGCTGGTCTCCAGACTGGGATTGTTCCGGATCTGAGCCTTCTCTTCCGCAGTAAACCAACCGGTGTTCTCCAGAACCAGCTGCTGAACAATATTATATACCATATTGCTCTGATAGCCGCTGGACATACCGATCAGATTGCCGATGGTCTTGTAAACATCCAAGAAGCTGTTTACGATACCAAGGCTAAGCTCGCCGCGCAGCAATTTCTTTACGATATTGCCGTGGGCGCCTTCCGGACCCGCGTCGGAAGAAAGGTTCCGAACCAACTTCACAATACCGCGTACAATATCGGTAGAGGAAGTTGCGCTGCGGGACATTCCGTTAACTGCGCTCAAATCTACATAGCGGGCATCGCCGGCCAGCAGAAGAATTGCGGACTTGCTGTTCAGGAAGGAATCCAGATCTTGAACAGTCTTAAGTACCTCATCCACGCTGCCCAATTTGATGGTGATGCTACCAAGAACACTCAGGTCGATATTCATCGGTGCGATGTTTGCCTGAGCAAGGGTCAGATCCACAAAGTCCAAAAGGGCTGTGCAGGCCTGCTCATCATTCAGGATGGGCCAACCCAGTGAGTTGAAGTCCAAGTCCTGGTCATGGTACTTGGTGTTTGCCGAAGCATTAGCCGCGGAAGCGACCATAGCACCGGAGAAACAGCTCATCGCCATCAAGACCGCCAAAAAGAGCGCAAGCAACTTGCGGGAAAACTTTTTAGCTTTCACTAATTTTTACCTCCATAGTAATTTGTAATTCTTACGAATAAATGGTTGCGTGTACGCGCCGTCCCATCCTCTGACCATCGGGCAATCCGATATTCAGGATGAAGGCATTGCAGCCGGACGCCATACATTATGAAAATGCGCATAGAAACACATTTATCGCATTCTTATTAAAACACGACGGTCACCAAAAATCAATAAAGAGCGGTAATTTTTCTGATTTTCGGAATGTTGCACAATTTGAGCGGTCGTTTTTTGTGCGAACGGACAAATTTAATTTACACGAAATTAACAATTTGTTCATATTTTATCGCTTAATTAAAAGACAATGTCCATTATTTTGCAAGTTCCGACTTGTAAAGGTCATGTGCTTTACGCAAGATTTTCACACGCAAAGGCGTGCCCCTTTACACCATCGATTTTTTGGCGTAACGGCGGGCAACTTTCACAAGTTCCACAGGATTTTCCACAATTTTTCCTCCAAAATCGGTGGAATTTCTGTCAGCAGTTGTCGAATGCAGCAATAATGATAAACGCGCCCTGATCCTCCACACAAATCCAAGATAAGAATGCAGCGCAGATCCGTCGGCCGGGCCAAACATGGTCCGTCGGCCGGGCCAAACATGGCTTGATCTATAAGTACGCAAAAAAATGTTGCGCCGGAATTTCGCTATAAATCGGGAAATTTTGCCCACCCGTTCACATTTTGTTAAAAAGTTTTCGGAAACCTATTGACTTGCCGTTCTATATTTGGTATAAATATACTGTATTTGTTGTACGCGTGGGTATCCTGCGCCCTTTTAGCAGAGGAATTGTGAACAAATTGTTAACGCAACTTGCAAGCACATCCTCCGCTAAAAGGGTGCGCTGCCCAGGCGAATCCAAAACGACAAGTTCGTCAACATATCAGAAGGAGAGATGAATTATGAAGACGGGCAAAAAGTTACTCAGCCTATTTTTGGCTGTAGTAATGATGGTCACCACCTGCTCTGTCGGGTTCACTGCATTTGCAGCGGACAAAGACAAGGGCATCTGGAAGAACTCCACAAGTGCCGATTCCACCTTTGACGCACTGACGGAACTGGTAGACACCTATGTTCCGGCACTGCTCAATCAGCCGAATATCAAAAAGGCGCTTGAGGAGAAGTTGGGGATGACCGTCACCGACACCACCTCGATCAGTGATCTGATCATGGGTGTGTCTCCCACGCTGCTTAATCTTTTGAGCAGCCCCATGAATAAGGCAGACATCATTGACGGTTACCAGAAAGGGTATTCCGATGTGGCGTATGCCTACCTGGACGAGAAAGATGCGAAGATGAGCTTTTATCAGCTGTTTTCTTTTTGCGTCAACAACATTTCGTCCAGCGACGCAGAACTGGCCAAATGGTGCGAGGACACGCTGAGCGATCTGTCCGCCCTGCTGGAGCAGTTCCCCGAGAAACAGGCTAAGCAGCAGGAAGACCTGAGCGCTGCCTACGACGCACTGAACAAAGTGCGTGAGGTGCTGGGTACTGCTAATGGCAGCCTGAACACCCTGGAAGACATCCAGAAAGCTACCGTTACCTACAAGGACAAATCGTACAAAGTAGACGACTTGATTGCTCTGGACGATTTCAAGGATGTAGCTAAGTGCTTTGACACCTTCACCGCCTACTTCAAAGAAGCCGGCAGCAAGAAGAAAGTCAGCACCATGAGCGAAGCGATTTGGTATGTGTTGCTCCAGTATCAGACCGACAAGGCAAACAGCGAACTGGCAAAGGCCGCCAAGGCTTATCTGTGCAAGCTGGCCAAAAAGGACTACAACACCATCAAGGATGACGATGCTGCACTGGCAACCGCTTGCAAGATTGGTGCTGCCGTACTGGCCAACAACGGCGATGACGCCTTTGTTAGCGAGTACTATGCTGCTCAGCTGGATGACGCTACCGTAGCAGCCCTGCGTGCGGACATGAACAAGAATGTGCCCGGCGGCAGCGCAAAAATCGGTTCCAGCCGTGACACCTTCCAGGCTTACCTGAACGGCGACTATGCAAAGGACGGCATCGCTCCTGTAACCAAGCCGGCAATGGCCACCTACTGGAGCAGCGAGGATCTGGATACGCGTACCGAGGGTATTTACCGCAGAGCGTTGATGGAGAACAAAACTGTCGGCGGCACGTCCCCCGAAGAAGTGATCGCCACCATCAACCAAGATCTGCTAAAGACCTTCTACAGTGGTGAACTGAAAGAGAGCGTTGACGAGGCCGTTGATTTCTACTTTGAGATCACCGACGCCAAGATCGTCTCTAATTCTTGCAGAAAGTATTCTTTCGCGAAATACGGCTTTAAGGATTCCTTCGCTGTTGCTGCTGTAAACAACGCCATCAATCAGTACATGGTGCTGCTGGACCCTGAGGATGAGGAAGGCGTAACCATTGCAGGCTTGAAGATCACCGGTAATGTGGTTATGAACGAAGTGGTCAACAAACTGGTAGAGACCAAGGTTGACCTGAAAGGCGCGCTCACCGATGTATGGATGAACCTGTACGAGCACCCGGTTGAAACCATTATGCAGTTGCTGCCTGTTTTGACCGTTGTGATCGATGAAGTGCTGATCCCCATGGTATTCAACCAGGAGGGTGACCCCTTTAACGGTACAAAAGGTCTAGAAGGTCTGCTGTCCGGTCTGATGGATCAATACGGCCAGAGTGCCGGCAGCCCCATTGGCTTAGGTGGCCTGAGCTGGGATCTGAACAAGGTTCTGCCCACCCTGATGCACTGGCTGATCGGCGACAAGAACTACGACTTTACATACTACAACATCAGCGGTGTGGAGTATGGCAAGGATGCCGACGGCAAAGATGTGATCGTCAGCCAGGTGTATGGTGACCCCACCACCGGCAAGTACGATGACACCAAGACCCCGGTGATCCTGAACATCTATGCAGCCGATAAGGCGCTGCAGGGTGCCAAGGCCGCCGGCATTGCCGATGCACTGAAGCTCACCGGCGACGCTGCCACTGCCGTGAATGAGGCTGTGTCCGAGCTGGCCACCTTCTTCACCGCTGCTGTGGATCAGTATGTGGCTGCCTATGGTGAAAAAGACGCCAAGAGCGGCGCCATGACCAAGAAAGAGGGCACCGTTTACAACCACGGCGCCAACAACATCTTCGTTGCCCTGCCCAAGATTCTGGACATTATGGGCAAGAACTTCATTGCCAAGTATGATGTAAAGAGCGCTGACAACACCAAGAAGGCTTCCGACTGGTCTTATAGTGGTTACAAGATTAAGAGCGATACCGTTGGCGACAAAGAGTTCTTCTACAACCAGTCTTTGGTTAACTTTAAGAACCTGGCAGACGGCGGCAAGCCGGCCAAGATTCTGGACTGCTTTGTAAACATCTTTGTGAACGACTGGTTCAACGCCATCATTGACCTGCTCAATGATGTGACCGCCACCGACAACAAGATCACCACCAACCTGCCCATCATCACCGGTCTGATCCGCGCTTTGGGCGGTCTGGGCGAAAAGAGCACCATCAGCGATGTACTCAACGGTGTATTCCAGCTGAAGTACAACGACAAGGCCTCTTTCGTAATGGGCGTGTATAACAAGGATTCCAAGTTTGTTGGTCTGAGCACCGAAAGCGCTTACTTCCTGCTGTCTAACATCGGTCAGCTGGTGAATGTGATCCAGGCCATGGACACCAAGACCAAGAACACCATCGACGTGAGCTTCCCGAAAGTGAACGGCAAGATGGCGAAGATTGAGACCCAGCCCAAGTGGGCAAAGGTGCCCAAGACCTCCAGTAAGAGCGGCGCTTCTCTGCTGTCCAATCTGGACTCCGCACTGTCCAAGGTGCTGGAGAACTCCACACTGAACAACTTCAACCTGAACACCACCCCCGGCATCCTGTGCGGTCTGGTGAGCCTTGGTTCTTACATCCTGGGCAGCGACAACACCAACCCGATGCTGAAGATGCTCAATAAGACCTTAAACTTCCTGAACGACGGGGACAAGAAGTCCACCGATACCTCAGACAAGAAGGTTTACACTGAGGATCATCTGACCAATCTGGTGGTTCAGATGTATGTTGCACTGGAGAATGTAATTGATTACTATCTGGTGAACGAGGACGCTCTGGGCCTGAATGTTTTCTACGACGGCAACCAGAAGCTGTACAAGAAGAAGAATAAGGCCGGCAAGCCGGTGTACTACACCAGCAAGACCGGTGCTTACCATTACAACATTTTGGCTGCTGCGCTGAAGGGTCTGATTTCTCCCCACGCAGTGAGCAATCACCTGACCAACAAGTCCGCCGCCAAGAAGCTGGCAAGCCTGCCTACCTGGCACAACGCCATTCGCTTGGACAAGAGCACCAGCGGCTGGACCGGCGCCACCAACATTAAGATCAACTGGGGCTTCCGCGCAGGCAACAACACCAAGTTCTTCAAGAACTTCGGCGAGAGCCTGGGCATCATCACCGATCTGATCGGCGTGCTGACCAAGGATGCCGGTTACTATGATGGTGTACTGTACCCCATCTTTAAGGATCTGGAAAAAGCACAGGGCTTTAGCCTGGGCGTGTATGCAAAGGGCAGCGTAAAGGACGGGGCAACCGGCCTGCTGGCCATTCTCACTCCCATCAGCAAGCTGCTGGACGGCTTCTACAGCAAGCCCGTCTCCGTGCTGACCAACCTGCTTAAGGGCCTGTCCATTGTGATGAACAAGGACCTGAACAATGTGGCGACTGCCGCTATTCGTCCGCTGTACAGAGAGATTCAAGGCGTATCCACCATTCTGAGCGCAAAGGTGTCCAACCTGATGCCCTCTATGGCAAAGAACGACGCATGGTTCTCCGCGATACTGGGCCTGATCTTTAAGACCAATACGGACGACAAGGATCAAAACGCGAAGAATAAGCAGACGATTGCTCTTGTAACCGGCCTGCTGAAGAAGAGCGCAACCAAGGCCGGCTTGGGCATCAACGATGTGACCGTGATCAACGCTGTAAACAGCCAGCTGGCTAACTTTGGCTTTAAGCTGCCCACCACCCTGTTTAAGGACATTGCAAACTGCAAGAATGCAGAGGCTGTTCTGAAGTATCTGATCACCCTGGTGGTCGATGTACTGCAAATTCGCCAGATCATTGATTTGCTGAAAGTCGTGATCGACGATCCTTCCATGAGCCAGTTGCTGGATATGCTCAGCCGCCTGACCAAGAAGGATCTGCTGAACATCATTAACGCTGTGATCGCCAAGACCACGGATCCCACCACTGCTTACTGGACTTTCCTCCAGTATGTACAGGAAAAGACCACCGGCTTCTATTATCCCGCCGGTGTGACCGCGCAGGACGCCAGCGACGCTGTTGGCGATCTGGACACCATGGTCACCTCCGTAATCGGCCTGCTGGCCGGCCTGGATGTGGTGAAGCAGGATAACCTGAAAGACCTGGTTAGCTCCCTGATCTTCACCAACGCCAACCTGACCAAGCTGGCTTCCACACTGTACGGCGCCATTGATCCTTACAAGGATTACCTGGGCTATGCCGGCATTGATGTAAGCAAGAAGGGCGTAGCTAAGCTCCTGACGGACGGCAGCTACGGCAAGACCTACTCCTCCGCAGCTAAGGCGATCAAAAACGCCAAGAGCTGGAAGAAACTGGGCAACATCAACTGGGGCTTCACCGATGGCTCCGCAAAGGCACAGCAGGGCTTTGTAAACGGCCTGGCTGCGATCCTGCGTCCGCTGGACGGCGTACTGTCTCTGCTGCTGGCAGGCGACGACTTGGCCGTTGGCCAGATCCTGACCGATTTGGTGAAGAACCTGAACTTCGGTTCCTCTAAGGACACCGTACAGCTGAAGAATGGCAACCTGCGCATTCACATCAAGGGCTCTGACAAGTATTCCAAGACCTCTGTACTGGAGATCAACCTGTACAAAGTGATCGAGGATGTGAAGTCCCTGAGCATCTATGGCGGCAATGGTTACGAAAGTGCCATCGTTCCGCTGCTGGAGGCACTGGAGTGCCCCAACGTGAAGACCTATAAGCAGTACAAGGCAGACATTAAGAAGTCTACCGACAGCGTACTGACGGATGTGCTCAATCCCATCGTAGGCTTCCTGAACAAGGTACTGGACGCTCCGTTCGATACACTCACCGCAGTACTGCCCAATGTGGCATACTACATTGATAATAATGGCCTGGCACAGCTCGTCAACAATCTTCTGTCGCCGGTAACATCTCTCCTTCCGGTACTGAAGAAGAACAATGTAGATGTTGAGGTCATTATCAAGGCTCTGGCCGGCAAGTCACTGAACGACCTGGTTAAGGACGCACTGGGTGTGAACATTCACCTGAATCTGAACAACCTGAACAAGTGCGACATCCAAAACGCCATCGTTCCGCTGGTGAACAAGCTGCTCAAGTCTAAGAAAATCAACATTCAGCTGCCCAAGATCAACTGGGGCGCCCTGGCAAGCCACGGCACTGTCAGCACGGTCAAGAGCGCTGCAAAGAACAGCGAAGGCTATTATAATAGAAAGCACGTTACTGCAAACCAGGGCGAAACGCTGATCGCCGTGCTCCGCTATGTAGCCAACCTGCTGACCAAGAACATCAGCGGTTTGAAGTCCATTTTGGGCGGTATCGACGCGATCAAGGATTACAAGTCCATCATCAACGCGGTACTTGACCAGATCGGCACCTCCTCCGCAGACCAGATCATCCGCGCGCTGTTCTATCTGCTCCAGGAGAACCCCACCAACGCGTTCTGGAATTACAGCAACTACCAGACCAAGGACTACAAGTTCTCTTATCCCTCCACTGTGGACCAAGACTTCTTGAAGAACATTCCGCCGATGCTGGATGGCCTGATCGGTAGCTTGGCTGACCTGAACAAGCTGATCACCGACGCTGCCTTTAAGGACAGCACCATCAATGGCATGATCACCGGCATTGGCAAGGCACTGGACGGTGTGAAGATCAATGACTCCACCAACCTGACCGCCCTGCTGGCCCAGACCGGCATTGACTATTCTACCAAGACCGTTGCCAAGCTGCTCACCGATGAGTCCTATGGCAAGACCTACGCGAATGCGGCTGCCGTGATCGGCTCCGCCTCCTCCTGGTCCAAGGTCAACACCTCCTCTTTGAAGTGGGGCGTAAAGGATAAGGATAGCTTCTTTAACGCACTGGCTGCTGTAATGCGTCCGTTCTACGGCGTATTGGATGTACTGCTGAACGATGCTTCTCTGGGCGTCTTCAACATCGTTCATATCCCCGGCTCCAACGGCTACTCTTCCGTGGTCGTTCCGCTGCTGGAGGCATTCGGCTGCTACAACATTAAGACCCAGTATCAGTACAGAGAGGACATCAACAAGGCCTATGACAACATCCTGTTGGATATTGTCAACTCCCTGTGGGATAAGGTAGAGGACATTCTGAATGCGCCGCTGCAGACCCTGATGTCCATGCTGCCCAACCTGGCACTGTTCATTGCCAACGACGGCCTGCTGCAGCTGATCGAAAACCTGTTTACACCGGTTTCCGCTCTGCTGGATGCTTTGAAGCCCATCGTGAATGTGAACACGGTACTGACGCAGGTATTCAAGGCCTTCCATGTGGATCTGAATGGCTTACTGGCTAAGGTTGGCCTGAAGTTGGATCTGAACATTGACCTGTACGATCTGACCGCTATGCTGAAGCCCATCATCGGCGCGGACAACATTGTTCCCCTGCTGAATCAGGTGCTTGGCATGATCAAGATCAAGGGTACACCCCTGGGTCTGGAACTGATGGATATTGACTGGTTCCAGCTGGCAAGCCACGGCAAGGTGATGACCGATGCTTCTCAGGCCGCCACTTACGGCACGCGCGTGTATGTAACCGGCGACGCCTCTGAGACCCTGATCGCCGTGCTGCGGTACCTGGTTGAAGTTGTCAACTACAAGGATAACTACAACACGGTAACCAGCCTGGTAGGCTCCCTGATCGGTGGATCTGACAACAGCTCCATTACCGATGTGGTAGGCACCGTGCTGAATCTGCTGAAAGGCGACACCGACGATGTAATCGGCGAACTGTGCAACCTGCTTCAGCAGTTGGGTGGTTAATCCCCCATTCCTAAATGAAAATGGCGTACCTTCGGGTACGCCATTTTTGTTACCCGCCACCGGACAGGCGCCTGTATATAATGTATATAATATAAAGCGCCCTTTGGGTACAGGCTCTTCCCTGCCCCGGAGGGCTGCTTTTTTTCGCCAAGTTTTACGGGTTTTTGAATTTTCTTTGCGAAAGCCTTGTATTGCTTTTGCAATTTATATATAATAAGTGCATAGTAACTTTTATCTCGGTGGTGAATACAAATTGCTCGGTAAATACGCCAGAGTCAAGGTCGTTATGCCCATTGGCTCTACGGACGGTACGGGCTATCGGTATCCGCTGAACTACGGCACAGTATACGGTGAAAAGGACCAGACTGCCTACATTATGGGCATCCACCACCCTGTGCGTAACTTTGACGGGCGTGTGATAGCCGTCCTCCGAAACAAAAAAGAAAAGAAATCCATTTGGATTGTGGCGCCCAAAAGCACCCGATTCATTGTCAACGACATTTTGGAATACCTGGACCCGGAGCGGGACTTTCCCGGCTACCGACTGGAATGCCTTTACGAGAGCAGCTGCGGCGCGGTAATCTTCCACGATATTAAAGGCGAGGTGCGCTATCTGCTGATCAAGAACAAGCGCTCCGCCCACTGGGGCTTCCCCAAAGGGCATATTGAAAGGGGCGAGACCAAGGAGCAGACCGCCCTGCGGGAGGTACAGGAGGAAACGGGCTTGCGGGTTAAGCTGATTGAGGGTTTCTCCTGCCTGTCCAAGTATCGGATTCGGGATCGGGTTGAAAAGACGGTGACCATCTTTGCCGCCACCACCCCGAGCACGGTGATCCACATGCAAAAGGAAGAAATTGAGGACTACATTTGGCTCACCTATGATCGGGCGCTGTCGCTGCTGCGGTTTGACAATGACAAGAGTATTCTCATTGCCGCCCACGATTTTCTGGACCAAAACAACATTATTTGACGATGGAATCCATGTGTGCTGAAACTGCCTATTTAATTGAACTGACCGCCGCCTTTTTGCGGGACGAGCCGATAACCTTGCGCCCGGATATGGATTATCGCAAGCTGTGCGGCATTGCCAAGGCGCATAATCTGATCGCTGTGGTGTACGCAGTGTGCAACAAGGCGCCCAATACCGGGGTGATCCCGGAGGACTGCCGACTGGCACTCAGCGAGCACTTCTTTAGCAGCGTGTTCCTGTACGAGCACCAAAAGCAAGGTGTGGAGCGGGTGTACCGCGTTCTCAGCGATGCCGGTATCCCCCATGTATTTTTTAAGGGCGCGATCTTAAAAGAGCTGTACCCGGTGCCGGAGTGCCGCCTAATGGGCGACATTGACCTGCTCATCAACCCGGCGGACCGCCAGGCAGCCAAAAAGGCGCTGATGAGCAGCGGTTTTGCCTGCACAGCCCAAAACGGCCCGGTATATGACTACCGCAAGGGCGATGTGTTGCTGGAGGTGCACACAACGCTGATCAGCGACGATCCCCGGTGTGAGACCGCCTTTGCAAACGCCATGGAGCATGCCCAATTTGAGGGCTGCTGCGGCAAATTGGAGGACAATTATCACTTTGCCTATCTGATCGCCCACTTGGCCCACCACTTTCGCTTTTACGGCGCCGGGATCAAACTGATCCTGGATCTTGCCGCAATGCTGCAAAGGTGCCGGATCGACGAAAAAGCGGTGCTGACCTTGTGCGAAAAAGCCGGTTTGGCGCAATTCGCCAAGATTGTGCTCACCGTGTGCTATCACTGGTACGGTGTGGGTACACCCTATGTGGACGACACAGCGGACTGCCAAGCGTTCCTGGTTCATTACGGTGCCTTTGGCAACGCGGATCGGAACAAAAGCGCCGTCATTGCCCGGCGCCAAATGGAGCATGGCGAAAAGGTAAGCCCCCTGCGCAGCAAGCTGCGCCTGGCATTCCCCACATACAGCCAAATGCGCCACATACCTTATATTCGATTTTTGGACGGTCACCCTTGGCTGACCCCGTACGCCTGGTGCTACCGTCTGGTTTACAACACCCGGCACCGCAAGGACTTTATGGTGCGCACCGCCCGGGGACTGGACAGCGACGACGCCTACGCCGCCGCAAAAGAAGAACTGGAATTCTTTAAGGAGATGGGATTATTATGATTTTTGGCATCATTTTACTGGCGATTGCAGCCATTTTGCTGGTGTGGTTCATAGCCTGGTTTATCATCACCCGCGTCAACGGCAACTGCCCGCTGTGCGCCATGGAAAAAATTGCACACCCCTCTAAGCTGACCATCGACACCACGGACGCACCGGATTACGGCGGCGCCACTGTGCCCCCGATGGGCTGGTCCAGCTGGAACACCTTTCGCCAAAACATCAATCAGGATCTGATTTTGGAGGTGGCGGAGGCCATGGAGGCCAGCGGTCTGGCGGAAGCGGGCTACAACTATATCAACCTGGACGACTGCTGGCACAGCTCTGTGCGAGACGAAATGGGTCGCCTGCAAGGGGATTTGGGCACCTTCTCCATGGGAATTCCGGCGCTGATTAAACAGCTAAACAGCCGGGGCTTTAAGGTGGGTCTGTACTCCTCTAACGGCACCCTCACCTGCGAGGATCTGCCGGCCAGCTTGGGTCACGAGCGGCTGGATGCCAAAACCTTGGCCAGCTGGGGCTGCGAATTCTTCAAGTATGACTTTTGTCATCACCATGTATTAAAGGGCGATGTGCCCATTATTGAAAACCTGCAACTGAACCTGCCGGGTACGACAGAACCGGCGCTGATCCTGCTGCCCGGCGAAGCGGAATTTACCGGCAAAGGCCGGGTGGTCAAGTGCAGCGATCTGCCCTCCGGTCAAGGCATCGGTATGATCGGTTACGGCTCCGGCACCGCCGGATTCCGCTTTAGCGTAGAAGCAGGCGGCACCTATGCCCTGACCCTGGCCTATAACAAATCTCTGTGCATCCACCAGCGCTACCTGCGCATTCGGGTCAACAACGGCAAGGAACATGAGCTGCTGTTCCCCACCACCAAGGGCGCCAGCCCCACCGGCCGTATCCAGCTGACGGTTGAGCTGCAATCGGGCGAGAACCACCTGTTACTCTACAACCCGGTGGTTACCCGCGCCGATTCCTCTTACCTGCAATACGCCCGCATGGGTCGAGAACTGCACGAGGCCACCAAGGAATGGGCTGCCATCACCGGCGAGGAGGAGCGCCCCATCATCTATTCCATCTGCGAATGGGGCTTTGCTTATCCCTACAAATGGGGAGCCAAGGCAGGCAATATGTGGCGCACCACGCCGGATATCATGCCCAAGTGGCTAAGCATTAAGGCTATTTATGAGCACAATGTACGCCTGTATGACCACGCCGGTCCCGGTGCCTGGAACGACCCGGATATGCTGGAAGTAGGCAACGGCAAGCTGACTGAGGACGAGAACAAGGCACACTTCTCCCTGTGGTGCATGATGGCCGCGCCGCTGATCCTGGGCAATGATGTGCGCAAGTTTGTGGACGGCAACAACGAGCCTGTGCGGGAGAACCCCACCTTAAAAATTGTCACCAACAAGAACCTGATCAACATTGACCAGGATCCGCTGTGCAAGCCCTGCAAGCGCATTCGACGCCAGGCCGGGCTGGATATTCTGGCTCGCCCGCTGCAAAACGGCGATGTGGCCCTGTGCCTGTTTAACAAAGGCACCTCCCGCCGCACCGTCACCTACGACATTAACGCCCTGGCGGACGATGCGTACCTGAACTTCCGCAAAACGCCCGGCAAGTACGAGGTGCACGAGCTGTGGAGCGACGAGTGGTTCAACGACAACACCATTAACGCCACCGTACCCCACCACGGCGTAAAGGTCTATCGTATCCATAATTCCTAACAACATACAAAACAGGCTAAGCAATCCAAATTGCTTAGCCTGTTTTTTTGCGTCTGTATTGGTGTATGCTTATTCGTAAATCTGGTGCTCGCCGGTCATCATATCCGTTAAGTGCGCTTCCACCAGCGCCACCGCCCGAGCGGTATCGCCGTTGAGCAGCTGCACCAGCAGTTGCTGCAAGTAATGGTACAGAGACGCTTTGCCATAGCGCTGCACATAACGGGCGCCCAGCTGCACATTGGCAGTCTTAAAAGAATTATAGATCAGCGGCGCAAAGGTGTTGCCGCTAAGGAAACTCAGTTCCTGATTATACGCATAAGCCAGCTCCGACACCTGCTGCGGGTCATCCGTCTCAGCCATTTTGTCCACAAAATCCTCCAGCTTTTGTACCTCTGCCTCCGTAATGGCGCGGGCAGTGAGCTTGCGCACGGAAAAACAGTCAATCAGGATCTTAAACTCCAGCAGGGAGCGAATTTCCTGCTCCGGGAGAATACCGCCGTTATAGTGCATAATGGACAGAAAAATATCCGACTTGCCCACCCGGCGATAATCTGCCACAAAGGTGCCCACCCGAGGTCGTACCTCTAAGAAGCCTTTGTGTGCCATCTCCGCAATGCCGCTATTCACTACACCCCGGCTTACATCCATCATCTCCGCCAACTCCCGCTCCGTAGGCAGCTGGGCGCCGATGGGCAGCTCGCCGGACAAAATCTTGTCCTCCACAGACGAAATAAACAATTCCTTCAAGCTGGCGGTCTGTAACTTTTCAAATTCCATAGGTTCCCCTCCTGTGGTTCTTGGTAATACCAGTGACATTGTACCATCTTTGCTACTCAATTTCAACAAAAAACCGCCCCGGTTTTTGCCAATATGTAGAAATGTGCAGCCGGGCTTGTTAAAAGATTGACAATCTGCAAAAACAGGACTAAACTGTACATTGAAGCGGGCGGAAAACCGCCCACGGAAGGGTTGCGCTGCGGCGCAAGATGATTTATTTTTAGGAGGAGATAACTATGTTATTCCAAATCTACGGCGATACTGCGCTGTGGCAGCTGCTGGGCTGGGCATTGGTCTTCACCGGGTTGGTGCTGGCTAACGAGATCGCCCGCCGCTCCAAGGCAGGCGGCATTTTCTTTTTCCTGGTGCTTCCGGCTGCGCTGAGCGTGTACTTTATCGTCATCAATGTGGCGGCCGCAAAGGGCGTTGACTGGGCGGTTAATAACGATACGGTGGTCCACATGAACAGCTGGTTCCATTATGCCAAGCTGTATGCAGCCACCGCAGGGTGCATCGGCTTTATGATGCTTAAGTACAAGTGGAGCATCGGCAAGACCCAGTGGTTCAAGGTGTTCCCCTTTGTGATCGTGGCCATTAACATTCTCATCGCTGTGGCCAGCGACTTTGAGTCTGCCATTAAGGGCATCAGCGCCGGCGGTGCTGCCGGTGGTTGGTGGCTCTCCAGTGAAAATGTGTGGCTGTTCGGCGGCTGGTGGAATATCCTCAACGGCCTGGCCGGTATCATCAACATTCTGTGTATGACCGGCTGGTGGGGTATTTACACCTCTAAGAACCACCAAGATATGCTGTGGCCGGATATGACCTGGTGCTACATTCTGGCCTACGATGTGTGGAACTTTGAGTACACCTACAACAACCTGCCCACCCACTCCTGGTACTGCGGCCTGGCTCTGCTGCTGGCGCCCACCTTTGCCAACGCACTGTGGAACAAGGGCGGCTGGATCCAGAACCGTGCCAACACTTTGGCCATTTGGTGTATGTTTGCCCAGGTGTTCCCGCTGTTCCAGGATCAGGGCAAGTTCGCCGTGATCACCAGCGTGTATGCTGACGGATTTATGAACCCGGCGGTGCACCCCACTGCTGCCAATCCCACGGCGCAGGGCGTAATCTCCGTACTGGCGCTGGTCGTCAATGTGGTGGTATTCGGTTTCATTATGAAGAAGGCCAAGGAGACCAAGACCAACCCCTATCGCCACGAGATCTTCACCCATCAGAAGGACTTCCAGCTGGCTATGAGCCGCGCGGAAGGCAAATAATTGTACATAGATAAAGGAAGGGCCGTATCCCTTGTGGATACGGTCCTTTTTGTATGCCTGTTAATACCCCAGTTCCTCGTCCACGATCAGCACCTTAATGCGGCCGATGTGGCGGTCAAAGGCGGTGGTCACATAGTTGCAGCACACCCGCTGGGGGCTAAAGCAGCCGTCGCACAGAGCGGGGTCTTCCTGATCCAGGCTGATACAGTGGCCGGTAGCGGCGCAAGGGGTCTTGCAGCTGAGCCGCCGGGTGTTGCGGGGGGCGGCAATGCGCTTGACCCGCTCTACCGCCTGGTCAAAGGTGTCTACGATCTTGTTGCGCCCCACGATCATAATCACCTGACGGGGTCCAAACACAATACAGGCCACCCGGTTGGAGTTGCCGTCCACATTATACAGCACACCGTCGGTGGTAATGGCGTTGGAAGACGTAAAGTAGGCGTCGCAGCCAAAGGCGTCCTGGTAGCATTGGCGCAGGGCCTCGCCCTCCAGTCCGGCCCGGTTGATATATTGATAATCCCCACCGGAGAGCAGGTCGATCACGCCCACTTCCTTTAAGGTCTCCGACCCGCCGTGGGACACGCTGCTGCCCGCCGGCACCAGCTTTTGCACCAGGGGCAGCACCTGTGCCCGGCTTTCCAAATAATACGGCTCAAAGCCCCGCTTTTTTAAGTTCTTGATGGTTTCTTCTATTCTTGCGTCCATTGCAGTCGCTCCTTTCTTATCGGTTCCAGTATTTCCGGTCCAGCGCCCGATATTGCAGCGCCTCCGAGATGTGGGCGCCGTTAATGTCCTCTGCCTGCTCCAGGTCCGCAATGGTGCGGGCAATGCGCAGGATTTTGTCATACGCCCGGGCAGACAGTCCTAATTTATCAAAGCTGATTTGCAGCAGAGCGGAGGCATCCTCCGTCAGGCGGCAACAGTCCTTGGTCATTTGGGGCGGCATTTTGGCATTGCAGGTAATACCGGTGCCCGCAAAGCGCCTCGCCTGCATTTGGCGTGCCCGGTTCACCCGCTGCCGAATGGCGCTGCTTGGCTCGCCCCGGGTGGTATCTGCCAACTGGGCATAGTCCACGCTCTGCACCTCCACATGCAGGTCGATCCGATCCAAAATGGGACCGCTGACCTTGTCCCGGTAGCGGTTCACCGCCGCCTGGCTGCAAGTGCAGTCCTTGGTAGGGTGACCTAAAAAGCCGCAGGGGCAGGGGTTCATAGCCGCCACCACCATAATATTGGAGGGGTAGGTCAGGCTGCCCCCGGCGCGGGAAATGGTGATCACACCGTCCTCCAACGGCTGGCGCAGGGACTCCTTGGTGCGCCGGTCAAACTCCGGGAACTCGTCCATAAACAGCACCCCGTTATGGGCCAGGCTAATCTCGCCGGGCTTGGGCACCGCACCGCCGCCGGTAAGCCCCTGGGGCGATACCGTGTGGTGGGGACTGCGAAAAGGTCGGTGGCTGATCAACCGGGTGCCGCTGGGCAGTGCCCCGGCAATGGAATAGATCTTAGTGGTCTCGATCTGCTCCTCAAAGGTCATCTCCGGCAAAATAGACGGCAGCCGCTTGGCCAGCATAGACTTGCCGGTGCCCGGCGGGCCGATCATCAGGCAGTTATGGCCGCCGGCGGCTGCGATCTCCAGCGCCCGCTTGGCGTTCTGCTGCCCCTTTACATCGGCAAAGTCCAGATACTCCAGCGTGTCCTCCTCCGGGGAAAATGCCCGGTAGCAAGGCTCTACCGGCGCCTTGCCCTGCAAGTGATCCAGCACCTGGCGCACATGGGCCACCGGCAACACATCTATGCCCTCCACAATGCTGCCCTCGTCCCGATTGGCAGCGGGGACAAACACCGCGTGCAGCCCTTTCTCCCGGGCGCACAACACCATAGGCAGCACCCCGGTACAGGGCCGGATTTCGCCGTCCAAAGACAGCTCGCCTAAAAAGGCACAGCCATCGGTGCTGCCGTGAATTTGGCCGCTGGCTTTCATCAGTGCCACAAACACCGGCAGGTCGTAAACGGCGCCCTCTTTCTTTACATCTGCCGGGGCAATATTTACCGTCATACGGGACACCGGGAACTGGTAGCCCCCGTTCTTAATGGTGGCCCGCACCCGCTCCCGACTCTCTCGCACCGCCATATCCGGCAGACCCACAATGTCAAACCGGGGCAGACCGGTGCTGATGTCCGCCTCTACCGTAACGGAAAAAGCGTCCAGCCCGTTTAGGCCCAAGCTCTCCACCTTCGCATACATAATAACGACCTCTTCTCCTGATTTTCTGCTTCTATTATACACGACCGGCAGCCGTTTGACAATGCTTATTGACACCGGTGCAAATTGGGATTAAAATAATAGCGTGATGAGAAGCGGAAAGAGACAGACCCATCGTCAAAGAAAGGCAAAGGTGACAGTATGAATACCACAGAACTTTATACCCAGTGGCTGGAAAAGGCCACCGCTGATCCGGACCTGCAGGCAGAGCTGCAAGCCATCGCCGGACAGGATGAGGAAATTCGCGATCGGTTCTACCGCTCGCTGGAGTTCGGCACCGCCGGACTGCGTGGCGTGATCGGTGCCGGTACAAACCGTATGAATGTGTACACCGTAGGCCGTGCCACCCAAGGGCTGGCCGATTACCTAAATGCCAAATACGACCATCCGTCCGTGGCCATCGGCTATGACTCCCGGATCAAAAGCGACCTATTCTCCAAAGAGGCGGCTGCCGTTCTGGCAGGCAACGGCATTAAGGTCTATCTTTATGAAGAGCTGGAACCGACCCCCTGCCTGTCCTTTGCGGTGCGGCAGCTGGGCGCCCAAAGCGGCATTATCCTCACCGCCTCCCACAACCCGGCCAAGTATAACGGCTACAAGTGCTACAACAAAAACGGCTACCAAATGACCGATGACGAGGCGGCGGAAACTTACCATTATATTGAAAAGGTGGACTACTTCACCGGCATTCAGAAAGCGAACTTTGACGCCGCTGTGGCAGACGGCACCGTGGAATACATTGGCGACAAGATGATGACCGCCTTTCTGGACGCGGTAGAGACCCAGTGTATGAACCGGGGCGTGTGCCAAAAGGCAGACCTGAAAGTGATCTACACCCCCTTAAACGGCACCGGCAATAAACCGGTACGGGCGATCCTTGACCGGATCGGCGTGCCCCATGTGTATGTGGTGCCGGAGCAGGAGCTGCCGGACGGCAACTTCCCCACCTGCCCCTACCCGAACCCGGAGATCAAGCAGGCCTTTGAACTGGCACTGAAAATGAACGAAAACATCCACGCCGATCTTCTGCTGGCCACCGACCCGGACTGCGACCGGGTTGGCATTGCGGTGATGCAAGGGGGCAAGGTACGGCTGATGAGCGGGAATGAAGTGGGCGCTATGCTGCTGAATTACCTGCTGGAAATGCGCAAGCAAAAAGGCACCCTGAGCCAAAACAGCGTGGCGGTGAAGTCCTTTGTATCCACCGACCTGGCCCAAGCCATTGCCGCGCGCTACGGCTGCACCTTTAAAAATCTGCTCACCGGATTTAAGTACATCGGCGAGGTGGTGACGCAGCTGGAGTCCCAGGGCCGTGCAGACGACTTTGTGATGGGCTTTGAGGAAAGCTACGGCTATTTGGCCGGCACCCATGCCCGGGATAAGGACGCCGTGGTGGCCAGTATGCTCATTTGCGAAATGGCCGCCTACTACAAGCTGCAAGGGCTGAGTTTGGGCGATGTAATGGACAAAATTTACGCCGACTACGGCTACTACGACAACGCAGTGGTCAGCTACACCTTTGAGGGCGAGGCCGGAATGGAAAAGATGGCCAGGATTATGAACCACCTGCGCCAAAACCCGCCAAAGTCCCTGGGCGGCAGCCCGGTGGTGGAGCACAGCGACTACCAAAGCTCCCTGTCCACCGATCTGGTTAGCGGCAAGTCCACCCCCATTGACCTGCCTAAATCCAACGTACTGGAATACAAGGCGGAGAACGGCTGCAAGCTGATCGTGCGCCCCTCCGGCACGGAGCCGAAAATCAAAACCTATGTGACCGCCGTGGCCGCAGATAAAGCCGTTGCCCAAAAAATGGGGCAGCAGCTCATAGACGAAAGCGCCGCCTGGATGGCGTAACAGAAAGGAAGTAGAGAGAATATGCAGCAAAAATGGGTCAAGGTGACCGCCATTATTCTGGCGCTGCTGATGGCTTGCAGCGGGCTGGGCGTTGGCATTTACGCCATTGTATCTTAACAAAAAGCACGCCCCGGCGCTGCGGTACTTTACCGGGCGGCGGGGCTTTTTTTGATGGAAAGAGGTGGGTCCCTTTATGTGGATCTTATTTGCCGTAGGCAGCGCCTTTTTTGCCGGCGCTACCTCTGTGCTGGCCAAGGCGGGGATCAAATCCGTGTCCTCGGACTTTGCCACTGCCTTTCGCACCGGCGTGGTGCTGATCTTCTCCTGGCTGATGGTCTTTGTGGTAGGGTGCCAAAGCGCCATCTCCACCATTACCCCACGGGCACTGGTGTTCCTGGCCCTGTCCGGCGCCGCCACCGGACTGTCCTGGCTGTGCTACTTTAAGGCCCTGTCCATCGGCAACCTAAGCAAGGTGGTGGCGGTGGACAAATCCTCCACTTTTCTGACCATACTGCTGGCGCTGCTCTTCTTCCACGAGCCGTTTCACTGGCTCACCGGGCTGGGGATCGCCGTGATGATCGCCGGTACGGCTCTAATGTTGGAAAAGGGCGACGCCAAAAAGGGCGAAAAAGGCTGGCTGTTTTACGCCGCGGGCAGCGCCATCTTTGCCGCGCTGCAATCCATACTGGGCAAGGTGGGCGTGCAGGATATGGACTCCACCCTGGCCACCGCCCTGCGCACCGTGGTGGTGCTGATCTTTGCCTGGGCCATTGTGCTGGGCAAGAAAGAGGGCGGCGACTGGAAAAAGATGACCCGCCGGGACGCTGTGTTCCTGGTGCTGTCCGGGATGACCACCGGCGCCAGCTGGCTGTGCTACTACCGGGCGCTGCAAACCGGCCGCGCCAGCGTGGTGGTGCCCATTGACAAATGCTCCATGCTCTTTGCCGTGGCGCTGTCCGCCATCTTCTTAAAAGAGAAGCAGACCCGCCGCAGCCTACTGGCGCTGGCACTAGTGGTGGCAGGCACTTTAATGATCGCCTTGGCCTGACCTGATATACATATAATGCAAAAAGGACCGTATCTGAGAGATACGGTCCTTTCCTCTTTACTTATAATCACTGATTATCCAGCGCATAGGCCAGATCGCTTGCATCGTCCGTTGTACGCTTCCCCTGCGCATACCCGTAGGCGGTAGGCACAAAATACATCTTGGTGGCCTTGCCGTCCCTGGTGATCAAGCTGACAGCATAACCCTGCTTTGCTTTCTTCAGCCGTTCCATTTGGTCAGCACCCGGCTGTACATCGGCAAGGGTGCGGGCAATGGCTTTTTTGTCCGTTACCGTACGGAACGGATCGGTATAAAGGGACGCAAAGTCCTTGCGCACCACCTGGCCGCCCAACAAACTCTCCGGGCGGGTCAGGTAATAGCTGTCCTCACTGTCCGGCTCACCCAGCAGACATTCGGTATAATCAGCTGACGCCGTACAAATCGGCGATACCAGCATGCTCTCCACCTGATCGGCAGACGGCAGCGTGGTCTGCGCCCCATAGATAAGGCCGTCTTGTTCCAACAGCTTTAAGGTGCGATTTGCCCCGCCGGATTGATTGGGCAGATACACCACCGAGCGCACCACCGGGCAGGACGGATCGCTGTCTGTATGGCTGCTGTAAAAGCGGTTATAATAGGTACGCAAGGCCTCCGGGTCCATCTTTTGCAACTGGTTTCGGGTCTTGCTGTCCGTGCCCGGGCGCACCTGGTAAATGGCAAAGGACACGGTGCTCCAGGACGCGTCTTGCATATTCATATAGGTCCAGTCCGTCCGGGTCAGTTCCATAAAGTCCGCCCGAATAGCGGCGTAGTAGGCGGTCTGATCCACCTGCACCTCGCCCCGATCATTCTCCATGGTCTGGTTCCAGTACAAATCGTCCCGTTCCGCGCTGATCAAGGACACCTGCAACAGGTTCTCCTTGGCGCTGTTCTTCACAAAGGGCTGTTGCTGCTTATATTCCTTGGTGGAGCGGATCACATTGGCGCCGTTGTCCCCGTAAGCGGTATAGATCCGGGTCAGAACCTTGCCGTTCTTTAATTTATATTGAAAACTGGACTTAAAGCCGCTGCCGCCCAGCGCCTCTGTCTCTGCTGCGGTAATGCAATCCCGGTGCAGCTGCACAATGGCAGCCACGGACGCCGGATCTGTAAAAGTATAGCTGGATTCCAGCTCTTGCGACTCCGCCGTATCGGCAGAAACCATATGCGTACCCGGCTCCAACATATAATCCGGCAGATCCACCAGCGGGTCCTGCACCATAGGCTGCACCGTCACCTGTGCCACATCCTCTGCTACCGGCACCTTGTTGCGGTAGTCGCTGCCCTGCACGCCTAAAAGGCACACGGTGCCAACGGTCACCACCACTAAGGTACTGCACAGCACCGCAGCAGTGGGCGTAATGACCTTGCGGGTATACACCAGGGTGCACACCAGGGTCATCACACCCACACCGGCGCCGCACAGCAGCGCATACACACCGTACTGATTGGCCTGCAAGG
This sequence comes from Agathobacter rectalis, assembly GCA_963638105.1. Taxonomy (GTDB): domain Bacteria; phylum Bacillota; class Clostridia; order Oscillospirales; family Acutalibacteraceae; genus CAG-217. Next base: position 79,382 of record CAVHPP010000003.1, read on the forward strand.
TCAGCAACATAGGCAGGCACACCAGGCTCAGCGCCGCCCCGGTGGTGGCCAGCACATAGACCACCGGCGTGGACAGGTTCTGCTCCGCGCACTCACCGGAGCGCCGCCGATAAAAGAACAGTCCGGCAAAGAAGCTGACTGCCCCCACCAGCAAAGCTGCCAGCAGCAAATAACGAAAACGAAACGCCCCCTGCACCCCAAAAGGCACATAGGAGATGGGACTGACCAGCGCCACAATCCGTACCGGCTGCTGGTTCAGCCCGGACAGAAAAGTGGGAAACAGCTCTGCATAAGAAATCAGCCCCAGGGGCAAACAGCCGCCGATACCGATAAGCAGGGTCCAGTATTGCCACACCTTGCCTGCCGTAACGGCGCATAGCAAACAAATACAGTAGAAGGCCGCCGCCGCTGCAAAGGCAACTGTCAGCAGCCGCAGGCCGTAACCGGCATCCAGCTGCACATGCCACTTGCGAGGGATCAGCTGAGGCAACAACCAGCACCCGATCCCGGCGCCGCAAAAGGCCAGCAAAAGCACCAGTTCCCCCATCACCCACTTGACGAAGTAAGAAGTGCGCCGGGTCACCGGCAGGGATAAATAGAAATCGCTTTGCCGCCGACTGTACAGAAAGCGAAAAGCGGATATGGCAAAGAACGCCCCCGCCAAGGCCATGGCGGCGGACAAAAGCAGCGCTATACTGCCAAAAACCCGCACCGTCTGGTCCTGCGCAGCAACAGCGCCGGGCTCCCGATTCATAAGTGCCTGCAAAAGGCCGTGGCACAAAGTATACAAGAAGCCTAAAAACGGAAACAATGCCAGCCAAACAGACATACGGCGCCCCTCCCGCTGCAAAGCGGAAAACAGCACCCACTTAGATGACCTTGTTGATGTCATAACCGGCCACCTCCATTTCGCTGATAAATAATTCTTCCAGAGTAATCGGCAGGGTCTCGCAAAACAGCGGATGCAGCCGCTGCACCAGCGCCAAAGTCTCTGCCTCGGTGCCCCGCACCGTCATCTCAAACAGCTTGCCCTGTTGGCTGCATTTGAGCAAATTCAGCCCGGAGCGCACCGTTTCAAAATCTGCCGGGTCCGCCAGTGCAAACTGCAAGCGGGTGATCCCCAGCTTCAGCCGATCCAGATCGTCCTCACACAAGGCGCCGCCTCGATGAAGCAGCCCCACATGGTCGCACACATCCTCCAGCTCACGCAAATTGTGGCTGGCAATCATCACAGACGCGCCGTTCTCCGCCACAAAATCTACCAAAAGCTTCTTCACCAGTTCCCGCACCACCGGGTCCAGGCCGTCAAAAATCTCATCAAATAAAATACAGCGAGGCTGGGTGGACAACCCCAGCAGAATCGCCGCCTGGCGCTGCATACCCTTACTCATCTTGCCCAGCCGAGCGTCAAAGGAAATGGGGAACAGCTTTTCCATCCGGGCAAAGTAGTCCTCGCTCCACCCGGGATACACGCTGCGGTACAGCCGTGCCAGCCGCCGCACGGTGGCGGTGGGAGCTAAATACGGATAGTCCGAGATAAACACAGTGCTGCGCTTGACCTGCTCATTCTCAAAAGGCGCCTGGCCGTTAATGAGCACCCGCCCGCTGTCCGGCCGATACACACCGGCCAAAATGCGCAGCAGCGTGGACTTACCGGCGCCGTTAGAACCTACCAGCCCAAAAACGGAGCCGTCCTGCACCTTCAGCGTCAAGTGGCGCAAGGCGGTAACGCAGTCAAACTGCTTGCTCACATCTTGAATTTCAATCATCTCGGTCCCTCCTCTCCATCTGTTCTTCTACAATCTGCCCCAGCGCCTGCCGGGTCAAGCCGGCGTCTGCCGCTGCCTGTACCGCTGCGGCAAAACGATCTGCCGCCAGCTTCTTAAACTGGGACAGCTGATCCTCCTCCGGCGAAATAAAAGCACCCCGCCCGGCCACTGTATAAAGCACGCCGTTCATCTCCAGAGCGGCATAGGCCTTTTGTACCGTGTTGGGGTTAATGCCCAGTTGCTGTGCCATGGCACGCACCGACGGCAGCTGCTGGTCCGGCAGCAACAGCCCCAGGGACACATACCGCACGATCTGCGCTTGCAGCTGCTGGTGAATGGGCACCCGACTGCGATTATCTATATGAAACAACCGTGCACGCTCCTTTTTCTCGTTCTCTGTACTATACATAGTAGTACACTATGACTATACCATACTCATCGCCAATCGTCAACCACCGTTTACAGCCAAATTCGCGCACTTTCCGACAAAATATCCGGTCTTTTGTCGCAGAACATTTAACCCAAATTTAACATTGGCCAAATTCAAACTTAACAGACTTCCTATATGCTAAGTGGGAACGAAATAAAAAACAAGACAAAACAGAAAACAGCGGGGTATATCCGATGACAATTTTCAACTTCTTAAGCCTGATCGGCGGTCTGGCTCTCTTCCTTTTTGGTATGAATGTGATGGGCAGCGGCCTGGAAAAAATGGGCGGCGGCAAATTCGAGTCCGTGCTGGAAAAAATGACCAACAACCGCATTAAGGGCGTGCTGCTGGGCGCCGGCGTTACCGCCGTGATCCAGTCCTCCAGTGCCGTGACCGTAATGGCCGTGGGCTTTGTAAATTCCGGCATTATGGCACTGAACCAAGTGGTGGGCATTATTATGGGCGCCAATATCGGCACCTGTATCACCTCCTGGCTGCTGTCCCTCACCGGCATTGAGAGCAGCAATGTATTTTTGACCATGCTGAAACCCAGCACCTTCTCCCCGATACTGGCGCTGATCGGTATTGTACTCTATATGTTCTGCAAAAGCGAGAAGAAGAAGGAACTGGGTGCCATTCTCCTGGGCTTCTCTACCCTGATGTTCGGCATGGAGGCTATGAGCGGAGCTGTGGCACCGCTGGAGAGCGATCCGGCCTTTACCGGCGTGTTCACCATGTTCTCTAATCCCATTCTGGGCGTGCTGGTGGGTATGATCCTCACCGCCATCATTCAAAGTTCCTCCGCCTCCGTGGGTATTTTGCAAGCGCTGTCCGCCACCGGTGCCATCTCCGTGGGCGCCGCATTTCCCATTATTTTAGGGCAGAATATCGGTACCTGCATCACGGCGCTGATCTCCAGTATCGGCACCAACAAAAACGCCAAGCGCACCGCTGTCATTCACCTAACCTTTAACATCATCGGCGTGGTATGCGGTATGGCACTGTTCTACGGTGCCAATGCCATCTTCCACTTTGCCTTTTTGGACAAAGCGGTGAACGGCGCAGACATTGCCGCCATTCACACCGCATTCAATGTATTTTGTACTGTGCTGCTGTTCCCCTTTGGCAAGCAGCTGGAAAAGCTGTCCTGCCTGATCGTGCGGGACAAGGCAGACAAGACGCAGCCCGCTGCCGCAGACAGCGACGCACTGGTAGAGGAGCGCTTTTTGATGTCCCCGTCCTTTGCCATTGAGAAGTGCCGGGAGCGCACCAACGATATGGCCCGCCTGGCCCAGAAAAACACCCTGCTGTCCCTGGGCTTCATCCGGGTCTACAATAAGAAAGACAGCGAGGCTATTCACCAAAATGAAAAGGCGCTGGATGCCTTTGAGGACGAACTGGAGACCTACCTGGTCAAGATCAGCAGTATGCAGCTGAGTCTGGAGAACAGTATGCAGGTGAGCAAGCTGTCCCACGCCATCGGCAACTTTGAACGAATCGGCGACTACGCAGTGAATATTCTAAAAACCAAGCGCACCATGCACGAGGACAAGATCCACTTCTCCAAGGAAGCCTCCAAGGAGCTGGAAGTGATGAGCAGCGCCGTGCAGGAGATCATCACCAAGGCCACCAACGCCTTTATTGAGAACGATGTGGCTGCCGCCCAAACCATTGAGCCGCTGGAACAGGTGATTGACAACTTAAAGGCAGAGCTGCGCGCCCGCCACACCAAGCGCTTGCAGGCCGGGGAATGCACCATTGAGAACGGTATGCTGTTCTTTGACATCGTCAACAGTTTTGAGCGCATTGCGGACCACTGCTCCAATCTGGCTGTGTGTATTATTGAGCTGAGCCAGGGCAGCTACCAGACCCATCGCTACTTAAAGAGCGTAAAAAGCCAGGAGAACGCCCGGTTTATGGAAAGCTTTGAGGATTATTTGCGCAAATACGCATTGCACTAACGGTGAATTTTTGCTATGCTAAAGGGAATAGGAGGTGACGGTGTGAGCCAAAAGATCTATATTGTAGAGGACGATGCCAGTATTCGCGAGCTGGAAAGCTATGCGCTAAAGAGCGCCGGATTTGAAACGCTGGGATTTGAGAACAGCCGGGATTTCTTCGCCCAAATGGAGAGCCACCTGCCGGATCTGATCCTGCTGGACATTATGCTGCCGGGCACAGACGGACTGAAAGTGCTGGAGACCATTCGCTCCACCCCCGCTTACAGCAAACTGCCCGTGATCCTGGTGACTGCCAAAACCGGCGAGATCGACGCAGTTAAGGGGCTGGACTCCGGCGCCGACGACTATATCACCAAGCCCTTTGGGGTGATGGAGCTGATCTCTCGGGTAAAGGCGCTGCTGCGCCGCATCGACCGAGTGAAGAAAGAAGATCTGAACTACGGCACCATTCGCATAGACGTGAGCCGACACACCGTGCAGGTAGACGGCAACGAAGTGGAGCTGACCTATAAAGAATACGAAATTCTCAAGTACCTGATGAAGAACCGGGGCATTGTGCTCACCAGAGACTCCCTGATGGAAAAAATTTGGGGCTACGATTTCGAACACGGCAACCGCACGGTGGATGTACATATCCAGTCCCTACGCAAAAAGCTGGGTTCCGCCGGGGACGCTATTAAAACCATTCGCAATGTGGGCTACAAGATCGGTGACTGATCATGCGTAAGAAAGTCTTTTTCCGTGTATTTTGCTTTACCGCTCTGGCAGTGATCGCCACCGTGGTGCTTATCACCCTGGCGCTGACAGTGGCACACGGCGACACCGGTGCCTTGACCGGCGCCATCATCCGCAAGGAACTGCCCTATGTACTGGGCATTTTAGCGGCAGTGCTGGGGGCTTCCGTGCCGGTCAGCTACGCCATCACCGGCGCAATTATTCAACCGCTGGAACAGTTGGGCGAACACATCGACCACATTGACCGGGTACAAACCGAAAAAGAACTGCGCCCCTTTGTGGAGAAGATCCAGGCCAATAATGAAAAAAAGCGCCAGCTGGAAAAACAAAAAAAGCAATTTACCGCCAATGTGTCCCACGAACTGAAAACCCCACTGACCTCCATTGCCGGTTATGCTGAACTGATCGAAAACGGAATGGCTCGGCCGGAGGACATAAAGCCCTTTGCCCACACCATTCGCAAGCAGGCGCTGCGGCTGGTGTCTTTGGCAGAGGATATTATTCAACTGTCCCAGTTAGAGGAGAACGACGGCGAGATTCTCTTTGAAGAAGTGAATTTAACGGAATTGGCGTCGGACTGCGTGCAGTCCCTGCAAATCAACGCCCAAAGCCGAACAGTAGACCTGCACCTGGCGGCTCCGGAAGCGCCCATTTACATTAAGGGCAACAAAAGCCTGCTGGAGGAACTGCTCTACAACCTGTGCGACAACGCCATTCGCTACAACAAGCCCCAAGGCAGTGTGACCGTGACTCTGCGCCCAGAGCAGGGCGACACCGCCTTACAGGTGGCAGACACCGGCATCGGCATACCGGAGAAGTACCGGGAGCGTATCTTTGAACGCTTCTTTCGAGTGGACAAAAGCCGCAGCAAAGAGACCGGCGGGACCGGGCTGGGGCTGGCCATCGTCAAGCATATTGCCCAGGTGCACGACGCACCGGTGGAACTGGACAGCGTGGAGGGGCAAGGCACAACCATTACCGTGCACTTTCCGGAATAATATGGTATATATATTTATATAAAAAACGGACAGCCGTGGCAGCTGTCCGTTTTTTGCGCTTTTTATAGTTTTTGTACATTTTACGGCACTTGTCAAATTTTCAGACATTTCGTTATAAATAACTAATTACAAATCGTTATCGTGGTCATATACTATGTGTAGAATTTTTAGAAAAGGAGTTTTAGTTGTGGCTACGAAGCAGAACAAGCAAAAAAAGCCGATGGCAAAGACCATCATCAAGGCCGCCGTAATTATCGGCGTGCTGATCATTCCGCTGATGTACAGTTACTTCTATCTGAGCGCGTTCTGGGATCCGTATTCCCGCTTGCAAGATGTATCTGTGGCGGTGGTCAACCTGGACAAAGGCGCTAAAATCAACGGCAAAGACCGCAATGTAGGTAAAGAGATTTGTGATCATTTAGAGGAAGACGGCTCGCTGAACTTCCACTTTGTCAGTGAGGCAGACGCAAAAGACGGCCTGATGAACGACAAGTATTATGCCGAGGTTCTGATTCCGGCAGACTTGACCGATTCCATCTCCACAGCCTCCAAGAATACCAAGAAGCAACACGCCCAAATCCAATATGTTGCCAACCAAAAGCGCAACTACCTGGCCTCCCAGATTTTGGAAAGCGGCATGATGCCCACCATTAAAGAAACCGTCAACGGTGCGGTAAACAAGGAGATCACCGCCACCCTGACAGATAAGCTCTACTCCGTGCCGGACGCGCTGGAGATCCTGAAAGACGGCTTACAGCAGCTGTCTGTCGGCGCCGGTTCCGTAAAAAGCGGCACCCAGCAGCTGTCCACCGCCACCATCAGCCTGAATGTAGGCACGGAAAAGCTGGCAAAGGGCAGCAAAGACCTGGTCAGCGGCCTGTCTGTATTTAAGGCCGGTACCGCCAAACTGGCAGACGGCGCCACCCAGGTAGACACCGGCGCCGCCAAGCTGCAAAAGGGCGCTGCCACCTTGAAAGCCGGCACCCAGCAGCTAAACGACAATGTACCCGCCCTGAAAAGCGGCGTAAAGAAGCTGAACGACGGTGCTACCGCGTTGGCAAACGGTTCCGCTGCCCTAAGCACCAACCTGAAAGCATATACCGACGGCGTGGCTGACGCCTCTGCCGGCAGCGACGATGTGATGGACGGTATCGCCAAGCTTCAGTCCGGCATTACCGGTCTGGAAAGCGGCTTGGTCGACCTGAAGACCCAGTCCGCAGACGGCGCCACCGACCTGGCTGCCGCGGAGAAGAAGCTGGAGACCGGCGTGGACCAGATGACCACCCAGCTGAACGCCTACACCACCGGTGTAGACAGCCTGATCACCAACTTTGAGACCAGCGTAAAACTGCTCACCGGAGCTTATCCCTACATTAGCAACGCCGCTGTGCAGCAGCAAGTGGGTCAGTATCTGCAACAGTGCAACACCGCAGAGAACAAAGAGCAGCTTGCCAAACTGAAGCAGGGCAAGAGCCAGATCAATACCGGTTTGGCCTCCATGAAGCAGGGCCTGCAGCTGCTGGAGACCGACTCTGCCAAGAGTATGGCCAAACTGCAAGCGGGTATCGGCCAGGTACAGGCCGGTGTCAAAATGTTAGACGACGGTGCTGTGTATCTAAACACCGGCACTGCAAAACTGCAAAAGGGCCTGCAAACCCTGGAAAAGAACAATGATGCGCTGAACGCAGGCGCAACCGCCGTAGCCACCGGCGCAAGCCAGTTGGCAGACGGCACCGACACACTGCTGTCCTCCTCCGGCACCCTGGCCAAGGGCGTAACCGCACTGGACAGCGGCGCAGGCGATCTGCTGGCAGGCGTAAAGGCACTGAAAATTGCCACTGCCCAGCTGGCAGACGGTTCTGACCAAATCAACACCAAGACGACGACCATTCAAAACGGTGCCTCCCAGCTGCAAAGCGGGATCAACCAGTTGAACGGCGGTGCCTCTCAACTGGAAAACGGTGCTGCCAAGCTGAACACCGGTGCCGCCGCATTAAAGGCCGGCACAGACACCGCCAAGGACGGTGTGGAGGAAAACCTGACCACCACCAACGACCAGCTGAAGGCTCTGGACGGCTTGGCCGATTACAGTGAGGAGCCGGTATCCACCGACACCCAGCATGTGCAGCCGGTAGACAACTACGGCTCCGCATTCGCCCCTTACTTTATGAGTCTGTCTATGTGGGTCGGCGGTTTGATGATCTTCTTCGGTATCTACCTGGATTATCAAAAGAAAATTCGTATTCTGTCTAAAGACAGCGACCATGTGGTACTGCGTGCATTCGTGTTCATGCTGCTGGGTCTGCTCCAGGCGGTGTTGCTGGCATTCGTAATCCGCCACGCGCTTGGCATTAAAGTCGCCAACTTAGGTATGCTGTACCTGTCTTGCTGTTTGGTATCGCTAACCTTTATCTCGATCATTCAGTTCTGCCTGGTACACTTGGGCGACGCAGGCAAGTTCGTTGCGCTGCTGCTGCTGATCTTGCAGCTGACCTCCTGCGCAGGCACCTTCCCCATCGAGACCTGCCCCACCTTCTTCCAGAAGCTGTATCCGTTCATGCCCATGACCTACTCCGTGCGCCTGTTTAAGGAAGCACTGGCCGGCACATGGAACGGCAGCGTTACCAAGGATGTACTGATCCTGGTGGCCATTATGGTGGTATTCACCCTGGCAACCACCCTGCTGAGTGCCTACCGTGATCGTCATAAAATCAAAGAGATGATGGCAAACGGACCGGAAGCTGTACTGAATAAATAAATACTCAAACCCCTTTCAAGGAGCCTGTAAGCAATTACAGACTCCTTTTTTACGGCATAAACAAAGCCCCGACGGTGCTGCACCGCCGGGGTCCTTTCTGTTTTATGCGATTGTTACAGCGTACCGCTGGCCCGCTCTACCGCCACCTTTTGGCAATCGGCAACCAAGTGACGCAGCTGCGCCGCCAACTGGTCCGGGGTCTTGCGCATTCCGCTGCGCACCCAATCCAGCACCGTGCCTGTAATGCCATAGGCAAAAAAGTCCGCAATAAAGTGTTGCTCCTCCTCACCGATCTGCAAACCGGAGCGCAAGTTCAACTTGGCAACTGCGTCCCGAAACAGCGTCGCTGCACTCTGAAACAAGAATCGACGAAACTCATCGTCTGCGTGGAGCACCGCATTCTTATAAAGTGCCGCGTCCGCCGCCATCGTCTCAAACATTTGCAACAAATGGGTATTCCAGTTTTCAAAGGTCAGACCGTCGGTAAAGGGATCAAAAATTTCCTGTTTATAAATCTGACCCAGCAGGGCGTACTTGTCTGCAAAATGATAATAAAAGGTTTGACGATTGAGCTGGCACCGGTTCGTAATATCGGACACGGTGATCTTCTCAAAGGGCGTTTGGCGCATAATGTCCTTCAGCGCCGTCTCCAACGCGGTAACGGTTATTTTTTTTACAGACACAACATTTCCTCCCGGAATATTATTTTATATCGTAGCGGGCAACCGTCGGCGGATAAAATCGTCCACGGTCCGATGATATTCTTCCTCATTGAGCAGGCAGCTTTGGGCGTGCTTGGCGTTGTCAAAAATTTTCAGTTCCTTTTTATCCGCCGGACACAGGTTATAGAGTTCGTACACCATCTCCGGGGGTACAAAGTCGTCCAGCGCACCGTGGATAAAGAGAATGGGCACCTTGGCCTCTCGCACGCTTTGGCGCACATCTGTCTTTTCCAAATCGAACCCGGCCAGGCGCTTGTTCATCTCATTTAACAGCCACAGCACCGGCTGGGGATGGCGCAGCCCGGCATTCCGAGCCACATAGGAAAACTCGTCCTTGGCACTGGTATAGGCGCAGTCGGAGATAATCAGCTTGACACAATCCGGGCAGCGGCTGCCTGCCAGCTGCAACACGGTAGCAGCGCCCATAGACACCCCGTGGAGTATCACGGTAATATCCTGCCCAAAGCGGGCAGTCAGGTACTCAATCCAGCGGAGCATATCTTGGCTCTCATAGTAATCAAAGCCCACATACTCGCCACCGGAGGCACCGGCGCCCACATGGTCACAGCAAAAGAAACCGTAGCCCAGGTCGTGGTAGTGCTTAATAAAAGTATGCGGGTCCACCGTGTGATCCGCATGGAACCCGTGGGAGCCGAACACAATCACCTTGGAGTCACCCTTCGGCGGCAGATAATACCCCCGCAGCAGGTCACCCCGGTCAGAGGTGATGGTGCAGTTCTCCACCGGCTGGGTGTTGACCCAATCGGTGTACTTTTGGCGCCAGGCGTCCGCCATCGCGTAATCGTCCTTGTCCTTCCTCTCCATCAGGCGGGTCATGGGGCGCTTGGGGCGATCCCCACGACCCATCACCTGCTTATACAGATTGACCGCTTCTGCCGCAACCAAGCCCGCTGCGGCGGCGCCTAATGCCACTGTTTTCAACTTCATAAAAAATCCCCCTTATCCGCCGGCAGCCAAAAGCGGCGCACCTGCTTCTGTCCCTATTTTACCAAAAAACCACAGGGTTTTCAACTTTGGAAATTTACACGACACCCGGCAGCGCCTGTCTATTAAAACAGCCCGCTTACCGGAGCAAGCGGGCCAAGGGAATACGCTTATTCTTCTACCGTTTTGGTGGCCACAAAGTGCACACCGGTGCGGAAGATATTGTCTACCACCACATCGCCTACATGCACCGGCGCCGTGACCTCCACTTTATCCAGAAGCCGCATGGCCTCCTCCATCATATACTTGGGGATCTGGCCGTCCGTCTTTACCGGCAGGCGGCAAGCGCTTTTGCTGCGCAGCCGCACGGTGGAGGTGATTACCCGGGTAGGGTTCTTCAGCTCATTGTGACCGTACTCCGCACCCCGAGGACAGCGGTTGCCGGTCACCGTATAGCCGTGCTCCTCATCTACCTTTAAGTGGCAGCCCTTGGGGCACATAATGCAAATCAAATCCTTCATGCCTGTACCTCCTCTGCTGCAATATGCAAGGTGTCGCCGTCAATCCGTGCCAGCAGCGCCTTAGGGATCTTAATGGTCTCCATTTCGCCGGGCGCCATATGCTCCCGCTTAAAGGACGCAATGACCTGATCGCCGCAGGTCACCTGAATGCGGCTCTCCTTAAACACGCGCCGCACCCGGAAGTAGAACTCCACGCCGTCACTGTCTGCACGGAAACGCTGGGGCACCGTATAGCCGATATTTGCGTTGGTGGTCACCTGCACTGTGCGCTCCCGATCCAGCTCGCCGGCCTGCACATAATCCGCAGCCGCCGCGCCGGCAGCCATACTCTCTGCGGTCACAAAGTCTACCAAATCATGCACATGCAGCGCATTGCCACAGGCAAAAATGCCGGGCACCGAGGTCTCCCGGTTCTCATACACCAACGCGCCGTTGGTGCGTGGATCCATAACGATTCCGGCGTCCCGGGTCAATTCATTCTCCGGGATCAGCCCCACGGACAACAGCACCGTGTCGCAGTCAAAGGTCATCTCCGTACCGGGAATGGGACGGCGCTGGTCGTCCACCTGGGACACTACCACCTGCTCCACCCGGGCTTTGCCCCGAATGTCCGTAATGGTGTGGGACAGATACAGCGGAATATCAAAATCCTCCAGGCACTGCACAATGTTGCGCTGCAACCCGCCGGAATACGGCATGACCTCTACGCAGGCCAGCACCTTGGCGCCCTCCAGGGTCATACGCCGAGCCATAATCAGCCCAATATCACCGGAGCCGAGAATGACCACACGCTTGCCCACCATGTAGCCCTCCATATTCACATACCGCTGGGCAGCACCGGCAGTGAGCACACCGGCCGGGCGCGTGCCGGGAATGGAGATGGCGCCGCGGGTGCGCTCTCTGCACCCCATGGCCAGCACAATGCTCTTGGCCTCCAGCACCCGGTAGCCCTCTTTCTTGCTTACCGCGTGCACCTGCTTCTCCGGGGTCACCTGGAGCACCATGGTGTCCAGGAATACCTCCACGCCGGTGTCCGCCACCATGGCGGCAAAGCGAGAGGCGTACTCCGGACCGGTAAGCTGCTCTTTGAAGTAATGCAGGCCAAAGCCGTTATGGATACACTGGTTGAGAATACCGCCCAGCTCTTTGTCCCGCTCTAAGATGGCAATGTGTTTCAGCCCTTTGTTCCAGGCTGCATAGGCAGCTGCCAAACCGGCAGGTCCGCCGCCAATTACGATCAGATCATACATTACGCACGCACCTCCCCTTTTGTATAGGCAGTAAGAATTTCGCTGCCGTCCCGATCCTGCAAAATCGTCAACGGCGACACGCCCAGCTCCCGCGCCAGCAGGTCTACCACCCGCGGCCCGCAAAAGCCGCCCTGGCAGCGGCCCATACCGGCGCCGGCGCGGCGCTTAATGCCGTCTACGGATACCGGCGGAATGGGCGAATGAATGGCGTCTAAAATCTCGCCCTCTGTCACCGTCTCACACCGGCAGATCACCCGCCCGTAAGCAGGGTTTTTCTCAATCAGCGCCTTGCGTTCCGCAGCGCTCAACCGGTTGAAATGCACTTTCTCCCGGCTGTCTATGTAGCTGTCCTTCTCCGTCAGATCCAGCCCCTCTGCGGCCAGCAGCTCCGCCGCATAATCGGCAATGGCCGGCGCAGAAGTCAGCCCGGGAGAGCGAATGCCCGCCACATTCAGGAAATGCGCCGCCGCAAATTCAATAATAAAATCATCTACGGTGGAATTGGCCCGCATACCGGCAAAGTTACGAATATTCTGGCGAAAATCCACGCCGGGCACCGTGCGCACCGCCTTTTGGCGCACCTCAGCAAGACCCGCTGCGGTATCGGAAGTATCGTCCGGGTCCCGGCGCACCACTGCGTTGGGCCCCACAATCAAATTGCCGTGCACCGTAGGCGCCACCAGCACGCCCTTACCCTCTTTGCCCGGGCACTGGAAGATCACCGTAGACACCCGGTTACCCTCGCACTTATCCAGCAGGTAATACTCGCCTACCGTAGGCTCTACGGTAAAGGACGGCGCCGCCACCAGATTATTCACCCGATCCGCATACACGCCGGCGGCGTTGATCACATACCGCGCCTCCACCGTGTCTTTGCCGTCGGACAGAGCATAGCCCTCCGCTGTCTTTTCAATCTTCTCCACCGGGAACCGACGGCGCAGCTCACAACCGTTTTGCACCGCCACCTCGGCCATAGCCAGGCCAAACTCCCAAGGATTGACAATGGCTGCCGTAGGCGCCCACAAAGCGCCCTTGGCCGTCTCCGTTACATTGGGCTCCTTGGCTCGTACCTGCGCAGCGTCCCAAAGCTCCAGCCCCGGCACACCGTTCTCGCGCCCCCGCTCCAGCAGGTCCTGCAAGGTATCCATGTCTTCATCGTTCAAGGCCACCACCAGGGAGCCGGTGTCTTTCCAAGACACATGGAGCTTTTTGCAAATCTCCCGGCTCAGGGCATTGCCTTTTACATTCAGCTTGGCCATCAGCGTGCCCGGGTGCGGATCGTACCCGGCGTGCATAATGGCGCTGTTGGCACGGGTGGCACCCATACAGATGTCATTCTCCTTCTCCAACAGAATGACCCGCACCCGGCAGCGCGCCAGCCGATAGGCGCAGGCGCAACCGGCAATACCGCCGCCGATGATCGCTACATCATACATTTGTATTTCCCCCTTATTCTTGCAAAACAGGCAAAAAATAAGCAACGAAAAAAGACGGAGCGCTCTGCTCCGTGCTTTTACCGTTGCTCAAATCTCTCGGCTGTTATGCACTTGAAGTAATTTTAGTATAACACAAAGGACTGCCGCTGGCAATACGCAAAAAAGATAATGAACACCTGTGCATTATCTTACATCTGCCAAACCCCCGGATTGGTAGAGGACACCGCCAGGGCGCCGGCCTCCAGGGCGCTGACCACATCGGCCTTTTCCGTCACCAGTCCCCCGGCGATAATCGGCTTGCCGCAGGAGGCAGCCACCCGATGAATCACCTTTGGCATGAGCCCAGGCAAAACCTCGATCAAATCCACACAGCGCTCGTTCTTCATTTTGGCTATATTCTCCATTGCAATGGAATCAATCAGAAAAAAGCGCAAAATGGTGCGCAGGCCCTTGGCCTTGGCAAAGCGCAACAGCGGCAGCCGGGTAGAAATAATCCCATCCGGCCGGGCTGCGTGAATAAGATAATCCACTGCCGCCTCCCGGGCAGACAGGCCCTCGATCAGGTCTGCGTGCACAAATACCGTTTTGCCCGCCGTTTTCAGCTCGGCCACGATCCGCGGCACGGAATTCAAATCTCCAAACAGCACAAACACCACACGGCACGGGCTGTCCAGGCACCGCTCCAGCCCCGGCTCGTCCTTTACGGCTGCCACAATGGGGCTGTCCCCCAACGTATCTTCCAAAAATCCCATACTGTTCCCCCCTGTACGGTTTTGGCTTTTTCTCCCTCTCATTGTACCTGTTTTTCCCCGGCAAGTCAACCGGAGACAATCGGGTATTGCTTTAGGCGCTGAATATGGTACAATAGGCTTAAAAGACAGGGGGATTTTTTATGTTAAAAGAAGCACTGCGTGCCCGCACGGCGGGTACGGCCAAAGAGAAGCAGATTTTTATTTTCGGTCACTGCCGACTGACGGTACTGACGCCGCGACTGATCCGGGTGGAGCACTGCCCCGACGGCGCATTTGAAGACCGGGCCAGCACTGCCGTGTGGTTCCGGGCCTTTGATGTGCCGCCGTGCAAGGCGACACTGCACCGGGGAACGATCACCCTAACCACACCGGAGATCACCCTCACCGTGGGTGCCCATACCGGCACGCCGCAGACGGTAACTTTCTCAGACGGCAAAACGGCGGACTGCCTAAACTTCGGCAACCTGCACGGCACCTGCCGCACCTTGGACGCCACCTTTGGGCCGGTGCCCTTGCAGGACGGCCTGGTGTCCCGGGACGGGGTAAGCCTCTTAGACGACAGCCGCAGCTTTTTACTGGACGCAGACGGCCGTTTCTGCCCCCGCAAAAGAAAGGGCAAAGATGTGTATGTGTTTGCCTACGGCCACGACTACCGGGCGGCGGTACAGGATTTTTATAAAATCAGCGGATCGGTGCCCCTGATCCCCCGGTTTGCCCTGGGCGTGTGGTGGAGCCGCTACCACGCCTACACCCAGGAGGAATACCTGGGGCTGATAAAGCGCTTTGCGGCGGAAAATGTGCCGCTGACGGTAGCCACCGTGGATATGGACTGGCACTGGACGGACCCCAACAAACGCTTTGGCACCCACTATAAGGGCAAAGACGGCTGGACAGGCTATTCCTGGAATACGGAACTGTTTCCGGACTACAAGGCTTTTTTGCGGGATCTGCACCAAATGGGGCTGCACACCACCGTCAACCTGCACCCGGCGGACGGGGTGCGCGCCTTTGAGAATCCGTACCCGGCCATGGCTAAGGCGATGGGACTGGACCCGAAAGCCAAGCAGGATATTCCGTTCCGGTGCGGCAGCGACACCTTTTGGAACGCCTACTTTGATGTGCTCCACAAGCCCTACGAAAAAGAGGGCGTGGACTTTTGGTGGCTGGACTGGCAGCAGGGCAAAAAAAGCGATGTGCCCGGGCTGGACCCGCTGGTGGCGCTGAACCACTACCATTATTTAGATAACGCAGAGAACGGTCAGTTGCCGCTGATCCTGTCCCGATACAGCGGCCCCGGCGCCCACCGCTATCCCCTGGGCTTTTCCGGTGACACCGCCCAAAACTGGCGGGTGCTGCACTTTCAGCCCTACTTTACGGCTACGGCAGCCAATGTGGGCTACACCTGGTGGAGCCACGACATCGGCGGCCACCACTTGGGCGAGCGCAACGACGAGCTGTACCTGCGCTGGCTGCAATTGGGGGTATTCAGCCCCATTCTGCGGCTGCACTCCACCTCCAATGACCTGATGGGCAAGGAGCCTTGGCGCTATCGGCCGGATGTGTGCGCCGCTGCCAAGGACTGGCTGCGCCTGCGCCATCGGCTGATTCCTTACCTTTATACCATGGACGCCCGCACTCACCGGGAGGGACTGGCTCTGTGCGAGCCGCTCTACTATGCCTACCCGGAAGCGGAGGAAGCCTACGACAAAGCCTACCGCAACGGCTATCTGTTTGGCAGCCGGCTGTTGGTGTACCCCATTACCTCTCCGCAAAAAAAGCAGCTGGGCATGGGCGCTGTGGACGCCTGGATCCCGCCGGGACGGTGGACGGATCTGTTCACCGGCGCAGTCTACACCGGTCCCCTGTGCCTGACCCTTCACCGGGAATTGACAGAAATGCCGGTGCTGGCCAAGGCCGGAGCCATCCTACCGCTAAGCGACGACCCGGGCAACACCGGCGGCAACCCGACGGCGCTGACCCTGTGGCTCTATGCCGGAGACGGCGACTTTACCTTATATGAGGACAACGGCCAAACGGATTTTGACACCCACAAGGCCGAGACCCAAATCACCCAGCAGCTGCAAGGCAGCGCGCTGACGGTGACCGTGGCACCCACTGCCGGCGACTGCACCGTGCTGCCGGAAAAGCGACAGCTAACCTTGGTATTCAAGGATCTGGAGCCGTCCGTCCTCACCTGCGCAGAAGCGGAAGTGACCCAAAACGCCGCAGGCGAAGCCACCGTGATCCTTACCGACTATGACCCTACTGTGGGGGCACAGCTGCACCTGCAAGGGGCTGCCTACCGCAAGGCGGCACCGGTCAAGGATCGGGTACTGAAGATCTTTTGTCGCTGGCAGGGCAGCAATGTGCACAAAACCGACTGCTACCGTTTGTTCAAAATCGCCAAAACCAAGGAGGAACTACGCCGGGCGCTGAAGCGCACCTGCCTGCCGGGCACCGTGCGCCGGGCGGTAGAAGAAGCCCTCTTGCAAACGGACGCATAATCGTGTAAAATGGTACGGCAAATCAACGAGAGGGCGGCAGACATCTGCCGAAAATGAAAATTATGGAACAACGCGAACAACTGGGCAGCCGCCTGGGCTTTATTCTGCTAAGCGCCGGGTGCGCCATCGGCATTGGCAATGTGTGGAAATTCCCATACATGGTGGGACAATACGGCGGCGGTGCCTTTGTACTGATCTATCTGTTTTTCTTAGTGATCCTGGGCATACCGGTGATGACCATGGAATTTGCCATGGGTCGCGCCGGTCAGCGCAGCCCTGCCCGGCTGTACCAGCAGCTGGAGCCGAAAGGCAGCAAGTGGCACCTGCACGGCTATGTTGCCATGGCCGGCAATTATATTCTGATGATGTTTTACACCAGCGTGGCCGGGTGGATGCTGGACTACTTTGTCCGCACCGCCGGCGGCCGGTTCGTAGGCGCAGACACCGACGGTGTGGCGGCGCAATTCAGTCAAATGCTAAGCGACCCGCTGCGTATGACCCTGTTTATGGGTATTGTGGTGGTCATGGGCTTCTTGGTGTGCTCCTTTAGCCTGCAAAAGGGACTGGAACGCATCACCAAGTGGATGATGCTGGCGCTGCTGGTAATTATGGTGGTGCTGGCCGTCAACAGCGTGTGCACCGCCGGGGGCAGCCAGGGGCTGCGCTTTTACCTGGTGCCGGATCTGGCGCGGATGAAGAAAGTGGGCATCGGCAATGTGGTAGCCGGGGCCATGAACCAGGCGTTCTTTACCCTGAGCCTGGGCATCGGCGCTATGGCCATCTTTGGCAGCTATATCGGCAAAGAGCGAGCACTGATGGGCGAGTCTGCCCGGGTGGCGGCGCTGGACACGCTGGTGGCCTTGTGCTCCGGACTGATCATCTTCCCCGCCTGCTTTGCCTACGGCGTGCAGCCGGACAGCGGTCCCAGCCTGATCTTCATTACCCTGCCCAATATCTTTAACCACATGCCCCTGGGGCGCGTATGGGGCAGCCTGTTTTTTGTGTTTATGAGCTTTGCCGCCTTTTCCACCGTGCTGGGCGTGTTTGAGAACATTGTGTCCTGCACCATGGATCTGTCCGGCTGGAGCCGCAAAAAAGCCTGCCTGTTCAACGGCATTCTCATGCTCCTGCTGAGTATGCCCTGCGTATTCGGGTTCAATGTGCTCTCCAAATTCCAGCCTTTAGGTCCGGGCACCGGCGTGCTGGATCTGGAGGACTTTGTGGTGAGCAATCTGCTGCTGCCGCTGGGCTCTCTCATCTTTATTTTCTTCTGCACCTCCCGCTACGGCTGGGGCTGGAAGAACTTTACCAAAGAGGCCAACACCGGCAAGGGACTGAAAGTGCAGCGCTGGATGCGTGGCTATATGTGCTATGTGCTGCCGGTACTGGTGGCCGTAATCCTGGTGCTGGGGCTGATCCGCCACTAATTAAACGACAGTCACACCAAGTTGTCGCATAAATACAGTCAAAAAGCCTTTTGTGCAATAAAAGTTGCAAAAAAGGCTTTCTTTTTTACCCGGGATAGGATACTCTATATCTTAGGATCGTGTTGCCAAAAATCGAAAACGCAACCGGAACATATAGGGGGAAGCAATATGGAAGAAAAGAAGTATATCGGCCGCCGGGAACAAACCGGCTTTTTGGTAGGGCTCAGCGGCCAAAATATGGTGTATTCCTTAATCGGGGCGTCGTTCTTTACTTATTTTATGACGGATATTGCCCTGTTCCCGGCACTGGTGGTCAGCGTGCTGCTGATCGTAATGAAAGTGTGGGACGGGGTCAACGATCCCATTGTCGGCTCCTTTATTGATAAGCACACCTTCAAAAACGGCGAAAAGCTGCGGCCGTTTTTGCGCTACACCCCGCTGCCGGTAGGGATCTTTACCGTGCTGCTGTTTGTGGTGTTCTCTACCAAAGAAGAGCTGTTGTGGCTGCGGGTCAGCTACTTTGTGATTATGTATATTTGTTGGGATCTGGCATATACGGTACAGGATGTGTCCATCTGGGGCATTACAGCCGCCGTATCGCCCAATTCCAATGAACGGGACCGGTTCGTCCAGTGGGCGCGCACCATCGGCTCCTGCATATATGGCGCATTCAGCACCGTCATTCCTATGGCGCTGGAGATGATAGCCAACGCCACCGGGGCAAGTATGGCGCTGATGGCACTGGTGTTTGCCCTGATCTTCGGGCTGGGCGGCTCCATGCTCAGCTACCGCTGCTACGCGGCACAGGAGCGGATCCATGTGGTGCAGGAGGTGCAGCAGCAAAGCCTGTGGGAGAGCTTTTCCCTGCTGTTTAAGAACAAAATGCTGCTGCTTGTGACCCTGGCCAACCTGCTGGGTGCCCTGGGCTTTGGCGCCAATTTGGTGACCTACTTCTTTAAGTACGAGATTGCCGCAGACTTTTTGGGCGAGAACAGCCTGATCGGCGCCCTGGGGCTGTCTACCATCTATTACATTTTGACCGGGCTGCCGGGCTTTTTAGGTATGCTGGTGGCAGATAAGATCAAAAAATGGTGCCACGGCTATGTAAACGCCCTGATCGTGATGCAGGCCTGCAATATTTTAGCCCGCATTGCCGCGTACTTTATCGGCTTTGAAGGCAAAAATTTGTGGTTCGCCATGGTGGTGATTGGTTTGGGCGGTATTCCCCTGGGTGCCTCCTCCATTGCCCAAACCGCCATCTTCTGCGACAGCATCGACTACATGGAGTGGAAAACCGGCAAACGCACCGAGGGCATCACTTTCTCCATGCAGACCTCGTTTACAAAGATTTCCAGCGGAATTACCGCCGGGCTGGCGACTCTGGCGCTGCACCTGCTGCACTACAAGCCCATTGAAGGGGCGTCCACCTACCTGGGCACGCAAGCGGCCGCCTTTGACCGCTGGATCTGGCCGCTGGTGATCCTGACCCCGGCCATTGCCAGTCTGCTGTATATTGTCCCGCTGCTGTTTATCCGCTACACCCCCGCCCAGCGGGCGCAGGTGGAGCAGGAACTAAAAGCCCGCCGGGCAAAGGCCGACAGCCAAAATACTTAATACACACAAAAAGGGCACGCAGTTTGCACTGCGTGCCCTTTTTGTTTTTGCCTATTTACAGAGTCGTGTTGGCAGTAACAACCGCCCGGTGTCAATTCCCCAGGGTGAACTGTACTTCCACCGGCTTACCGGCCTTGCAGTGCAGGGTGCGTACCGTTTGGCCGCAGCGCACCGTCAGCGTGCGGTCCACATCGGCGGTGAGCACCGCCTGCACCGTACCGGCCCCCAGATCCCATTGCAGCCGGGTAACAGTGGCCCGGTTGCGGGTCTTTAGTCCGGTGAGGGTGCCTCGGTCAAATCCGCTCTCCGGCAGCGCCGGCAGCAGTTCGATCTCATCGTCATTGGAGTACACCAGCGCCTCGTGCACAATGCCCAAATAGCCGATGGCAAAGTCCGTACAGTAGCAGCTGCCCCGGTCATAGTCATGGTTGGTCATCAGGGAGTCGTACCGGATCTTGTGGTTCATCAAATTCACCAGTGCGTCCGTCAAGGCGGCACGGTCTTGCAGCCGGGCAGCGATCAGGCTGCGGTGTACCAGGGCGTGGGATGCCTCATTCTCGCTTTCCCGGTTCTCTACCGCCTGCTTGCAGGCAGCGGTCAGCCGTGCATTGCCCCGGGTCTCCATCAGCGGCCAGGCGCAATACAGATGGCTCAGGTGCCGGTGCTCGTTATTCTCCTCAAACGCAGTGGTGGCCCATTCCTTCAGCGCCCCGGTATCGTCATACAGATACGGCGGCAGGTTCGCTTCCAACTGCTTCCACCGATTTTGGTCCGCGCCGGGAGCCACATCGTTCATCACGGCAAGCAGCATTTCCATATTATCCCGGCAAGCAGCAATGTCAATGGCGCAGTTGGCGTCTGACGGGCTGGCGTAATTATCGGGATTATTCTCCGGCGAATAGCTGGGCACAATGCAGTAACTTTCGCCCTTGCCCAGCGCCGTCTTTCCCTTTTCATAATGAATGGAGCCGTCCGCCGCCGTATAATATTCCGGGGTCAGCAGCTGCGCCCAGTAGTTGGCGGCCTTGGTCAGCAGCGGGTAGAGAATATCCTCCTCCAACCGCAGATAGCCCCGCTTCTCCATAGCTGCCACCTGGGCATCGGTCAGATCCTTTTCCGTTACAGACAGCACAGAACGCAGCGCCTGCAAGTCAAATTCGTCACTCAAAGGGATCTGTATATTGCCGTAGCTTTGCAGCGTCTCATACAGCGGGCGCAGCATCCAGGATGCCCCGGCGTTCCAGTACCGGAAGGGGTAGGGATAGCAGGTCTCCGTCAGCACCGCCTTGTCCCCGTCCGTATTCACCGGCGCCTGAATGGCGTCTGTAAAGCCGTGAGTGGCTCGGGCGTTCTCCTCCCAATCCGGCATCTGGCGCAGCAGGAAGTACACATAGCCTTGGGGGCCGCGACTCATATTGGAGCTGTTCAGCGCCGCCGTTTGCAGGTTCACATTGGCGTCCATGGTGTACTTACTGCCCCAGCCGGTGTTCCACTCCCCGGTCCACATACCGTAAAGCCGCCCGGTAGAATACCCGGCGCAGCACAAGGCTGCGTACCGCCCGGCATAGTAAGTACGCTGGGCCAGCGCCGCGTTGATCTCTTTCTTGCCCTTTTGGGCTTTCAGCAGCGCCTCGTTGGACTGGGTATTCTCATCACACAGGGTCAGGGTCACCGCGTCAAATTGGGGTCGGTACACCTTCAAATGCGCCGCCAGCGCCGCGTCATAATCAAAGGCACCGTCGGTGCTGTACCGGGCGGCCACCTTCTCCAGCTGCGCGCGCAGATCTGCCAGCAGCGGATACTCCGTCTGCCCGGCAAAGTCCGATAGTTTGCCCATCTCCAGGGTGTAGTCGCTAACGGTCAGCAGCACCAGCCCGGCAGCGCCGGTAATGCGCACCCCGGTATTGTCGCCAACAAACTGGCTCTCCTTGGTTCGCTTGTCCAGCGTCACCCGCTCCCGTGTGCCGCCCACCGGCAGCACATAGGTCAAAGTGGCATAGCCGCCGTTCTTGCGCTCGCTGTTCTCATAATCCGGGTAATGGGCAATCAGACCCAGGGCGCTGCCGTCGTCGGCGGTGACCTTTTTATATTGCAGGTCCACCTCTTCACTTTTGCCAAAGTTGGCCAGGGTGGACAGATCGTCATAGCTGAGCGTCAGATCCAGCGCCGTACCTGCCGTGGACGGATCCAGCCGGGTGATCACCACGCCGTCCGCCATGGAGGTGATGGAGCGGCGCAGCCAGGTGCCGTTCTTGTCCGTATAGCGCACGCCCACCTGGCCGGTGGCGTAATCGGTGTAGCGCACATAATCCCGGGCATGCGACTTAGTCTGCGCCAACCGTAATTGGCCGCCCGGGTGATACCGGTACACATCGTCATAACTGGCGTTGTCTGTAATATCCTGCCCTTTAATGATCTGCCGGCGCACCGTCTCCAGCTCATTTGCCGTGTCCGGGCAGGTGCGGGCGTTTTTGTTAGGCAGCAGGAAGTGCATATTTTGGAAAATAAAGGTATCGCTGTACGGGTCGCCGCTGGTGACGAACCCTTGCAGTCCGTTGCCGGAGACCATGCCCTGCCGCCAGCTGTTTGTCTTGTTGGTCTTATTGTCCTTCAGCGATGTATAGGTGCTGCTGTAACTGACCTTTTGCAGGTCGTCAAACAGGTCTGTTACCACCGCTGTGTCCGTTTGCCCGGCGCAGGCAGCCAGCGAGGCCAGCAGCCCTGCCGTCAGCAGCAGGCACAGGCATTTTTTCAGTATAGTTTTCATCATTTTGTGTTCCCCCTCCCAGAGAGAATGCACTTTCTTTGCTTCTGCAAAAACGATTGAAGCACCTCTCATCCTCATTATATCACAATCATATCCCTATACGCAACAAAAAGCGCCCTGCTGCTGCAAGGCGCTTTTTGCATATTGCTTTTAATCCAAATCAAAGCTGACGGTAAAGTCACTGTCCGGCTGCACGGCGGACAGGTAATTCTCGTTTTGGTACACCTTTACATAGTCTACACAAAAGTCGTCTGCCGCTGCGTCATCATTGAACCGGCCGATCTTTTGGCCGTGAGGGCCCCAGCCGTCGCCGGCGGCGATCACCCGGTCAATCTGCGCCAAATATGCTTGCTTATCCATCTTGTTCTCCCCCTCGCGCCCCACCGGCGCTCTGTTCTACCTATAAATTATATACCCAAATCTCGGCGGGGGAAACCCACGATTCGGCACAAAGCATACATTTTTCGGAACACCCGCAAATTTATGTAGTCAAAACAGATCCTCTACCCCGTTTGACGCACGAAATGCGGTCAGCAAATCCCCATACCCGGCCATACGCTCCACCCGGGTCACGCTGCTGTCCACCATATTCACGGACCGTACCGCGCCCTGGGGCAGAACCATCACCTTGGCAATGCACAAAAAAACGGCAACGAACAGCACCGCCCAAAAGCGCAAGGCAAAGATACAAAAGCCCCGAAAACCGGCCGTCCAGTTACCCCGCCGCAGAGAAAAGCGGGCGCAAAGCATACCGTAAAGCAGCACACCGGTAACCATATCCTGCACCAGCCAAACCGCCTGTTTTCCATACGCCGCGGTCACGCCCCTGCCGTAAAGCAGCAGCGCCAGCCACACGCCGACGGTGAGGATACCCATAAGAACCACCCTCACCCGGCTGCCCTTACCCACGACAGCAGTCAGTCCGGCACACCGGGCCGCCCACCAAAAGGCAAACAGCAAAAAGGCCAACTGCCCGCTCTGCCGCACCAAGTCAACCGGCAACAAAAAAGACCCGCCATAAATCAACAAGTCAAGAACCAATCTGGTCGCCAGCACGCCGCCTACGGTGCGCAGCCAGGGCTTGGCTCCAAAGGGCGCCACCGTTTTCGGTCCCAAGCTGATGCGGCAAATGCCTGCCAACAGCAGAGAGAACAGCACATAATAAAGCAGGCGGGTCAGCAGCTGCCACACCCCGCCCGCTGCCGGCAGCTGCAACAGGCAGGTATTGTAGGGCTGCCAAATGGCATAAAATACCGATGCCGGCGCCAAAATCAATACGCATAAGATCACCCGGTACACGCCCGGTGCTTTTGACTGCTTATCCATTCGACTTCCTCTTTTCATTACTGAATCACAGGTTCAGTATAAACAAAAGCCGTCTGCCTTGTCAACCCCCGCCCGCTTTGCCAATCTCCGGACTGCCACCTATCGAAAAACACCGGTAGATTAGCATTGACACGCCCGGCGCCAAATGCTATACTCATAAAGACAATTTAGCGTGCGTTTGGTGCCTTTGCGCCCCCGCCAAAGGCTGAAAAGGGAATCCGGTGAGAATCCGGAGCAGCCCGAACCTCTACTGTATTTGCCGACAAGAAAGCACCGCCGTTTGGGTAACGGCAGCCATTGCTCCCCCGGGAGTGAGAAGGCCGCTTTTGCGAATGAAGCATAAGTCAGGAGACCTGCCGCGCACGAAGTGTTGTTTGCGGTGCTTTAGGTTGGAAGTGCAGTTTTGCGTTAGAATGGGATCATTCTAAGGCTCTTTTTGCGTACCCATACTATCCGTGCCGCCAGATCGGCACGGCTTTTTTGTGCCGCAAAAGGAGGAGAAAAATGAAAAAACACATCACCCGCAGCCTTTGCTGCCTGCTGGCCCTGCTGCTTTGCCTGGGCAGCGCCATCTACACCCCGGCAGCCCAGGACGACCAGGCCCAGGTGTCCTTTACCGTGACCCTGGCCACCGGCAAGACCACCGACTACGCCACCCTAAAGGTGCTGGACAAGGACGGCAAGACCATGCCCTGCCAGGAGGACGAGTACGGCTACGACACCTACGACTACCTGCTGCCCGCCGGTGACTACACCTACACCGCCACTTACCAAAGCGGCAGCCAGACCGCCAGCGGCAGCTTTACCGTTGCAGCCGGCGAGAGCCGCCGGATCCCGGTACAGCTGACCTACACCCAATACAAGGTGCGGTTCAACACCACCCCGCAGAACGCCACGGTGGCACTGTACAAGAACGGCTACTCCGGCGCCTACGGCGACCCGATCCTGCCGGACGAACAGGGGTACTACACCATCATCTTCGGTCAGTACCGCTACACCGTCAGCGCCGAGGGCTACACCACCGTCAGCAAGACCTTTAACGCTACGGACACCTCGCTGAAAAACAACAACTATGTGATCACCGTTAAGCTGGAAAGCCCGGCGGACAAGCTGCTGACCCAGGCGGACAACGCCCTGTTCAGCGTCTCCGGCGATGGGCTGGCGATGACCGAGTACAGCGGCGTGCACAGCGACCCGGACTTTGGCCATTATGCAGACATTGACTCCGACTACCAGGATGTGAATGTGCAGAGCGCCATTGAAGCGTACCTGGCCAAGAAAGTGAAGTCCGACTACCCCATCACCGTAACGGTGGACAAGGTAGAGAACGACGAATGGGACGAGGACTACACCGTGATCGACAAGACCGGCAAGATCCACTACGACGCCGTTACCGAGGATATGCTGAACTTTGACGAGACCGGCGCAGAGCTGACCGTCTCCGTGACCCTCACCTGCCTGCAAAGCACCAAGGAGAGCGAAGTGACCGTACTGGTGCCCATGCACACCTACAGCCGCCAGGAGCGCCTGGACGCGGCTGCCAAAAAGGCCGCCGATCTGCAGACCCTGCTGGGCGACAACACCGCCGCCGACCAGGTGACCGCACCGGTGAACCTGCCTACCGGCGACGACGACTTTAGCTACTACGGCATTGTTACCGGCTGGACCAGCGACCACCCGGAGGTGATCGACCCCGCCACCGGCGCCGTAACACCTGCCAAGGCAGACACCACCGTCACACTGACTGTTAAAGCCTTTTACACCGCCGCCCAACTGGAAGAAGCCGGTTTTCTCTTTGATCCCGGTCCCTTGGGCGACAACCAGAGCCTGCAAACGGTGACTCTCACCGTGCCCGGAACCGGCGCGCCGGAGCCGCCCATTGATCCGGAAGGCCCCACCGATCCCCAGCCGCCCAAAGACCCGGAAGGCCCCACCGACCCGGTACAGCCTACGAACCCCGCAGCGCCCGCCGACCCGGTGGACCCCACAGAGCCCACTACGGCAAAAGAGACCACCACCAAACAGACAGAGACCACCACAAAGACCGCCGCCAAGGCCGACAAAAAGAGCACAGCCAAATCCCCCTCCACCGGCCACACCGGCGCTGCTGCCGGGGCACTGCTGTGTACTGCTGCGCTGCTGGCGCTGACCGCCGCCAAGCGTAAGCACACGGAGGAATAAAAAAAGCGCTTGCCTGTTGGGGCAAAGACGGCTATAATAAGAAAGGGCAACGGTGCGCAAGGCTCCGTTGCCTGTTTTTTTATCCACTCCGCAAGGGAGGAGAAGTGTATGAATATTTTTGAGATTTTAGGCCCGGTGATGGTGGGGCCGTCCAGCTCCCACACCGCCGGTGCGGTGCGGATCGGCTACATTTCCCGCCAACTGCTGGGCGAACCGGTTAAGGACGCCACCCTGGGGCTGTACGGCTCCTTTTGGCTTACCGGCAGCGGCCACGGCACGCCCCTGGCACTGATCGCCGGGCTGTGCGGTATGCACCCGGACGACGCCCGGATCCCCCGGGCTTTTGCCGTTGCCAAGGCCCGGGGCATGACCTTTCGGCTGGAGCAGGCCAAGCTAAAGAACGCCCACCCCAACTCCGTGCAGCTGCACCTGGTGGGCGAAAGCGGCAAGGTACTGGACCTGATCGGCCAGTCCCTGGGCGGCTCCATCATCAATATTGCAGAGATCGACGGGCTGGAGGCCAACGTAAGCGGCGACTACCCCACCCTGATTGTCAGCAACACCGATGTGCCCGGCATGGTAGCCAAAATCAGCGCCCTGCTGGCACAGGCTAAGGTGAATATTGCAGAAATGCGGCTGTACCGCTCCGGGCGGGGCAAGCGGGCCGCCTTTATTGCCGAATGCGACCAAGAGATACCCGCCGCCACCATTGCCGCCATTCGCGCTCTGGAGGGTATTAAAAAAGTCAGTTATCTGAGTTTGGAGGAAACGCCATGCCGTACCATTCAATAGACGAGATCCTGCGCCGCTGCCGGGATGGGGCGTGTCCCTTTTGGCAGGTGGTACTCACCACCCAGGCCAAGGAAACCCAATTACCGGAGAGTGCCGTGCTGGATCAAATGGACCAAATGGCAAAGGCCATGGAGGACTCTATCACCCAGTACGACCCGACAGCGGTGACCACCGGCAAAATGGGCGGTCAAAACGGCGCCCGGCTGGCGGAATATAACCAAAAGGGCGATACCCTGTTGGGGGACTACCTGTCCGCCGTGATCGCCGCGGCGGTGCAGGTGGCAGAAAGCAACGCCTGTATGAAGCGCATTGTAGCCGCCCCCACTGCCGGCAGCTGTGGGGTAATTCCCGCAGTGCTCATCACCTATCAGAAGCAACAGGGTCTGCCCCGCCGAGAACTGCTGCGTGCCCTGCTGGTCAGTGCCGGAATCGGCAGTGTAATCGCCGAGAATGCCTCCATCAGCGGTGCCCAAGGGGGCTGTCAGGCAGAGATTGGCTCTGCAGCCGCTATGGCCGCCGGCGGTCTGGTATATTTGGCAGGGGGCGACAACGACGCCATTGCCCAGGGCGCCGCTATGGCGCTGAAGAATATGCTGGGACTGGTGTGCGACCCGGTGGCCGGGCTGGTAGAGACCCCCTGCATTAAGCGCAACGCCGCCGGTGCCGCCAATGCGGTGGTGGCCGCCCAAATGGCGCTGGCGGGGATCCAAAGCGTGATCCCCCCGGACGAGGTGATCGACGCCATGTATGAGATCGGCTGCCAGCTGCCCGCCTGCCTGCGCGAGACTTCACAGGCCGGACTGGCTACCACCCCCACCGGGCAAAAAATTGCCGAAAAGCTGGGGCAAAACCCGTTCTAACCGTAAAGAAAAGCAAAACCGCCCGCTGCACAAAGCAGCGGACGGTCTTTTTTTGTCCCAATATCAACCCAGCGCCACATCCATGGCCATCATCAGGGCAAAGCCTGCGGCGGCACCCATGGTGCCGGTGTGGCTGTGGGGGCCGGTTTGGGCCTGGGGGTTCAACTCCTCCAGCACCACATACACCATCGCCCCGGCGGCAAAGGCCAACAAAAACGGCAGCACCGGACGCAGCAGTGCGGTCAGCAATATGGTCAGCACCGCGCCCACCGGCTCTACGGCACCGGACAGTACCCCATACACAAAGGAACGGCCGCGAGAGCAACCGTCGCTGCGCAGGGGCGCCGCCACAATGGTGCCCTCCGGAATATTTTGCAATGCGATTCCCACCGCAAGGGCAAAGGCGTCCGCCGGCGTAATGGCCCCGTCGCCTGCCAGCATACCGGCAAACGCCACGCCCACCGCCATACCCTCCGGCACATTGTGGAGGGTCACCGCCAGCACCAACAAGAAGGAATTGCTCCCGGCACCCCCGACCTTTGGTTCCAAATGCAGCCGCGCCGTAAGCTGATCCAGTCCTAAAAGAAACCCGATCCCCACGAGAAAGCCGACCACAACCGGCAGCCAGCTGCCGGACAGCTCCAAAGCAGGCAGCAACAATGACCAAACGGAGGCTGCCAGCATTACGCCGGAGGCAAAGCCCAACAAAATCTTTTGCACCCGGGGCGGAATATCGGATTTGAAAAGAAACACTGCGGCTGCGCCCAGCGCCGTGCCTACAAAGGGGATGGCCAGCCCTACGGCAGTCTGTAAAACAGGGGTCATTACGTGTTCTCCTTTTTCTGCGTTCTAAGTTAGTTGCAACTAACCTATTACAGTTTATCAAATTTTTGTCCCGGACGCAATCCCTTTTTTTCAAAGACGAAAATAGGAAGCAGTCGCCGGGCGCCGTCAGACTATACTATGTGCGCTGCAAGCCGGGCGTGCATATCCACATACCGGCAGGTCGTATATACCGGGCAATGGAACCGGCGGCGTACCAACGCATTGTCACACCATATATGCCGGACAGCGCCGGGTCTGGCAAAAGCAGCCGCAAAACCGGGCATAAAAAAAGCAGCAAGGCAAGCTGCCTTACTGACTTCTTTTGCACACCGCAAAGAGCGGACGGTTCCGATCCTGCCGGAACAGTGCGCCTTGCGTGCGATTATTCTCTTTTGTTTATCGACCGGCGGCGAAGCTGCGCACACGGAATTTGGCGCCGGTGCTCTCGCACACTTGGCGGGATTTTTCAATATCCGCCGGGGGGATCACATCCACCACCGTCATACGCACATCCGGGCAGTGGGCCACACATTCCCGAGTGAACTGCAACATGGCGTCAAACGCCTTGCCGCCGTAGCAGTTGCGGGTGATCTTATCATACTTCTCTGCCGTAGGCTCATTGAGAGACACGGAAATACTGTCAAAATGACGACACAGCAGCTCTGCGGTAGGCTTGCCATTAATTAAGTCCGACAGACCGTTGGTGTTCAGCCGCAGGTGGATCTTGGGGTTCACCGTGCGCAGATAATCCGCCGCTTGCAGCAGGTGGTCCAGCGCATTGGTAGGCTCGCCGTAGCCGCAAAACACCGCCTCGTCCGTGTGGGCAAAATCGTAAGCGTCAATCGCCGCCTTGATCTCCTGCCAGGTAGGCTCCGTGTCAAACCACATTTCCTTGGCGTCGCCCACAGCGTCGCCCTTAGAGCGAATGCAAAACGCGCAGTTGCAGGGGCACTGATTTGTAATATTCAGATACACACCGTCGTAATAGCGATAAACAATATCAGCCATTGAGATAACCCTTCAATCTTTTGTAAATTCCGGCCTTGTCCAGCGCCAGCGCCAGCACAATAAACACCACTGCGCTGCCTACCGCCTGAATGGCATTGGCCGGTATATCTGCGATGGCGCCCTCCCGGTACAGCACCAGGTCCGCCACATAGTAGCCGCCAACCGTAATGGCACCGGACAGAATGGTGCACAGCGCCGTCCACACCGTCAGCAATTTATTGCTCTTATTATATAATGCAACAAAGGGAATTGCAATAAGAAATTTGATAATGGCAGAGGGAAGGGCATAGGTGGCAAACCCGCTGGCAAGATCAGAAAACGCAGCGCCGATGGAAGCGGCCAGGAACGCCCAAGGCCCCAGCAGCAGCCCGCTGAGGTAAATCATGGCGTCGCCCACATGAATATAGCCGCCGGCACCGATGGGAATGTGCAGCATAGTCAGGCCAAACACCATAGCGGCGAACAGCGCCGTGAATGAAATCTTTTTCACCGTCTTGTTCATAGCAGATCCTCCATAATCTTTTCAAAATCTACGCCGTCCCGGGGGTCTGTACCGTGGGTAACGGCGATGGCGTGGCTGAGAAAATCCACCGCCTGTTTGGCAGCCTGTGCCGGCGCCCGGCCACGAAGCAGACCGCCGGTGAATACAGAAACGAACAGATCGCCGGTGCCGCTAAAGGAACCGGGGCGCAAGGGCGCTGCCAAGTCTGTGCAGTCCCCGCCTGCAAACACCAGGGTGTGGATCTCCGTTCCCTGCCGATAGCCGGTGACCGCCACCACCCGGTGTTCCTCTGCCAAGCGGGCGCCCATTTGCCGCACCGCCGACGGGTCCTCGGTATAATCCGCCCCGCACAGCAGCGCCAGTTCGCTTACATTGGGCGTGAGCACATCCGCCATCTCTGCCAGGCGGCGCACCGCGTTGCACCGAGCCTCGTCAAACCCATCGTACAGGCTGCCGTCGTCCGCCATCACCGGGTCCACCACCAAGAGCGTATCCGCCGTGCGGTGAGCAGCCAGAAAGTCCGCAATGCAGTCCCCCTGGGCCGGATTGCTGAGAAAGCCGGTGATGATACCGTCCGGCTGTACCCCTTGCCAGTCCGCAGTGAACCGGGGCATAAACCCGGTCAGGTCCTCCATAGAATAACGATCGTAGCCGGTTTGGCAGGTAAGCACCGCCGTGGGCACCGGGTGCACCCGCACGCCCATCGCCGTCAGTACCGGAATGGCCGCCATCAGCGAGCAGTTGCCATAGCCGGAAAGGTCGTTAAAGACCACGCAGTTTTTCAAGTCCTCGCCCCCTTGCTTTTCTGTTATCTATAGTATATACTAATTTTGACAGGAATAAAAGACACAAAACCGCTGATTTTTTAAGGTACAGTTATGCTAAAATACACCCAAGCCTATACCATGTTTAAAGAAATGATCGCCGACGGACGGCTGCGCCGAGGGGACCGTATGCCCTCCATTCGCCGGGCGGCGGAACTTTACCGGATCAGCCGCACCACCGTGCAGAACGCTTACTTTCAATTGGCGGCGGAAGGCTATATTTACGCCAAGCCCCAAAGCGGCTACTTTGTGGCCGGGGGGCCAAAGGCACCGGCGGCGCCTATGCCCCGCCCCCGGGTGCAGGCGCCGCCTCGGCTGGATCTTACCGGCAACAGCGCCGATCTGTCCAGCTTCGACTTCTCCCTATGGCAGCGCTACATTAAGAGCGCCTTGCGCCAGCGGCAGCGGCTGCTCACTTACAGCGAGCCCCAAGGGGAATACGACCTGCGGTGCGCGCTGGCAGACTATGTGCGAGAGCGGCGCAATGTGGTCACCACACCGGAGCACATAGTGGTTGGCGCCGGGGTGCAAATGCTGCTGGAGATCCTCTGCGTGCTGCTGAAAGAGCGGCGCACCGTGTCCTTTCCGGACGGCAGCTTTGTGCAGGGCAGCACCGTGTTTGCCGCCCACGGCTACACCGTGCGCACCCGGTACAAGGACGCGGACATTATTTATGTGTCTCCCTCCCACATGAACCGGCAGGGAGATGTGATGCCCATTCAGCGGCGGCTGGAGCTGTGCGCCCACTCGGCAGATACCGGCGCGGTGGTGATCGAGGACGACTTTGAAAACGACTTTCTGTACAGCAGCACCCCCACCCCCTCGCTGTACGCCTTGGGCAGCGGCAATGTGGTGTATATGGGCGCCTTCTCCGCCCTGCTGCTGCCGGGCATTCGCATCAGCTTTATGGTGCTCAGTCCGGCGCTGGCCGCCGCCTATCATCAGATGAAAGACACCTTTGCCCAAACCGCGTCCAAGACGGAACAGATCGCCCTGTGCGCCTACCTGCGAGACGGAAATATGAAATCCCGCACCAAAAAGATCCGCCGCCTGTACACCGGCAAAGCCAAGACCCTGTGCGCCCTGCTGGCAAAGGCACTGCCGGACCACCCGGTGAGTGTGGGCGAAAACGGTCTGCAAGTGCGGATTGAAACGCCGAGGCTGCCGGACAGCTCCCCTTTTGAGCAGGCAGAGCTTGCCCTGTATATTGCAAAAGAAAAAAGCGGCAAAAATCTGGTGGTGGTCTCCCCCTCCGCCGTGCCTGCCGATCGGCTGGAAGAAGCCGCCCACGCGGTGGCCGCCGCCTTGTACAAAGCGGAAGAAGCAGCGAAATCACAGTGAAGTAAAGATATTTACTAACAGGGACAAGTTTGGTACCCTTACCGCCAGTCCCATTGTGCCTGCCCTTGGGAATTGCTACAATGAAGTTGCAATTTGAAGGAGGTACAACGCCATGAAAAAATACACTGTAAAACACCTGATCACATCTGCCCTGCTGAGCCTGACCGCCCTGGCGGTGGGCTACGCCCTGCTGAGCCTGCCCTTCCGGCTGATGGACTGGCTGGACCCCACCCAAATGAAGCTGGTGTTCGCCGCCGAATTTGTGCTGTATATCACCGTACTGGGACTGGTGATCACCCGCAGGGAAAAGAAGCTGGCTGCCAAAAAAGCCGCCTATGCCCGCAGACAGCGCCGCCGCGCCCGGCTGGCACGGCAAGACGCCACCGCCCGCCGCCTGGTTCCCACCACCGCTGCGGACGCCGGCCACATTGCCGCGTAAAGCAGAATATGCTATAATAGACCTGTACAAAAACAGGTCTATTTTTTTACCTAAGGAGCAGGCGTATGGAACCGATCAGCCCCAAACACATCACCGTCACCGACCCCTTTTGGGCGCCCCGGATCCGCAGGGTGGCGGACACCGTGCTGCCCTACCAGTGGCAGGCGCTGCACGACCGGGTGCCCGGCGCGCCAAAAAGCAGCTGTATGGCCAACTTCCAAAAGGCCGCCGGTGCCATTGCCGCCGAAAAGAGTGGTCAAACCCGACCTGCCTACCCTACGGACAAATGGTATTATGATGAAAAGAACAGCCCGGCAGGGGCCTTTATGGGCTGGGTGTTCCAGGACAGCGACCTGTATAAATGGCTGGAGGCCGCCGCCTACGCCATGCCCTACGGCAACCGGGCGTACCTGGCTGAAAAAAGCCGGGAAGCGGTGGCGCTGATCGCCGCCGCCCAGGAGCCGGACGGCTATTTAGACACCCTGTATTCCATTAACGGTCTGCAAAACCGATTTACCAACTTAAAAAACTACCACGAGCTGTATTGCTTTGGCCACCTGGCCCAAGCGGCCTGTGCCCGGTGGATCATGCAGAAGGAGCGGGATCTGCTGGACATTGCCTGCCGCGCAGCGGACTGCATTTGCCGCACCTTTGGCGCAGACAAACGCCCCGGCTATCCCGGCCACCCGCTGGCAGAGCTGGCGCTGGTGCAGCTGTATGAGGTCACCGGCAAGGCAGACTATCTGCAAACCGCCGACTTTTTTATCCGCACCCGGGGCACGCAACCCCTGTTCTTTGACCGGGAGCGGGGTGTTGGCACCGACGGCAGCGACTATATTTACAACCAGGCCCACTGCCCGCTGACAGCACAGACAACTGCCGTGGGCCACGCAGTGCGGGGCGTGTATCTGTATGCCGGGGCAGCCGCCGTGGCAGAGCATACCGGGGACCGGGCACTGCAAGCCGCCTGCGAAACGCTGTGGCAGGACCTGTGCCGCACCAAGCTGTATGTGACCGGCGCCATCGGCCAGACTGCCGTGGGCGAGGCCTTTGGCCCGGCCTATTATCTGCCGAACGACCTGGCGTATGGGGAAAGCTGCGCCTCTGCCGGGCTGGTATTCTTTGCCCAGCGGCTGTACCGTTGCCACCCGCACGCTACGTACGGCGCCGTGGCGGAGCGTGCCCTGTGGAACACCGTTGCCGGAGCCATGAGCGCCGACGGCTGCCACTTCTATTACGCCAATCCGCTGGAGGCGGAGGGTGTGCTGAACGCTGCCGTACCGGAGCGCAAACGCCAGGCGTTGCGCCGCCAAAGCTGGTTTGACTGCGCCTGCTGTCCGCCCAATGTGGCGCGGGTCACTGCCGGGATTGGGCAATACGGATTTTATGCAGACGACAGCACCCTGGCTATTGAGCTACCCCTGGGGGCGCAGGTAGACGCGCCTTTTGGGCAGCTGCAAATCATCTCTGCCTTGCCGGAGACCGGCGATTTTACCGTAGAGATCACTCAGCTAAAGCGACCCTTTACCCTGCGCCTGCGCCTGCCGGACTGGTGCCAATGTCCCACCCTGGACGGCCAACCTGTTACGGCAAAGGACGGCTACTATGTGCAGCAGATCACTGTTCCCACCACCCTGCGCTTTTGCTTTGCCCCCACGGTACGGCTGCTGTACAGCAACGCCCGGGTAGGCGCCAATGCCGGGCGAGTAGCGCTCAGCCGTGGCGGGCTGATCTATGCGCTGGAAACCCGGAACACCCCCTCTGTCCACGCCCTGGCGCTGGACACACGGGCGCCTATCGTGTACCGGGACGGCTGCCTGCTGGCCGCGGGCACTTGCCTGCAAGGCGGCGATGATCTGTACACCACAGCCCCGCCAAAGGCCGTGCCCTGCACCCTGCGGTTCGTCCCCTTTTGCCGCAGACTAAGCGGTTCGGACGACCAAATGGCCGTATGGGTGCGCACAGCGGACTGAACAAAAAAGAACGGCACTGCCTGCAACTGCAAGCGGTGCCGCTTTTTGATTTTACAAGAATTATAACATCATATCCACAATGCTGTCTGCCAGCGCCGTGGGGTTCTGCACATCCAGCCCGCTGATGAGCCGGGCCTGATCGTACAAGATCTTGGTGTATTTCTTCAGCGTTTCCGGATCGTCCTTTAAGAGGGCAAACAATTTCTCTGCCAGCGGGTGCTTATCGTTGATCTCCAGCACCAGCTGGGCCTTGGCGCCCTGGCCGCCGCCGGGCATACTGCTGAGCACCTTTTCCATCTCCATGGACAGGTAACCCTCTGCGGACAGGCACACGGCGTGGCTGCCCAGGTTGCCGGAGAATTTCACGGCGCTGACTTCCTCGCCCAGCGCCTCTTTCATCGCGTCCAGCAAGCCCTTGGCGTCGGCATTCTTTTGCTCCATGGCTTTCTTTTCATCTTCGCTTTCCAAGTTCAGGTCGTCCTTCGTAATGTTAGCGAACTTCTTGCCATCGTACTCCATGAGCATTTGCAGGGCAAACTCGTCCACATCGTCCGTCAGGTACAGCACCTGGTAGCCCTTGCTCAGCACCGCGTCCGTCTGGGGCAACAGCGCAATCTTTTCCGCCGTGTCGCCGCAGGCATAGTAAATGGTATCCTGCCCCTCGGCCATACCGTCCACATACTCTTTCAGGGTCACCATACCCTCACCGGCAGAGGATTTGAACAGCAACAGGTCTTTCAGGTCGTCCTTTTCGGCGCCGTAGTTGGCATACACACCGAATTTCAGCTGCACACCAAAGGTCTTAAAGAACGCCTCGTACTGCTCCCGCTCATTCTTCAGCATACGGGTCAGCTCGTTCTTGATCTTGCGGTTAATGGCCTTGGCAATGATCTTCAGCTGATGATCGTGCTGGAGCATCTCACGAGAAATATTCAGGCTCAGGTCTGCACTGTCAATGAGCCCCCGCACAAAGCTAAAGTGATCCGGCAGCAGATCCGGGCACTTCTCCATAATCAGCACGCCGTTGGAGTACAGCGCCAGCCCCTTTTCAAACTCCTTGGTGTAGTAGTCAAAGGGCGGGTTCTTAGGAATATACAGCAGGGCGTCAAAGGTGGCCTGGCCCTCGGTCTTAAAGTGCATCACATCTACCGGGTCCTCGTAGTCGCCAAAGCGCTGCTTGTAAAATGCATTGTAGTCCTCCGGCTTCAGCTCGCTTTTGGCCTTGCGCCACAGAGGCACCATAGAATTTAAGGTTTCGTCCGCCACCTCTGTCACGGTCTCGCCCTCTTTGTCCGGGTTCGGCACCTGATGGCTCATCTGCATCACGATGGGATAGCGGATATAGTCGCTGTATTTCTTCACCAGACCCTGAATCCGGTACGGCTCCAGGAACTCGTCGTAATTTTCTTCCTCGGTGTTCTCTTTCAGGTGCAGGGTGATCACCGTACCGCAATCTGCCTTGTCGCAAGGCTCTAAGGTGTAGCCGTCTGCGCCGGTAGAAGTCCAGCAGTTGGCTGTATCTGCCCCAAAGGCCTTAGACTCCACGGTCACCTTGTCCGCCACCATAAAGGCGGAATAGAACCCAACGCCGAACTGGCCGATCACCTCTACATCGTCGGCGGCCTTGGTGTCGTTCTCCTGCTTAAAGTTCAGAGAGCCGGACTTGGCAATGGTGCCCAGGTTCTGCTCCAGTTCTTCGCCGGTCATACCGATGCCGTTGTCCGTCACGGTCAGGGTGCGGGCGTCCTTGTCCACCGCCAGGCGAATGTGAAAATCACTGCGGTTCATCCCCACCGTATCGTCCGTCAGGGAGCGGAAGTACAGCTTGTCCAGCGCGTCGGAGGCGTTGGAGATCAGCTCCCGCAAAAAGATCTCCTTATGGGTATAAATGGAGTTAATCATCATATCCAGCAGTTTTTTAGACTCTGCCTTGAATTGCTTTTTTCTCATTCAAATCACCTTTGTTATTTCAGAATTAGCACTCTTTGGCTGCGAGTGCTAATTGTTATTATAGTCCAATTTTTCCATTTGTCAACCCCGGGGGCAAAAATCCGCATTTTGGCCCCAAAAAGGCGCAAAAAAGCCCGGCTCCGCAGAGCCGGGCAATGGGTTGCCGATCCGGCGGCAAAATCGCGCCGCGATGGAAATTTCAAGCCGTTATGCGTAGGGCGGGGGCTTGCTTCCGCCGACAGGCACCCGCTTTTACGCAAAGGGATTTTCCGTAGGATAAAGCATACCCTGGGGCTGATTAAAGCCCACATCGGTAACGCCCAGGCACCGCAGCACAGCAAAGATGGCCTTGCCGTAATGACCAAAGGCCACCGCCCCGTGGTGAGGGAAGTTCTTTTCAATGAGCACATGGCGATAGAACCGGCCCATTTGGGGAATGGCAAACACGCCGATGCCGCCAAAGGAGCGGGTAGCCACCGGCAGCACCTCACCCTCTGCCACATAGCCCCGCAACCGGCAGTCCGCCGTGGACTGGAGCCGGAAGAAAGTGATGGGACCGGGGGCAATATCCCCCTCCAGGGTGCCGTTGGTGTACTCCACCGGCAGAGTGCGGGCCATGATTTTTTGATACTTCATCTCACAGGCGGACAGCTTGCAGGCCGGGGTGTTGCCGCAGTGGAAGCCCATAAAAGTATCTGTCAGGCTGTACGGATACGCACCCTTGATCTTCTCCGCATACAGATCGGCAGGCACGCTGTTGTTAATATCCAGCAGGGTCACGGCGTCCCGACTGACGCAGGTGCCGATAAACTCGGACAGCACGCCGTAAATATCCACCTCACAGGACACAGGAATGCCCTTGGCGGTCAGGCGGCTGTTTACATAACAGGGCACAAACTGGAACTCCGTTTGGAATGCAGGCCAGCACTTGCCGGCAATGGCCACATACTTGCGGGCGCCCTTGTGGGTCTCCACCCAGTCCAGCAGAGTCAGTTCGTACTGAGCCAGCTTGGCCAGGATCTCCGGCTTTTTATTGCCCTCGCCCAGCTCTTCCTCCATCTCCGCTACCACATCGGGAATACGAGCGTCCCCGGCGTGGGCGTGGAACGCAGCGTACAGATCCAGCTCGCTGTTTTCCTCAATCTCAATGCCCAGCCGGTGCAGGGGCGCGATAGGCGCGTTGCAGGCCAAAAAGTCCTGGGGACGGGGGCCAAAGGAAATGATCTTCAAATCAGACAGTGCAAGCAGCGCCGTTGCCACCGGTACAAAGTCCCGGATCATGGCGGCGCAATCCGCTGCCGTACCTACCGGGTATTCGGGGATATACGCCTGCACGCCCCGCAAATTCAGGTTGTAGGACGCATTGAGCATACCGCAGTAGGCGTCGCCGCGGCCGTCCAGCAGGCTGTCGCCGCTTTCCTCTGCCGCTGCGCAGAACATCACCGGGCCGTCAAACTGCTTGGCCAGAGTGGTCTCCGCCGTCTCCGGTCCGAAGTTGCCCAGGAAGATCACCAAGGCGTTGACCCCGGCAGCCTTTAAGTCCGCTAAGGCCGGCGCCACGTCCGTCTCGCTCTCTATGCACACCGGGCAGTTGTGCAGCACGCCGTACTTGGCATAGGCTGCCGCCAATGCATCTCGCCGTCCAACGGACAGCGCCATGGGAAAGCAGTCTCGGGACACGCTCACCAGTCCCAGCTTCACCTCAGGAATATTTGTCATCATCACACTGTACCTCTCTTATCTTGCCCCCCTTGCCGGGCGGGCGTGATTTATTACCTATTATAACGCCCCGGCGGGCGTTCGTCAACGGCAGCGGATTTATGCTACATTGCACAAAAAAGCGTATCGTTTTTCGCCCCTTTTTGTGCGCCTATACATTTGCTATGCAAAGACTGCATATTTATGCGTGTAATCTATGGAAAGCTCTTGCATTTTTCACGGGAATGTGCTAAAGTGAACCACGATAAACCGTATATTTATAAGTATCTGTACGGCAATTTTTGAAAGGATAGGTACAAAACAATGAAGAAGTTTAACAAAATCATTGCCCTGGTGCTGGCTGTACTGTTTGTGGCTGCGTCTTTCGCCGCTTGCTCCTCTAACAGCGGCAACGACGGCAAGGACACCACCAAGGCCGCCAAGACCCAGAAGGTCAAGGTGATCGACATTGCGCTGTCTGACGAGGAATACGCCTTTGGCGTGGACAAGAAGCAGCCGGAGCTGAAAGAGAAGGCCAACGCTTTCATCAAAGAGATCAAAGAAAACGGCAAGCTGGACGAAATCTGCAACCACTACTTTGGCAGCGGCGAGCCGGCAGGCGTGACCAGCGCCACCGAGGACAGCTCCAAGGATCAGCTGGTGGTTGCCACCAACGCCGAGTTTGAGCCTTTTGAGTACAAGAAGGGCGACGCTTTTTACGGCATTGACATGGAGATCGCCAAGGCACTGGCAGACAGCCTGGGCAAAGAACTGGTGATCAAAGACATGAAGTTTGAAGCTGTGGTCACCTCCGTGCAGCAGCAGAAGTGTGACATCGCTATGGCCGGTCTGACTGTGAACGAGACCCGCGCAAAGCAGGTAGACTTTACCGACTCTTACTATTCCGCTTCTCAGAAAGTGGTTGTAAAGGGCGACGACACCACCTTTGACGCTTGCAAGACCAAGGAAGATGTGGAGAAGATCCTGAACGGCCTGGACAGCAGCGTGAAGATCGGCGGCCAGAACGGCACCACCGGTCAGTCCTATGTACAGGGCAGCGAGGACATGGGCTTTGCCGGTTTGAAGGCACAGTTCGTTGGCTATGACAACGCCTCTCTGGCTATGCAGGACCTGATCAACGGCAACCTGAATTATGTGATCGTAGACGCCGCACCGGCAGCTGCCATCACCACCGCCATCAACAATGTGGCGTAATCAGGCCAAATAAACAAAGACAAATCCGCACCTCACCCCCGCACGGGGGTGGGGCATTTTTTGACAAGAGGCCGCCTTGGCGGCAGGGACGCAACTTATGGATAATTTTAGCAACAAAGTCCAGGTTTTCCTTGACTACTTTATTCATCACGACGGCTACAAGACGGTGCTGCTTGGCCTGCGCAATACGGCGGAGATCGCCATGCTGGGTCTGCTGATCGGTATCGTTTTCGGCACCGTGATCGCCACCACCCGGGTTATTCCCCGCACCAATCCGGTGGCTAAGTTCTTTAACGGTCTGTCCGGGCTGTATGTGGGTCTGTTCCGAGGCACCCCCATTGTGGTACAGCTGCTGGTATTCTACTATGTGCTCATGCCGCTGATGAACCTGCACATGAACTCCGTGGCCGTGGCCGTGGTGGTCTTTGGTATGAACTCCGCCGCCTATATCTCCGAGATCATGCGCGCCGGTATTCTGTCCGTAGACAGTGGGCAAATGGAGGGCGGCCGGGCCATCGGCCTGAGCTACGCCACCACCATGATGAAGATCGTGATCCCCCAGGCGGTGAAGAACATTCTGCCCACCCTGGGCAACGAGTTTATCTCGCTGATCAAAGAGACCTCGGTGGTCAGCTTCGTAGGCGCTATGGACCTGTATGTTGCGTTCAACCGCATTGGCTCCAACAGCTACGAATTTATGATTCCCTACCTGGTGATGGCCCTGATCTACATTGTGATCGTGCTGGTAATCACCCTGGGCATTAAGTTGATGGAAAGGAGCCTGAGAAAAAGTGATAAAGGTATCTGACCTGCACAAAAGCTTTGGCAAGCTGGAAGTGCTGAAAGGCATAGACGAAAAGATCGAAAAGGGCGAAAAGATCGTTGTGATCGGCCCCTCCGGCTCCGGTAAGAGCACCTTTTTGCGGTGCCTGAATTTGCTGGAAACCCCCACCTCCGGCCAAATCTGGTTTGACGGCCAGTGCATTACGGACAAAAAGACGGACATCAACCAGGTGCGCCGCAGTATGGGCATGGTGTTCCAGCACTTTAACCTGTTTAACAACAAGACCGTGCTGGGCAATATTACCCTGGCCCCCATTCAGCTAAAGCTGATGAGCAAGGAAGAGGCCAACGAGAACGCCCTGCGACTGCTGGATCGGATCGGCCTGCGGGATAAGGCAGACGCCTACCCCGCCATGCTCTCCGGCGGCCAAAAGCAGCGGATCGCCATCGTGCGCTCTCTGGCCATGAACCCTAAGGTGATGCTCTTTGATGAGCCCACCTCCGCCCTGGACCCGGAGATGGTGGGCGAGGTGCTGGATCTGATGAAAGAGCTGGCCAACGATGGTATGACCATGGTGGTGGTCACCCACGAAATGGGCTTTGCCAAGGAGGTTGCCAGCCGGGTGCTGTTTATGGACGACGGCAAGGTGCTGGAAAAAGGCACCCCCACGGACATCTTCGACCACCCCAAGGCCGAGCGCCTGACCACTTTCCTGGATAAGGTACTGTAAATCTATCGTGCATAGCAAAAAGGAACGGCAATGCCGTTCCTTTTCTTTTTGCCATTCCGGCGGGAGCAAGCCCCCGCCCTACAAGAATTTTGTAACCGATGAAATGTATTTTTAGTAGGGCCCGATGCCCACATCGGGCCGCAAAATACCGGCCGACAAATGCCGACCGGTACACACGGATTCTATTCTGTTTTCACCATCGCCGGATATTTACGCCTTATCCTGCATGGTATCGTACAATTTATCCGGATAATCGGACATAATGCAATCGGCGCCTAAATCTACCAGGTAGGCCATATCCTCCGGGTCGTTCACCGTCCAATACTGCACCGCCATATCGTGGGCGTGGGCATAATTGATTACCGTGGCTGTGCCCAGGTTGAAGCCCAGGTTCTTGTACGGCGCGCAATAGGGAATTTGCAGCACCTTGCAGGGCGGCGTGTAATTCTCGTCATTGCGCAGGGCTGCGGCCCAGAATTCCGCCACCTCGGCAATGGAAGTGCTGCGGGTCATATCCTTATAAGTGGCGTCCACATAGGCGCTCACTTCCTTGTGGAAGGTGCCGAAGATCACCCGGTCGATAATCCCGCGCTCTTTCATAATATTATAGAGCAGATCCACCCCGTGGGTGCCCAAATCACCGCTGTTTTTAATCTCGATAATATACTTATATTCGCCCTTGCCCTGTGCGATCAGGTAGTCCAGCGCGTCCTCCACCCGCAAAATGCGCAGATCGTCCGGCACCTGATCCCCCTGCAGGTTCGCATAGGGCTTTTCGCCGCTTTCCGTCTCAAACTGAGCGCCCATATTCAGCTGCCGCAGCTCGTCATAAGTCTTGTTCTCCGGGCGCACATCGTCCTCGCCAAACACCTGCCGGCTGTCCGAGGTACGGTCCACCGTGTCGTCGTGAAGCAGCACCAGCACATCGTCCTTGGTGATATGCAGGTCAAACTCAAACACATCAATGGAGAAGTCCGGGTTCTCG
Source organism: Agathobacter rectalis (assembly GCA_963638105.1). GTDB lineage: Bacteria > Bacillota > Clostridia > Oscillospirales > Acutalibacteraceae > CAG-217. The sequence goes on from CAVHPP010000003.1 coordinate 121,404, forward strand.
GCGCAATTCTTAAAGGCACGCAGAGTCTCTTCCGGTTCGATCCCGCCGCCGCTGCGGTGGCCGGAAATGTCCGTCCGTTCCAAAACATACGGGTTTTGGGTGTCGTACGCTTGAATTTTGCCCGGGTCCGACCGATGGTGGCACACCACCACATCCGTAATCACAATGGCCAGGATCAGTACCCCCAGTACCGCCAGCACAATGCGACCGGCACGGTGCTTTTTCCGCCCGGCTTTCCTCTTGGTTTTTTGCAGCGTCTCCGCCATAATTAAAATCCCCCTTCTGCAAGGTAGTATCTCTGAATTTTGTATTTTTAGGTACTACTTGCTGATTTTAAGTGTACTGGATTCCCTGTAGAAAGTCAACCGGAAACGGAATTTTCTATTTTTTTTGGACGGATTTGAAAAAAGCAGTTGAAAATTATGTTCTTATCGGTTATTATACTGTAGAAAGGGGATTTATTATGAGCTATAATGTGAAACGCAAATCCAAACTGGATGTTGTCATCCGTATTCTGCTGATTGCGCTGGTTGCAGTTCTGGTGGTCTTTGCCGTTAAGGTGGTTTTCTCCGCTGCCAAGACCGCACCCGTAGCTGCTGACGCCAACGCTAATGAGGACAAGTCCGTAATCGGCGAGTTCCAGGCCGGCACTTACGGCGGCATTAAGATGGACACCGCTGAGGACGCAGTCAAGTATTATGTAGAGGCCTACAACAAGACCAAGGCTGAGACCGCCGAGTTCAATACCCCGGACGGCAAGCAGACTTGGAGCGCCTTTATCGGCGACGAGGACTTAAAGATTAACAGCGTCATCATCGACGGTAACGAGAACCCCACTATCAACAGCATGGTACCCGGTATCGTGGGCAACCTGTTCACCAAGGGCACCTCTGCGCTGCCTCCCAGCGCCGGCAAAGTACCGAAGGACAATGTGGACGAACAGGGCAACTCCCTGATGACCTCTTCCCTGACTGCCGATGATGTGCTGGCTGTTGTAGTTGAGGACAATGGCGACGGCACCATCACCATGAAGATTCAGCCCAAGATGGCTGAGATGAGCCATAAGGGTCAGGACTCTCAGGGTCATTTCTTCAATGTACTGGGCGGTATCGACTCCGTTGTAGACAGCATTAAGCCGCTGTCCTGGTCTGAGGGCACCACTGCCGATAACTGTAAGGTTTATTACAAGGACGGCACCGGCGTTGTGAAAATTGACACCAAGACCGGCAAGATTGTTGAAGCCGACTATGATATGGAAGTTACCGTAAATGTGACCCACGCTACCGTTGCCGTTCTGCGCGACAAGAACGCAACCGTAAGCATTACTTACAAAAACCACTTCCCGGCCAGCGACGAGTATTTGGCTAAGAACGGCAAGATCAGCCGCGTAAAATAAGCGATAGAGCACTTGCAACCCTGCCACGCGGCAGGGTTGTTTTTTGCCTTTTTTTGATTTTATCGGGGTGTTTTGTGGCTTTTGCCACCGCTGCACAGCTAAATTTATACCCACTGTAATGATACACCATAAATAAATCCGTCAAATATCTGCAATTCGCTTGCCTTTTTGGCCGGAATATAGTATTATATTCTTGTGCTTATGCACAGGTTAAGGTTATCATCGGCAGATGATGGGAGAGCAGTGGGTTTTCAGTGGCCCGCTGCTTTTTCCTTGCCCTGATCCCTCGCCGAATTTTGCCTTTGCCAAAATTTAGGTGTTGACAAAATGAAAATATCTGCTATAATGATATAGCACTAAGGAAGTGCACCAACCATATCGCGGAGTAGAGCAGTTGGAAGCTCGTCGGGCTCATAACCCGGAGGTCGTA
>CAVHPP010000004.1:0-87738 GCA_963638105.1 Agathobacter rectalis
ATTTGAGGTGAATCAATTTTTTCAACATCTAATTTATTAAAGAAGTTAGATTTGATAAATACGCTATGATTAAAATCAATAGTATTTCTGTTATATGTTGTTGTGTTTTTTCCTTTAATTGAATTATTATCATCTAAATAATAACAACAGAATTTTTCTTTGATTTTAGCATTCCAAACAATTAGATTAATTTTAAAATCATGTCCAAAAATATTTACATTAATTTCTTCACTTAAATTTGTATTAATGTATGAAGAATAATCTAATACTTGACCATTAACATGTAAACTTGTATTTTTATTTAAGTAAAGATACCATGCAAATTCAGTCAACAAATAATTTGTAAACTCTTCTGATTGCAAATCATTTAAATCAAAACCAAAAACATTCAATAATGTAGCAATTGTACCTGTACCTTTAATAGTAGGTTGTGGTTCATTACAATCAATAAACTCTTTGCTTGAATCAGATAAACTTAACTCATATTCATAATTTGTTTGAGTTTCAGTATCAGAATAAACAGTTTTCCACAGAACATCAGAAGCACAACACATAAAAGAAAAACGTCCCTTTCCTTTATTTGCTTTAGATTTTGCTTTAAGTGATAAAGAATTTTTTTGTGATGCTAGAAAAGTTCCAAATGTATTGTCAAGATTATTGAAATTAATTCCATCACCATTATCTGCAATAGATATAATATCACCACCATCTAATTGGTTGTGTTTCCATTCTAATTCAACATTCTTAGCATTTGCTTCAAAACCATTCCAAATGTATTCACAAATAGCCTCTCTATAATCTTTAGTTATGCCAGAGGTCTCAATGCTTTGGTTTTTTACACTTAATGGAATCCTTCTCATTCTTCATTCTCCTTATAAGTCATAACTTCATTATAGATTACATTATTATATGTGTCAAACAAAAAGTTAATATTCATCAAATTTGGGCCAATTTATAAACAAAAAATCCGAACACACCATCTTTGATGATGAAGTTCGGATTTTTCTTGTTTGGTCGAGGTGACAAGATTTGAACTTGCGACCCCCACGTCCCGAACGTGGTGCTCTACCAAACTGAGCCACACCTCGATTTATTGCTACAATAGGATAACACAAAATGCGCCCGGTTGCAAGTGTTTTTTACAGAAATTTGTTTTGCGCCGGGTCATAGGTCATACCGATGGCAGCCAGCTGAGCCTCCAACGCCGCCCGGTCCACCTGCAAATCTGCACACAAAGCGTCCAGGCTGGGATAAAAATCCCGCAATTTGGTATTGATTACGCTAAACAGAATAAACGGATCCTTGGGTAATGTAGCCACCTTTTTTGCCTCCCGGTGCAGATTTGATTTTAATTTACCATAAAAAGCGGGAGAATTCAAGAAAAATCCCGCCTTTTATATTGATTATTTTCTATTTATATGTCATAATAGGCTGTAATTTTATATCCGGCGCAAAACGGCGCTATCGCCCGTTGGCCGGAACAGTAGGTGAGATCATGACGGAAAATGAAAAAATCGCAGCGCTGCTCTTTCCCCACATTACCATGACCCCGGCGGATTACGAAGCCAAGTACCCGCCACGGCAGCTGAAAGAGGGCGCCAGAGTCAGCCGCTTTTCGCCCAGCCCCACAGGCTTTTTGCACTTTGGCAATCTGTTTTCCTGCGCGGCGGCATACCGCACTGCCCGCTGCACCGACGGCGTATTCTATGTGCGGGTGGAAGATACGGATCAAAAGCGCAAGGTAGAGGGCGCGGTGGAGACCATGCTTTCTGCGCTGCAAATCTACGGCATTACACCGGACGAAGGCGTGATGGGCGACGGCAGCGAAAGCGGCGCCTACGGTCCTTACACCCAAAGCCTGCGCAAAGACATTTACCAGTGCTACGGCAAATCCTTGGTGGAGGAAGGGCTGGCTTACCCCTGCTTTTGCACTCCGGAGGAGCTGGAAGACCTGCACGCCCGGCAGGAGAACGAGGACATCAAAGGCTACTGGGGTCCCTACGCCCACTGTCGGGATCTGACCTACGACCAAATCAAGGCCAATATAGACGCCGGCAAACCCTGGACCCTGCGCCTGCGCTCTCCCGGCAAGCCGGAGGGCAAGGTGCGCTTTGACGATCTGATCAAAGGCAAAATCGAAATGCAGGAGAATGTGATTGATGTGGTGCTGCTGAAAACCGACGGCATTCCCACCTATCACTTTGCCCACGCGGTGGACGATCACCTGATGCGTACCACCCATGTGGTGCGGGGCGACGAATGGATCGCCTCTGTGCCCCTGCATCTGCAGCTGTTCAAGCTACTGGGTTTCCGCCCGGTGAAATACGCCCATATTGCCCCCATTCTTAAGGAAGAAAACGGCGGCAAGCGCAAGCTCTCCAAGCGCAAGGACCCGGAAGCGGCAGTCACCTACTACGACCAAATGGGTATTCCGGCGGCAGCGGTCAACGAATATATGATGACCATTGCCAACTCGAACTTTGAGGACTGGCGGCGTGCCAACCCCACAGCGGACCTGGCAGACTTCCCCTTTAACTTAAAGAAAATGAGCGTGTCCGGCGCGCTGTTTGATATGGCCAAGCTGACGGATGTGTCCAAGACCGTCATCAGCAAAATGACTGCACAGGAAGTGTTTGACCTGGCCCACGCCTGGGCCCATCGGCACCAGCCGGAACTGGCCGCGCTGTTTGACAGCGACCCGGCCTACGCAGTGGCAGTGCTTAGCATTGACCGGGGCGGTAAAAAGCCCCGCAAGGACATTGCCAAGTGGAGCGATCTGGCGGACTACATCAGTTACTTCTACGACCAAACCTTTACCCCCTGCTACGACCTGACCGGCAATGCGGACCCGGCTTTGGCGGTGCAGGTGCTGGAACAATATAAAGACCTGGTGGACACCGCAGACGACAAAGACACCTGGTTTGCCAAGATCAAGGCGTTGTGCCCGCAGGTGGGCTGCACCCCCAATGTGAAAGAATACAAGCAGGACCCCACAGCGTTCAAGGGTCATGTAGGCGATGTGTCTACCGTGATCCGGGTGGCGCTTACCGGGCGCACCAACACCCCGGACCTGCACGCCATACTGGCTTTGCTGGGGCAAGAGACCGCACTGGCCAGACTAAACGCCGCACTGGCGCACTACAAGGAGGAGTACCATGGCTGAGGAGATCAGAGAAAGCTCTAATTTTATTCACGATTTTATTGATAAAGACCTGGAGGACGGGGTATATAGCAGCATACAGACTCGCTTTCCCCCGGAGCCCAACGGCTACCTGCACATTGGCCACGCCAAGGCCATTTGCATCAATTTTGGGGTAAAGGAAAAGTACAAGGGCGTGTGCAATCTGCGTCTGGACGACACCAACCCCACCAAAGAGGACACCGAGTATGTAGACGCCATTAAAGAGGACATTCAGTGGCTGGGCTTTCAGTGGGACAACCTGTACTACGCCTCCGACTACTTTGACTTTCTCTTTGACTGCGCCATCAAGCTGATCAAGAAAGGCAAGGCCTTTGTTTGCGAGTTGACGCCGGAGGAAATGCGCGCCTACCGCGGCACCCTCACCGAGCCGGGCAATGAGAGCCCCTACCGCAACCGCTCCGTGGAGGAGAACCTGGACCTGTTTATGCGCATGAGCAAGGGTGAGTTCCCGGAGGGCAGCAAGGTGCTGCGTGCCAAAATCGATATGAGCTCCCCCAACCTGAACATGCGGGACCCGATCATCTATCGCATTATGTACGCCCACCATCACCGCACCGGTGACAAGTGGTGCGTGTATCCCATGTATGACTTTGCCCATCCCCTGTCGGACGCCAGAGAGGGCGTGACCCACTCTTTGTGTTCTCTGGAATTTGAAAATCACCGCCCGCTGTACAACTGGTTTGTGGACGAGCTGATTGAGGGGCAAAAGCCCCGCCAGATCGAGTTTGCCCGACTGAACCTGAACTACACCCTCACCAGCAAGCGCAAGTGCTTAAAGCTGGTGCAGGACGGCATTGTCAGCGGCTGGGACGATCCCCGTATGGCCACCCTCAGCGGTATGCGCCGCCGGGGCTATCCGCCGGAGGCGGTGCGGGACTTCTGCGAGCGCATTGGCGTGTCCAAGGCGTACAGCGTAGTGGACTTTGCCCTGCTGGAGGCCTGCGTGCGGGAGCACCTGAACACCTCTGCCCCCCGGGCTATGGCGGTGCTGGACCCCATTAAACTGGTGATCGACAACTACCCGGAGGACAAAACCGAGGCCCTGGAAGTGGAATACCACCCGGACCACCCGGAATACGGCAAGCGCACCGTGCCCTTTGGCCGGGAGCTTTTCATTGAGCGGGACGACTTTATGGCCGAGCCTATCAAGAAATACCGCCGTCTGTACCCAGGCAACGAGGTGCGGCTGTACAAGGCCTATCTGGTGACCTGCACCGGCTATGACACAGACGAAAACGGCAATGTGACCTGCGTGCACGCTACCTATGACCCGGCCACCTTTGGCGGCGACGCCCCGGACGGGCGCAAGGTACGGGGCACCATTCACTGGGTCAGCGCCAAGGAGAACACCCCCCTGACCGCCCGGATTTATGACCGGCTATTTCATGTGGAGAACCCCAGCGACGACAGCGGCGTCAGCTCCTTTGAGGAGAACCTAAACCCGGACAGCCTGACCGAGAAGCAAGGCTACGGCGAGGTGGCACTGGCCACGGCCAAGGCCGGCGATCGGTTCCAGTTTATGCGGGACGGTTACTTTTGTATGGACAAGGACTCTGCCCCCGGCGCACCGGTGTTTAACCGCACCGTTGCCCTGCGAGACAGCTTTAATATCAAGAAAAATAAATAAGAATTCGGGTGAGCACTTTGAGTACAAGAAAAGACATTAAAAACATTGCAATCATTGCCCATGTTGACCACGGCAAAACCACTCTGGTGGACGAAATGCTGCGCCAAAGCGGCACCTTCCGCCAAAACGAAGTGGTGGAAGAGCGGGTCATGGACAGCAACGACCTGGAGCGTGAGCGGGGCATTACCATTATGTCCAAAAACACCTCTATTCACTATAACAACACCAAGATCAACATTGTTGACACCCCCGGCCATGCAGACTTTGGCGGCGAGGTAGAGCGTATTCTTACCATGGTGGACGGCGTTCTGCTGCTGGTAGACGCTTTTGAGGGCTGTATGCCCCAGACCCGCTTTGTGCTGAAAAAGGCACTGGGTCTGCACAAAACCCCGCTGGTGGTAGTCAACAAGATCGACCGGGACGGCGCCCGCCCTGCCGAGGTGGTAGATGAGGTACTGGACCTGTTTATTGAGCTGGGCGCAGACGATGACCAAATCGACTTCCCGGTGATCTACGCCTCCGCCAAGGACGGCTACGCCGGCACAGAGCCGGAGGTGCGCAGCGGCGATATGCGCCCGCTGCTGGACGCCATCTTAAAGTACATTCCATCTCCCCAGGGCGACCCGGAGGGTCCCACCCAGGTACTGTTCTCCTCTTTGGAGTATGACGACTATGTGGGCCGCATCGGCGTGGGCCGTGTGGAGCGAGGCAGCGTAAAGGTCAACGCACCTTATGTGCTGTGCCGCCGGGACGATACCCGGGAAAACATCCGGGTCACCAAGCTGTACCAATTTGAGGGGCTGAAGCGGGTGCCGGTAGAGGAAGCGGTGATGGGCGACCTGATCTGCGTGGCCGGTATTGCGGATCTGAACATTGGCGAAACGCTGTGCGCCCCGGAGTGCGTGGAGCCGCTGCCCTTTGTAAAGATCGACGAGCCCACCATCAGCATGAACTTTATGGTCAACGACTCCCCCTTCGCCGGGCGTGAGGGCAAGTATGTCACCTCCCGCAACCTGCGGGACCGCCTGTTTAAGGAAGTGGAAACCAACGTGTCCATGCGGGTGGAAGAAACGGACAGTATGGACACCTTTAAGGTATCCGGCCGCGGCGAGTTGCACCTGTCCATTCTCATTGAGACCATGCGGCGAGAGAACTATGAATTCGCCGTCAGCCGTCCCCAAGTTATTTTGAAGAAGGACCCCCAGACAGGCAAGACCCTGGAGCCTATGGAGCTGGCCATCATTGAAGTGCCGGAGGCCTATGTAGGCGCTGTGATGGAGAAGCTGTGCTCCCGCAAAGGCGAGATTGAGAATATGGACACCCGCTCCACCGGCATGACCCACCTGGAGATCAAAATCCCCTCCCGCGGGCTGATCGGCTACCGCAGCGAGTTCTTAACAGACACCAACGGCAACGGCATTATGAACCAGCTGTTTGCCGGGTATGAGCCCTACAAGGGTGAGATCGCTACCCGCACCCACGGCTCCATCGTGGTGCACGAAACCGGCACCACCAGCGGCTACGGCCTGTGGAACACCCAGGACCGTGGGCGGCTGTTCGTTGGTCCCGGTGTAGAGGTGTACGAGGGTATGATCGTGGGCGAATGCGCTAAGGACGAGGACATTGTGTGCAATGTGTGCAAGAAGAAGCATGTAACCAACACACGAGCCAGCGGCTCCGACGAGGCGCTGAAGTTGGTGCCCCCCACCACTCTGTCTCTGGAACAGAGCATGGAATTCCTGGCAGACGATGAGCTGCTGGAAGTGACCCCCAAGAGCATTCGACTGCGCAAGATGATCTTGGACAAATCCCTGCGACTGAAAGCGGAAAGCCGCAGAAAATAAAACAAAAATGAACGCAAAAAGGAGTGTGAAGTATGGCCGCAGGTCTTTATATTCATATTCCTTTTTGTTTTTCCAAGTGCCCGTACTGCGATTTTTACAGCACCAAGTACACCCCGGCAGCCGCCGACGCTTTTGCCGAGAAGCTGGGAGGGCAAATGCAGGACTATACCGGCAGCTTTGACACGGTGTACTTTGGCGGCGGCACCCCCTCCATCCTGGAGCCTCAGGTGCTCACCGGCATTTTGCAGGCGGCGCGAGATCACTTTGCCATTGATCCGGCGGCGGAGATCACCGTAGAGTGCAACCCCTCCAAGGACCTGACCCGGGATATGGAGCAGTACGCGGCGGCGGGGATCAATCGGGTGAGTATCGGTATGCAAAGCGCCGTGGATCGGGAGCGGTTCGCCCTGGGGCGCCGTGCCGGCAGCGGGGAAGTGGCCCGCACCGTAGCGGCAGCCAAGGCGGCAGGCATTACCAATATTAGCCTGGATGTGATGCTGGGCACCCCCAAACAGACCCCGGACAGCCTGGAGGAAACCTTTGCCTTTATTGAGCGTATGCAGGTGACCCACATCAGCGCCTATCTGCTGAAGATCGAACCGGGCACCCCCTTTGACCGTCTGCAAGCCAAGCTGGCGCTGCCGGAGGAGGACACCGTGTGCCAAATGTACCTGCAAACGGTGGAGCGGCTGGGACAGCTGGGCTTTGCCCAGTACGAGATCAGCAACTTTGCCCGCCCGGGGTACGAGAGCCGCCACAACTTGAAATACTGGCTACTGGAGCCGTACTTGGGGCTGGGACCCAGCGCCCACTCCTTGTGGAACGATCGGCGCTTTTACTTTGACCGGGACTGGACCTGGCAGGACGAAGGTCCCGGCGGCGACCGAGAGGAGCAAATTCTCTTAGGCTTGCGACTGAACCGGGGCATACCGGAGGACTGGCTCACCCGCGATCCGGCGCCGTACATTGCCGGGGGATTTATGCGCCGCGCCAATGGTCGCATTTCCCTAACCCCCCGGGGTATGTTGGTATCCAACACCATTTTGGCAGAATTACTGGACTAAGGAGGAGCCTATGTTAATCGGACTGGCAGGCGGCGCCCTTTGGGCGCTGGACACGGTCATACTGGGCATGGCGCTGGCGCTGCCGGCGTTTACCGGCGACCCCAGAGCAGCGATACTGGCGCCCTTTGCCGGCACCTTTTTGCACGACCTGTGCTCCTCTGTTTGGATGCTGGGCTACACCGGGCTGCGCCGCCAATACAAGGCGGTTTGGCAAGCGCTGCGCACCCGGGGCGGCCGCTTTGTGGCACTGGGTGCCCTGCTGGGCGGCCCGGTGGGTATGACCGGCTATGTGCTGGCCATCAACGCCATCGGCCCGGCGTACACCGCCATCATCTCCGCACTGTACCCGGCGCTGGGCACGGTGCTGGCACACTTTTTCTTAAAGGAAAAATTGCGCCCTACCGGCCTGATCGGTCTGGCGCTGAGTATCGGCGGGGTAATCGCCCTGGGCTACACCCCCGGCGCGGCGCTGCCAAAGGGACAGCTACTGGGCTTTGGCTGCGCGCTGCTGTGCTGTATCGGCTGGGCAGCAGAGGGAGTCATCTGCACCTACGGACTGCAAAGCAGTACCGTCACCAACGCCCAGGCGCTGCAAATCCGCCAGCCGGTGTCGGCGCTGACCTATGCCGTTGTTTTGCTGCCTGCCTGCAAGGGCTGGGGCTTTACCGCCGGGTTATTTGGCACCCGTGCGCTGTGGATCATCGCCCTGTCCGCCCTGTGCGGCACCGCCTCTTATCTGTGCTACTACAAGGCGCTGGGCAAGCTGGGCACCGGCAAGGCCATGCCCCTAAACATCACTTACGCCGCCTGGTCGCTGCCGTTCTCCTATCTGCTTTTGCACCAGGTCCCCGGCACCAAGGACATCGTCTGCGCCCTGGTGGTGCTGCTGGGTGCGCTGCTGGCCGCCTACGAAAAACCGCAAAAATTGGAAAAATCAAACAACAAATGAGCGCAAAAATCGGGCATACTAAAACCGAAGGAGGTTTTCAGTATGCCCGATTTATTTCATTTAACGCCGGAGATGAACCAATACTTTAACGCCCTGCCGGAGAGCGTAAAAGAGAATATCATCCAGTCCGGCGCCAAGATCAATTCCCTGGAGGACTTAAAGGCCGTGGCGGCGCAGCTGTGCAACCATGCAGAATAACCGCCACTTTCCCCAAACGGAAAACAGCCTGAACAACTGGGACGCGCCGGTGCGCCACGCACCCGGCCGTTACCGGGACTATCGCGAGAAGTACGCCCTGACCGCCGGCGAGGTCACCGCCCGCTACTGCGAGAACATTACCAACCCCACCGTCCAGCCGGACGGCAAAACAGAAATGCACACCCCCATTCCGGATGTGGCCCATGTGGAGCAAAGCAAAGCCTATCAAGAAGAAAACCAGTTATAACCCCATCAGTGGACGGCAGCTTCCTGCCGTCTATTTTTATGCCTTTTCATCGGATTTTGTAAATTTTCGCCGTTTTTTTGGCGTATTCCCCCATTTTGCCACACTATATAATAGAAGGAACTTTTCCATTTGCATGGAAAAGAACGGAAAGGACGGATCCCATGAAAAAATGCTTGCGCTATCAAATGCGGCTGCTGGTGCGGTCACCTGGATTTTGGGTCGCTATGGCCTTTGGGGTGTTGTATGCCGTGGGCTACTTTGTGGCCATGTGCCTACGCAACATTCACCTGGACGCCATTGCCCAGCCCACGCCGTACAGCGCCTATGCAAATCAAGGGCTTAGTCTTACAGCGCCATATTTTTTAATGCTATTGCCGTTGCTTTCTTGTATCTCTTTTTCAGACAGTTCTCTGTATGAGCGCAACAATCACCTACTGGCGCCGCTGCTGGGCAAAATGGGCATTGGCCGTTACTATCGCTCCAAACTGATCGCCGTCTTTTGCGGCGGCTTTTTGCCCATATTTGCCACCCAGGCACTAAATATGGGGCTGTGCCTGATCGCCTTTCCCTTAAACGGCACCCAGCGCTACGGCTGGGATCTGTTTCAAGACTATACATACTGGGGCATTGTCAACGATCCCCTTTTCCTCTTTAAACGGCTTTACATCGCGTCTCCCTATCTATACTACTTCTTTTTCATGGTGGTCTCCTCTTTTGTAGCGGGTCTGTTTGCAGTGACAGCCTGGCAATTTTCCTTTTTCGTTCGCAACCGCATTTTCACCTACACCATCATGTTTTTGGTGGTACAGGGTATTGCGTACCTGCTGATCTTAACGCCGGACTGGCCGCTGCATATCAACGAGTATCTGCTGGGCTATTACCCCGGCGGCCAAACCTATGTCGGCATGGCGATCTGTATAATCTTTTACCTGGCACTGGCGCTGTTGCCGGCGCTGATCGTACCGAAAAAGTTAAAAAACTGCCTATGACAGACCGGCAGGCGACCAATACACGCCGGTATAAAGGGTAATTCTATAGAACAAGAACAGGCACGGCAACTGCTGCACGGTTGCCGTCAGAAAGGACGGATCCCATGAAAAAATGCTTGCGCTATCAAATGCGGCTGCTGGTGCGGTCACCTGGATTTTGGGTCGCTATGGCCTTTGGGGTGTTGTATGCCGTGGGCTACTTTGTGGCCATGTGCCTACGCAACATTCACCTGGACGCCATTGCCCAGCCCACGCCGTACAGCGCCTATGCAAATCAAGGGCTTAGTCTTACAGCGCCATATTTTTTAATGCTATTGCCGTTGCTTTCTTGTATCTCTTTTTCAGACAGTTCTCTGTATGAGCGCAACAATCACCTACTGGCGCCGCTGCTGGGCAAAATGGGCATTGGCCGTTACTATCGCTCCAAACTGATCGCCGTCTTTTGCGGCGGCTTTTTGCCCATATTTGCCACCCAGGCACTAAATATGGGGCTGTGCCTGATCGCCTTTCCCTTAAACGGCACCCAGCGCTACGGCTGGGATCTGTTTCAAGATTATACATACTGGTATTATGTCAGTGATCCGCACTTCTTTTTCCAGCGTCTGTATCTGTACTCGCCTTATCTGTACTATCTGCTTTATATGCTGCTGTCCGCCCTGGTCGCCGGGTTGTTTGCGGCGGCAGCCTGGCAATTTTCCTTTTTCGTTCGCAACCGCATTTTCACCTACACCATTATGTTTTTGGTGGTACAGGGCATTGAATATCTGCTGATCTTAACGCCGGATTGGCCGCTGAATATTCTCAGCTATCTATACGGGATGAACCCCACCGTCCCGACCCCTGCCGGCTTTGCCATCTGTATGGCCTTTTACCTGGCACTGGCGCTGTTGCCGGCACTGATCGTACCAAAGAAATTGAGGAACTGTTTATGAAGCGCGCCCTTGCCTACAACCGATACCCGCTGGTCATCTGCGCACTGGGGCTGCTGCTGGGCGGACTGCACAGTCTGTTCCAGCTGTACCAGACCCCTGCGGATACCTGGACTGCGGCCTATCTGACTGCCCGGGAGGGAGCGGAGCTGATGCTGACGGAAAACAGCACCGATCCCCAAGTGCTGCGCAGTCTGCTGCACCTGCTGATCGGCGTGCCTCTGCTGGGCGGGCTGTTCAGCCGGGGATACCAAGTAAAAGGGGTATTTTCCGCCACCCGCCGGGGGCGCTATCTGCGCTTTTACCGGGCAGAAATGGGGCGACTGCTGGCGGTGACGCTGCTGTACAACCTGCTGTATTGCGGTGCCCAGGCGCTGTGTGCCACGGTGGCCGTCCACGCCCTGCCTGCCGGTAACGCAGTTCGGCTATTGGGGATCAGCCTGTTTAGCGACACGCTGGTGCTCTTTGGCTTTGCGGTGCTATGCGCCGGTCTGTGCGTGACCCGAGGCGAAAAAGCAGGCGTACTGCTGGGCGCCGCCGCCTTTTTGTTGGCGGTAATGGCACTGTTTTTGCTGCCGGTATCTCTGCGCCAATACGACCCGGTGATCTGGTGCCTGTGCAGCGCATTCCCCACGGACGAAACGCTCTTTGCCTATCCCCTGTGGGGCTACTACGCCGCAGGCAGCGCATTGCTGGCGGTATGGGTGCTGCTATGGGGCCAGGTGCTAAAGACAAAAGATATTTTGTGAGGTGGACTATGCCAAACATCCTACTGCAAGACTATACCAAGACCCTGCGTGGCAAGACCGTACTGGACCACATAAACCTGACCCTGGACAGCGGCGGCATTTACGGCCTGGCCGGGCAAAACGGCTGCGGCAAGACCATGCTGCTGCGGGCCATTGCCGGGCTGATGACCCCCACCGCCGGCACAGCCACCGTAGGCGGCACCCGAGTGGGCAACGGGGTGTATGCGCCCCATGTGGGGCTGGTGATTGAGAATGTATTTCTCTACGAATACCTAAGCGGCCGCCAAAATCTGCAAATGCTCAACGACCTGTCCGATGCCAAGATCAGTGACGGCGAACTGGACGGCTGGCTCACCCGCTTTGGGCTGGACCCGGCGGACCGGCGCCCTATGAAAAAATACTCCCTGGGTATGTGCCAAAAGGTTAGCCTGATCCAGGCGCTGATGAACCGACCGGAATTGGTGCTGCTGGACGAACCCACCAACGCACTGGACGACGCCAGCGTGGAGGTGCTGGAGGCGGAGATCCTCCGCATGAACCGGGAGGCAGGCACCACCTTTGTGATCGCCAGCCATGACCGGGCCAGTCTGGAGCACCTATGCACCAAAATACTGCGAATGGAGGCGGGGCACCTTGCGTAAAAAACAACTGACCATGCAGCAGGGGCTGGCGCTGGGCTGCCTGATCCTGATGGTGTGTGCCGTAATATTCGGCATTGTGCTGCGAGCCACCCGCTCCCACGACTTAGAGGACCCGGAAAAGGTGGCGGCAGCCATCTGCGATCTGCCTGTGGATTACCAAGAGGAGCGCAACGCGGCGGCCGAAATGTTAGACATAAGCGTAGCGGTGGAGCAGCTGCAAGACCGGATCCCACTGCAAGTGGAGATCACCGGTATGCAGCCCACCTATAACAATCTGCGCTACACCGCCAAGGTGCTAAAGACCACCGATCGGGAGCAGGCAGGCAACACAGTGGTGCTGTATCTGCTCATGTCCATGGAAAAAATGAGCGACGGCAAGCTGCACTGCGACACCGGCACCGGCTTGCCCCTGGCGGTGGGGCACAAATACCTGCTGTTTGTCCGCCCCATGGAATACATGGACCTGTACCAGCGCACCCTGCCCTGCCGAGAATACCAGGCAACGACCACCTGCAGCGATCCGACCCTCTATAGCTTTTGTCTGGACCGCAGTCAAGAGCACCCGCTGCCCGCCACGGCGCTGACCTTCCGCCAAGTGACGGACTATGACTATCCGGTCTATTCCCAAGCGGCGCTGGACCACGCAAAGAAATTTACCGCCGATATACTGAAACACTACGGCGTAACTGCAAAGTAACATAAAAAGAACTGCGGCGGGAGCAAGCCCCCGCCCTACGCACTATGGCGTAACTGCCGAATAAAGAGCATAAAAAGAACCCCATTGCCGCGCATTGGCAATGGGGTTTATTGCTATTCTTACAGATGGAAGATCAGCTTGTCGCTACACTTATTAAAGACGAACAGCCCGACAGCCAGGGTGACCAGCGACACCACCGAAGCATAAAGCAGCAAATTCCAGGTCATCATTTGGCCGTACAGAATACACTGGCGGAACAGCTCGATCATCGAATATAGTGGGTTGATCTTAATAAGCACTACGATCCAGTCGGAGGTAATGCGGTGCAGAGGATAAATGATGGGCACCATATAAAACAGCAGGTGACACAGCACATCCCAAATATACTCCACATCCCGGAAGTAAACGGACATCACGGACAGGATCATACCCACGCCGGTGCAGAACACCAACAGAATGAACATGGGTACAAAGAACAGCACCGCGTAGCCGTTTAAGTGCAGAGCGTGGCCGTTGCTGATTCCGGTAAGCTTAAAGAAGATCCACACGCTCACCAGGCAAAGCAACGAGATGGCGAAGGTTACATAGCAAGAGAGAATGGAGCTAAGCGGGTACATATACTTGGGCACATAGACCTTCTTGATGATCCCCGCATTGCGGCGGAAGGAGGTCATGGCCTGTTTGGTGGAAGATGTAAAGAAATCAAACATCAACCGGCCGGTAAACAGGAATACCGGGTAGCAGATCACGCCCTTGTTGCTGCGGCCAAAAATTCCGCTGAACACCACGGAAAGCACAATCATGTTCAGCAGCGGCTGCAAAAAGCTCCACAAAATACCGATCCAGGAGTCCCGGTACTTTAACTTAATGTTCTTACGGGTCAGCTCCATTAGCAGGTTTCGATACTTTTGGAACACCCGTGTATCGTGCGCAAGCGCGCGCTTTAATTTTTTTACTTTCGGCATAGATACACCTCGATCCGCTCAAAGCGGCAATGATTTTGCGCTGCCTAACGCAGCCAAACACCGGATATAACTAAGGCATTATAACACACGCCGCCGCATTTTTCAACTTAAAGTGCGAATTTGGTACAAAATGTACCCTTTAGCGAAACAGATCGGCAATGGTCAGCGCTGTTTTGCGGGCAGAGGCGTCGCCGTCCACTGCATAATCTGCCGCTGCACGATACTTGAACTGGCGGGCATCATACAGCGCCTTGGCCTGCACCGGATTCCGAAATAAAGGGCGGTTGGCGCCGTTGCCCACTCGCTGACAGATCACATCAAAGGACGCGTCCAGCAGCACGATCTTGCCGGTGGTGCGCAGGGTCCGTACATTCTCGTCAAAGGTCAGTGCCCCGCCGCCGGTGGAGATCACGCAGTTGGGAATCTCTGCCGCCTCTGCGCAGGCTGCACGCTCCAGCTCTCGAAAATAGTCTTCCCCGTGCACCTGAAAAATAGCCGGAATAGACACGCCGCTGCGAGCCTCCACCAGCTGATCCGTATCCACAAACCGGCGACCCATAATTTTGGCCAGCTCTTTGCCCACCACAGTCTTGCCGCTGCCCATAAAGCCGCAAAGCACAATATTCATTACAGCAGTTCCTCCATTTGCTCGATCACCCGCTGCACCTGGGCAGGGGTGTAGGTCACATCATTCCAAATCTCCTGGGCTACCGCTGCCTGCCACACCAGCATGGGCAGACCGTTTACCACCTTGGCGCCGTTTTGCCGAGCCAGGCGCAGCAAGCGGGTTTCCATCGGATTATAAATGGCGTCAAACACCGCCGCCGTATGCGCCAGCACACCCGGCTCCAGCGGGCAAGCGTCCACCTTGGGGAACATACCTACCGGGGTGCCGTTGACGATCAGATCCCAGTCACCGGTCACGCTGTTAAAATCCGTCACCGTCACCGCGCGGCCGCATTTTTCGGCAATTTCCGCCGCCAAGGCACAACCTTTCGACGGTGTGCGGGCAGCCAGGGTCACCGCCGCACCTGCCAGCACCGCCTCAAAGGCAAACATACGAGCCACGCCGCCGGTGCCCAGTACCAGCACTCGTCCGGCCAGCGGAATGCCCGCTGCGGACAAGGAGCGCAAAAAGCCGTAGCAGTCCGTATTGTAGCCGTAGAATTTGCCGCCCCGCACTGCCACCGTATTCACTGCCCCAAAGAGCGCCGCCTTTTCGTCCAGTTCTGCCATAGCCGACAGCACCGCTTGTTTGTGGGGAATGGTAACATTAAATCCACGCAGCGTTTGCAGCTCCGGCAGCCGGTTCGCCAGATCCTCCGGTGCAATATCCAACAACCGGTAGTCCCCCTCCAGGTGGGCGGCAGCCAGCAGCGCCCGGTGAATTTGGGGAGAGAGAGAATGACCCAGCGGGTGACCGATCAGTGCATAGTGCGTCATGATTTTGCCCTTTCCGCTCCCGGCCCAAAAAAATATTGCCGAAAGCATTGACTTTTTTATAGGAATTATATAATATGATAGCATATAAGACTTGTATTAACAACAGTTTTTTGGAGATGAGCAGTTATGGTACTGGATAAAATGAAGGACATTTTGGTGGAGCAGCTGGAGTGCAACCCGGAGGATATCACCATGGAGAGCCTGCTGGTAGACGACCTGGGGGCCGACAGTCTGGACGCCATCGACATTGTTATGAGTGTGGAAGATACGTTCAAGGTTGAAGTGCCGGACGAGATCATCGAGAAGATCGAGACGGTGGGCGACATTGTCAACTACATTGAGGATCATATCTGATTTGCATTTTTCACCATTTGTCAATTCCTGTCAAAAATTGCGGCAAAAAGTGTGGATTTTTTATCAAAGTTGCCCTGTTTGAATTGACAATTCACTGAAATTCAAGTAAAATAGAAAGGCAGATGATTGTGCATCTGCCTTTCCGCTTTTTTTAGGGGAAAAGCGCCGGCGATGCACGGTCTTATCGACATGGAGAGGGGAATCTTTATGGCAAAGAAGTATATCTTGGCCCTGGACCAGGGAACCACAAGTTCCAGAGCTATCATCTTCAACAAAAAGGGTGAGATCGTCGCCAAGGCGCAAAATGAATTCACCCAGCACTATCCGGAGAACGGCTGGGTAGAGCACGACCCGATGGAAATTCTGTTTAGCCAGATCAGCGCCATACTGACCGTGCTGCGCAAGGAAGCGGTGGATCCCAAGGAGATCGCCGCCATCGGCATTACCAACCAACGAGAGACCACCGTGGTATGGGAGAAAGAGACCGGTCGTCCCATTTATAACGCCATCGTATGGCAGTGCCGCCGCACGGCGGATCTGTGCGAGGAATTGAAGGCGCAGGGACTGAACGATTATGTTAAGAGCACCACCGGTCTGCTGATTGACGCCTACTTCAGCGGCACCAAGATCAAATGGATCCTGGACCATGTGGATGGCGCCCGTGAGCAGGCGGAACGTGGCGAGCTGCTGTTCGGCACCATTGACAGCTGGCTGATTTGGAACCTGACCAACGGCAAGGTGCATGTGACCGATTACTCCAATGCCTGCCGTACCATGCTCTTTGACATTGACAAGCTGTGTTGGGATCCGTTTTTATGTGAAAAGCTGGGCATTCCCATGTCCATGCTGCCGGAGGTAAAGCCATCCAGCTGCATTTACGGCGAAGTGGCTAAGATCACCGGCATTGAGGACATTGCCGGTGTGCCCATTGCCGGCGCCATCGGCGACCAGCCGGGCGCACTCTTCGGCCAGGGCTGCTTTGAGTCCGGCCAAGCCAAGAATACATACGGCACCGGCTGCTTTTTGCTGATGAACACCGGCGAAAAGCGGGTAGACTCTCGCTCCAACCTGCTCTCCGGCATTGCCTGGGGACTGGACGGCAAGATCACCTATGCGCTGGAAGGCTCCGCCTTTAACGCCGGCAGTGTGATCAAGTGGCTGCGCGATGAGCTGGGGCTGATTGAGAACGCGCCCCAGTGCGACAAATTCGCTGCCACGGTGCCGGATTCCGGCGGGCTGTACTTTGTGCCGGCCTTTACCGGGCTGGGCGCTCCCTACTGGGATATGTATGCCCGCGGGGTCATGATCGGCCTGTCCCGTGGGATCAACAAATTCCATGTATGCCGAGCGGTACTGGAAAGCATTACCTACCAAATGACCGACCTGCTGGAAGCCATGATGAAGGACTCCGACATTATCCTCAAGGACCTGCGGGTGGACGGCGGCGCTTCCGTCAGCGATATTATGATGCAGATGCAGGCGGATATGACCGGCGTAAATGTGAATCGACCCAAGAATGTGGAAACCACAGCCCTGGGCGCTGCCTACTGTGCCGGACTGGCTACCGGCGTGTGGAAAGACACGGCGGAGATCGAGGCCAACCGCCAAGTAGACAAAATTTTTGTACCCTCCATGGAAGAGGGGCTACGCAACCGGAAGTACACCGACTGGAAGCGGGCGGTAGAGCGCTCCAGAAACTGGGAACGCTAAACATACCGATTTATACATAAGTTAATCAGGGGGGACAAAGCGCGCGGCAACGGGTGCTTTGTTCCTCTTTTTATTTTGCGGCAGAGCCGCACCCAAATTCTATTCACAACAAGGAGAACCCATTATGTCAAAAGTCATTGTACCCTGGGATCTGATCACCAATTTTGTGACAGACGCTTTCATCGGCTACGCCATTCCCGCAGAGGACGCCAAGATCTGCACGGATGTTTTGCTGGAGTCCGACCGCCGCGGGATTGAGAGCCACGGCTGCAACCGGTTTAAGCCCATTTACCTGGATCGGATCAAAGCCGGGATCCAAAATCCGGTGACCCGGTTTGAGATCTTAAAAGAAACCCCCACCACCGCCGTGGTAGACGGCCACAACGGCATGGGTCAGGTGATCGGCCATCGGGCCATGCAGATGGCCATTGATAAGGCCAAGGCATACGGTATGGGCATGGTGGCCGTGCGCAACAGCTGCCACTACGGTATTGCCGGTTATTACGCCACCATGGCCACCAAGGCCGGCTGCATCGGCATCACCGGCACCAACGCCCGCCCCTCCGTGGCGCCCACCTTTGGTGTGGAGGGTATGTTCGGCACCAATCCACTGACCGTAGGCATTCCAACCGATGAGGACTTTGACTTTCTCATCGACTGCGCCACCTCCATCACCCAAAACGGCAAGATCGAATATTACGCCCGCATTGGCGAGGACGTGCATCCGGGCACAGTAATCGGTCGGGACGGCCAGCCCATCTCCGGCGACAGCGGCGAGGCGCTGAAGAAGATTCGCAGCGGCGACGCGGCGCTGACCACCCTGGGCGGCATTGGCGAAGCCCTGGGCGGCTACAAAGGCTACGGCTACGCCATGGTGATCGAGCTGCTCTCCGCCGTGCTGCAAGACGGTGCCTACGGCAAAGATCTGGACGGCAAGGACGAGAACGGCAACATTCGCCCCTATCACCTGGGCCACTTCTTCATTGCCATTGACACCGATCACTTCCTGGGTCAGGAGCTGACCCGCAAAAAAGCCGGCGAAATCCTCCGCAGTGTGCGTGCCTCTCAAAAAGCGCCGGGCGCCGAGCGCATTTTCACCGCCGGCGAAAAAGAGTGGGAGATCTGGCAGCAGCGCAAGGACAGCGGCGTACCCATCAACGACTCTGTGCAGAAAGAAATTTTGGAAGTTCGGGACGAACTGGGTCTGACCCAGTACAAGTTCCCCTGGGAATAAGTGAGGTAACTATGGATTACAGAAAAGAATCATTAAGACTCCACGGTGAGTGGAAAGGCAAAGTGGAAGTGGTAGCGCGGGCCAAGGTGGACAACAAGGACGCCCTGTCCCTGGCCTACACCCCCGGCGTGGCAGAACCTTGCCTGGCAATTCAGGCAGATTACAACAAAAGCTGGGAGCTGACCCGCCGCTGGAATATGGTGGCAGTGATCACCGACGGCTCTGCGGTGCTGGGTCTGGGCGACATTGGCCCAGAGGCCGGTATGCCCGTTATGGAGGGCAAGTGCGTGCTGTTTAAGGAATTCGGCGGCGTAGACGCCTTCCCCCTGTGTGTGCGCACCAAGAACGTGGACGAATTTGTAGAGACGGTGTATAACATCAGCGGCTCCTTTGGCGGTATCAACCTGGAGGATATTGCCGCGCCCCGCTGCTTTGAGATCGAGCAGAAGCTGAAAGAGCGCTGCGATATTCCGATTTTCCACGACGACCAGCACGGCACCGCCGTTGTGGTCTCTGCCGCATTAATCAATGCCACAAAAATCACCGGCAAACCCCTTGACCGGTGCAAGGCCGTGATCAACGGCAGCGGCGCTGCGGGCATTGCCATTGCCAAGCTGTTGCTGACCCTGGGTCTGGGCGATGTGATCCTGTGCGACCGCACCGGCGCCATCTACGAAGGCCGCGATAAGTTAAACGCCAGCAAGGCAGAGATCGCCGCCGTGTCTAATAAAGGCATGGTACAGGGCACCCTGGCAGAAGCGGTAAAGGGCACGGACATCTTCATCGGCGTGTCTGCACCCGGTGTGCTGACCCAGGAGATGATCCGCACCATGAACCCGGATCCCATTGTGCTGGCCATGGCTAACCCCACGCCGGAGATTCTGCCGGATGAGGCAGCCGCTGCCGGTGCCAAGATTGTAGGCACCGGGCGCTCCGACTTCCCCAACCAGATCAATAACGTGGTGGCATTCCCCGGTATCTTCCGCGGGGCGCTGGATGTACGCGCCGCTGCCATTACGGAGAATATGAAGATCGCCGCCGCCTACGCCATCGCCTCCCTGGTCAGCGATGCGGAGTTAAAGCCGGAGTATATTCTGCCCCACGCCTTTGATCCCCGGATCAAGGACACCGTGGCCGCCGCTGTGGCAGAAGCCGCACGAAAGGACGGCGTAGCCCGCATTTAACGGCCAAGCCTATTATAATGTTATAAGTTATATATTATAATAAAGCAAAACCAACGCGCAGGCACTCTCCCCTGCCGCTCCCCGGCGGCAGAACGGAGGGTGCCTGTTTTTTTGCCCCATTTTATGCAACGCAAGAGCAGTATTGGACAATGGTTGCGGAACTAAGGCAGTTTTGTCAAGGGAAACGGGGCAAGTTTGTGGAAGTTGCTTAATTATTACAGAATGGTTACAAATTCGTTGTATAGATTTACCATAGATTAAAAAGTTACAAATGTGTTACAATCCTCACCGTTGTTGCGGCATAAGCCCAACAAAGGGAGGTTTTTGATGAAAAAGGCAATCATAGCCCTTATTTCTCTGCTTATTTTTTGCATAGTATTCCCGTCTACCGTGTCGGCAGAGTCCGCAGGGAGCCATTACAAGCCCCGGCTGACTGCCCCCACTTCAGACAACGCCTATTATAACAGCAAGCTGAACCGTTACAGCCAAACCGGCTACGGTATGCCCAACTGCGTGGCCTACGCCTACGGCCGGGTGTACGAGATGAACGGCAAGGCCCCCAAGATCACCCACGGCAACGCCGGCGAGTGGTGGAGCATTAACAAACAGGGCGGCTATTACAAGTACGGCAGCAAGCCCAAGCTGGGCGCAGTGGTGGTATGGAGCAACCATGTGGCCGTGGTGGAGCAGATCCATAAGGACGGCAGCATTACCATCTCCGAGTCCCACTACGGCGGCACCTATTTTGACACCAAGACCGTCACCGACTACACCTACCATTACGGCCAGACTTTTTACGGCTTTATCTACACCTATCAGGGCAGCACCAAGAAAAAGAGCAAGCCCAAGCAGTACACCGCCGCCAAAACCGCAGTAACCGCACCGGAGGAGCAGGAACAGGTATTCCGTCTGCTGGAGATCGACGACAGCAAGGCAGCCACCCAGGAGATCGTGCGCAACGATAAGCTGCTGCAAGCTTCCGCCGCCAGCCACTCCACCAAGAAGGCAGATACGGAAAAACGCGCCGCTGCGCAAAAAGCGGCCATGCAAACTGCGGAAAAGTCCGTTGCTGCATAACACTTAAAGAGAACAAGCACAAGGAGCACCCTATGGGGTGCTCTTTTTTTGTGTAGAAATCCCTCCACCGCCTACGGCGGTCCCCCACCGGACCGGTGCCCGTCCCCTCTGTCGCTATGCGACATCTCCCCGCACTGCGGGGAGTCACCCTTTACAAGGGAGGCAAAAAAATGATGTAGGGTGCGATGCCCACATCGCACCGCAAGCAATCGTATTCCGTATAAATTCAGCAGCAAGTTCTCACTTATCAACAAAAAATGAAAAAGCCGTGAATTTTTTTAGATTTTGCAAAAAAGGTGTTGACAAAACGGCAAAATGGATATAATATAAAGACAGTTAGCACTCAGGCACATAGAGTGCTAACACAGTAAAGGACGGTGAAAGGAATGCTTGGTGAACGCAGAGCCGCCATACTCCGCCTGATTATTGAGTATTACATCAAGACAGGCGAGCCTATCGGTTCCAAGACCCTGTGCAACCTTTTGCCTTATGCTGTGTCCAGCGCCACCATTCGCAACGAAATGGCGCACCTGAGCAACCTGGGCTACCTGGAGCAGCGCCACACCAGCGGCGGCCGTGTGCCGGGCAAGAATGCCTACCGCTTTTATGTGGACCACCTGATGGAGCCTAAGGCTCTGTCCCCTTATGAGACAGCCAAGATCGACGAACGCCTGTCCGTCAACGCCGGAGACGCCCAGCGCCTGCTGGCTGACGCGGCGGATCTGCTGGCAGACGCTACCCACTGTGCCGCCTTTAGCTGTGCACTGGCAGATGCCGGTGATGTGATTCAGGGTGTGCAGTTGATCCCTGCCGGGGGCGGCCGGGCCATGCTGGTCATGCTCACCGCCGGTGGGCGTATCAAGTCCTCCATTTGCCGGCTCAGTTGCCCGGCGGACGACGGATTTATGGCCGCTTTTTACGATGTGATGCACAGCGCATTCATCGGCACCCGGCTCAGCGATGTAAGCATCGCCACGGTGCAAAGCACCGCCGTAACCCTGGGCAGCCGCATTTTTGATATGCTGCCGGTGCTCAGCAGTCTGTGTGCCCTGTGTGGGGAAACGCGGCAGGACAGCCTGCTCTTTGCCGGCGAGACCAATTTGCTCTCTCACGAGGAACTGGGCAACGAGGTTTACAAGCTGCTGACCTTTCTCACCAACCGGCCCCGCTTTTTGACCCTGGCCAAGCAATTTGCCGACGCCCCGGCTCGCAGCGCCCTGTTTATCGGTGAGGAGAACCCGTACTTTGAGCTGAAAAACACAGCCACCATGCTGTGCAGTCTGCACTACAACAGCCAACAGCGCGCGGTACTGGGCGTGATCGGCTCCACCCGTATGGACTACGCCACCATTGTGCCCCGGGCACAATATATTATGAATAAAACCACAGATCTTCTTGCTGAAGGAGGTATAACCAATGGCTAAAAAGAAGCAGGCAGAGGAAAAGCCGGACACCAAGGCCACCGCTGCCGACACAGAAACCGAAACCACACCGCCACAGGCGGAAGAAACCGAGCGGGCCCAAACAGACGACCCTACGGCGGCGCTGGAAAAGGAGCTGGCAGACACAAAAGATCAACTGCTGCGGCTGACGGCGGAATACGCCAACTTCCGCAAGCGCAGTGATAAAGAAAAGGGCGACACTTACGCCTACGCCACCGGCAAGACCGTGGAGGCATTTCTCCCGGTGTTTGACAACCTGGAGCGGGCGCTGGGCGCCACCCAGCAGGACTTTGAGGGCCTGCAAAAGGGCGTGCAAATGACCTTTGACGGTCTAACCGCCACCCTGGAGAAGCTGGGCGTCACCGCTTACGGTGCCCCGGGCGAAGCCTTTGACCCCAACCTGCACCATGCAGTGATGCATGTGGAGGATGAGAACCTGGATGAAAATGTCATTACCGATGTTTTTCAACGGGGATATAAAATGGATGATCGGATCATCCGACCGGCAATGGTCAAAACAGCAAATTAACAACAAGCAGGAGGTATTCCATTATGTCTAAGATTATTGGTATTGATTTAGGTACAACAAACAGCTGCGTCAGCGTGATCGAGGGCGGCGAAGCCGTAGTGATCCCCAACGCAGAGGGCGCCCGCACCACCCCGTCCGTGGTAGCATTCAGCAAGGACGGCGAGCGCATGGTGGGCAATGTGGCAAAGCGCCAGGCCATCACCAACCCGGAGCGCACCATCGCTTCCATCAAGCGCCACATGGGCTCCGACTACAAAGTCAACATTGACGGCAAGGCCTACACCCCCCAGGAGATCAGCGCCATTATTCTGCAAAAGCTGAAGAGCGACGCAGAGAGCTACCTGGGCGACAAGGTAACGGAAGCGGTCATCACCGTACCCGCATACTTCACGGACGCACAGCGCCAGGCCACCAAGGATGCCGGTAAGATCGCCGGTATGGAAGTAAAGCGCATCATCAACGAGCCTACCGCTGCGGCGCTGGCCTTTGGTATCGACCAGGAAAACGACCAAAAAGTAATGGTCTACGACCTGGGCGGCGGTACATTCGATGTATCCATCATTGAGATGGGCGACGGCGTACAGGAAGTGCTGGCAACAGCCGGTAACAACCACCTGGGCGGCGACGACTTTGATAAGAAAATCATGGACTGGCTGGTTGCCGAGTTTAAGAAAGAACAGGGCATTGACCTGTCCGGCGACAAAATGGCCATGCAGCGCATTAAGGAAGCCGCAGAGAAAGCCAAGATCGACCTGTCCGGTATGACCACGGCGCAGATCTCTCTGCCCTTCATCACCGCAGACGCTACCGGCCCCAAGCACATGGAGACCACCCTGTCCAGAGCCAAGTTTAACGAAATGACCGCAGACCTGGTAGAGGCTACCATGGGCCCGGTTCGCCAGGCCATGAGTGACTCCGGCCTGACCATGAACGACATTGACAAGATCCTGCTGGTCGGCGGTTCCACCCGTATTCCTGCCGTGCAGGAAGCCATTAAGAAGTTCAGCGGCAAAGAGCCGTTTAAGGGCATCAACCCGGATGAGTGCGTAGCTATGGGCGCTGCCCTGCAAGGCGGCGTGCTGGGCGGCGATGTAAAAGGCCTGCTGCTGCTGGATGTTACGCCCCTGTCCCTGGGCATTGAAACCATGGGCGGCGTGAACACCGTGATCATTGAGCGCAACACCACCATCCCCACCAAGAAGAGCCAAATCTTCTCCACCGCAGCCGACAACCAGACCTCTGTGGAGGTGCATGTGCTGCAAGGTGAGCGTGAATTCGCCAAGGACAACAAGACCCTGGGTATGTTCCACCTGGACGGCATTATGCCCGCCCGCCGCGGTGTGCCCCAAATCGAGGTCACCTTTGATATTGACTCCAACGGCATTGTGCATGTAAGCGCCAAGGATCTGGGCACCGGCAAGGAGCAGCACATCAGCATTACCGCCTCCTCCAACATGAGCAAGGACGACATTGACAAGGCAGTGAAAGAAGCAGAGCAGTTCGCCGCCGAGGATAAGAAGAAGAGAGAGGCTGTGGATCTGCGCAACAATGCAGACCAGATGGTTTACCAGACCGAGAAGCTGCTCAGCGAGAACGGCGACAAGTTCAGTGATGACGACAAGAGCGCGCTGAACACCAAGCTGGACGCGCTGAAAGAAGCGCTGAAGGGCGACAATACGGACGCTATTAAGAGCGCCGAGGAGGACCTGACCAACAAGTTCTACGAGGTATCTCAAAAGATCTATGAAGCCACCCAGGGCGCGCAGGGCCCCCAGCCCGGCGCAGCACCCGGTGCAGACGCAGCACAGGGCGGCAATGACGCCGGTTACACCGACGCAGACTACACCGAGGTGGACGATAACTAATCCCCTCTTAGGAACGGCGGCAGGCGGTAATACACCAGTATTGCCGCCTGCCTATACCGTTATCTATACTGAAATCTAAACAACGGAGGCTACTATGCCTGAAGAAAAACGAGATTACTACGAGGTGCTGGGCATAAGCAAAGGCGCCTCGGAGGATGAGATCAAAAAAGCATACCGCAAAACCGCCAAAAAGTACCACCCGGACCTGCACCCGGACGACCCGGTGGCCGAGGCCAAGTTCAAGGAATGTAACGAGGCCTACGAGGTGCTGGGCGATCCCCAAAAGAAAGCCCGCTACGACCAATTCGGCTTTGCCGGGGTTGATCCCAACTACGGCGCCGGACAGGGCGGCTACGGCGGCGGTGGCTTTGGCTTTGACGGCGGCGACATTGACCTGGGTGATATCTTCTCCTCCATCTTTGGCGGTGGAGGCGGCGGCTTCGGCTTTGGCGGACGCAACCCCAATGCGCCGGCGCGCGGTCGGGATGTGCGGGCGTCTGTGACCCTGACCTTTGAAGAAGCAGCCAAGGGCTGCAAAAAGACCGTCAGCACCCAGCGGATCGAGGATTGCTCTGCGTGCGGCGGCACCGGTGCGGCTAAAGGCACCAGTCCCAAGACTTGCCCGGACTGTCAAGGACGCGGCGTGGTTAATGTGCAGCAGCGCACCGCCTTCGGTGTAATGAACAGCCAGCACACCTGCTCCCGCTGCGGCGGCCGGGGCAAGATCGTAGACGACCCCTGCAAAAAGTGCGGCGGCAAGGGCAAGGTGCGTGCCGCGCGGCAAATTGAAATCAACATTCCCGCCGGGATTGACGACGGCCAGGTTGTGACCGTGCGCGGCAACGGCGACGCCGGTATGAACGGCGGCCCTGCCGGCGATCTGCACATTGAAGTGCGGATCAAAAAGCACAAGGACTTTACCCGGGACGGCTATAATGTGTGGTACAACAAGCATGTAACCATTACCGAGGCCACCCTGGGCGCAGAATTACAGGTACCCACCCTGGACGGCAATGTAAAGTACAATATGCCTGCCGGTACACAGCCGGGCGCCGTGTTTAAGCTGAAGGGCAAGGGTATTCAGCGGCTGAACAGCGTGGGCAAGGGCGACGAATATGTACAGATCGTTGTAGATATTCCCACCGGTCTGACTCACGAGCAAAAGGAACTGCTGCGTGCCTTTGATAAAAGCTACACACCCCCCAAGAACCCGCCTAAAGAAGGCTTTTTTGACAAGTTCAAGAAGAAATAAGCATAAAGAAAAAAGCGCATTGCAATGTTTGCAATGCGCTTTTTTGGACTTTACAGATCGTCCGCGTCCTGTACCGGCTCTGCGGGAATGTCCTCATAATACGTTTCCCGAGGCACGCCGGTATAGCTGCCGTCCACATCTGCCTGCAACATCTCCGGGCTGATATAGGAGGTCAGATCAATGACTTCCTTGCCCTTTCTCTGCCGTTTTTCCTTTTTGTTCTTCTTCGCCATAAAAAATCACCCCTGTGCAATCGGTGCCGCGGCACCGGTAATAGTTTGCACAGGGGCGCTGTATTTACTCACAGCTTGGCCACATCCACGGCGGCAATTTTTTCCATAAAATCCTTAGGCGAAATCACCGTTCCCATATCCAAGAACTCGTCCATATTCATATTAAAATTATTCACATACACCGGCACTTGCTTGTACTCAATATCAATATGCAATCGGGCAGCGTCCGCCTTCACCGCCGCCGGGTCATAGCCGTTTGCGTCATAATATCGGCTGACGATCACCTCGTTGTTCTTCACATACAGCAGCGCCAAATTGCGCCCGGATTTGGAGATGCTCACATAGCTTTCGTCCGTCTTGGAGAGGGCTTGTCCCATTTTCATCTGCGCCACTGCCTTACAGGCGTCGGAATTCAAAAACAGCTCGTTGATAAAAATAGACTCCAGCGCAGTGGTATCGTCCGGCACCAAGATTGCCAAAATGTTTTTGGACAGTTTTTTGCCGTACATACTCTTGATGAATTCCTTAAAATAATGCTGGGTTTCGCTGATCTTGGCGGCATAATGATGGTAAAAAGGAATATTGGCCACCACCGGCGTGCCCGGCAGGGAAAAGGTCTTAAAATCGTCCGTGTCCCGATCCTTCACCAAAATGTCCGAATTTGTAATGATCATAGGGATTGTTTTTGCCATAAAAATGTCCCTCCGTGGCTCCTATTTTACTATAATGCCCGTGCCAAATCAATAAAAATCAAAAAATATAGTGAAATCCGACGGCAGTTATGGTAGAATAAGGTGACAACATTGTTGTGAGAGGAGGAGTTTTATGCATGATTCCGATGAATTGGATGATATTCTGAACGAAATTCGGAACCGTCAAAACCCGCACACAGAGGATGCGCCCCCAGAGTCGGAGCCGCCCCAGACCGTAGATATGCCGCTGTTTGACCACGCAGACGCCCCCGCGCCTGCGCCGAAAGATCTGCCGGAAAATCCCACCCTGCCCACAGAGGCAGCAGAGGAAGCACCGGCCGCCCCCGCTATGCCGGAGGACACGCCCACCGCAGACGGCAGAGAAGATGTATATACCAATGTATTTTCCGGCACGGAGGAGACCCGGGCAGAGGCAGTTTACACGCCCCCGACCCAACCCCTTGGTGGCGATGAATATCCGGAGGAAGAAATGAAGAAGAACGATAAGCAAAAGAAAATCATTATTGCCGTTGTAGCCGTTGTGGTTGTGATTGCCGTGGCTCTGGGCATTTACTTTGGCGTGGTGCGCGGTAAGAACGAGGAACCTACCTCCGGCGTGACCAATGCCGCTACCGAAGCCACCACCCAAGCACCGGTGGCTGTGGTGAACCCCTTTACCGGCGAAAGCGACTACAATGAGGACGCGGTAGGCAAGCGCCCGGTGGCTCTGGTGGTAGAGAACGCCCAGGCCGCCCGTCCCCAGTGGGGTATCAATTCCCCTGACATTATCGTAGAGGGCGAAGTGGAAGGCGGCGAGACCCGTATGCTGTGGCTCTTTGCCGACTATACCTCTGTGCCGGACAAGATCGGCCCTATGCGCAGCGCCCGCCCGCCGTACATTCGCTTTTCTGAGATGTTTGACGCCGTCTTTATCCACTGGGGTCAAAGCAAGAGCAAAGGCAGCTATGTAGGCGCCAACACCGTGTTTGAACAGGACAATGTGGACCACATTAACCAGATGACTTACAGCGGCAAGGTGGATCTGTTTACCAGAGACCAAACCCGCAATGTAGCCAGCGAGCACACCGGTGTGCTGCGAGGTAAAAAGATTGCCTCTGCCCTGAAAGAGCAGAAGATCCGCACCAAGGTCAACGAGGCCAAGTTTACCACCTTTGACTTTAACGAAAAGGCCGCTGCCGTAGGTGATGATCCCTGCAACGCACTGGCGCTGACCTTCTCTAACCGCACCCGTACCCGGGACTGGACCTATAAAAGCGACGACCAAATGTACCACAGCACCGATTATGAAACGGATGTAAAGATGAAGAACCTGATCGTGCTGTTTGACAACACTTCTTACACCACCAAGGCCAATTACAAAGGCAGCGGTAAGGGCGAGACCTACTGCAACTACGATCTGGCCGGCGGCAAGGGTGTGCTGGCTTCTCAGGGCACCTACACCGAGATCAAGTGGAGCAAAAAGGACGGCAAGCTGTCCCTGACCACCACCGACGGTCAGCCCTTAAAGCTGAACCCCGGCCGCAGCTGGATCGGCTACGCCTCTGCCAATAACGGCGGCAAAGTGGTAGAAAAATAAAAGCCGTAATAAGCAAAAAGGAACCGCCTCGGAGCATCCGGGGCGGTTTTTCGTGTGTTGATATAAAAACAAAGAACGGCGGGAGCAAGCCCCCGCCCTACGGAAATTTTGCAACCGATGTAATGCACGATGTGGGCATTGTGCCCTACATAATCCGCCTTCGGCCAATCCCCCCCTGCGGCTACGCCGCTCCCCCCTTTGCAAGGGGGGCTTTGTTTTACAACCTTTATGGCTCCCTTGCAAAGGGAGCTGTCACGAAGTGACTGAGGGATTGGCGGCACGATGTGGGCATCGTGCCCTATAAAAAACACAAAAAATAACCATAGAGCGAGGGGGATTGCCACCGTCGCAAGCACATAAAAAAGGACCGATACTCCGTGTATCGGTCCTTTGATTTACCAAACGATTACAGCAGGTCGGCCACCAAGTCGCCCATTTGGGCGGTAGTCACCGGGCGGAAGCCCTCCTCGTAAATATCCGGCGTGCGGGCCTGGGTCAGTGCCTGATCCACCGCGTCCTCAATGGCCTGTGCGGCCTCCATCTCGCCAAAGGTGTAGCGCAGCATCATGGCGCCGGACAAAATGGTTGCCAGCGGATTGGCCTTGCCCTGACCGGCAATATCCGGTGCGGAACCGTGGATAGGCTCGTACAAGCCAAAGGTGCCCTCTGCCAGAGAAGCAGACGCCAGCATACCGATGGAGCCGGAGATCATAGACGCCTCGTCAGACAGAATATCGCCAAAGATATTGGAAGTGACAATCACATCAAACTGGTTGGGATTGCGCACCAGCTGCATAGCGCAGTTGTCCACATACATATAGGACACCTCCACCTGGGGGTAATCCGCCTTGGTCTCCTCTACGATCTTACGCCACAGACGGGAGCTGTCCAGCACATTGGCCTTGTCCACACAGGTCAGCCGCTTGTCCCGCTTCATCGCGTATTCAAAACCGGCCCTCACAATGCGCTTGATCTCCGGGTAAGTGTAGCGCTCCGTATCATACGCACCCACCACGCCGTTCTCCTCATAAGTGCCGCGGTCGCCGAAGTAAATGCCGCCGGTCAGCTCACGCACAATGAGAATATCCAGCCCGTCGCCGATGATCTCCTCCTTAATGGGAGAAGCGCTCTTCAGCGGGGCAAAGATCTTGGCCGGGCGCAGGTTGGCAAACAGGCCCAAGTCCTCACGAATGGCCAGCAGACCCTTTTCCGGGCGATTGCTGCCCGGCTGGTCGTCCCACTTAGGGCCGCCCACAGCGCCCAGCAGCACCGCGTCAGACGCTTTGCAGGCGGCCGCCGTCTCTGCCGGATAAGGCACGCCGGTGGCGTCAATGGCGCAGCCGCCCAGCAACTGGTCGTTGTAGTCAAAGGAGAAACCAAACTTCTCCCCTGCCTTGTCCAGCACCTTAATACATTCGTTCACGATCTCCGGCCCAATGCCGTCGCCGCGCAATACGGTAATTTTGTAATTCTTCATATTCTTGCCCTTTCTGTCTTAGCAGACCTCAAAAATGCCGGGCATGGTGTCGTCCCGCATGGTGTCTGCCTGGTCCCGGTTGATGGCGCAGATAATGCCCTTCATGGACGCATAGCCGATGTTGTGGCTGACGCCGATACCGAAAATGTCCTTACCCTGTGGGTTCTTTAAGTGAATATAGCTGATGGCCTTGGAGTCGGAGCCCACGGAGATGGCGTGCTCGCTGTAATCCACAAACTGGTAGCTGGCCACCTCGGTTTGGTTCATAGCGTCGCAGAATGCAGCCACCGGGCCGTTGCCGTTGCCCTCAATCCGTACCGGCGCATTGTCCTTGTATTTCAGTTCGCCGGAGAAATGCACATGGGTCAGATCGTCCTGCTCGTTCTTCTCCTCGCTGATCTTGTAATTTACCAGACGGTAGGGGCCGCACACATTGCGATACTCCTGCTGGAACAGATCAAAGACCTCCTCCGCTTTCAGCTCCTTACCCTTTTCGTCACAGGCTTTTTGTACCACGGCGCTAAACTCCGGGTGCATGGACTTGGGCATCTTGATGCCATAGTTGTTGGCCAAAATAAAGGCAGTGCCGCCCTTGCCGGACTGGGAATTGATCCGAATGATGGGCTCATACTCTCGACCCACATCTGCCGGGTCGATCGGCAGGTACGGGATCTCCCAATACGGGGTGCCGCTTTCTTCCATATAGATCTTGCCCTTGTTAATGGCGTCCTGATGAGAGCCGGAGAATGCGGTAAACACCAACTCGCCGGCATAGGGCTGGCGGGGCGGCACCTGCATTTTGGTGCAGCGCTCATACACTTCCTTAATCTCATTGATGTTGTGGAAGTCCAGCTTAGGATCCACCCCCTGGGTCCACATATTCAGCGCCAGGGTCACCACATCCACATTGCCGGTACGCTCACCGTTGCCGAACAGGGTGCCCTCTACACGATCGGCACCGGCCATCAGCGCCAGCTCCGTAGCAGCCACGCCCTCGCCCCGGTCATTGTGGGGGTGCAGGGAAATAATGGCCGCGTCCCGGTTGGGCAGGTGACGGCAGAAATACTCAATCTGGTCTGCATAGCCGTTAGGCGCAGAGCCCTCTACGGTGGAGGGCAGGTTCAGGATAATGGGGTTCTCCTTGGTAATATGCAGTTCCTCCATCACCCGGCGGCAGATCTCTACCGCGTTGTCCATCTCCGTACCGGTAAAGGACTCCGGCGAATACTCAAAGCGAATGTTCATCTCCGGGTGGCGCTTTTTCTCCGCCTCGGTAAGCTCATAGATCAGGCGGGCACCGTCCACGGCGATCTGAATCACGCCGTCCATATCCGTCTTAAACACCACCTTGCGCTGCAAAGTGGAAGTGGAATTGTAAAAATGCACGATCACGTTCTTAGCGCCGTCAATGGCCTCAAAGGTCTTTTTGATCAGGTGAGGGCGCGCCTGCACCAGCACCTGAATGGTCACATCGTCCGGAATGTAGTGGCCGTCGATCAGGGTGCGCAGGATCTCATACTCCGTCTCGCTGGCGGAGGGAAAGCCCACCTCGATCTCCTTAAATCCAACTTCAATCAGGGTCTTAAAATATTCCAGCTTTTCCTCCAAATTCATCGGGTCCACCAGCGCCTGGTTGCCGTCACGCAGGTCTACCGAGCACCAAATGGGCGCATGGTCGATCACCCGGTTGGGCCACTGGCGGTCCGGCAGATCAATGGGGGTAAAGGGCTTATACTTCTTGTAGCCTTGGTTCATCATCACAGTTTCTCCTTTCTCTGTTGGGGAGGCACAAACAAAAACTGCGCCCCCAATGGATAGGGACGCAGTATCTATGCGTGGTACCACCCTACTTCAGCAGAAAAAATCTGCCCTTTGGCATCAAGCAATGCCTCAACCGATAACGAGGTTAAACGGCTCTTCCTATTGATCTCTATTCAGAAGAGCAACTCCGCAGAGAGCTATGCACCTATGTTCCCTGTGCGGCTTGCACCGTCCGCCGCCTCTCTGTGCAGGAAAACGCAGGTCTTTTTCTGCTTCACAGTCTTTTGTGGGTACTGTATATTCAGTAAGATTATTATAACACGCGCGCCGATTTTGTCAACCCAAATTTTACAGTTTGGAGTAGCCGTAGCCGTTCATAATGGCGTCTACCGGCTGACCGGCCTTGCACATGGGGCAATCCTTGGCGGCTGTATAAGAATAATTGGGCAAATCCTCCGGGGTAAACAGGGTGTTGACCTCCAGCCCGCACAGCTCCTTGGCTGCGCTGAACACGGAAGAAATGCCGATCACATTACCGCCGTAATATTGGGCGCTCTGCACCGCCCGCTCCACCGTGCGGCCGCTGGTAATGCAGGAAATGAGCACCACCACATTCTTGCCCTGGATCATCCGGCGCAAATTGTCCCGAAAGATCATATTGCCCTGGGTGTCATACTCCGGGCCCAGCACATAAACCTGCAAGTCCGGGTTGGGCGCCAGCATACTGGGGCTTGCCAGTTCCTGGGCCATATAAGCGCCCAGCGCCTGGGTCTCATACAGGCACAGCACCGTGTCCACATCCATATTCCGCACGCTGTAATACTCCGCCAGCAGCTTGGCAGCCTCCACAGACACCACCCGGTTATGCTTAATGTCCGAGGTGCCCACATAGTAATTCAGGTGGGCAGAAGCGGTCACATAATGGCCGGGAATGGCATGGATAAACACATCTTCATTTCTGTTACAAGGTATGGTATAAATCTGGCTCATTGGCACACATCCTTTCTATCCTTATTGTATCTGATTTTGCCCCGCCTTGCAATAAAAAAATTATAATCCGGAGAAGATTATGGAATATCAAATAAAATACCGCCGCAAAATCGGATGATGGCCTACCGTGATCCCGGTAGGGGCGGATAGCATCCGCCCGCAGGGCCCCTGCAAAGATCGCATCGCGGGACGAGAACTTTCTCCCGCCATAGCACCCTCAGAGCCACCTCCGGTGCAATCCCCCCTGCGGCTACGCCGCTCCCCCCCTTTGCAAGGGGGGCTTTATTTGTAACCCACATCGGGCCGACATTTTATTTTTTCGTCAATTCCGTCAGCGCCGCATAATGGGTCACGGTAAACTGTGGCGGTGCGATCCGCTCCAGCAGCGCCCGGTGCTCTTGCTCCCAGGACTGTAAATCACCCGGAGCCAGGGAAGCCCCTACGCCGCGGCAGGCCCGCATACGACCGTGCCAGCTCTCCCGCGTAAAAGGCACTTGCAGCCGCCAAGTGCGCTGACAGGTGCAGGTGAAATCGTCGCTGTACGCCGGGTTCGGCACAATGGGCTGCTCTTGCTCCCCGGCGCCGCTCCAAGAAGGGTTGTACCGCAGCACCAACTGCTCGCTGGCATTGGCGATGGAGTCCTCAAAGGGCAACCAGTTCATCACCAGCAGCAACACCTTGCCACCGGAAGGCAGCAGCCGGGCAAACTGCCCAGCCGTCCGAGGCGGATCCAAATACCAATAGCACTGGCAGGCGGTGATGGCGTTAAAGCTGCCGTCCGGCGCGTCCACCGCCTCTGCGGCACACACCCGGTAGTCGATATCCATACCGGCTGACAGTCGCCGTGCCTCTGCGATCTGCTGCGGTGACGGATCCACACCTACCCAGCAGGCGCCATATTTGTATAAATTGCGGGGGATAAATATCTCGATACCGGGCGTAATCTGCCGCCGTGCGCCCCCAATCAAAGGGATTGCCGCCGTCTATACGGGCGTCCTTGATCTCCATCGTATCACCTCTTGCCTAAAGTATAGCATAAACTCGGTGGCGGTGACAAGGGCGCGGAGATTTGCAGCCGATTTGGCTCCCTTGTAAAGGGTGACTCTAATTTGTAGGGCCCGATGCCCACATCGGGCCGAAATTTTCACATATAAAACAAACGGCAAGGTCTCCCCTGCCGTTTTGTGTGATTTTGATAAATTTGATCTTACCAAACCTGCCGGGCGATGGTGCGCACCAGGTCCAGCTTGGCCCACTGCTCATCGTCCGTCAGCTTGTTGCCGATCTCGCAAGAGGCAAAGCCGCACTGGGGGCTTAGGCACAGATTTTCCAGGGGCACCAGTTCCGCCGCCCGGGCGATCCGGGCTTTTACCGTCTCCGGGTCCTCCAGCACCGGGGACTTGGTAGTCACCAGCCCCAGCACTACCTTTTTGCCCGGGGCAACAAACTGCAGCGGTGCAAAATCGCCGGAGCGAGCATCGTCAAATTCCAGATAAAAGCCGTCCACATTCTCCTTGGCAAACAGAATGGGCGCAATAGGCGCATACCCGCCGGAGCTGGCCCAGGTGGAGTGGTAATTGCCCCGGCACACATGGGTGGTCACCACCAGGTCCGCCGGCTTGCCCTCCAGGGCGGCGTTGTTCAGTTGCAGGTACTTCTCTGCCTGGTCCTCCAGCTTAGTGCCGGTGCTTGCCAGGAACTGCTGATACCCGGCGTCGCAGAACATACCCCAGGTGCAGTCGTCCAGCTGCACATTGCGGCAACCGGCGGCATACAGATCGGCGATCACCTGACGATACGCGGCGGCAATATCGGAAAGCAGCGCGTCATCGTCCGGATAAATTGCACGGGTAGCCTTGCCGTTCTCCTCCCGGAACAGCTCCGCATACAGCTGAGCCGGTGCAGGAATGGTCTGGCGGGCCACAGTGTTGTCGTCCTCAAACTGCTTTACAAATTTAAAATGCTCCACAAAGGGGTGGTTCTCGCCGCTGATCTTGCCCACCACCTGCACAGAGCCGGGGGTGGTCTCCTCCCCGTGGAAAATATAGCCGTGGTCCAGGGTGATCTCCTGCAGGCCTTGCAGCCCCCACATAAAGTCCAGGTGCCAGTAGCTGCGACGGAACTCGCCGTCGGTAATGGTGTGATACCCGGCGGCTTTTTGGCGAGAGATCAGCTTGCGGATTTCCCGGTCCTCTGCTTCTTTCAGCCCGGCAGCGTCCAGCTCACCGGCGGCAAAAGCGGCGCGGGCGGCCTTAATGGGCGCCGGGCGCAAAAAGCTGCCTACAAAATCATAGCGAAAAGGTGCGTTCTTGCTGTACATATCTTTGTCCTCCGTTTGGTTGTTGTTGTTGCTTATAGTATAACGGAGGTTGTCGATATTGTAAAATACAGATATTCAGCTGTTTGTAATAGTTTTATTCTATGGGCACATACTGTTTCAAATTTTCAATATACGCCCGGCACAGGCTGCCCGGCTGCACGCCGGCAGGCAAAATATAGCCGATCTCCATGGGCGCCACGCCGGTAAGGGGCACGGCTACAATGTTCTCACCGTTAAGCTTGCTGTCAATCACGCCGCTGCACACGGTATAGCCCTGCAAACCGATCAGCAGATTAAACAGGGTGGCACGGTCCCGCACCCGAATATTTTTGCTGCGCACTGCCGGGCTGAAGATCTCTTCCGAAAAAT
The DNA here is from genome assembly GCA_963638105.1 of Agathobacter rectalis. Lineage (GTDB taxonomy): Bacteria > Bacillota > Clostridia > Oscillospirales > Acutalibacteraceae > CAG-217. The sequence continues at coordinate 35,631 of CAVHPP010000004.1, forward strand.
AAAAGGAATTGTGGTCCCCCTGCTCAAAGGACAAATAAGGATACGGCGCCAAATCGTCAAAGGACACCGCCGGTGCACCGGAGAGCGGGTGGTCGCTGCTGAGAAACACATGGGCGTGGGCGGTAAACAGGGGTGTAAAATCCAAATCCGCGCCCCGCAGCAGCTTTTGCAGTGCCGTGCGGTTAAAGTCGTTCAGATACAACAGGCCGATCTCGCTTTTGCGCTGGGCCACATCCTCAATGATCTCGTAGGTTTGCGTCTCTCGCAAAGAGAAGTCATAGCGGTCGCCGCCCCGCTCCCGGATCAGGTCCACAAAGGCGTTCACCGCAAAGGAATAATGCTGGGTAGACACACAAAAGGCCTGCTTGCGCACCGGGTCGCCCTTGTAGCGGCTTTCCAGCAACGCCGTCTGCTCCAAAATTTGGCGCGCGTAAGACAGAAACACCTCGCCCTCTTTGGACACGATCACGCCCTTATTGGTGCGGTGGAACAGGGTCAGGTGCATTTCTCGCTCCAACTCCTGAATGGCGGCACTCAGACTGGGCTGGGCCACAAACAGCGCCTTGGCCGCCCCGCTGACAGTACCGCACTCCGCCACCTTGACCACATATTCCAGTTGTTTTAATGTCATAGCCATCTCCCCTTTGCCATTATTATACGCCATTCCGCACCCGGGTGTAAAGGTTTAATCTATGACAAAGCAATTCAATATTCCCTGTTGCAGCAACCCTTCGTCGATAACCATTTATAAAACCAAAAGCGGCGGTGCAAATGCACCGCCGCCAAAGGGACTTAAAATTACTCTACAATAGAGGTACCGGTCATTTCTGCCGGCTGGGGCAGACCCATCACCTTGAGCATGGTGGGGGCAATGTCGCACAGCTTGCCGCCCTCACGCAGGGTGCAGGGGTAGTTCACCACGATAAAGGGTACCGGGTTGGTGGTGTGGGCCGTGAACGGCTCGTCGTTCTCGTCCAGCATCTTGTCTGCGTTGCCGTGGTCGGCCGTCACAAACAGCACACCGTCCATATCCTTTACCGCCTGAACCAAGCTGCCAACGCAGGCGTCCACCGTTTCCACAGCCTTAACAGCCGCGGGAATAATGCCGGTGTGACCCACCATATCGCAGTTGGCAAAGTTGACGATCACCACATCGTACTTGCCGCTGCGCACGGCCTCGTTCAGCTTTTCAGACACCTGGGGTGCGCTCATCTCCGGCATCAGGTCAAAGGTGGAAATCTTGGGAGAGGGCACCAAAATGCGATCCTCGCCCGGGTACGGCTCCTCTGCGCCGCCGTTAAAGAAGAAGGTCACATGGGCATACTTCTGGGTCTCGGCAATCCGCAGCTGGGTCTTGCCCTGCTTGGACAGGTACTCGCCAAAGGTGTTCTCCAGGCTCTCCGGACCAAAGGCCACATGCACGCAAGGCATCTCCGCATCATACTGGGTCATGCACACAAAATAGGGGTTCAAGGCGCCGCCCTTGCGGTCAAAGCCGGTAAATGCCGGATCCACAAAGGCACGGGTAATCTCCCGGGCACGATCCGGCCGGAAGTTAAAGAAGATCACGCTGTCGCCGCTCTGTACGCGACCCTCGTCACCCACAACGGTGGGCAGCACAAACTCGTCGGTCAGGTGCTTGCCGTCCTCGCCCACCGTCTCATAAGACGCACGCACGGCCGCCACCGCGTCCGTAGCCTGCACGCCCTCGCCGTACACCATAGCGGCATAGGCTTTCTCCACACGATCCCAAATATTATCACGGTCCATGGCGTAGAAACGACCCATCACAGAGGCGATCTTACCCACGCCCAGCTCGTTCATCTTGGCCCGGAGCTGTTCCAAATCCTCCGCCGCAGAAGCGGGGGGCACATCACGGCCGTCCAAAAAAGCGTGCACATACACCTTGGAAACGCCCTGTTCCTTGGCCATCTCCAGCAGATTGTACAGGTGGGTAATGTGGCTGTGCACACCGCCGGGAGACACCAGGCCCATCAGGTGCAGCGCCTTGTCCTTGGCATTCTCCATAGCGCCAACCAGCACCGCATTCTTATAGGCCTCGCCGTCGGCAAACGCCTTGGAAATGCGGGTCAAATCCTGGTATACCACGCGGCCGGCGCCCATATTGGTGTGGCCCACCTCGCTGTTGCCCATCTGGCCGTCCGGCAGACCCACATCCATACCGGAGGCACCGATATAGGTATAAGGGCACTCAGCCATCAGCTTATCCAAATTGGGCTTCTTGGCCATGGCAATGGCATTGCCGTGGTCAGACGGATTCTTGCCGAAGCCGTCCATAATGCAAAGCACATAAGGTTTCTTAGACATAGTAATAACTTCCTTTCACGGATGAAGTGACAAAGCAAGAGGGAGCAGCGACCGTCGCCGCAACTCCCCCCAGCCATTGATTTATTATTTAGAAGCAGCCTTCACGATCACGGAGAAGTCCTTGGCCTTCAAAGAAGCGCCGCCGATCAGTCCGCCGTCTACATGCTCCTTGGCCAGCAGCTCCTCTGCGTTGCCGGCGTTCATAGAACCGCCGTACTGCACCACAAAAGCGTCCGCAGCAGCCTGGCCGTACAGCTGGGCAATAACGGAACGGATGTAACCGTTCACCTCGTCCGCCTGATCCGCCGTAGCGGTCTTACCGGTGCCGATGGCCCATACCGGCTCATACGCGATGATCACATTCTTCAGCTCTTCCTCGCTGACGCCCTGCAAAGCGATCTTGGTCTGCATACCGACCACCTCAAAGGTGACGCCCTGCTCGCGCTCCTCCAGCACCTCGCCGACGCAAAGGATCACTTTCAGCCCATTGTCCAGGGCGGCGCGCACGCGCTTGTTCACGGTCTCGTTGGTCTCGCCAAAATACTGGCGGCGCTCACTGTGGCCGATGATTACATAGGGCACGCCCATGGCCTTCAGCATGGGAGCGGACACCTCAGCAGTGAAAGCGCCTTTCTCTGCCCAGTGACAGTTCTCAGCGCCCACCTGAATGTTGGAGCCTTTGGTGGCGTCCAGTGCAGCCTGCAGGTCCACAAAGGGAGCGCAGATGATCACATCGCAGTCCGCGTCTGCCACCAGGGGTTTCATCTCCTCCAGCAGAGCAGTGGTCTCTGCGGGGGTGTTGTTCATTTTCCAGTTGCCGGCAATGACGGCCTTACGAAGTGCTTTGTTCATAATTCACTTACCTCTTTTATTGAAAAAATAGATTTAGCAATTAGTCCTTATCCTGCAATGCAGCAATACCGGGCAGTTCCTTGCCTTCCAGGAATTCCAAAGAAGCGCCGCCGCCGGTGGAAATATGGCTCATCTTATCGGCAAAGCCCAGCTTGGTCACGGCAGCCACAGAGTCGCCGCCGCCGATGATGGAGATGGCGCCGCTGTCTGCAATGGCCTTAGCCACAGCGATGGTGCCGCTGGCGAAATTGTCCCACTCGGACACACCCATGGGGCCGTTCCAAATCACAGTGCCTGCACCGTCAATGGCATCAGCAAACAGCTTTTCCGTCTTGGGACCGATGTCCAGACCCATCCAGCCGTCCGGAATATCGTCGGACTTGCAAACCAAAACCTCGGTGTCCTCTTTATATTCTTTGCCGCAGCGATTGTCTACGGGGATCAGGAACTTCACGCCCTTATCCTTGGCAGTCTGCATCATCTCGCCGGCCTTGTCCACCCAGTCGGCCTCCAGCAGAGAGGTGCCAATGTTGTGACCCAGGTATTTCATAAAGGTATAAGCCATACCGCCGCCGATGATGATGGTATCGCACTTGTCGATCAAATTAGAAATCACACCGATCTTGTCAGACACCTTAGCGCCGCCCAGAATGGCAACCAACGGGCGCTTGGGATCTGCCAGTGCGCCGCCCATAAACTGAATCTCTTTCTGGATCAGGTAACCGCAGGCAGCCGGCAGGTAAGAAGCCACACCGGTGGTGGAGCAGTGGGCACGGTGTGCGGTGCCGAATGCGTCGTTCACAAACAGGTCTGCCAAAGAAGCCAGCTCCTTGGAGAAGTTCTCCTCGTTCTTGGTCTCCTCTGCACGGTAACGCACATTCTCCAGCAGCATCACCTGGCCGTCCTGCAAGTCGGCAGCCATCTTCTTGGCATTGTCGCCAACCACATTCTCGTCCTCAGCCAGCGGCACATCCACGCCCAGGTACTCGCTCAGGCGCTTGGCCACGGGAGCCAGACTGAACTCAGGCTTATACTCGCCCTTGGGTCTGCCCAGGTGGGAGCACAAAATCACCTTGGCGCCCTGCTCCATCAGGTACTTAATGGTGGGCAGTGCAGCTACGATACGCTTGTCATTGGTGATCTCGCCGTCTTTCAGCGGAACATTAAAGTCGCAGCGTACCAGTACGCGCTTGCCTTTAACATCCAAATCTTCAACGGATTTTTTGTTCAGTGCGTTCATAAAATAACAACTCCTTCAAGTTAATCTGTCTTTTTAGAAAAGCCTGGTATTTTTACCGATACAATTATAGCCGATTTGCCCCTATATTGCAAGAAAAAATTGGTCTTTGTCGGCAGATTTGTTATATTATTCACAACTTGTCCGCCGCTATGCAAAATCTTGTGCAAATGTGATAATGCACGCGCTGTGACCATTGCGGTGCGGTACCCTCACCGCACCGCGGGCGGCAGATTGCCGAGTGAATTGCGCGCAGCGCAAGAGACACGAGGCTCCAAATGCGTAAGCATTTGGGAGAAACAGTCCGGGGGACTGTTTCGTAGCGAGTGCATTATCGAGCCGATTATTTTATCCCCTCCGTCGCGCAAGCGCGCCAGCACCGGTTCGGTGGTGGATTTGCCGCAGGCAAATTCGGAGGGATTGGCCGCAGGCAAATTGGCCGAAGGCAATTATATAAATATATCACTTCTTGGTGGTCACGCTCTTGGCCTTACTCCACCCGGAATACAACTTTACATTCTTGCCGTTCACCTTGACGGTCTTATAGGTGCGCACGCGAACATAATACTTCTTCTTGGCGGACAGTTTGCTGACAGACTTAGAAGTGGTCTTATTCTTGGTGATAATCACTGTCTTATTGCCCTTTTTGAAGTTAGATAATGTGCTGTACTGCACTTCATAGCCGGTGGTTTGGGTGGCCTGCTTTTTCCAGGTGACCTTAAAGCCTTTTTGGCGGCGGTGACCTTGGACACACTGGTACCCTTGGGGTTAATGTTATAGGTCAGGCTCTTTGTGCCGCTGTAATTGCCCTTGAGGGTCACTTTTACGGTGTATTTGCCCACATTTTTCATACCCTTGGGATAGCTGATTTTGTAATCCGTGCCGTTCTTCAAGGTCTTGCCCTTACTGTCTTTTACCGTCACGGACGGTTTTTGCACCTTGCCGTTGTAGGTATAGGCGGTGGCAGACAGTTTCACCCCGGTAACCCGGGCAATGGCGCGGCTGTCCTCCAGCACCCAGCGGCAACGCTTACAATAGGTCATCACCGAGCCGTCATACTGAAAATCGGCCGGGTACAGCGCCTGCACCGGCTGGTGACCCAGGGACCGGATGGTCTCCGTCTTGGTGGCACTGCAAGCGGAGCAGGTATAAGTCTTGCTCCCGGCGTTGACGCAGGTGGCCGGGTCGGTAGAAGTCAAGGCAAAACTGTGGGTATGATTATAAAGAATATTATTGGCCGCCGCGTAGTCCGCCAGCGCGCCGGTAGCGGGACCGTACAGCACAAAATCCGACGCCATATAGGCAAACACCCGCTCGCCCAGGGTCTGCACACTGGCAGGCAGGGTCATGGATTTTAGCTTGCGGCAACCGGCAAAGGCCTCCCGCTGGATCTCCGTCAGTGCCGTACCCTGCACCTTGACTGTCTGCAGATCCGTGCAACCGGCAAAGGCGTCCTTGCCGATGGACTGCAAACCGGCAGGCAAGGTAACAGACTGCAACTGCTCGCCGTAGTAAAAAGCGTGGTCGCCAATGCGGGTCACGGTAGAGGGCACGATCATTTGCACCGCTCCCGGCGCATACATCAGCGCCGTGCGATCCGCATTATAAATCACGCCATTCTCTGCCGGGAAAGCGGCGGAGCGGCTGGTGATCCGGGTCAACTTGGGGCACCGGGTAAAGGCGTACTCCCCCAGTGTGGTCAGCCCGGCAGGCAAATTCAACTGCTGCAACTGACTGCAACTGTTAAAGGCGCCGTCGCCAATGGAAGTGACCGTCTCCGGCAGCACCACCCGGGTCACGCTGTCCGCATTGCGCAAAAAGCCGTCGCCGATCCCCACCACGGTTTTGCCATCCACCGTGTCCGGCACGGTAAGGGTGGCAGGCATGGTCTTGCCGTCGTACTGGTACACCGTAGCACCGGCGCTGGTGGAGCGATAGCTAAACAAAGAGGTACGGCGGTCGATGTTATAAGGTCGCGGGGCGTCCATATCGTACCCGGCCTCGATCTCAAGATAAGTGCCGTCGCCGCACTGAGCCAGGGTGTTCACATGGCCGCTGCCTGCACCGGCGTCTTTGTTGCCGTTGCGGGTCCAGGCGGGCAGCCCCATCAGACTGCACATACGGTTCACCGCCCCGGTGCTGGCCCAGCAGCTGCCGCCGCCCAGGATCACCATGGACAGATAGCTGCTGTAATTGGCGCTGTATTCGTACCGGGCAGCAAACTTGGCCGCCGTCTCCGCTTTGTCATAATCCGTCGGGTTCGCAGGCAGGTTCTTGGCAATATAATCCTGCATGACGCCGTCCACATACACCTGGGCATAGCTCTGCACATGCACCGTCACGCGAAAAGTTTTGCCCCCGGCAGTCACCTGCACGGTGCTGTCCCCGGCGGTGTAAGACTCAGTCACCCGGTCCGGGGTCTTGCCCGGAGTGGGTGCGGTGCTGCCCACATTGCCGTACCAGTAGTAGCGGGTGCACAGCGGCTCCACCAGCCCGGTACTGCTGACCGTGGCGGACTCCCCTGCTGTCACCCGGTATGTCGCCTTGTCTGCGCCGGTGACTTTCAGCTGAAAGCTGGCCGGGTACGCTGCCGGTTGGCTGATCTTTTCCCGGAACTCCTGGTTCAAGAAATATACCGTTACCGTACTGGCATTTACGCTGACCCCGACCGCCATCGCCGCCGGTGCGCCGGTAAACACCGTTGCCAGCAGCAAAAGCGCCGCCAGCAGTGCACTGCTGATCTTTTTCATAATCTCACCTTCCGCCCTCATTTTACCAAATCCCGCAGTGGGTTGCAAGGGGGGCAAAGGGCGCCCTGCGATTGTTTGAATTCTTTATGCGGTGCGATGAAGGCATCGCACCCTACAAAATTGAATGCAGCAAATCAACAAACTGTAGGGCCCGATGCCCACATCGGGCCGCGGGCGGCAGTTAGGTGCTGTCACGAAGTGACTGAGGGATTGTTCGGCGGGAGCAAGCCCCCGCCCTACGGTTATGTGAAATGCCACATACCAACGCAAAAAGAACGGATACCGAAGTACCCGTTCTTTTGATTGATAATTTGGAACTTATTTCTCCAGGTTGGCTTTTACGGTAGCCAGCTCGCCGGCCAGCTCCTCAGGCAGATGATCGCCGAACTTTGCGTACAGCTCTTCAACGCCCTTCAGCTCTTCTTCCCAAGCGTCCTTATCCACATCCAGGATCTTGTCCAGCTGCTCCTCGGTCATATCCAGGCCGTCCAGGTTAATATCCTTGGCATAAGGCAGGTAGCCGATTGCAGTCTCCTGGGCATCCACCTTGCCCTCGCAACGGTCAACGATCCAGTCCAGAACACGCATATTGTCGCCGAAGCCGGGCCACAGGAAGTTGCCCTCATCGTCCTTACGGAACCAGTTTACATTGAAGATCTTGGGAGCCTTATCGGGATCCAGAGTCTGGCCGATCTCGATCCAGTGCTTCCAATAATCGCCCATGTTGTAGCCGCAGAAGGGCAGCATAGCCATGGGGTCACGACGAATTACACCAACAGCGCCGGTAGCGGCAGCGGTGGTCTCAGAGCCCATAACGGAGCCCACGAACACGCCGTGGTTCCAGCTCTTGGACTGGTACACCAGAGGCGTCAGCTTTGCACGACGACCGCCGAAGATGAAAGCGGAGATCGGCACGCCCTGCGGGTTCTCAAACTCGGGAGAAATGCAGGGGCAGTTCTTTGCAGGAGCGGTAAAGCGGCTGTTGGGGTGTGCGCCCTTCTCGTCGCTGGTCTGACCGTTCCAGGGGTTGCCCTTCCAGTCAATGGCATTGGTGGGCGGGTTCTTATCCAGGCCTTCCCACCACACGGTGTTGTTGTCCATATTGTGGCAAACATTGGTAAAGATGGTGCCGCTCATGGTGGACTTCAGTGCGTTGGGGTTAGACTTCATATTGGTGCCGGGAGCCACGCCGAAGAAGCCGTTCTCCGGGTTGATGGCATACAGGCGGCCGTCCGGACCCTTGCGGATCCAGGCGATATCGTCGCCTACGGTCCAAATCTTGTAGCCCTTCTTCTGATAGCCTTCCGGCGGAATCAGCATAGCCAGATTGGTCTTGCCGCAAGCAGACGGGAAAGCAGCACACAGGTACTTGATCTCGCCTGAGGGCTTTTGCAGACCCAGGATCAGCATATGCTCAGCCTGCCACATCTCGTTCTTACCCAGGTAAGAAGCAATACGCAGAGCAAAGCACTTTTTGCCCAGCAGCACATTGCCGCCGTAAGCAGAGTTCACGGAAATGATGGTGTTGTCCTCCGGGAACTGGCAGATCCAGCGCTTCTCCGGATCCACATTGCACTTGCAGTGCATACCGCGCACCCAGTCGTTAGAGTCGCCCAGCACATCCAGAACAGCCTTGCCCACTCTGGTCATGATGTTCATGTTCAGCACAACGTAGATAGAATCGGTGATCTCGATACCGACCTTGGAGAAGGGAGAACCAACAGGACCCATGGAATAGGGAATGATATACATGGTTCTGCCCTCGTAAGCACCGGCAGCGATGTCATAGAGCATTTTATAAGCCTTAGAGGGCTCCATCCAGTGGTTGGTGGGGCCGGCGTCCTCTTCTTTTCTGGAGCAGATCAGAGTTCTGTCCTCCACACGGGCCACGTCGTTCTCTGCAGTTCTGTGCAGATAGCAATCGGGCAGCAGCTCCTCGTTGAGCTTGATCATCTCGCCGGTTTCCACAGCCTCCGCCTTCAGGGCGTCGATCTGTTCCTTAGAACCGTCGATCCAAACGATCTTAGAGGGCTTGGTCAGTTCCACTTTTTCGTCCAGCCACGCAAGCAGGGACTTGTTGGAAGTCAAAGTTGTTTCCATAACTCTATTCTCCTTTAAGTTATTTGCAAAAAATCCAAAAAATCAGTGCATTTTTTGTTACTATCATTATACCAAAAACGGCGAAAAATTCAATAGATACGGCTTCTAATTAGAACTTTTTCACAATTTTTTCAAAAAGTCGGCCGATCAATTGGCATAGTTGCATAAGCGTTCAGATCCGGTTGTGCGCGCACGCCGGACACATACTCATAGTAGCCCTGGGCGCCCACCATAGCGCCGTTGTCACCGCAGTATTTCAGCGCCGGCAAATGCAGCTGCCAACCCTTTTGGCGGCACAGACGATCTGTTTCCCGGCGCAGGCGGGAATTGGCGGACACACCGCCGGCCAGAGCAATGGACGTGTAGCCATAGTCCGTGGCGGCCTTTTCCAGCTTCTCCACCAGGCAATCGGTAACGCCCTTTTGGAACGAGGCAGCCAGGTCGGCCACCGGCAGGGTCTCCCCCTTCTGTTCCATCCGGTGCACGGTGTTGATTACCGCAGTCTTTAGCCCACTGAACGAGAAATCATAGGGCGTGTCCAGCCGCGGGTGGGGAAAGGCAAAGGCATTCTCGTCCCCGGTGGGGGAGATCTTGTCTATGCTGATCCCGCCGGGGTACGGCAGCCCCAAGGTGCGCCCGGCCTTGTCCAGCGCCTCGCCGGCAGCATCGTCCCGGGTCTTGCCCAGCACTTTATAAGTGGTGTAGTCCTCCACCGCTACAATGTGGCTGTGGCCGCCGCTGACCACCAGGCAAAGAAACGGCGGTTGCAGATCGCCGGTAATGTAATTGGCTGCCACATGGCTGCGCAGGTGGTGCACCGGCACCAGGGGCGTATTTGTAGCCATAGACAGCCCCTTGGCAAAGTTCACCCCCACCAGCAGGGCGCCAATGAGCCCGGGGGCATAGGTCACCGCAATGGCGTCAATCCCTGACATATCGCAATTGGCGTCCGCCAGCGCCTGGCGCACCACGCCACTGATACTCTCTGCATGGCGGCGAGAGGCAATCTCCGGCACCACGCCGCCGTACAGCTTATGCTCCTCCAGCGAGGTAGCGATCACATTGGACAGCACCTGCCGTCCGTCCTGCACCACGGCTGCCGCCGTCTCATCGCAGGAGCTTTCAATTCCTAAAATTCTCATTTTTTAATATCCTCTTGGGTCTTGACCGTCGGTATGGTCTGGCCGTTTTTCTCCGCAATGGCCAGCAGCTTTTTCTCCGTCGGGCCGCCGGGCACCAATTCGCCCACATAGTAGGAATGATCCTTGCCGTCCGAAATGGCGTAGCCGTTCTCCACCGGGGCGAATGTGCCGTCCTCGTCCGTCTCCCCCTCGACTCTGTAAACCCGCAGGTTCCGGTTCTCCACCTGCACCACCTGGAAGAGGGAGCCGTCCGGGGAATAACGCACATATTCCCCACCAATGCCAAAATTATTGGTAGCCGCATACACAGACAGCAGTACCATTAAAAGCACACCTATAACAGCCTCTGCTACCTGTTTGCCGGTGCGGGCGCTCTCATTCTCCCGGGCATAATAGGCCCGGCTTTTTTCGTCCTTGGGATAAAAGCGCTTCATCAAGGGCGTGCCCAGCAGCACCTTGCCGGTACTAAACATACCGATTGCGCTGATCAGCCCGAACAAAATACACTTGGCCGTGCTCACGCTGATCTCCAGCGTACCGATGGGCAGCGTGTACTCCACCAGCCGGGTGCCCCGAAACAGCAGGGCACGCAGCCCGAACACCAGTACCATAGCCACGATCAGTCCAACAACAGCAATCATCCCATTCACCTTGCGGGCGCAGCGCTTATACTGCCGCTCAAAATCCTGCTTGGCTTGCTCGGTTTGGTCCACCACCGTATTGCCCCGGCGCATATAGTCCAGCAGGCGGCGTTCATAAAGGGTGTCCAGTCGGCCCTTAGCCTCCGCCTTTTCCAGGTGCCGCAGCAGCTTGGCGCTGTCCGTTGCGCCGGACACGGCGGTGACCATCGGGTGCGTAGGCAATATGCCCAAGATCTCCTGATCTTCCCCGTCCGGGTCATTTGGGTCAAAGTGCTTGCCCCGCACGGCTTTCATATCCGCCAGGCGATTGGCTTTCATCTGCGCCAAAAGCTGCGGTTCTGCCGCTCGGCGCAAGTCGTAATCGTATTTATGTACCGCCTCCAGCAACTCCCGCACCAGACCCGGCACCTCGCCGGTGGTGGAAAAACCGCTGTGGTAATACTGGTTAAAGTCCTCGATCTCCAGCACATTGAACACATCATAGAGTGTAAAGCGCCCGGCGTCGCCGTAGTCCAGGTCTATGTCCAAAAAATTGTTGGTCAGCAGCATCACCGAGGGCAGATACCGCAACCGCAGCCGGTATTCGCCGCAGTCAAACACGGCGGTCAAGCGGTAATCATCTGTCGTGTGACTCTCCTCAAAGCCCATAAACCGACCGTACAGCCCGGTGGCGGCGCAGTCCTCCACGGCACTGCGCACAGCGGCGATCATCGCCTTGGTCTCCGGCTCTAATTTATAAAGCTTGTCTTTCTTTTTACCCATCCGGTTCCTCTTTCTTAAAGGTTTTTGTCAGCAGCAGCGCGTCCTCCGTCGGGTCCGTATAGAAGTCCCGGCGCCGCCCTACCGGCTGAAAGCCCAGTTCCCGGTACAGTGCCAGCGCCGCCTCATTGGACGGCCGCACCTCCAGAGTCAAAAAATCCAGTTCCCCGGCGGCAAAGCAGGCGCCGAACAGCGCCCGGGCAATACCCCGGCGGCGATAGGTGGGATCCACCGCCACATTGGTGACGCTGCCCTCACCGCAGACCACCTGCACCCCCAGGTAGCCTACCACTTTATCTCCCAGCATCGCCACTAAAAAGCGGGCGCAGGGGCTCGTCAGCTGGGCCTCTAAGTCCACCCGCTGCCAGGGGTGGGCAAAGCACAGCTGCTCCAGCCGCTCCACCCCGGCCAAATGCGCCGGGGCAAAGGGCAAAATTTGCAGCTTATCGTCATTAATGTGCGTCATACCAAGTTTGGCCGATCTTGCCGTCGGCCCGCAGCAGCACCGCCATATCGCAGGCGTGCTCCATCTCCTCCGTTACGATTTGCAGCGCCCGGGCGGCCTCTGCCTCCGGCGCCTCTACGATCAATTCATCGTGCACCTGGAGGATCAGGCGGCTCTCCATTCCCTCGGCATACAGCCGCCGATCCACCCGCACCATGGCAATCTTAATAATATCAGCCGCAGTGCCCTGGATTGGCATATTCCGCGCCACCCGCTCTCCAAAGGCGCGGAGCATGTGGTTGCTGGCAGCCAGCTCCGGCAGATACCGCCGCCGACCGAACAGCGTGGTGGCATAGCCGGTGTCCTTGGCGGCGTCAATCATCCGCTGCATATAGGCCGCCACGCCCTGATAGGTGTGCATATAGGAGTCAATATATTCCTTGGCCTCTTTGTTGCTGACCCCAATATCCTTGGCCAGCGAAAAGGCGCCGATGCCGTAAACAATGCCAAAGTTCACCGCCTTGGCGCGACTGCGCAGCTGGGGGGTGATCATCTCCGGCGGCAGACCAAATACCTGCGCCGCCGTGGCGGTATGAATATCCGCGCCGCTGTTAAAGGCATCAATCATCGTCTGATCTTCAGCCATGGACGCCAGCACCCGCAGTTCAATTTGGGAATAGTCCGCGTCCACCAGTCGGCACCCGGGGGCGGCGATGAAGAACTTGCGCATTTCCCGCCCCAGATCCGTGCGAATGGGGATGTTCTGCAAATTCGGCTCCAAAGAGGAGATCCGCCCGGTGCGGGTCTCCACCTGATTAAAGCGGGTGTGTATCCGCCCGTCCGTATCAATCACTTTCAGCAAGCCGTCGCAGTAAGTGCTTTTCAGCTTAGTCAGTGTACGATATTCCATGATTTTTTCCACCACCGGATGGGCAGAGCGCAGACCCTCCAGCACCTCGGCATTGGTGGAATAACCGCTTTTTGTTTTTTTCTTACAAGGCAGACCCAGGTCCTCAAACAGGGCAACGCCCAACTGCTTGGGCGAGTTGATATTAAACTCGTGACCCACCGCCTCAAAAATGGCATCCGTCAAGGTGGAAATGCGGGTGCTCAGCTTCTTGGAGAATGCCTCGATTCCCGCCTTGTCCACATCAAATCCGGCGCACTCCATGCGTGCCAGCACACCGGCCAGGGGCAGTTCAATTTCCGTCAACAGTTTACGCTGCCCGGCATCATCGATCAAAGCGTCCGTCTTGGCAAACAGCTCCGGCAAGATCACCGCCAGCGCCACCGCCGGCTCCTCCTGATCCAGGCTGTTGCGGTACGCCGGCACCGGCACATTGTATTCCAGCGCCAGCTGGGCCAAATCGTACTTGGCGTCCGATGGACGCAGCAGATAGGCAGACAGCTGCAAATCGCCGCAGATATTCCCGCACCGCACCCCTTGCTTTTGTGCCAGGCGGTGCAGTTCCTTGGTGTTGTAGCCAAAAATACGTACCATATCCTCTGCCAGCAGCGTGCGCACAAAATAGCCGAATTCCGGTGTGTCTGCCGGCATTACGAACACCGTGTCCCCCAGGGGGAAGAACAGATCCGTCACCGTGCCCTCTGCCATCTGAGGCACCACATACACATCCCCCGCCTTACGCAAGCGGGTCAGCAGATCGTCCGCGTCCACACAGGTGAGCCGCTCCGGCCGGTGGGCAGGGGCAGGGGCTTCCGTCTCCCCGCCGGGCACCAGATCCCGATCCAAATTGAATTTATCAATGAGAGAAAACAGTTCCAATTTGCGAAACAGGGCTACCGCTGCCGCCGGGTCACCACCGGTAACGGCGTAATGAGCAGGGGCAGCATCAACAGGCGCATTGGTGCGAATGGTGCCCAAATCCAAAGAAAGATATGCCTTGTCCTTGTCCCGCCGCAGCTTTTCCCGCACGCCGGGCTTAATATCCAGTGTGTCTAAATCCTTGTAAATGGCGTCCAGCGTGCCAAAGCGCTGCACCAGATCCAACGCCGTCTTGGCGCCCACCCCGGCCACACCGGGAATATTGTCCGAGCTGTCCCCTTGCAGGGCTTTTACCTGGATCAGCGCCTGGGGGGTAATGCCATACTCGGCGGCAATGGCCGCCTCATCGTACACATCGGTCACTGCCTGACCCATTTTGGTACGCGCCAGCAGCACCTTCACCCCGCCGTGGGCCAGCTGCAAAGCGTCCCGATCCCCGGTGGCAATAAAGCAGGTGTCGCCGCTGTCTCGGCAAGCGGCAGCCAAAGTACCCAAAACATCGTCCGCCTCCCAGCCGGGGCACTCCACGGTGGTGTAGCCCAAAGCGGTAAGCAGTTCTTTGAGCACCGGCATTTGGGCCCGCAGCTCCTGCGGCATGGGCTTACGCCCGGCCTTATAGTCCGCATACTGCTTGTGGCGGAAAGTAGGCGCATGCACATCAAAGGCCACCGCCACACCGTCCGGGTGGCAAGTGTCCTGCAACTTAAGCAGAATATTCAAAAAGCCGTAAATGGCGTTGGTATAATAGCCACTCTTGGTGGTCAGCAGCTTAATGCCGTAGAAGGCACGGTTGACGATACTGTTCCCGTCCAGCACCAAAAGATTCATGAAAGCCCTCCTAAAAATCGCGCTGTGTCCCCGACCAAACGCCCGGGCGCACTCTGTTTTTTATTTTATCACAGTTTGATTTGAATTACAATTCCTTATGTGGTATATTAGTAAGACAGAAAAGGCAGGAGATACCATGGACTTTACAAATTTACCGCCCGATAGCAAGGCGTTTTTGGCCCCTATGGCAGGGGTGGCCGACCGGGCGTTTCGCGAGATCTGCCGGGACTTTGGCGCCGCCTACACGGTCACGGAGATGGTCAGCGCCAAGGGGCTGGTGATGGGCGACCGGAAAAGCCGGGAGCTGATGACCCTGGGCAGCGACCGCCCCGCCGCCATTCAGCTGTTTGGCACGGAGCCACGGGTGATGGCGCAGGCGGCCAAGCTGTGCCTGGAATTTGAGCCCCAGGCCATTGACATCAATATGGGTTGCCCGGCACCCAAGGTAGCAAACAACGGCGCAGGCTCCGCTTTGATGAAAGACCCGCAGCTGGCAGGTGAGATCATTTACGCGGTGGCAGAGGCCGTTGACCTGCCGGTAACGGTGAAGCTGCGCAAGGGCTGGGACAAGGCGCACCCCAATGTGGTGGAGCTGGCCCAAATTGCGGAGCAAAACGGCGCTGCTGCCGTGGCGGTACACGGCCGCACAAGAGAAGAAATGTACAGCGGCCACGCAGACTGGGACTGTATTCGCCGGGTAAAAGCGGCGGTGCGCATTCCGGTAATCGGCAACGGCGATGTAACCGATGTGCAAAGCGCCGCCCTGCTGCTGGAGCAAACCGGCTGCGACGCCATTATGATTGGACGGGGCGCCATGGGCAATCCCTGGCTGTTTCGCCAAATTAACGCTTATTTAACAGACACAAGGGTGCTGCCGGAGCCGGGCATTCATGAGCGCATGGCCGTTATGCTGCGCCATATTGACCGCACCATTCAATATAAAGGCGAGCGCACCGCCATGATGGAGGCGCGCCACCATGCCGCCTACTACACCAAGGGACTGCGGGGTGGCGCCGGGTTCCGCCGCCGCATTTGCCAAATGAGCCACTTTGAGGAGCTGGCAAAGCTGGCTGCGGAAATTGCCAAGGAGAATGCAGAATGATTTTTAAGAATGTGACCTTTTATAACGAAGTGTTCCAAAAAGATGTGGCGGATATTCAGGTGGAAAACGGCCGCATTACCGCCATCGGTGTGCTGGAGCAGGAGGGTCGGGATATGCAGGGCTACACCCTGCTGCCGGGCTTTGTAGACATTCATATACACGGCCGCGGGGGCGGTGATTTTTCCGACGGCACGGTAAGCAGTATGGATCGGATCAGCGCCTCCCTGGCTAAGTGCGGGGTCACCGCCTTTTGCGGTACCACCATGACCCTGCCCAGAGAAAAGCTGACGGATATTCTCGTCACCGCCCGTGGCTATATGGGCAAGGAGGCCGGCGCCCGCCTGCTGGGCGTGAACCTGGAGGGGCCGTTTATCGCCCCTGCCAAAAAAGGCGCCCAAAACGGCGACTACATTCGCCCGGGCACCGTGGAGGAATGGAACGCCCTGTTTGACGCCTCCGGCCGCAGTGTAAAGCTGATTACCCTGGCGCCGGAAACCTTTGACAGTGCCGACCTGATCCGCCAGATCAGCGGCTGCTGCCGGGTGTCCCTTGGGCACAGCTGTGCTACCGCAGAGGAAGCAAACGCCGCCTTTGACGCCGGGGCGGGCCATGTGACCCACCTGTTTAACGCCATGCCGCCCATGAGCCACCGAGCGCCGGGGCTGCCGGGGGCTGCACTGGATCGGCCGGAGGTCACCTGCGAGCTGATCTGCGATGGGGGTCACATTGATCCCATTATGCTGCGCAACGCCTTTCGCCTACTGGGGCAGGACCGAGCCTGCGTCATCAGCGACAGCATGCGAGCCGCCGGGCTGGGGCCGGGCACCTACGAATTGGGCGGCCAGACTGTGTATGTAAAAGAGAACGGCCGCTATGCGGTGCTGGAGGACGGTACCATTGCCGCCTCCATTACCGACCTGTTTACGGAATTTAAGAATTTGCTGCGCTTTGGCATTGATTTTGAAACCGCCTTGCGCAGCTGTACCATCAACCCGGCCCGTGCCATCGGTATGGACGATCAGATCGGTTCCATTGCCACCGGCAAGTACGCCGATCTGTTGTTTGTTGATGAAGATCTGAATGTAGCGGAGGTGTATGTAGATGGAATACAGGCTTAACATTGCGCTCATCGAGCCGGAAATTCCCCAAAACACCGGCAACATCGCCCGCACCTGCGCTGCCACCGGCGCACGGCTGCACCTGGTAGGACCCATGGGCTTTACCATTACGGACAAGCAGGTCAAGCGCGCCGGGCTGGATTACTGGGACAAGCTGGACATTACCTACTACAACAGCCAAGAGGAATTCTTTGAACAGAACGCCGGGGCAGAATTCTTTTACTTCTCCACCAAGGCGGAGATCGCCCACAGCGATATGCAGTACCCAAACGGCGCCTTTTTGGTGTTCGGCAAAGAGACCAAGGGGCTGCCGGAGGAACTGCTGAGATCCAACCACGACCGGTGCGTGCGGCTGCCTATGCGAGGCATGATCCGCAGTCTAAACCTTTCTAACGCCGTGGCGGTGGGCACCTACGAGGTGCTGCGCCAATGGGGCTACCCGGCACTGACCTCTAAAGGCCACCTGACCAAATACCACTGGTAAAAGCGAATCTAAAAACACGCGGGGCGGCTCAAACAGCCGTCCCGCTTCTTTTATCTCCCGCTCTATAAATTGCATAAAAAAGAACCCCAAGTAAAAACTTGAGGTTCTGCTGTACTGCAATTAGTCAGCGGTATAAGGCATAATGGCGATCTGACGCGCTCTCTTGATAGCGGTGGTCAGCTCACGCTGATGCTTTGCGCAGGTGCCGGTCACACGACGAGGCAGGATCTTGGCGCGCTCAGAGGTGAATTTCTTCAGTCTGGTCACATCCTTGTAGTCGATCTCGTCTACCTTTTCTACGCAGAAAACGCATACCTTTTTGCGCCCTTTGCGAGCGCCGCCTTTATTGTAAGCCATGCTTGGTTTCCTCCTTCGTTAAAATGGTAAATCGTCGTCGTCATCCACGATCTCTTCAAAATCGCTGTTATCTGCGCTGGCGTAGCTGGGCGCCGGTTGCGCAAAAGCGGGATTGGAGTTTGCGCCGGTAGTGCCGCTCTCTGCCTTAGAGCCGCAGAAGGACACATTGCTGGCAACGACCTGTACACTCTTTCTCTTGTTTCCGTCCTTATCGGTGAAGTTATCCGTCTGGATAGAGCCCTCCACAGCGATCATGGAGCCTTTGCGGAAATACTTAGATACGAATTCCGCGGTCTGGCGCCAGGCGGTCACATCAATGAAGTCTGCCTTGCGCTCCTCGCCGGCCCGCTGAAAGTTGCGGTCCACAGCTACCTGAAAACGCACGACAGAAACGCCTGTGGGCGTTGTTCTCAGTTCCGGATCATAGGTCAGGCGACCCATGATAGCCACTACATTGATCATGTGCTCCCCCTTACTCGCCCTTAGCGACGATCAGAGAACGCAGCACGCCGTCAGTAATGTTGATCACACGATCCAGCTCTGCCGGGAAAGACTCCTCGCTGCTGAACTGCGCGATCACATAGTAACCCTCGGTCTCGTAGTTGATGGGATAAGCCAGCTTGCGCTTGCCCCATTCCTCAACTTCGCCAAGAGTGCCATGCTTGCTGATGAGATCCGTAAACTTGGTCTTGAGCGCCTGAGCAGCCTCCTCACCCTTGGACAGGGAGAAAACCAATACGATTTCATAGTTCTTCAATGCCATTCTAAAGCACCTCCTTCTGGTCTTTTGGCCGTACATCCTGTGCACGGCAAGGATTACTGTTCCACGGAACAGCCTATGTAGTATAACAGAAAGCGCCGCCCCTGTCAAGCAAAACTTGCACACCGGGCGGCGTTCTTTCGTCTATTTCTACATATAGTGGAGGCAATTGGCGTTACACATATTGCAGCACATCGCTGACCTTCCCGATCACCGGCACATCCGCGCGCAAATCCTGATCCTTAAACCAACCCCAGTTCATCCGCACCGCCTGCATACCCGCAGACAGGGCACCGGCAATGTCGTTTACCGGGTGGTCGCCTACATACATACAGTCCGCCGGAGGCAGCTGCACTTTGTCACAGGCATAGAGGAACAGCGCCGGATCCGGCTTGTGAACCCCCACATCGCCGCTGACCACCACCAAATCCAGGTACGGGCGCAGGCCACTTTCGTCCATCTTGTGATTTTGCAAATACGACGGGCCGTTGGTGATAACGCCGGTAACCATG
The DNA here is from genome assembly GCA_963638105.1 of Agathobacter rectalis. GTDB lineage: Bacteria > Bacillota > Clostridia > Oscillospirales > Acutalibacteraceae > CAG-217. The sequence continues at coordinate 54,832 of CAVHPP010000004.1, forward strand.
CCTTTCTTCCGCAGCGCTTGTAACATAGGCACCGCGTCCGGGAAGATCACGCAGCAGTCGCCGAAAGTGCGGTCATAATGTTCCGCCAGCGCTTCTGCCGCCGGAGCGTCCGTCCAGTGCCAAAGGGCAATCAGCCCTTTGTACCACTCTACCCGGTCCACATAGCCGCCGTTGCCGCTTTGGCGCATTTGGTGCTTTTTCTCCTCCAGTTCCCCACCGGTCACACCGGGAAAGAACCGGGCAAAAAAGCCGTCCATATACCGCTCAAAGGCCGCCGTACGGTCCTGCAAAGTCTCGTCAAAATCAAAGAATACTGCTTTTATCATGATCCAGTTGCTCCCGCAGCGCCCCGATGGAAGAAAACTTCTGTTCCGGGCGCAAATAACGCACCAGCTCTACCTGCACCGTTTGACCGTACAGGTCGCCGTTGTAGTCAAAAATATGAGTCTCTGCCAAGGGAGTCTCCACCTGCCAGGTGGGGCGCACGCCAATGTTCGTAAAGCCCCGATACCAAGTGTCCCCCACCGAAATGCGGCTCTCATACACACCGAACTTAGGCAGCACCAATCCATCCGGGTACTGCTGGTTGATGGTGGGATAGCCGATGGTGCGACCCCGAGCGTCGCCGTGGAGCACCGGGTTCTCAAAAGTAAAGTTGTAGCCCAGCATGGCCGCCGCCTGCTCCATCTCGCCTGCCTGCACCGCCGCCCGAATACGGGTAGAACTGATCGGCGCGCCCTGGTAGTCCTGGTGCTCCAAGATACGCACCCAAATGCCCCGATCCTCCAGGTACGCCCGCAGACGCATTGCATCCCAGGCAGCGTTCTTGCCAAAGCGGAAATTAAACCCGCACAGCACCATACCGGCGCCAAATCGGCCGATGAGCACATCCTCCACAAACTGCCGACCTTCCATATTGCGAATGGCGTCAAAATCCGCAAACACCGCCGTCGGGTAACGGCGCTGAAAAATGCTCTTTTGCAGCAGGGAAAAGCGGTTGTGCACGCAGTAGATGATCACTTGCTCCGCTCCGGTGCACACAATATTGTGTGCCCGGTGCATACCGTCAAAATCCCCGATGGCCACCGCCGTTATTCTCTTTTGGTTCTCACACTCTTGCATACAAATTTATCTCATTACCATCACGCGCACCACTTGCAGTTGGCTGCCGTCTGCCGACGGACTGCCCAGTCCCAGGAACACACCCGCCGGGTCATATACCCGATAATAGGGCTCCGTCAGCTGCCGATGCAATCGCACCGCATCCAGCGCACCACCGTTGCCAAACCGCCGTGCCTGGGGCGCCGTTACCTGCAAGGCCGGGTACACTGCCAGCAGTTCGTCCACCGGGCGCAGGCAGGGGGCAAAATCACCGCCGCTGTCTCGCAGGGCTTGCAGCTGCTCTAAAGTTACGCAATCCGCCAGCGCCACACCCATGGCGCAGGTGCGCTGCAAGGCGGTCATCACCGCGCCGCAGCCCAAAGCCTGTCCCAGATCGTGGATCAAGGTCCGAATATAGGTGCCCTTGGTGCAGGTCACATCTATGGTATAGGTATTTTTTTCTTCTTCCGCTGCCGTCAGGCGCAGATCCAAAATGGTCACCGGGCGGGCTGCCCGCTCCACGGTCTTACCCTGGCGAGCCAGTTCGTACAATCGCTGACCGTCCACGCTTACCGCCGAGTACATGGGCGGCACCTGCATGATCTCGCCCCGAAAGGCAGAAAGCGCCGCCTCAACAGCCGCCCGATCCGCAGTGACCGGTCGGCGGGTGAGCACCGTGCCGGTACAATCCTGGGTGTCCGTTGTCTCTCCCAGGCGGAAGGTGGCCAGGTAGCGCTTGTTGCTGTCCGGCAAATAATCAAGAAAGCGGGTGGCGCCGCCCAACAGAACCGGCAGCACGCCGGTAGCCATAGGATCCAGCGTACCGGTATGACCCGCCTTGCGCTCCCGGGTGATTCCCCGCACCTTAGCCACCACGCCAAAAGAGGTGATCTCCGCCGGCTTGCAAATACACAGAACGCCGGTCATACCAGCAGCTCCCCGCACTTCTCCACCAGCTTAGCGCGAGCAGTCTTTACATCCATATCCAGGTTGCAAGCCGCCGCCTGGGGATGACCGCCGCCGCCAAAGGCCTTGGCAATCTCCGCCGCGTTTACGCTCTCAAAGGTGCGCAGAGAGGCTTTGCATGTGCCGTCCGGCTTCTCCCGAATGGTAATGCCCACTTCCACGCCCTCAATTTGGCGGGTTAGGGGTGCCAGGCCCTCCGTCTCCTGCTCGTTGGAGCCGGTTAAGTGATACATCTCCTGGGTCACGGTGATAATGGCTACCCGCTCGTCCAGGTAAAAACGCATAGACTCCAGTGCCAGCCGTTCCAGCCGGGCATAGGTCTTGGTTTTGGTCTCAAACATGACTCGATTGATCCGGCCGTTATCTGCCCCGGCTTCAATCAAATCCGCTGCAATGCGGTAGCTCTCCGCCGTGGCAGAGGCGTAGCGAAAACAGCCGGTGTCCGTAGAAATACCGGTATACAGGCAGTTGGCAATGCCTTTATCCAGGGGCACGCCCATCTCCCGGATCACCTTGTAGATGATCTCACTGGCAGCAGCGGCGCCGTCGTCCAGCAGCAGCCGATCCGCATAATCCGTGTTGGTGCCGTGGTGGTCAATACACAGATCAATATGGTACTTGCCCTGAATGGCACCCAGCAGCCCCTCGGTAGCCACATCCACCGCCACCACAAACCGGGGGGTGAACTTCATAGGCACAATATCGTCAAAGAGATAATTGTACTTGGGGGGAATGTCCGCCTCGTTCTTCACATAGGCGAACTTGCCCTTTTGCAGCAGCGCCCGGCAAAGGGCAAAGCCGCAGCCCAAGGTGTCCCCGTCCGGGTGGGCATGGGTCAGAATTAAAATGTCGTCCTGCTCCAGCAGCAGCCGGGCACATTCCTTTACATCAATCCTCATGTTCCAGTTCCTTCAGCTTATCCCAAAGGGCAAAGCCCTTCTCAATGGAGTCGTCGGCAATAAAGCGCAGCTCCGGGCACTTGCGCAGATGCAGCCGCCGGCCCAGCTCGTGGCGAATATAGCCCTGGGCGGCGGTCAGGCCCTTAACGGACGCCTTGGCCGCCTCCATGCCCTCCATGGCGCTTACATACACCTTGGCATAGCTAAGATCGTTGGTAACGCTCACTTTTACTACCGTAAGCATACCGCTGATCCGCGGGTCCTTCAACTCCCGCAGAATTGCCACGATCTCCCGCTTAATATCCTCTGTAATTCTGTCAATATGATAACCGGGCATTTTGCACTCCTACTCAGTCTCTGTACTCCTCGACCACATAGCACTCCAGCACATCGCCGGGCTGAATATCGTCCCAGCCCTCCAGGCTGATGCCGCACTCATAGCCGGAAGATACATCCTTTACATCGTCCTTAAACCGCTTTAAGCCCTTCAGCGGCACATCGGCCAGCTGCTTACCGTCACGCACCAGGCGTACCTTGCCCTCCCGGCGGATATTACCGCTGGTGACCAGGGAGCCTGCAATGGTGCCGGCAGAAGAAATTTTGTACACCTCGCGCACCTCGGCGGTACCGGTGTCCACATCTCTGTACTTGGGGGCGCGCATACCGCGCATAGCCGCCTCAATCTCCTCAATGGCGTCATAGATAATATTGTAGCTGCGGATCTCCACGCCGTCCCGGTCTGCGTTCTCCTTGGCCACCGGGTCTACGCCGGTGTTGAACGCTACGATAATGGCATTGGAGGCAGCGGCCAGCATCACATCGCTCTCGCTGACGGAGCCCACGGCGCCGTGGATCACATGAACCCGCACCTCGTCGTTTTCAATCTTCAGCAGGGACTGCTTTACAGCCTCCACAGAGCCTTGAACATCGGCCTTGATCACCACATTAAAGGCCTTCAGCTCACCGGCCTGCAAGGTATCAAACAGGGTGTCCAGCGTCACCTTATGGAAGGCGCTGAATTCTTCTTCCTTGGCAGCTTCCTTACGCTGCTCCACCAGCTGGCGGGCCAGCCGCTCATCAGACACGGCGTTAAAGCCGTCGCCGCTCATGGGTGCACTGTCCAGACCCATAATCTCTACCGGCACACTGGGCCCGGCCGCATTCACCTTACGACCGCGATAATCGGTCATGGCGCGCACCTTACCCACTGCCATACCGGCTACGATCACATCGCCGGCATGGAGCGTACCGTTCTGCACCAGCAAGGTGGCAATGGGACCGCGACCCTTATCCAGCTTGGCCTCGATCACCGTACCCTTGGCGGTACGGTCCGGGTTGGCCTTCAGCTCCTGCATTTCCGCTACCAGCAGAATGGTCTCCAGCAATTTGTCAATGCCCATCTTGGTCTTGGCAGACACAGGCACGCAGATCACATTGCCGCCCCATTCCTCCGGCACCAATTCGTGCTCGGTAAGCTGCTGCAGCACCCGATCCGGGTTGGCGCCCTCTTTATCCATCTTGTTAATGGCAACGATAATTTCAACGCCCGCTGCCTTGGCGTGGTTAATGGCCTCAATGGTCTGGGGCATAATACCGTCGTCCGCAGCCACAACCAGCACGGCAATATCCGTAGCCATGGCACCGCGGGCACGCATGGCGGTAAAGGCCGCGTGGCCGGGGGTGTCCAGGAAAGTGATCTTTTCGCCGTTTGCTTCCACCTGATAAGCGCCGATGTGCTGGGTAATGCCGCCGGCCTCGGTAGAGGTCACATCCGTATGACGAATGGCGTCCAAAATGGAGGTCTTACCATGGTCAACATGGCCCATCACGCAAACCACCGGCGGGCGCTTCACGGCATTCTCGTCGTTCTCGTCGTCCTCTTCAATGATCTGCTCCTCAATGGAAACAACGACCTGCTTCTCTACCTTGGCACCCAGTTCGGTAGCCACGATCTCTGCGGTATCGTAGTCGATCACTTCGTTCACGCTGGCCATCACGCCCAGGCTCATCAATTTTTTAATCACTTCGGTAGCCGTCATACGCAGCAGGCTTGCCAGATCACCCACGGTGATCTCCTCCGGCACCTTAATGGTGATCTGCTGCTTTTTACGCTGCTCCGCAATGCGGGCCAGGCGCTGGGCCTCTGTCTCTCTCTTGGAGCGGGCGCGCATACCCTGGGGCCGCTTTTTGCGGTACTGCTTGCTCTTTTGATTGAGCTTCTGCTTCTTCTGGTAATCGCCCATGTTGGAAGCGGGGGCAATGTCCTCGTACTTCTGATTGTACTTTTCCAGATCCACATTGTTCACCCGGGTGTCCACATGGCGGGTCTCGCCTTTGGTGCGCGCCTGGGGGGTCTGGTTAGCCTTCTTCTTGGCCTTCTCCTCAGCCCGCTTAGCCGCCTGCTCCGCCATCTGCAAAATGGCCGCCTGGCTCTGACGCTTTTTGTCCTTCTCCGTATTACCGGCGGACTGGGGCTTCTTCTCCTTTTTCTGCTGCGGCGCCTGGCTCTTAGGCTTATTGGACCGCAGCGCGTAGAACTTGTCAAAATTCTCTACGCTGTGGGTCTTGGTAATGCGGTCAAAGAGGGCGTTCAGCTCCCCCTCCTCCAGCACGGTGGACGGCGACTTCTTGGCCGCGCCGCACTGGGCCAGCAGATCCAAAACTTCTTTATTCTGTACGCCGAAGCCGGCAGCGACATCGGATACCTTTACTTTTATGACCATTCCTTTTCCTCCTGTTGCAATAATTCTTCAATGCGTGCTGCAAAGCCTGCGTCCTCCACCGTGAGTACCCCTGCCCGATAACCCAGGGCAAAGTGTATCTCATCTATGGTGCAGGGCAGGGCACGCATGCGGGGGGCTTTGGCACGCTTTTGGCCGGCGGTCTCAAACTCGCGGACCAGCCGAGGCGACACGTTCCGCGCCGTCAGCACCAGCTGCGCCTTGCCGTCGCGTACGCTCTGTAAGGCCAGGTCGTGCCCCATAGCCAGCTTGCCTGCACGGCGGGCAAGCCCCAACATAGAAAGCCACTTGGCGTTATTCATCTTTCAGCTCCGCCTCCATACGGTCATAGACCGCGTCAGAGATGGTCACCTCCAGTGCCCGCTCAAAGGCCCGCTTCTTCCGCGCCTTTTGCAGGCAGGCAGGATCGTGGCACACATAGGCGCCTCGCCCGGCCATCTTGCCGGTGAGATCCAGCTGCACATCCCCCTGGGGGGTGCGCACCACCCGCACCAGGTCGCGCTTGTCAAACCGTCCGCCGCAACCGGCGCACATACGCACAGGCACTTTCTTTGCTTTCATCTTTCCGCCTCCCTGTTTGCAGGCAGCCGCTTACTGCTGCGTGCCGTCGTAAAAGCCGGACTCCGGCTTAATATCAATCTTCCAGCCGGTGAGTTTGGCAGCCAGGCGCACATTCTGCCCCTTGTTACCGATGGCCAGGCTCAGCTGATCGTCCGGCACGGTGGCACGGCAGCTTCTGGCTTCCTCATCCAGGATCTCTACCCCAACCACATCAGCCGGCGCCAAAGCAGCGGCAATGTAAGTGGGCACATCGTCGTTATACTTCACAATGTCGATCTTCTCGCCGCCCAAAGCGTCCACAATATTGGACACACGCTGGCCGCGGGGGCCAATGCAGGCACCCACCGGATCCACATCTTCCTCTTTGCTGAATACGGCGATCTTGGTACGGGAGCCGGCCTCACGAGAGACAGACTTAATCTCAATGGTACCGTCAAAGATCTCCGGCACCTCCTGCTCAAACAGGCGGCGCACCAAACCCGGGTGGGTACGGCTGATCATAATCTTGGGGCCCTTGCTGCCATCTTTTACATCCACAACAAAAATCTTAATCAGGCTGTTCTCAACCAGCTCTTCGCCGGGCACCTGCTCGGCCTTGGGCAGCACAGCCTCGTTCTTGCCAATCTCCAAGGTAGCGTTGCCGGTAACCGGGTCTACCCGCAGCACCTTGGCAGAGATCAGCTCCTGATTCTTGCTCTGGAACTCCTCCATCAGCTTGCCACGCTCCGCCTCGCGAATACCTTGGCGGATCACATGCTTGGCCGTCTGGGCAATAATGCGGCCGAACTCCTTGGTCTTCAGCGGAATGTCAATGGTCTTGCCCACCTTGGCACTCTTCTTGATGGCCTGGGCCTCTTCCAAAGTCAGGTCCGTGTCCGGATCCTCCACTTCCTCAACTACATTCTTGGTCACATACACCTTAAAGCGCTGCTTCTCCGGGTCAATGTCGCAATGCACAATGTCCTTGCCGTTGTAGTCGTGCTTGGCAGCCACCACGATGGCGGCAGAAATTTTCTCATACAGGTAATCCTCCGGGATCCCCTTCTCCTGCGCCAGCATTTGCACTGCGTCAAATAATTCCTTACTCATTTTCCGATCACCTTTCCTTTATTCCTGAAAATCCTGTTCAAAATCTGCTGTATTAAAATCGTCCAACTTCACAAAGGCTGTATCCTTCTTTTGTACACACAGCGCTTTGCCGGAAGTTAGGCGAACGGTTATCTCGCCGTTATTATATTGCTCCAGCGTGCCGGAGAAATCCCGCGCCCCGTCAACCGGGCGAATGGTGCGCACCAGTACCGGCGCGCCGATATACTGCAAAAAGTGGCTGTCCTGCACCAGCTCCCGCTCAATACCGGGAGAGCTGACCTCCAAGGTGTAGGCCTCCTTAATGGGGTCCGCCTGATCCAGCGGCTCCTGGAGCGCCCGGCTCATAGCCACGCAGTCGTCCATACTCACGCCGCCGTCCTTGTCAATAAACACCCGCAGATAGTGCTGGGTGCCCTCCTTTACGAACCGCACATCCCAGAGCGAAAGCCCCAGATCGGCCGCAATGGGGGCGCACAGTGCCTGCACACGGGATACCACATTTCCCTTGCCTGCCAATGAAAAACCTCCCTACAAAAACAGGAGAGCGGTCCCCGGGGACCACTCTCACTGAATAACTTACAACTTACCGATAACTATAATAGCATATTATAATCAAATGTCAAGCCTTTTTTCCGTCTGTGGAGAGCGGATGCACAAACAGGCCACTGAGCAGCTTTGGCTCAAACCAGGTGGACTTAGGAGGCATCATGCGCCCGGCGTCTGCCACCGCCATCAGTTCCGCTATGGTGGTGGGATAAAGCGAGAACGCCAGCTTCATATCCGTCTTGGCCCGTTTCTCCAGCGCCCGCACCCCGTAAATCCCGCCTACAAAATCAATACGCGGATCTGTCTTTGGGTCTTTAATACCCAAAATGGGCGATAGCAAATTGTCTTGCAGCAGCGACACATCCAAAGCGCCCACCGGGTCGTCCGGCACCAGCGCCGGCTTGATTTGCAAGGTGTACCACTCCCGATCCACCACCATACCGAAGGTGCCCTTTTGTTCCGGCTCTACCGGCTCATCCCTGTGCTTTACGATAAACCGCTGCTCGATTTGGGAAATCAGTGCGTCCGGTGACAGACCGTTCAAATCCCGCACCACCCGGTTATAAGGCAAAATTTCCAGCTCGCTGTCCGGGAACGCCACCGCCAAGAAAAAATTAAATTCTTCCTGCCCGGTATAATCCGGTTTTTCTTCCCGCCGCTTGAGCCCCACTTTTACTGCGGAGGCGCAGCGATGGTGGCCGTCGGCAATATACAGCGCCGGAATGGCGGCAAACAGCCCTTGCAGCTTTTCGCACAGGGGCGCGCTATCCACCACCCACACCGTTTGCTGCACATCATCCTGCACAAAATCATACACCGGGGTGTGTTCGCTCATCCAAGTGGAAAGCGCCAGCTCCACCGACGGGGAGCGGCGATAGGTCAGGAAGATGGGGCCGGTATTGGCGTCGCAGATGTCCACATGGCGGATCCGGTCCGCCTCCTTGGCGGCCAGCGTGTGCTCGTGCTGTTTGATCACGCCGTTTAAGTAATCGTCCACCCCGGCGCAGCCCGCCAGCCCCACTTGGGCGCGACCGTTCATCACCTGTTTATAAATGTAAAAGCAAGGGGCAGCGTCCTGTACCAGCGCACCGGTATGCTCCAGCGCCAGCAGGTTCTCCCGGGCTTTCTCATACACCGCCGGACTGTACGGATCCGTCTCCGGCGGCAGGTCAATCTCTGCCTTATCTACATGTAAAAAGGACAGCGAATTGCCCGCTGCCCGCTCCCGCGCTCCGGCGGCAGTAAGCACATCATAGGGCGGCGCCGGAATCAGCGCCTGATAATCCGGCAGCGGACGAAATGCCCGAAACGGACGAAATACAGCCATAATGCCCCTCCTTTGGGTTCTTTTTTCCAATCTATTGTATGCAGTTTCATACAAAAAGCGCACAGATCCCCTGTGCGCCGTTTTTATTTCTGATTTTTTTGATACACGATACGCAGACCGTCCAGCAACAGATCCCGATCCACCACGGCGTCCACGGTGCAGTATTTGGCAATGGCTGCGCCCAGTCCGCCGGTGATCACTACCGTAGCCGATTGGCCCAGCTCCTGCTGAAAGCGCGCCACCATACCGTCGATCATAGCGGCGGTGCCATACACGGTGCCGGAGCGCATACAGTCCACCGTGTTGGTAGAAATGGCGCTTGCCGGCGCTGCAATATCAATCTGGGGCAGCTGGGCCGTGCCGGTGGCAAGGGCACTTAGAGCAGTCTTGACCCCGCACAAAATCGCCCCGCCGACAAAGCTGCCGTTCTTGTCAATGACAGAGGCAGTGGTGGCCGTGCCCAGATCAAAGAGGATAATGGGTGCCGGATATTTGGCAATGGCCGCCACAGCACCCACCACCATATCCGCACCCAGCTCGCCCGGATTATCGGTCTTGATATTCAGTCCGGTCTTAACCCCGGGACCCACTAAAATCGGCGCTTTGCCGGTGACCAGCACCACGGCCTTAGAGATGGTGCGAGCCAAGGGCGGCACCACCGTAGCCAGTACGGCGCCCTCCAGTGCAGACGGCTCCAGGTGCATTAAATCCAGCACGCTGTGCAGCTTGATGGCATACTCCTCCGCCGTCTCGTTACTATTGGTAGACAGGCGATATTTGTCCACAATGGTATCGCCCTCGATAAAGCCCATTACTACATTGGTATTGCCCACATCAATGGCCAGAATCATAGCCGTACCTTCTTTCTCTTAGCTTAACTGCTTTTTGCTGATATTCACCAGCCGCACAATCACAGGACTGAGCACCACATTCACAGCCAATTCCACCACGAAATTCAGCCCTACAAAGCCGGTGATCATAAAAATGAACGCATTGGCGCCGCTTGCATTCTGCAAAATCCAGTCAAAGAAAAACAGCCGACAGCCCAGCAGGAAGATCCCGGTATTCACCACCGGGCACACCACAGCGGCACAAACCACGCCGGCGTACTTATGCTTTTTGCTCAGCACCCGATACACCAGTCCGGACAGCGCCCCGGCCAAAACGCCCTTAAGCATCACCGTTAAAATGGTGCCAAAGATGCTCATGTTGAGAAACAGCGCCGTATCCGGCTGGCACAGCACCACCACGGCGAACACACCGCCCAGCCAAGCACCGGCGCCCACGCCGTAAAGAGCAGCGCCCACCACAATGGGAACGAGCACCAGGGAGATAGACACGGTGCCAAACTTAATAAAGGAGCCCAGCAGCTGCAATACCACCACCAGGGCCGTGAGCAGACCTACGCCTGCAATCTTTTTTGCGTTCACTTTCATATTCAATTTTCCTTTCTGCTACTGTTCCAAGCCGCGCACCACGCAAACCGTGCGCCGCCCCGAGAAAGTTCGTTTTTTCTCTACGGATACAATGCGCCCTCATTATAGCCTATTCCCCGGCAAATGTAAAGAGACTTTTTGGGCAGAAAAGCCCCACACATTTTTGCCTCCCTTGTGTAAAGGGAGGGGGACCGCCGTAGGCGGTGGAGGGATTGTTCACCGCCACTATGCAAAAAGCGCACACGGCAGAAACCGCGTGCGCTTTGCTGTACCGATTTACTTGTTCTTCTCCTGCACTACCCGGGTGATAATCTCCACGCAGCCCTCCGGGGTCAGGCGGCCGGAGTCCAGGGACAGATCGTAATTGTGCACATCGCCCCACTCCCGGCCGGTATAATGCCGGTAATTCAGCGCGCGCTTTTTGTCCTTCTCCGCCAGGCGCTTGGCCGGCGGCTTATCCGTTTCGCCGTAAAGCAGCACAATACGCTTGGCCCGGTAGTCCTTACCGGCGTGCACAAACACATTGAGCACATCGTCCCGATCCTCCAAAATATAGTCCGCACAACGGCCCACGATCACACAGTTGCCTTTTTCTGCCAAATCCAGAATAACCTTGCGCTGCACCGTCCACAAATAATCGGACGCAGACAGGCCGTTCATCACCTCCGGCGAACCAACGGACGAAAAGGCGTAGGCCAAGCGGCTCTTGCTGGCGGAATACTCGCCGGTCTCCTCAATATAGCGCTCGGCGAAGCCGGTTTTCTCCGCCACATGGCGCACCAGCTCCTGGTCATAATAATCCCAGCCCAGCGCCGCAGCAACAGCCTTGCCCACGGAGCGCCCGCCGGAGCCGAACTCTCGACCAACGGTAATTACTTTTACAGACATGGTAAAGCCCCCTTGCCCGGCGCTGCAAAATTGGGTACACCGCACCGAGTCTATATTCAGTATAGCACACCTTCACCAAAAAAGAAAGAGGATCTTTACCGAAAAAACAAGACGACATAGGTGGTGCCGTTCTGATTTAAGCAGGCATACTCCTGGCCGGTCACCGGCGACACAGACTGGTTCACCGTCAGGGTCTGGTCGTCCAGCGTCATGCCGATGGTGCCGCGGGTCTGGCTGGCAAAGGCCACATAGTGATAGTTGGCGCTGCTGGAGAATTTGCACACGGAGGGCGCCATACCGTCTGCAAACACAATGGCAAAACGAGGGCGGAAGGGGCAGGGGACCTCCACCGTGCGGGTGGCCTTGCCGTTGCCGAAATAATTGTAATAGTAGAACGGCAGCCCCCACAGGTCCCGCTCCGCCTGGGTGATATGCACCGTGGTGTTGCCGGTGTGGTCGCCAAAGGCCCGGTCGATTCGCTGGTTGTCCGTGTTAAAATCCTCTCGCTGAGGCACATCGGTACCTACCCAGTCGTTCAGTTTTAAGTTGGTGGTTTTGTTGGTACTGCTCATGTTAATCCTCCGTATCTAAAATATCAAAGGGCAGTGCTGCCCGGTCAAAGACGGCATAAGGCACCGCATCTGCGTCCAGCGCATCCCAGGTGCGCCCGCTGCCCGACAAATGGGCATAGAGAAAGGGCGGCACCCAGTCCCGCAGCAGGCGACCCAAATTGGACCGCCCGGCGGCAGGGATCACCAGTTCCAGATTGCCGTCCGTGCAATGATAAGTTGCGTCCGCGCCGCACAGATCGCTGAGTGCCTGTTGAAAGCCCGCTAAAGAAAAATCACCCCAGGGCATTTGCCGCCGTGCCAGCAGCTTTTGGCGGGTCTCTTGCAGGGTATCCCCCGGCAGCAAACCGCGAACCGTCAGCCAGCGCCAAAGATTTTCTTCGGCAGCAGTGACGGCAAAGGCACCCTCCCGGGTATCCGTCAATTGGTCATAGACCCGTGCGATCCCCGCCGCGTAGGCCCGCAGCTCGCCGTCGATCACCGTGCCCGGCCCGGGGTCAAAGCCCTCTGCCTGTGCCAGTGCCTGCAAACGACCCAGCACCGTCTCAAACATAGCAGGTCACCTCCACCGCCGTAACCTCCAGGTACGCGCCGGTGCCGCAGGGGATCACGCCGCCCTTTTCGCCTGCCGCGTGCACCTCCGGGGTGCCGCACAGGCCGTCCGTTTGCAGTTCCGCCGCCAGAGCGGAAGGGTTCAGACTGCCGCCGATCACCCGGGCAGAGCACAGTTCTTTCAGCTGTGTTTCCAGTGCAGAGCGCACCGTTGCCGGGTCCGCTCCTGCTAAAATTTGCGCCGAGCACACCAGCTGTACCGGCTGCTTTTTTGCCTCCTGCACATCAATAAAGCACCCGGCCAGCGTGAGAATATCCAACTTTTCCGTCACCGCCAGGCGCAGTTCGTCGTCCACCTGACCCTGACGGCTGCGCACATATACCGTGACGATATAGTCGGAACCGCCGGGACACACTTTGCAGGACAGCACCCGGTCCAGCTGCTCCACTGCTGCGGCCAAGCAGGCGGTGTTCACCCCATTGGGCGGCACCTGCTGCACCTGACAGATTCTTTGGCGCAGGGCGGTATCCGTTTCTACCGCCGCGCCGCCTGAAAACCGATTGGCGTTGGTCACTGCACAGATCCCCGCCGGGGGATTGACCATCACGGTAATGCGCCCCTTCTCCACATTGTGGGCGGTGGTCTTGCCCAGGGAGACAGCCGGCACATCTACCGCCAGTTCCCCGGCGGGAATGGTAGCCGCCTTGGTGGTGGCAAACTGCAAATAGGGCTGCCCGGCCACAGAACACACCGTGTCTGCCGGTACGGTCACCGCCGCCTCCGCTGCTTGCGCCAACGAAAATGTCAGCACCCCGGCGGCGGCAGAAGCACCTTTGCGCTGCAAGCCCACATCCGCCGCGTGCCGATCCAGGTCCGCACCCCGTGCCGTATCGGCAAACACCTGGCTTTGCACATGGTCGCCAAACACCGACAGGGCATACAGCTCCGTTGCCACACTGCGAAAGCGGGCGTCCAGCTCCGGCAGATCCTCCGGCTTTTCGCCGCAAGCGTCGAAAAATGCCGCCCGCATTTTGTCCGTTATTTCCTGATAGGTCGCTCTCATAGGGCAACCGTCACCTCCCGTTCTTCTTCACGCACCCACAGACGAAAGACCGCGCTGCCGTCTGCGGTGCGCACCCCCAACACCAGCACGCCGGGCACATCACAAACTGCCCGGCGACCCAGCGCCAGCAGTTCGTCCGGCAGCAGATCTGCCCCGCAGCCGCCTACGCCGCCTACCGGCCGAGGATAATAGCCCTGCCGGGGCAGTGCCAGCAGCAGGTGCAAAGACTGCACCAGATCCTCCGGCGCGTCCAGACGCCGAGGGGCGTGATCCGTAACCGCATAATCGCCGTTTTCCACTGCATAGATCAAGGTTCAATCTCTCCTTTTTCATTAATGACCAAGCCGTTAATCCGCACCGTACCGTCCCGGCACAGGCGCACCACCGCACCGCCGGGGCTGCGCAGCTCCACCTCGCCGGGCGCCAGATCGGCGCTGCCCATACGAGCGCCGGCAACCACTGCGCCGTCCTCTCCGCCGGAGAGCAGCAGCACCTGGGCACCGGCAGGCACATTGGCCGCATAGCCGTAAGGGGCATATACCGGGGTCTCCCGCAAATGGGCAGAGGCCACCGTTTCCACCTGACTGCCGCCCAGGGTCACCCCGGCGCACTCATATCCGGCGCCGCCGGTTTGGCGGGCACGCTCATTCAGCCACATAGTACATCGCCTCCAATTTCGGTTGGCAGCACAGCACCAGCCGGGTCTGTACCTGCCGAGCGGTGCCGGTGATCTCCCGCTGAAAAATGCGGAACCCGGCGCTGTCCGGCACACCGTCCTGTGGTATCACCGGGGCATACAACGGCAGCCGATGAGCACCGGTGAGCACCACCTCCAGCCGCCGATACCGGGCAGCCGCCTGCTCCAGCTTGCGCAGCAGCACCTGCTGGCGCTGCTCCGGCGGATAGGCCGCCACATTTACATAGCGGCGACGACTGATCTTTTTGTCCGCAAAATACCCGGCCTCCAATCGGCGGCAGTACGGTTCTGCGCTGGCGATCTTGTAGGCATACATCCCCGGCGCCTCGCCCCGCTCGGTCACCGCCGTAATCGAAGTGATTTGATCCCCGGGCAAAGTCACCGGTGCCTCACTGCCGTAAACACACAGTCGGTTCTCCGGATCGGCAAAAACACCCTTGGCGCCCAGCACCTGCATAAAGCCCTGCAAGGCGCCAAAGCAGCTGGTGCCCTTTTCTACCGTATATTGTCCCGGGGCGGTGCCGGCAGGCAAAGCCGCCGTAAAACCAAAGGGTGCCGCGTAATGGTGGACCATTTGGTCCACATTGGGTGCGTTTAGACGAATGGGCAGCGCCTCATTGTCCAGCAGCAGACAGGCGGAGGAGCGGGCATACACAAAGCCCCGCCGCTGCCCGGGAGACACCGTCAGCTTTTGCTGGTCCGCATAGCCAAAGAAGCAGCACGCACCGTCCGGCGCAAACCCCCGCACCCGGTACACCTCCGGCAGATCGCCGTCCCACAAAAAGTGCAGTCGCAGTCCGTCGCAACCGGCAGTCACATCGCCACTCCAGCGGTAAGACAGCAGCTGCCGGGGCACCGCCCGCTTGCCGTCCAAAAATTCCAGTTCAAAAGTCACGCCAACACCACCTTTTCCCCGGGGGTCAGATCAAAGGGCGAGGCCAAGCGGTTCAGTGCCACAATGGTGTCTACCGACACACCGGTGCGCGCCGCAATATCAAAGGCGTTTTCCCCCTGCCGCACCCGGGTGCTGCCGTAGGGAGCATACCGGGGCGCTCGGTCACAGTCCTCCGTAAAAGTAAAGCTGTACTGCACCCCGTCCCGGGCGGTGGTGCAGGTGTAATCAAACCGGGTCAGATACGCCCGCATGGGCTCCGCCCCGGGGGCAAACAGCCAGTGGGCCTGTCCGGGCAAAAGCAGCCGCCGCAGCACCTGAGCCATCTCCAGCGCACGGCTGCCGTACCACCAGCCCTTGCCGGTGATCACCGTGGCCCGGCGCCCGGCCGGGGTCACGCAGACCCCGCCGGACAGCAGCCGTTCCTCCTGTTGCAGCGCCCGATTCTCCACCTGAAGCTGAGCGGGATTTTGCAAAAAGGTGTACGGCCCAAAGCGCATACGCATCAGTGCCTGCATATCTACACCTCCCCGCCGTCATACCGGCGGGCGTCCAGGCGCAGATACTCGCTGAGCGCCTCAATATAGGCATTATCCTGTTCGTTCATACTCTCCGTCTCCATCTTCTAAATCCTCCCGATAGGTCAAGGTGGCTCGCAGGTGCAGGCAGCCGGTGTATGTGTCCGCCTGGGGCGCGCCGGCCGACACCGCACACACCCGCCGATCCAGCAGGGTGCGGCAAATGCCGGAGAGCACCTGTTGCAGTGCCCCGGTACCGGCAGCCGGGGGCGCATACAGATCAAAGCGCAGGGCGATCTGCCCGGCCCGGCTCTCCTCACCCACTGCGTCGCTGGTGCCGTCCATCTCCGCCAGGCACACCGCCACCACCGGGCGCAGCAGGCGGCTGGGCTTCATTTGGTCCGGATACGCCCGGCAAAAGTCCACCCCTTGCAGGGCAGCGCTATCCCGCAGCTTCGCCAGTACCTGCGTCACCGGATCCGTTGTCCACTTCATAACTCCCCTCCTGCAAGCGCTTCATCACGCCGGTATAATACAGCAGCTGGCCGCCCATACAGACCGCCTCCCGCTTGATAAAATAATAAGATCGGCCGCCGGTCTCCAGCACCGCGTCCTCCGGCAGTTCCAGAATATTCCGATCAAAGGGGCCGATGTACAGGTAAAAATCCTTGTCCACCCGCCCGATGGGCGTTTGCCGATCCGTAAAATTGGACTTGTTCTTCCGCCAGGTCTGTTGCAGAGTACAGAAAAACGGAAGAGATCGGCCCGACCCGGTGACCAGGCAGGCGCTGTTGCCTGCCCGGGTCAACTGATTTTTAATGATATGTGCAGCCGGTGTCATACGCTGAGAAAGGCAAAGGCGTCGTCCCGCAGCAGGCCTCTGCACGCCTGCTCCGCATCCTCCAGCATCAGGGCAGATGCCTTGTGCTGGCCGCTTTGCTGCACCGTTACATCGCCGGCGGTAAAGGCGGTCACATCGTCGCCGCTTTGGAACCATCGGGACTGCTCCAGCATACGCAGCGCTTTCACCGCTGCCAGTTGGATCAGTCGCTCGTCCGCCGGATCCGTTGCGTCAAACATACGCAGCTCCACCATGCGCACCGCCGAAGCGATCACCGGCGCCCACTGGGCCAGCTGCTCCGCCGTCTCTCCGGAAAGCAGCTGCAACCGCTCTGTAACCGCCTGTATATCCATACAGCCCGGCTTAGGCATGGGTCAGCATCTGAACGGCGCCGGAGAAGATGGGCGAGAACCCGGCAATGGCAGTGATGGACGCCCGCTCCAGCTGGCGATCAATCAGCTTGTCAAAGTCGGTAACCACATCACCGGCCTGCACCTTTTCCAGTGCGCAGGTGCGATCCAGTGCCAAAATGGCATTGTCGGGGAACATCTTGTGCTTGATCAGTTCCGCGCCCAGCGGAGTCACCACCCGACCGGTGGCGTGGAAGTCGTTGCCGGCGATTGCATCCTGCATTTCGGTCATTTTCAAAATGGAGGCAGTATCCCGGGCACTCACCAGCAGAGTGGTCATATTGAAGCCTTCAAAGGCGTTCCACAGATCCACCAACCCGGCATAAGTCAGACCGCCCTCCAAAGTAATGCCGCTATCGTGCACGCCGGACAGAGCCGCATAAGCGTCCAGCAGCTGCCCTTCTGCAATGCAGTTGCCGATTTGGCGCAGGGTCACGGTAAACAGATCCAGCTTTTGGAACTTTACCGCCTCATAAGAGGCCACCAGCATACGACCCCGCTTGTGCATCTCTGTAAGCGTATCCTTCACCTGCACCGTGGTGGTAGGCAGGGACGCGCCCTCCGCCACCTCGGCGGCAGTCAACCGCTCGCCGTTCTCCACGCTCTCAATGGCGCGGTAGTCCATACCGTCAATCACCGTGGTGGTGGCCACGATCTTTTGCAGCACATCCGCCTGCTCCATACCCTGGCGCACCGCTCGGCTCACATACTCCGGGAACAGCGCCGCAGAGTCCGAGGTCTGGAAGAATTTGGACACCGTGTCGGAGCCGATGCCGCTGACTTTAATGTCAAAGCGCTTAAGCTGGCGCTGATAAGCATCCAGCCCCTCCAGCGGGGTGCCTGCGTAATTCTCCGAAGGGTCGATCTGTTCCAGCGCCTGGGTAAAGCTTTTGCCGGTGGTGTACAGTCCCTTTTCCAGTTTCAGATTATCATAAGCCATCTTATATTACCTCCTGTATTAAAGAATAAAACCGGCCATACCGGTGGTGGCGTCCGCCCAAAGGACCAGGCGCTTGATTGCCGCCTTTTCCTCGTCCACTTTTACACCGCCGGTGCCGTCGGCAATCAGGCCGCAGTAGCCGGGCGTGGGCGCGGTGCCGGTAAACTTGCACTCCACATAGCCGCCCAGCTGCACGCCCACCAGGTTGCCCTGCACATTGCGTACAAAGCCCATAAAGTTGGGGCTTTTGCTGTCGCACTCTTTCACATATTTATCGGCCACCGGGTATGCCAGCATACCCACCCGGCCGGACTCGCTGTAAAAGCTAAGCATCTTGTCGTCAAATCCGTCAAAATAAATTGCCATGGTTTCTCCTCCTTAAATTACAAAAGCCTGGTTGTTGCTCTTTTTTTCGCCGCCGGGCGCCAGCTGGGGCGACGGCATATTGGCACGGCGATCGGCAGCCTCAAAGGCGGCCTTAAAGGCCTGCAACTCCTTGGCAGTCATCACCCGGGCCACGCCCTCAAACACGCCCAGCTCCATCTGCGGCAGCACCCCGGCGCACAGACGCACCACCTGGGAAGCCAGCTCCTGCTTGTAGCTTTTGCCCAACTGGGCCTCCTGCTCCAGGGTGTCCAGCTGCCGCGCCAACGCTCGCGCTTGGTCGCAGGTGAGGGTCACGGCGCCTTTGCTGTTTTGCAGGGTCTTGCGTACATCGTTCTCTGTCACAGTCTTGTCTCCTTTGCTGCTGTCATAGTGCTTGACCACACCGGCCTCTCGCTGGGCAGGCACGGCCACAAAGCTCCATTCGTAAGCGTCCGTAGCGTCGGACAGCACGGTAAAGGCCACCTTGCCGTCATAGCTTCTGCCGGGCACATGGCTGCACCCGCCGCTGCGCCGATCCGCACCGCACAGGGAGCACACGGCGCTGCCCATAGCGCAGGACACGCTCACTTCCTTTTTGATCCCGCCGTCGATCTGGGTGATCAGTTCCGCATTGCCGGGGGTGCGCACCATATAGGCCTTGGCCTGCAAGGCCATCAAGTCCTCGCCGTCCGCAGTCTTGCGCCCGGGCACCGGCACCACCGCCGTGGCATAAATGCGCGCCGCCTGGTCGCCGCTTTTCATAGAGTGGTCAAAGATCCCGGTCTTGCCTACAAACAGGGCGCCCAATTCCTCCAGCGCCCGGCGGGTAAACTTTTCATGATCCCGATCCACATCGTTGTTGCACAGCACCACGGAGAACACATACAGCTCCTCCGGCGCAAACGCGCGGCGGGTAAAGGCGCCGATGGCCTCCAAATCCGCCGGCGCCGGTGCAAAGCTTTTTTCTACATAACCGCCGGTCATAATTTCTCCGTCTCCTTTTTGATTTTCTCCGCCTGGGCCTCATACAAATGGGCCTGGGCCGTATCCGTCTGGTCTTGCAGGGTAATATCCTGCCACACCACCTGGAAGGGGGCGCCGCTGCCGCAGCACTGTAAGTAGGTGCGCCCGATCTTCTCAATTACCGGGGTTAAAATGCGCCGATAATTCTTCAGCTCCGTGGTGAGCAGATCCGCCTGCTGGCGGCTCATCCGCTCGGTGGTAGACCAGGACAGACCGAACATAAAGGGCGGCAGGCCGGTTTTGGCCACGATCTGCTCCAGCATTTGGCGCACGGGAATCTCGCTCTCCAGCACCTGATTGTCGGCGCCGATCACCTTTACATCCACATCGCCCACCGCCACAAAGTCCTTTACGGACGAGGCGTCCATAGCCTCCTGCCAGGAGCGAGCCATGGTCTGGGCCCGCTGCCCGGCATAGGCACGGTCCGCCGCGTCGTTGCCCGGTCGGTACACCACCGCATAGCGCAGATTACCGGCATGGCTCCAGTTTTGGCCGATGGTGTTGTAAATTTGCAGCAAGATCCGGCTCACAAAGGGCAGTCCCCGCAGCAGACTGGTGCCTGCCACCGCTCCCGGCTCCGGGTTCAGCACGGAGTAGAGCAGCAGCTCCGGCCGGGGCAGCGGCTCCCCGCCGCTGAGAAAGCACAGATCCAGCCCGTTCCCTGCACGGCGCACTTCCAAATTGCGGGTGTCGCCGTTATACAGAGCATACAGTTCCCGCCCGTCGGTGATCATCTCACCCACGGCGCTGCCGTAGGTAAGCAGCTGATCCAGATAGGTAGCGATAAAAGCCTCGATCCCCTGCTGGTTGCCGCCCACATTGATCCCGGACAGATCCCGGTTCAACTGCGCGTTAAGTCCGTCGCTGCCGGTATCCAGGCTAAACCCGCCGGTCAGGCGCACCAGTTTGCCGATGGCCGCGTCCAAAATGGGAATGTTCTCCCGCAGATTGCGATAGAGCGCAGCGTCCGCCGTCACCGCTCCGTAGGACTGCCAGCTGCAAAAGGGCTGACCCGCCGGGTGCCCGGTCTGCACCGCACAGCAGTCTCCTGCTGCTTTTTTGGCGCCCGCTTTGGAACGAAAGCGTCCCAACACATCACTTCCTTTCTACCGCAAGGGCGCATACGCCGCCGGTCTCCCCACCGTTCAATACGGTAGAAACAAAGTAGCGAATGTCGTCCATTGCATGGTCGTTTTCTTTTTTCGGTGCGTCTCGGCGCAGACTGTTGTCCCACTGGTACAGGGAGAACTCCCGCAATGTGTCCTTGCACCCGGGGGCAATCTTGATCTGCGCCTGTTGCAGTGCCCGGCTCACCCGATGAATACCCGCCACCACATCGTTATCCGCCTTGAGCACCGGATAGCGGCCGTGGCGCAGCACCGTCTCCGCAAAGCTGGCGGCGGAGGGGTCAATGATCAGCGCCGCAATGGGCCGATCTCCCGCCAGATCGCACAGGTGAGCGTAGTATTCCTCATCGGTAAGCTGCACCCCGGTGGCCCGGCCGGAGTGGTAATACTCCGCCACCCGGCACCAGCACTCCCCATCCCGGCACCACAACCCCAGGGAAAAGGGATTGACCGTGCCGTAGTCGCAAGAGAGATACCAGGGCCCGGCAGGCGCTGCCGGCGCCCCCACATGCCGCTTAGGGTCAAACATAGGGTACACCAGTCCGTCTGCCGCCACCCAGCGCCCCTCTACGAACCGGCGGTAAAAGGTGCCGCTGTACAGTCGCTTGTACCGCCGCAGCACCGCCGGGGACAGAGAGGGATTGTCCGTCATCTGAAAATGCAGGTACAACACCTGCTTTTCCGCCGCTTCTTGGATCCACTCTTTATAGAACCAATGATAGGGGTGCTCCGGATTGCAGTTAAACCAATAGGTGGCCCCCTCCAGGGAGCACCTGGCCAGCGCCTGCTCCACAAAGGAGCGGGGCATTAAGGCCACCTCATCCAGCAGCACGCCGCCCAGGGTCATACCCTGGATCAAAGCGGCAGAGCTTTCGTCTCGCCCGCCAAACAGATAAAAGCGGTTCTCCCGCCCGTCCCGGCACACCGTCAGCTCGCTGCGGCTGATCTTAAAAGTGCAGGTAAAGCCCAGCGCCGTCAGCTGCTCCGTCAGCGGGGTGAGCACATTCCGTCTTAGAGAAGCGACCGTCTTGCCGCACAGGGCAAAGGCTGTGTCGCGGAAGCGATAAAACGCCCAGCTGACAAAGGAAATACTCATGCACAAGGTCTTGCCGCTGCGCACGGCGCCGTCGCAAATAATGCCGCTTTTGCCGCTGTGGGGCGACCCCGGGCACCACCAGGTCAGCGCCTGCATTTGCCTGGGCGAAAAGGGCTTAAACGCTGTCATGGTCCCCGGCGCCCCCTTCCTGCCAAACGCACTTGGCACCGGCCTCCAGCGCCTGATAAAAGGCAGCCGCCGTGTTGCCCTCTGCCGCCTCCAAGGCTTGCAGCTTCTCCAACGCCTTGAGCCGATCAAAGAATTTGATCTCCATTCCGCCGCCCTTGGGGCGCTTGATCTCGCTGATATTAAAAAGATCCATCTCCCCCAGCGCCGGCAAGATCTGCTCCTCCGGAGCATACAGCAGCCGTACCGCGTCCTGTATTTCGCCAAAGGCAAGGTGCCTTAAACCCTCGGTGTATTCCTGCCGTATGCTCTTTTTCTTTCGTCTGCCCATCGGCTCACCTCCTGCAAAAGGGCGCCGCACCGAAAAAGCGCCCTTCACCTATACCCATGAAAACCGCCGGGTTATAGACGAAAGGCTCTATAAAAAGAAAAAAGCCGGTAAAAAATACCGACTTTTTCTGCTTACTTATTCCGTTTTGTCAGTTCTTGGTCTTGCCCATCACCTTCAGCGGGTCCACCGTCTCCTTGTTCATGGTGGTGATCAGGTGCAGGTGGGGCGCCTCTTCCGCCTCAAAAGGTACGGTGCCCAGGGTGCCCAAATCCTGACCCAGAGTCACATAATTCCCGGCAGACACGTTCACCGCATCCATACCGCAGTATTGGGCCACCAGGTTGCCCCCGTGGTCAATGGTGATGACCTTGCCCAGCAGGGCGTCCGTCTTAACGGACAGCACCAGGCCGTCGTTGATGGCGGCCACCTTGGCACCCTTGTTGGCCTTAAAGTCCACTGCCGCGTGGGCACGGTAGTCCCCCATGGTGCGGTTAAAAGTCAGCTCCTCATTGTAGCTTTGCTGCACGCTCTCGGACACCGGATACTTGTAAAAGCTCTTGTAAGGCATATTGGTGTCCGACTGCTGCATAGACGCCGGCTCCGTCGTGGTGGTGCCCTTGGTGGCAGCCGCCGTGGTGCCTGCCGTGGTGGCGGGGGCGGTCTCCGTTACGCCCTCTACCCGGTGCTGCACCGCAGCCGCCGAAGTGGTCTCCGTCACGGAAGTAGGCTCGCCCACCGGGGTCTTGCCACTGCCTTGGGAGGAGAAATACACAATCAGCCCCAGAGCGATAATGGACAGGCAAATCACCGAAAACAGGGTCCGCAAGTTTTTGCTTTCATTTTTATCCTTTTTTGATGTAGCCATAAAAATAACACCTCGGCAGTAGTATGCGCCAAGGTGTTTTGTTTTATACAAAGGGGGTTATTCTGTTTTTGCCGCTTTGGCCGCCCGACTCTCCGCCTCCATAATTTCCATGGCGGTGCGCAGGGTGTCTACCACCGACTCCTGGGGCAGCGGTTTTAAGGCGATATAGGGCTTTTTGCCCGCAGACAGCAGCACCCGACCGTACATACCCTTGTTCAGCGCCGGGATCCATGCCGGTTCCAGCTGACTGAAATACAGCAGCACCGCGCCGTTTTTCTGACTGATCTCCGTAAGCCCCAGCCCCAGCGCCCGGTTGCGCAGCAGGGCAATCTCTACCAGACCGTACACACTCTGGGGCGGCTTGCCGTACCGGTCCGTCAACTCGTCGTACACATCGTTGGCGTCTGCGTCGCCGGCAATGTCCGCAATGCGCTTGTACATGGCGATCCGCTGGTTGGTGGCAGGGATATACGCCTCGGGAATATTGGCGTCCACCGGCAGGTCGATCAAGCACTCCTGCTCCTCGTTTTGGGCAGGTGCCTCGCCTTTCTCCAGCGCCACGGCCTCCTCCAGCAGCTTTAAGTACATATCGTATCCCACCGCCTCCATGTGGCCGTGCTGGCGGTTGCCCAGCAGAGAACCGGCACCGCGAATTTCCAGATCCCGCATGGCGATCTTAAACCCGGAGCCGAACTCCGTATACTCCCGAATGGCCTCCAGCCGCTTGGTGGCAATATCCGTCAGCTCCCGCCCACGGGTGTACGTAAAGTAGGCAAACGCCCGGCGGGAGGAACGGCCTACCCGACCGCGAATTTGGTGCAGCTGGGCCAATCCCATTCGGTCTGCGTGCTCAATAATCAGGGTGTTTACATTGGGAATATCCACCCCGGTTTCTATAATGGTGGTGCACACCAAAACATCCAACTGGGCGTCTAAAAGCTGCTGCCAAACGGAACTGAGCTGCTCCTCGGTCATACGGCCGTGGGCAATGCCCACCCGCGCGCCGGGCAGCGCCTTTTGGATTTGCACCGCCGTGTGCTCAATGGTATCAATATTATTATGCAAGTAGTAGCACTGACCGCCCCGAGCCAGTTCCTTTTCCATGGCCTCCGTCAGCACCCCAAAGTCGTACTCCATCACATAGGTCTGCACCGGGTGCCGGTCGCCGGGTGCCTCCTCCAGCACACTCATATCCCGTATGCCGCTCATAGCCATATTCAGGGTGCGGGGAATGGGGGTGGCAGACAGGGTCAGTACATCCACCGCCGGGAATTTCTCTTTGATCTTCTCTTTTTGCGCCACGCCGAAGCGCTGCTCCTCATCCACGATCAGCAGCCCCAAATCCTTAAAGCGAATGTCCTTACTGATAATCCGGTGCGTACCTACCAGCAAATCCACCCCGCCGTGAGCCAGATCCTCTAAGATCTGCTTTTGCTTGGTGGGGGACACAAAGCGGGAGAGCATCTCCACCCGCACCGGAAACGGCTCCATGCGGCGCATAGCCGTTTGGTAATGCTGCATAGCCAGCACCGTGGTGGGCACCAAAATGGCGCACTGCTTACCGTCTGCAATGCACTTAAAGGCGCTGCGCAGAGCCACCTCCGTTTTGCCAAAGCCCACATCGCCGCACAGCAGCCGGTCCATCGGCGACGGCCGCTCCATATCCGCCTTGATCTCCGCCGCGCTTTGCAGCTGGTCGTCGGTCTCATCATAGGCAAAGCGCAACTCAAAGTCCCGCTGCATATCCCCGTCCGGGCTAAAGGCGTAGCCGGGGGTACTCATCCGCTTGGCGTACAGGGCAATTAACTCCTTGGCCATATCCCGCACAGAGGCGCGCACCTTGGCCTTGGTCTTTTGCCAGTCGCCGGAGCCAAGACGGTTGATCTTCACCTTGGTATCTTCCTTAGGCCCAATGTACTTGGACACCAAATCCAGCTGGGTCACCGGCACATACAGGGTATCGCCCTTGGCGTAGCTGATTTTAATATAATCCTTTTTCACCCCGCTGAGCTCCAGGGAGTGAATGCCCTCAAACACGCCGATGCCGTGCACATTGTGCACAATATAGTCGCCTTTTTGCAGTTCGTCCAGGGAGTGAATGGCGTTTTTGCCCCGGGCGCGCTTGTGCTTCTTTTTATTTTGCCCGGTGCGGGCGTGGGTAAACAGGGCAAAGCGAATGTCCGAAATTTGTACCCCGCCGCTAAGGCTGCCCGGGCACACATGCACCGTGCCGGTCTGGAACTGCTCCGGCAAGCGGGGGTAGAATTCTGCGGAAAAGCCCTCGCTTTGCAGGTCCGTTGCCAAGGCGCGCCCGGCCCGCTCCGTACCGGCCAGCAGGCAGACGGTGTACTTCTTCTCCGCCAAGGGGCGCAGTTCCTCCGTCAGCTGGGCCATGGTGCCGCTCCACACCCCCAGGGTTTGCAGCCGGAAGTCGGACAAATGCCCCACCGGGGTGTCAAAGCTGCCCCGGGGCATAGAGTCCAGATACAACGCTTTCTTTTCTGTGTAAATTTCCGTCAGCGTGTCAAAATCAACAGTATACCGATCCAGCCCCTTGCACAGGCTGCCCTGCTCCACCAGCCACTTCATATCCTCTTGCAGCAGCCGGTTGGCGTTTTGGCACTTCTCTTTCACTTTCGCCGAGTCGCACACCGCCAGCAGGCCGTCGCAGTAATCAAACAATCCGTTTGACTGATACACAAGGGGTAAATATTTATCTTTACAAGGCAGGGTGCCGGTTTGGCGCAGGGTGTCTGCGTCGGCAAGCAGCTTTTCCCGGGCTTTGGTGGCCTTGCCCCGCAGCCCGGCAGCCAGCGCTTCTATTGTCTTGGCGGTCTTTTCCGCATCGGAAAAAAGCACCTCTGCCGACGGCGTGATCCGCAGGCTGTTCAGCGCCTCCGTACGCCGCTGGGTAGCCAGGTCAAAGGCGGTCATACTCTCAATGGTATCGCCCCAGAATTCCAGCCGCACCGGCTCTGTGCGCCCGGGCGGGAAAATATCTAAAATCCCGCCACGCAGGGCAAACTGGCTGGTACCGTCCACCTGGTCGTACCGGACATAGCCCGCTGCCGCCAACGCCTGTACCAGCTGGCCGGGGGGCACATCGTCTCCCACCTGCACCGTGCGGGTGCGCCCCAGCAACTCTGCCGGGGGCATGGTCAGCTGGCAGGCAGCCGCCACCGGCGCCACCACGGCAGTGTACGCCCCCGCAGCCATACGGGACAGCACATCCAGCCGCAGCAGCTCGTACTCATGGCTGGCGCCCGCCACCTGCACAAAGTTCATCTCCCGGGCCGGGTACAGCAACACATCCCCTTGCAGGGTGCGCAGATCCTCCGTCAATTTAACGGCAGAGGCCTCGTCCGGCGTGAGCACCAGCAGGGGCTTTTTTTGTTGTTCATACAGTGCGTGGAGCACCAGCGCCTTGCCGGTCTCCGAAAGGCCAACGGCCCCAACCGGTCGGGACCCGGTGGTCCACGCCCGATTGAGGCTGGCAAACGCATCACTTTGGTTCAGTACACCTGAAAAGCAAGACATTCTTTCATTCCTATTCTGCCCCGCAGGGCTTTTCCGTCAGCGGTTATACAGGTTCATAGCCTCGTCCGTTTTGCCCGCCACCAGCAGCCGCACCGCCGCCGTGGCGTGCTCCATCGCCGTCTTCAGCGCCGGCTCCTGCTCTTTGGGAAAACGGCCCAGCACCCAGTCCGCCAGGTCATACGCCGGGGTGGGTTTTTGCCCCACGCCGATCTTCACCCGGGGGAAGTCCTGGCTGCCCAGCCGGGCAATAATACTCTTTATGCCGTTATGTCCTCCGGCGCTGCCCTTGCGGCGCACCCGGGTACGACCCACATCCAGACTGATGTCGTCAAACAGCACCAGCACCCGCTCCGGCGGGATTTTATAAAAATTCGCCGCCTCGGCCACTGCGTCACCGCTTAGGTTCATCATGGTTTGGGGCTTCATCAGCAGGCACCGCTCTCCGCCCAGGCGCACATCGCCCACCAGGGCGTGGAACTTTAATTTCTTAATATCCACATGCTCCTGGAGCGCCAGCAGATCCACCGCCAAAAAGCCCGCATTGTGGCGGGTCATCTCATACTTAGGTCCGGGATTGCCCAGCCCTACAATCAAATACGAATAGGTGCCGCCAAAATCCTTTTTTTTAGAAAAAAGCATACTCTACCTGTCTTCTTATGGCAAAAATCGGGCACGCCGCCACCGTACCTCCACAGTACAGCGTGCGTCGCGCCCGTTCTGATTATGCCTCGGTTTTTTCAAACTCCCGGAATTCCCGCTCATCGTCGGATTTCTCGAAGTTGTACATATTCTCGTCCTTCACATGCTTGGCAATGAACTTGTCACGGTCAAACAGCTCGTCTGCCTTCACCTTCCAGGCCTTGGCAGCGCCGATGGTCTTGTCGTACAGCTCGTTGGCCGACTCCGGGTGCTGCATCTCGGTAGAATAAGCGCCGGTCTCTGCCACCATCTTGCTGATGGCGCCGGGGTTATCCAGCACCGGGCAGGGGCGCAGCATATTGTTGGAGAAGGGCTGGTTGCGCTTGTACGCCATAAACAGCGGACTTTGCAGCGCGTCCAACACGGAGCATTCCTTAATATTCACATTGGAGTAATGCACAAAGGCGCAAGGCTCGCAGTCGCCGTTGGAGTTAATGTGGAAATAGTGGCGGCCGCCGGCAATACAGCCCTGTACATACTCGCCGTCGTTCCAGAAGTCCAGCGCAAAAATGGGCTTGGTGTGGCGCCACTCGTGCATCTTCTTATACATCAGCGCACGCTGCTCCGGGCTGACCATCAGGTCGGTTACCGCGCCGTTGCCGGTGGGCATATAGGTAAAGAACCAGGCAAACTTAACGCCCTGGTCGATGAGCCAGTCCATATATTCGTCAGAGGCCAGCACATCGGTGTTTTTGCTGGTGTAGCACAGGGAGGCGCCAAAGGGCACGCCCCGGTCCTTCAGCCGCTTCATGGCAGCGGTGCACTTTTGGAAAGTGCCGGCGCCGCGACGGAAGTCGTTCTCCTCCTCGTAGCCCTCAATGGAGAAGGCCGGGTAGAAGTTGCCTACTTCGCGGATCTCATCGGCAAAGCTGTCGTCGATCAGCGTACCGTTGGTAAAGCTCAAAAATGCGCAGTCCGGGTTCTCTCTGCAAATACGCATCAGATCCTTGCGGCGCATGGTAGGCTCACCGCCGGTGTACAGATACATATATGTACCCAGCTCCTTGCCCTGGGTGATAATACGGGTCAGGTCGTCGTAAGACAGAGAGCTGGTATGGCCGTACTCGGCAGCCCAGCAGCCGGTGCACTTCAGGTTGCAGGCAGCGGTGGGATCCATCAGGATCGCCCACGGCACATTGCAGCCGTACTTCTCAATGGCAGCCATACGCTTGGAGTAGCTGTTAATGGCTACATTCATCAGCGGCTGAACCAGCTGATTGAGCACATGCTCATCTGTATTGCAAACCAAATCTCTGGCAAAACGCATCCAGTTGTTATCCGGGTCATCCAGCACCTTGTGCAAACCGGCATAGGTGGAACGGTTGACCTTCTTTACATCCGCCATCTCCATCAGGCTGAGAATGCGGGGTGCGTTCTTATCAAAATCCTTACGCGCATACTTGATCGCGTTTTTTACGACAACAGCCGTCACTGTTTCTTTGAAAGCCATAATACTTAACCTCTCCATTCGCAGGCACGCCGCCGAAAGGCGGCCGTTCCTGCAATTCCAGTCAAATTCTGTGTATCAAATATAATACTAAGGAATCAAAAAGTCAAGCCAAAGTTAAATAAAGGGCGCAATGTCCCGTAAAACTTTATCTTTTCTTTAGAATCGGCAGATCACTGGTGATTAAAACCGGATCTGGAACTTTAAGCGATAGGTCTTATCCGTCTTGTTCTTGTATTTCTCATTGCAGTGGGCGCCCCAGCTGTCGTAGCCGCCTACACCCTGCTGCCGGGCAATGCAGCGCACCACGGTCTTGGTCACCGGGGGCAAATCCTTGCCGTGCCAGGTGTTCTCAATCTCCTTGGGCAGCCAGTGGCTCACATTCAGCTCCATCACCGGCTCTGCCACCAGGCTAAACACCTTCTTCTGCCCCACCAGGGTGGCGTAACGCACACCGGTGCGATTGCCGCACTCCTGGGGTTTCAAATAATCGGTATAAAGATCGGTAACCGTGGTGTTGTACAAGCCGATCTGGGCCGCGTTGCACCGATCAATATAGTTCTCCTCCGGCCCGGCGCCCAGGTAAGTCAGATTTTCAAAATCCGGCGGCAGCTCAAACAGCAAGCCCACCTCCGGGATCTCCGGCAAAGCGTCGTTGGGGAAGAATTGCATATCCACTTCCATACCCTTGGAGGTAATGGTGTAGACCACCTGACCCTTGCACTCCGGCTGGGTGCACACAGTAGCGCCGCTGACCACAACCACCTTTTTGCCACCGTCCAGAATTTTGTAATTTTCAATGGACCACTTGGTGTTGTTGTAAATCCCGGGGGTGTCGCCGGCGTCTCGCCAGCAGCCCAGCCGAGAACCGGCTCGGGTGCCTCGGTCATTATCCGTCAGCGCCCGCCAGAAGTTAAAGCGCATAGGTCCTTGCAGCAGCTCCTCGCCGCCGACCTTAATACTCACCAGTTGGTTGCGCTCCCGGCGCTCAAAGCGAAT
This sequence comes from Agathobacter rectalis, assembly GCA_963638105.1. Taxonomy (GTDB): domain Bacteria; phylum Bacillota; class Clostridia; order Oscillospirales; family Acutalibacteraceae; genus CAG-217. The sequence continues at coordinate 84,485 of CAVHPP010000004.1, forward strand.
GTTCACATCATCGCTCATCACCCGCAGGGAGCCGTAGGTATCGTCCACCAGCAGCGGCGCGTCCGCCACCAGTTCATCGTATGTGTTGGCAAAGGCGTCAATGACAAATTGCTCTTTGGCCACCGCAAAGCCCGCCGGGCACCACAGGGTCTCTGCCTTGGTGCGCAGCTCCAAATTCAAATAGAATTCCGTATTGCAAGGGCGACCCAGCTCCAGGTCCAGCACCTTCTTCTCACCGGGCGCAAGCTGCACTTCCACAACCCCGTCCCGGAACACGCCTTTATCACTGCACTGACACCAGTACAGTTCAAAATCAGCCAAATCCGTAAACAGGTATTTATTTTTGATCTCCACTTGGCCCCGCACCGGATCCACGGCACAGAAGTCCACATATTGATACAGCTTTTGAATTTCGTAATACTTGGGGGTGATCCGCCGATCACCGAACAGCAGTCCGTTGCCGCAGAAGTGGCCGTCGTTGGGCTCGTCCCCAAAATCGCCGCCGTAGGCCAGGTATTCCCGCCCCCCGTCGTCCTTGGTGAGAATGCTCTGGTCCACCCAGTCCCACACAAAGCCCCCTTGCAGGCAGGGATATTTGTCCCACAGGGTGGTATATTCGTCCGTAGAGCCGCAGGAATTGCCCATGGCGTGAGTGTACTCGCAAAGCAGGTACGGCCGACCGTCCCGCCGGGTCAGGGCATATTCTTCACATTCCCGGGGCTTGGCATACATTTTGCTCTGCACATCGGACAGGCTCTGCTCCTCCGGGTCGCCGTGGCACTCAAAGTGCACAAAGCGGGTATCATCCACATTTTTCAAATAGCGGTACATTTTCTTAGGTGTCTCGCCGCCCAGGCTCTCATTGCCCATGGACCAGCACACCACGCAGGTGCAGTTCTTGTCCCGCTCATACAGGGCCTGGATCCGATCCATACACGCCTTTTCCCACTCCGGTCGGGAGTCCGGAATTTGGGGGCAGCCAATGATGGTGGAGCGGTTGGTGCCGTGGCTTTCCATATTGTTCTCATCGATCACATAAATGCCGTACTCGTCGCACAACTCCATCCACCGGGGACAATTGGGATAATGGGAAGTGCGCACCGCGTTCATATTGGCCCGCTTCATCTTCTCCAGATCGTCCCGCATCACTTCCTCGGTAATATACCGGCCGGTGCGGCAGTCAAACTCGTGGCGGTTGGTGCCTTTAAATACCACCCGCCGGTCGTTAATACGGATTACGCCGTCCCGGATCTCCACCTTGCGAAAGCCGAATTTGGTAGAAATATATTCAATAGGCGCGCCGTTGTTCTTTAAGGTCAGCACCAGGGTGTAAAGCGCCGGGTGCTCGCTGCTCCACAGGTTCGCTCCGGCCACAATGGCCCGCAGTACCGTGCGGTGATCCTCATTGGCGTACTGACAATCCAGCGCCACGGTGTTGCCCGCTGCGTCCAGCACGCTCATATCCAGGGACAGCCCCTCGTAGGCGCCGTTGGTCTTCACCAGCACCTCCACAAAGCCGTCTTTCATCTCGCCGTCCGGCTGGGCTTTCAGCACAAAGTCCCGAATGTACTCCCGCTCGGTGGTGTAAAGATACACATCCCGAAAGATACCGCCCAGGCGCCACATATCCTGGCACTCCAGCCAGGAGCCGGTGCACCAACGGTACACCTCCACGCCGATCACATTGGATCCCTCTTGCAGATAGCGGGTCACATCAAACTCAGCCCGATTAAAACTGGACTCACTGTAGCCCACCCGCTGGCCGTTAACATAGAGATAAAAAGCGCTCTCCACGCCCTCAAAGCACAGCACCACCCGCTTTTGCAGCAGCTCGGCGCCTACATGGATACGCTTAACATAGCAGCCCACCGGGTTGTGCTTGGTGGGGGCTGCCGGAGGGCAAATATCCTCGTGCCCCTCCCAGGGATAACGCACATTGCAATACTGACTTTGGTCGTAGCCCTGCATTTGCCAGGAGCCGGGTACCTGCACCGTGTCCCAGTTGTGGGTGTCGTAATGCACCTGGGCAAAGTCCGACGGCCGGTACGCATAGTTTTTATAGAGCTTAAACTTCCACTTGCCGTTTAGCACCTTGCACCGAGAGGAGGCATAGCGCTCTGCCTTTTGCGCCTCCTCAAAGCTGGCGTAGGGCATAAAGGTGGCGTGCTGGGGCAGCCGGTTTACCCCGGTGATCTCCGGGTTGGCCTGCCACTCTACATAACCGTCAACAAAATTTCTTTCCATATCCGTATCTCCGCTCCTGGAATATTCATACTTTCTCAGCCTTATCGGCGATGATAGGTGCCCTCGTGGAACCCCTCTTGCTTAACCACTGCGCCCACGGAGCGCAGCAAAATGATCAGGTCCAGTTTCAGACTCCAGTTGTCGCAGTATTCCTTGTCCAGCTTCATTTTGCGCAGCAGGGAAATACTGTCTCGTCCGTTGATCTGGGCCCAGCCGGTGAGCCCGGGCCGAAAGCGATACACCCCGTATTCCAACCGCAGCCGATGGGCGCGCATTTCGCTGGAGATCAGCGGCCGCGGCCCCACAAAGCTCATATCTCCTTTGAGAATATTCCATAGCTGGGGCAGCTCGTCCAGACTGGTCTTGCGCAGGAATTTGCCGAATTTTGTAATGTACTGTTCCGGATTCTCCAACTCGCCGGTGGCGCAGTTGGGGGTGTTGTTCTTCATGGTCTGGAACTTGTAAATGGTAAAGGGCTTGCCCCGCCGTCCCCGCCGCTCATGACTAAAGAACACGGAGCACTCCGGGGTAAACCAGTTTACAATACAGATCACCAAAAACAGCGGCGACAGCACCACCAGCGCCAAAAAAGAGGCGCAAATATCAAACAGCCGCTTGATCTTGGTGGGACCAAACCACTTTTTTTTACTTTTTTTATCCATAAGGTCGCTCTCACTTTGATGATTAAAATCCGCGCTGCCACCGGAAAAAGACGCCCCGGTGCGCAACATAGAGTATATTTATCTGTTGATTATACCATATATGCTTTCAATATGCAATATTTGCGTTAAAGTTCCCTTTCTCGACTTTCGCCGGTGTTTGAACGGGGTGTAAACACTGCGCTCCGGCTCTTGCAAAAAGCGGCGGTATTCTATATAATATTATAAGCAATTTGAAAGGAACATCGCCATGAAAAAATTACTTTCCCTGGTGCTGGCGCTGCTGCTGGCCCTCTCCTTTGCCGGCTGCTCCGGTTCCACCGCCATGACCGAGGCCAATGTAACCGACAC
>CAVHPP010000004.1:87748-115468 GCA_963638105.1 Agathobacter rectalis
AACCGACACCGTAGACCGTGCCTTTGACGCGCTGCAGAATTTTGACACCAAGAAGCTGGAAAAATATGTAGACTCTAAGACCCTGTCCGTGATCATCACTTATGCCAACAAGCACGACCAATTTGCGGACCTGGGCAAGGCTCTGTTCAAGAACCTGGAATATAGCATCGAGAGCATTGACCTGGACGCCAAGACCGTCACCGTCAGCGTGCGCAACAAGGACTTAAAAGACACGGCGTCGGAATTTACCAAGGCGCTGGTAAGCAAGTATTCTGCGCTGCAAATGCTGGGGCTGCTGAATAACGAGACCTGGCTGAACACCTCCCTAAAAAGCCTGACGGACAGCATTGCCATTGCCAAAATGCAGTCCGCCCCGGTAAGTGTGACCCTAACCGTTACCGCAGGCAAAAAGAACCTAATGCTGGGCTTTGACGACGCAGCGGAGAACGCCGTCTCCGGCGGTGCGCTGCAAGCGGTCAAGTCCCTGACCTCCGGACTCACCGGCAGCAAGAGCACCACAGAGAGCACAAGCAACTGACCCTTGGCGCCATAATTATTATATAAAAATAATATTTTTAGTGACAATCTTGCCAAATTGTGGTACAATGATTGTTAACGCCTGCAAAAATCAGGCACCGTTTCAAAATCATTTTTGGAAAATACATCAATAAGGTGGAAAAATAAATGGCAAACAAATTCATTACTGCCCTGTTTGGCGATTACTCCAAAAAGGAAGTCAAGCGCCTGGGCAAAACCAAGCAGAAAGTGCTGGACCTGGAGGAGAAGTACCAGGCCATGGACGACAAAGAGCTGACCGCACAGACCGCCGTCTTAAAAACCCGGTTGGCGGACGGCGAGACTTTGGACGACATTTTGCCGGACGCTTTTGCCGTCTGCCGTGAGGCTGCCTGGCGTGTGCTGGGAATGAAGCACTTCCCCGTCCAGATCATCGGCGGCATTGTACTGCACCAGGGCCGTATTGCGGAGATGAAAACCGGTGAAGGTAAAACCCTTGTGGCGACCCTGCCCGCTTATCTGAACGCTTTGACCGGCCGCGGCGTACACATTGTCACCGTCAACGACTACCTGGCCAAGCGTGACTCCGAGTGGATGGGCAAGCTGTACCGGTTCTTGGGGCTGAGCGTAGGCCTGATCATTCACGAAAAGACCAATGAGGAGCGCCAGGAGGCCTACAACTGCGACATCACCTACGGCACCAACAATGAGATGGGCTTTGACTATCTGCGAGACAACATGGTCCAGTACAAGGAGCAAAAAGTGCAGCGCGGCCATGTGTTTGCCATCGTAGATGAGGTAGACTCCATTTTGATCGATGAGGCCCGTACCCCCCTGATCATCAGCGGTAAGGGCGAGCAGTCCACCGACCTGTATCGCCAGGCCAACGCCTTCGCCCGCACCTTGAAGATGGTGAAGGTTGCTAAAATGGACGAGAAGCAGGACACCGAGTCCACCTATGACGGCGACTTTATCGTAGACGAGAAGGCCCGCACCGCCACCCTGACCCAGGACGGCGTGAAGAAAGCGGAGGCCTACTTCCATGTAGACAACCTGATGGATATTGAGAACACCACCCTGCTGCACCACATTGACCAGGCCATCAAGGCCATCGGCGTTATGCGCCGGGATATTGACTATGTGGTCAAGGACGGTCAGGTGCTGATCGTAGACGAATTCACCGGTCGTATTATGCTGGGTCGTCGCTACAACGAGGGTCTGCACCAGGCCATTGAAGCCAAAGAGGGCGTCAAGGTGGAGCACGAAAGCAAGACCCTTGCCACCATCACCTTCCAAAACTACTTCCGTCTGTATGAGAAGCTGTCCGGTATGACCGGTACGGCCTCCACCGAGTCTGCCGAGTTCAGCGAGATCTACAAGCTGGATGTGGTGGAGATCCCCACCAACAAGCCGCTGATCCGTGAGGACCACCCGGATGTGATCTTCCAGACCGAGGCGGGCAAGTTCCGGGCCGTAATCAAGCAGATCAAGGCCTGCCACGAAAAGGGCCAGCCGGTGCTGGTGGGTACCATCAGCATTGAGAAGAGCGAGCAGCTGTCCAAGCTGCTGAAGAAAGAGCATATCCAGCACAATGTGCTGAACGCCAAGAACCACGAGCGCGAGGCAGAGATCATTGCCCAGGCCGGTAAATTCGGCGCAGTGACCATCTCCACCAATATGGCCGGTCGTGGTACGGATATTATGCTGGGCGGTAACGCCGAGTTCCTGGCCAAGGCAGAGATGAAGCGGATGCAGTTCAGCGATGAGTTGATTGCAGAGGCTACCGGCTTTGCCGAGACGGACAATCAGGAGATCCTGAACGCCCGCCAGACTTTCCAGGATCTGGAAAAGAAGTACAAAGAAGAAATCCAGGAAGAAGCGGACAAAGTGCGCGAAGCCGGCGGCCTGTACATTCTGGGCACCGAGCGCCACGACTCCCGCCGTATCGACAACCAGCTGCGCGGCCGTTCCGGTCGTCAGGGCGATCCCGGTGAAAGCCAGTTCTACCTGTCCTTGGAGGACGATCTGATGCGTCTCTTTGGCGGCGAGCGTATGCAGGCCATGATGAGCCGGCTCACCGACGATGAGGATATGCCTATTGAGTCCAAGATGATCTCCCGCACCGTAGAGTCCTCCCAGAAGAAGGTAGAGGGCCGCAACTTTGGTATTCGTAAGAACACCTTGCAGTACGACGATGTAATGAACCGCCAGCGTGAGCTGATCTACAAGCAGCGCGACCAGGTACTGGACGGCATTGACCTGACGGAGAAGATCCGCGGTATGCTGGAAACCAACATTGCCGAGAATGTGGGCAACTACTGCTCCGGCGAGACCCAGGCAGACTGGAATATCGCCGGACTGAAAGAGAAGTACAAGGGCTGGCTCACCACCGATGAGGATTTTCAGAATGTGGATGAGCTGACCGTGGACGATGTGGTGAATACCTTGACCCAGCGGGGTCTGAAGCGACTGGAAGAGAAGCGGGAGCTGATCGGCGACGAAATGTTCACCGAGTTCCAGCGCATGGTGCTGCTGCGCAATGTAGATGTGCTGTGGATGGACCATATCGACGCTATGGACGACCTGAAGCAGGGCATTCACCTGCGGGCTTACGCCCAGCGTGACCCGGTGGTGGAATTCCGTATGCAGAGTTATGATATGTTTGACGAGATGACCGCCGCCATTCGGGAGAACACCGTGCGTATGCTGCTGACCCTGGTGCCCCGTCGCCGGGAAGATGTAGAGCGCAAGGCCGTGGCTAAGGTCACTGCCACCTCTGCCGGTGGGGACGATACCGCCACCCACACCACCGTGCGTAAGGGCAAGAAGGTAGGCCCCAACGATCCCTGCCCCTGCGGCAGCGGCAAGAAGTACAAAAAGTGCTGCGGCGCCCCGGGTAAAGAAAAACCCACCCAGGAATAATACCTAAATTACAAACCGGCCGAGACCATCAAGTCCCGACCGGTTTTTTGTTTGTATTCGTTTACTTTTTCTCGCCGGCACAGATGGCACGGGTCATAGAGGACGCATGTCGCCGCCCCCACAGCACATACACCGCCACGGACAGCACATTGGCCACCGCGATCAGGGCAAACATGTGACCGTACCCTAACCGGTCAATCAACAAGCCGGCTAAACCGCCGCCTAAGCCGATGCCAATATCATAGGCACACAGGAAGGTGGAGTTGGCAGCGCCCCGCCGATGGGGTGCCGCAGTGTGCACCGCCATGGATTGCAGCGCCGGTTCGATGCCGCCAAAGGCATAGCCGGACAGCGCCGCCGCTATTAAAAAGGTAACATTCCCCGGCGCCAGCGCCAACAGCAGCAACGCTGCCAGCATCAGTCCGTTGCAGCTATACACAAACAGCGCCTCGCCCCGTTTGTCCGCCAATTTGCCGATTGTTACACGAGAGAGAAACAACAGTACCGCCATTACCGTAAAGAACAACCCGCCGGACACGGTGATCCGGGACTGGGTGGCGGCAAACTTCAAAATATAATTCTCCAGCGCACCGTAGGTAAGCAGAAAGATCAGTACCACCGCAGACGCCGGCAGGGCGGACGACTCCACCAGGTCACCCGGGCGCAGCGGCTTTTTTACCCGAGGCAACGGCTTTGTGCGCAGGCAGGCCAGCAACACCAGCGACAGCACCATACACCCGGCCGCCACGCCGAACAGCACCCCAAAGCCCTTTTTCATCAGTGTCTCACCGATCGCCGGTGCACAGGCAGTGGCCAGCGCCGTGGCCATACCGAACATGCCCATGCCCTCCGAAAAGCGGGAACGAGGCAAAATATCCGTAGCGATGGTGGAAGTGGTGGTGTTGGCACACGCCAGCGACAGCCCATGTACCATACGCAGCAGGATCGCCAGTGCCAGCGACGCCAGCGCCGTATAAACCAGCAGATACCCCATGGGCATTAACGCCATGCCTACCAGCCCTACGCACAGCAGCACCCGGCGGCGCCCGGTATCCAGCAGCCAGCCCACAAAAGGCCTTGCCAGCACAGCCACCAGTGAAAATACGGTAGCGCACGCGCCGGACACCGCGTCCGAATACCCCAGCCGCTCAATAAAGAACGGAAAGGTGGACAGCACCATCAGGTGATTTAAGAACACCAAAAAATTGATCACAATGACCAAAACAAAATCTTTGGTCCACAGTTTTTCTTTCTCTGCCATTATTCCGCCTCCCAATGTTTATGAAAAATCAGCCGCAGCAAGCCACGGCTTACCGGACCGGCTGCAAACAGGTTCCACAGCAGCGCCATGGGAAAGTTCTTCAGCACCGTGCCTACCCACATGGCCGGCAACTGCGCCACCGGTTGGTGACCTAAAATCACTTGAAATAACACAGCCGCCACCAGGCTCATTGTAGGGCACATCACCAGTACCGTGCAGCCGGAGCGGGCCAGCATTTGCAAAAACGGGCTGTCCTGCTGGCCGACCAGCCGGGCAGCCAGCTTGGCACCCAGCCGATTGCCCCACAGATTAGAGAACAAAAATACAAAAAGCCACATATAAGCCGCCTCTTTCAGCGCGCCCAGGAACACGGTGTTTCGCATATCGCTGAAACCGCCGACGCCCAGCAGAACACCGCTTTTCAGCGCCACGTTGTACACTTCCATTCCGTACGCCATGGTCACAGACATAAGAATACCGAACACCAGTCCCTGCCCTTTTGCTTTTGGCATATTCATTACCTCCTTTGCCAAAATCGGCAAACAAAAAAAGCGCAAGTCCGATCCGGACTTACGCTTTTTTGCTACTCGATGGTGCTTATTTTAGCAAATTCAATTGCCCTTGTCAAGAATGAACTTTGACAAAGAAATAATGAAACGCCTGCTCCAAACGGAACAGGCGTTCTCTCTTATAGGATATGTATAGACTTACTGCTTGGCACCGTTGTCAAACATCTCCAGCGCCTTTACGCTGACGGCAAAGCAGCCGGCCAGACCCTCTTTGTTCATATTGTCGTAGGTATCCCGGCGGGTGTGGTAGTAGTCCTCCAGCTTGTGGTTCAAGCCGGTAACGCCGGTGGCACGGAACCCGGCCTGGGCAAAGGCCGCAGAGTCGGTAGCGCCGCCCAGCGGGGGCACCCAGCCCTTCTTACAGGGCACATGAATGGCGGCGGCCGCCTCCATAAACAGGTCGGAAACGTCCTTATCTGCCTTCACAGAGCCGTTCAAATCCCGATAGTTGGTCATCAGGAACTTGGGATCGTGAATGGTGTCGTAAGAGAAAATGAAGGTGGGCACATCGTCGAACTCGCCCTTATGCTGCTCACACCAGGCCTTGGCGCCTCGCAGACCGGCCTCCTCGGAGCCGGACAGGATCACGCCCACTTCCGTGTTCTCCAGGGTAATGCCGGCGTCCTGCAACGCCTTCATCACAGCAATGCCCATATAGCAGCCGGACAGGTTATCGTTGGCGCCGTCTACAATGCGGTTCTTGTTCCACATCCAGTACAGTCCCACTAAGAACGGCACAAACAGCAACCCCCACATGGCCGCCTTAAACAGGCCGGAATGGGGATCAATGGCAGAGAAGGTCAGGCCGTTCTTTGCCATATACATAATGGACAGCACCAAATAGTACACAGCGCCTACGCCGCAAATGATGGCGTGGCCCTCAAAGCCAACGCCGCCCAGCTTGTAGTTCACCGGCCACTCCCAGGCCGCGTCCGGGTGACCGTTAAAGAAAATGCGGCGCTTCACTTCGCCGGTGCACTGTTTCACAGCCGTTACGTTGTGGCCGGTCTTTTCCGGGAAGCAGCCGTCAATCAACTTTTTATACAGACCAAACTGCATAAATACAATGAACAGACCCGCAACAATCAGCACCGCAGACAACAGCGGGCAAAAGAAAAAGCAAACAATGGCCGCCAACACAAAGGTGATGGTAAAGTAAATCCAGCCAAAGAACGAGCCGGGGTTCTCCTTAAAGGACTCCACATCTGCCCGCTGGCAGCCGCAGTCTTTCTTCAGCACCTGAGCCATGTATTCACAGGCCTGTTGCTCACCCTTAGAGCCGGGCTCGCGCTTTTCAAAATCCCGGCAAATGTGGGTGATCTCATCCACCATGTAGTCCGCATAGTGGTCTTTTTGATCAATAATGTGTTTCAGATCCATAAAAATACCCCTTTCCTATATAGCGCATCGGTCCACAGCGGCACGCCGCTACCCTCTCCCAAAGGCAGCCTATCCTGCACAGCAAAATTTATGCAGCAACAGGCATACAAAGACCAATTTGCCCTCGTATAATACGATACTTTAACTTTACCATAGGAACGATGTCTATTTTTGTCTAATTCGTTAATAATTTATGAACAAAATGTAAACACGCGATTTACAGTGGCTTTTGTTCCGCCACGCCCTTGCGAATGACCCGATGGAGGGAGGTAAAATACAGCACCACCGCCAGCAAACAGGTGAGCACATCTGCCACCGGCTGGGTAACAATCACCCCATCATAGCCCCAAATGCTGCTCAGTGCCCAAATCACAAGGCCGTAGATCACGCCCTGACCGCTGATGGACAGCACGAAGGCGCCCACCGCCTTGCCGGTGGCCTGGAACACACAGGTGGTCACCAGGGTAAAGGCATAGAAGGCGGTGCCCAGCAGCAACCGCCGCAGCATGGCAACCCCCAGGTCGTACACGCTGCCGTCCTGCATAAACAGGCGGATCAGCAGCGGCGCAGCGGCAAAGACAATCACAGTTAGCACCAGACCCAGCCCAATCGTAAACCGGTAAGAGAAGCGCAGCACCTGGCGCAGCCGCCGGTAATTCTGGGCGCCGTAATTGTAACCGACCAGCGGCTGCACCCCAAAAGCAAAACCGATGAGCACCAGCACGGCGATCATACTCACCTTCAGGGCAATACCCATGGCCGCCACCTTGTCCGTACCGTAAGGCACCAAAAACCGGTTGGTAATCAGCACGCAAAAGCTCTGGGCAATATTGGTAATGGAGGCGGGTATACCGATGGCAAACACCTGGCCCACCTCCTGCCGACTCACTCGCAGCAGTCGAATATTCACCGACAAATGGCGGCTGCGCCGCAGCAGGAACCACACATAATACAGATCCGTAAACACATAGCCGATCACCGTGGCAATGGCCGCGCCGGCAGCCCCCAGCTTGCAGCCAAAGATCAACACCGGATCCAGCACAATATTCACCACAGCGCCCAAAACAGAGCCGATCATGGACGCGTTGGCAAATCCCTCGGTACGCAGCTGGTTACACGGCGTGAAGGACAAAATGATAAACGGCGCGCCCACGGCGATCCAGGTATAATAATCCCCAGCGTACTGCACCGTGTCTGCCTGGGCGCCCAGCACCGTCAACAGCGGCGTGCGCAAAAGCAACAGCAGCGCCGTAATGCCCACGCCGGTAAACAACGCACCGTAAAAGCAAAACACGCTCAGTCGCTTGCCGTCCTGATCCCGCTTTTGGCCAAACAAGCGGGAGATAAAGGAACTGCCGCCCAGGCCGAAAATATCGCCCACGGCGATCATCAGGGTAAACACCGGCGAGCCCAGCGCCACGCCTGCCACCAGGTGGGCATTGCCGGTTTTGGCAATAAAGTAGGTGTCCACCATATTGTACACCAGCGACACCACCATACTCAGCACCACCGGCAGCGCCAGCTTAAAGAAAGCCTTACGCACCGGCATTTGCTCAAACAGGGCGTTCTTTTGCTCCATATCTGCGTCTCCTTTTATTTATTACTATATTATACATAACATCCGTTTGTCCGGGTATGGTAGCACACCGGGCGGCCAATGTCAACCCTGCGCCAACTGTACTCTGAATTTTTCTGTATTTTGTATATTGAAAAGAGGACACTTCGGTCGTAAAATAGACACATCTTAAAAGAAAAGGAGACTTTGTATGCAACAATCTAAAAAAGTCAATGTCCGTTACATCACCTTTACCGCCGTCATGGCCGCACTGGTGTTTGTATTCACATTCACCTTCAAGATCCCCCTGGGTACCGGCTACACGCATTTGGGCGATATGATGATCTTCCTGGCCGCCTGGCTGCTGGGCGGCAAAAAGGCAGCCCCCGCTGCCGGTTTGGGCGCCTGCCTGGCCGATCTGGCCCTGGGCTATGCCGCCTGGATGGCCCCCACTTTTATCATCAAATTCCTGACCGTGGCCATCTGCTGCCTGATCGCAGAAAAAGCCATGCACCGCAGCCTGCTGGGCTACGGCGTAGGTGCCGTTGCGGGCGGTGCGTTCCAAATCGGCGCATACACCCTGGCAAAGGTGCTGATGTATGACAAGACCTACGCCCTGACCACCTTGCCGGAGCTGGCCATCCAGACCGCCGTAGGCATTGCGGTTGCCGGTGTACTGGTAGTGATTTTAACCAAAAGCGGCGCAGGCGCCAAATTGCAGCGTATGGCCGGCGGCGCAGGTAAGGAGGCCAAAGCGGCATGAAGAAGATAGACGCACATTCTCATATTGGTTCCTTTGGCGGCTGGGCCGGCGTGGCCTTTACCGCAGAGAAGCTGCTGGAACAAATGGACGAGTACGAAATTGAAAAAACCTTTCTCACCGGCGCGTCCTTTCAGGACAACGACACGGTGGCCAAGGCGTTTCACAAATACCCGGACAAGATCGTGCCCTTTGTATGGGTCAATCCCCTGCTGGACAATGTGCCGGAGAAGCTGCACCACTATGTGTGCGACGAGGGCTTTATGGGCATTAAAATGCAGCCCCTGTTTGACAGCTTTGTGGCCGACGACCCGGTGGTGTACCCGGTAATGGACTTTGCCCGGGAGCACAAGATCCCGGTGTTTATCCACTGCGGGCACCCGCCCTATTCTCTGCCCTGGAGCATTGCCCTGCTGGCCGAGCAGTACCCGGATGTGCCGGTAACCATGATCCACATGGGCCACGGCCACGGGGTGTACATCGACGCCTCCATTAAGATGGCCAAACGCTACCCCAACCTGTATCTGGAAATGAGCGGTATGCCCATGGGCTGCAAGATTGCCGAGGCCTACAAGACCGTAGGCACCGATCGCATTATGTTCGGCATCGACTCTCCCTTCCACCACCCCTCGGTGGAGATCCAAAAGGTGCTGACCAGCGGCCTAACGGAGAAGGAGCAGGAGGATGTGTTCTACAACAACGCCAAAAAACTGCTGAAGCTGTAAAATCATAGAAAACGGCGGTGCTCATGGGAGCGCCGCTTTTCTTTTTCACCGCCTTTCCCTTGCATAAAACGGACTTTATGCTATAATATAAATGAGGTGTAATTTTATGGCAATGAAAGAAATTGATATTCGCGAAGTAAAAGAGAATCTGGTCCACCTGCTGGCTGACGAATGGGCGCTGGTCACCGCCGGGCGCGGCGATGAGCTGGGCACCATGACCGTCAGCTGGGGCGGTATCGGCGAGCTGTGGGGCAAGGATATGGCCACCATTTATATTCGACCCCAGCGCTATACAAAGAAGTTTTTGGACGAGAACAACTACTTTACCCTGAGTTTTTACCCGGAGCAGTACAAGGACGCCCTGCGTCTGTGCGGCAGCAAAAGCGGGCGGGAGATCAACAAGGTAGAGGCCACGGGCCTGACCCCCTGCTACTACGAAAAAGCCCCTTACTTTGAGGAGGCCAAGCTGGTGTTGGTGTGCCGCAAGGTGGCGGTCAGCGCGTTTGAGCCGTCCCAGTTCCTGGACTCCGGCATTATGCAGAACTATGCGCAAAACGATTTTCACGCCATTTATTATGGTGCGATCGAAAAGGTATTGATTTCAGAGTAGATCTGTGCTATACTGTAATGCACAAAAGGCAGAGCACTGCCCATAGTTTATAATGTAGCGTATGGGCCCTGTGCGACGGGATGCTACGAACCTTGTCAGGCGGGGAACCGAGCAGCAATAAGTGGATGTTTCTGTGCGCCGCAGACCAGTCTGTACGTTACATTATACCCTATGGCGGCTCTGCCTTTTTCATTATTCAGGAGGTCCCTATGTACCAGGTTTTATATCGTAAATACCGCCCGCGGGTCTTTGCCGATGTGTACGGCCAGGACCATGTGACCTCCACGCTGAAAAACGAGATCAAAGAGGGTCGCATTTCCCACGCCTATCTGTTTACCGGCTCCCGCGGCACCGGCAAAACCACCTGCGCCAAAATCTTGGCCAAGGCGGTGAACTGCCCCAACGCTGTGGACGGCGAGCCTTGCAACGCATGCGAGATCTGTAAAGGGCTGGACAGCGGCACCATCTATGATGTGGTAGAGATCGACGCCGCCTCCAACAACGGCGTAGACAATATCCGCGACCTGCGGGAGGAGGTCAACTACACCCCCACCCGCGGCAAGTACCGGGTCTACATTATCGACGAGGTGCACATGCTCTCCACCGGGGCATTCAATGCCCTGCTCAAGACGCTGGAGGAGCCGCCTGCTCATGTGATCTTTATTTTAGCCACCACAGAGGTGCACAAGCTGCCTGCCACCATTCTCAGCCGGTGCCAGCGCTTTGACTTTAAGCGTATTCAACCGGAGACTATGGCAGTGCGCTTGCAGCAGGTAGCCGGACTGGAGGGCATGGAACTGGCGCCGGATGCTGCCACCCTGATCGCCCGCATTGCAGACGGTGCCCTGCGAGACGGCCTGTCCATTTTGGACCAATGCGCCGGGCGCAGCAAGCAGATCACTGCCCAGCTGGTCAGCGAAGTGGCCGGTTTGGCCGGGCGCGAGGCGCTTTATCGCCTGTCTGACGCCGTACTGGCCCGGGACAGCAGCGCTGCTGCGGAGGAGCTGGCTCAGCTCCATGAGAACAGCTATGATATGGAACGGCTGTGCGTGGAGATGATCAATCACTTCCGCAACTTTATGATGGTCAAAACGGTGAAGAAAAGCCGCGAGCTGATCATCTGTACCGATGACGAATACAAGCATATTGAGGCGAGTGCCGGGCAGTTTACCCTGGCTCAAATTCTCCGTGGGCTGGACCTGTTCCAGTCTACTTTGGTAAAGATCAAGGGCGGCGCCACCCCGCGGATTGAGATGGAAATGGCCTTTGTCCGCCTGTGCGAGCCAAAGCTGGAGACAGACCCGGACGCTATCAACCAGCGCCTGTCCGCTCTGGAGCGAGCGGTGCAAAACGGCGTGCCTGCCGCACCGGTCAAGCCCGTGCAGTCCCCCGCTCCGGCGGCGCACCCTGCACCGGCACAACCGACTGTGCCACCCGCCCCGCAGCCCACGCCCGCAGCGGCAGCACCCGCGCCGGAGCCGGAGCCTGTGGCACCTGCCGAGCCTACACCGACACCGATGGCAGAGCCTGCGCCTGTACAGCCTGAACCGCCTGTCCCTCTGGAACCGGCAGCCGCGGCACCTTCCCCCGCCCCCGCAGCGGACAGCGAGC
Source organism: Agathobacter rectalis (assembly GCA_963638105.1). Taxonomy (GTDB): domain Bacteria; phylum Bacillota; class Clostridia; order Oscillospirales; family Acutalibacteraceae; genus CAG-217. The sequence goes on from CAVHPP010000004.1 coordinate 99,658, forward strand.
AGAAACTGTTTATGCAGTGGGCGGATTTGATGGAAATTCTACACCGCACAGACATTGCCCTGTTCGGCGTGCTCAGCGGCTCCCAGGGTTACACCCGAGGCGAGTTTTTCCTGATTGACAGTCCCAATCCCACCATCAAGGAGTTCATCAAGATCTCCACCCACGCCAAGGCCATTCGCGCGGCTCTCCACGAGCTCACCGGCCACAACTACAAGCTGGGCTTGTTTAAGAAAAAATCCACCGAGCAAGCGCCCCGGCGGGACCCGTTAGAGGACCTGCTGAGCAAAGCGCGGGAAAATCATATTCAAATCGAAGAACATTAAAGGAGCATACTATGAAAGCAAGACTTCCCCAGGGTATGGGCGGCGGACCGCAGAACATGCAGTCCATGCTGCGCCAGGCCCAGAAGATGCAAGAGAACATTGAGGCCAAAAAGGCCGAACTGGAGGAGAAAGAATATGTGGTCTCTTCCGGCGGCGGCATGGTGGAAGTAACCGCCAACGGCAAGCACGAAATCAAAGCCATCGGCATCAACCCGGAAGTGGTAGACCCGGAGGATGTGGAAATGCTGGAGGATATGCTGCTGGCAGCCATTAACGAGGCCATGCGCAAGATCGACGAGGACTCGGAAAAAGAGCTGTCTGCCGTTACCGGCGGGCTGAACATTCCCGGTCTTTAATCGGTAAGCGGTATGCGATATAATTTAGCCGCACTGCAAAATCTGGTAGACCAATTTGAGCGTATGCAGGGCATTGGTCACAAGACTGCCCAACGCATGGCGTTCTATGTGCTGGGTTTGTCAGACGAAGAAACCCGGGCTTTTACCGACGCCATTACCGAAGCCCATACCAAGATCCACCAGTGCAAGATCTGCTGCAATCTGGCGGAGGAGGAGCTTTGCCCCATCTGCAAAAACCCGGCCCGGGACAAAAGCGTGGTCTGCGTGGTGGAGGATCCGCGGGATGTGGCCGCCATTGAGCGCACCCACGAGTATAACGGCACCTACCATGTACTCCACGGCGCCATTTCGCCTATGGACAATATCGGTCCGGACCAGATCCGCATTAAGGAGCTGCTGGCGCGACTGAACGACGGCACGGTGGAGGAGGTCATTATGGCCACCAATCCTACCGTAGAGGGCGAGGCCACCGCTATGTATATCAGCCGACTGCTGAAGCCCATGGGCATTACTGTCAGCCGCCTGGCCTACGGCGTTCCGGTGGGCGCAGATTTGGAGTATGCCGACGAGGTTACCCTGTCCAGAGCCCTGGAGGGGCGCAGCCTGATTTAACAAAAACAGAAAGGAGTGGGCGCTTTGGGAGAAGCAAAGCAAGTGATTGCCCGCAACAAAAAAGCGTTCCACGACTATTTTGTGCTGGACACCTACGAGGCGGGACTGGAGCTTTTCGGCACGGAGATTAAGTCCATTCGCCAGGGCAAAGTGAATTTGAAAGACAGCTGGTGCAGCATTGACGAGGGCCAAATGTACGCCGTAGGGGTGCATATTTCCCCTTACGACCACGGCAATATTTTCAACCGGGACCCTATGCGCCGTAAGCGGCTGCTGCTGCATAAGAAAGAGATTCTCCGCCTGGCTGCAGACAGCCAGCAGCAGGGGCTGTCTGTCATTCCCTTGCAGCTGTATATTATCAAGGGCCGCGCCAAATTGGAGATCGGCCTGTGCAAGGGTAAAAAGCTCTATGATAAGCGGGCAGTGGCTGCCAAAAAGGCCTCTCAACGAGACATTGACCGTGCACTGAAGGATCGCCAGCGGGATTGAACCGCTCGATAATATAGATAAAAATGGGGATGAAAGGATTTCGACGGGTATAAAGAAGCACCGTAAGCGCATAGCGGAGTTGCACCGCTTAAAAAGTAACACCTTAAATTGAACTGACAATCATAAAACAGTAGCTCTGGCTGCTTAATTGCAGCCAGCGTTCTCGCTCTGAGGGCCACGGCAGGGATGAGAGCGTCGTTTAGTGGCGAACTTGCACGGAGGAGCGTTCCGACCCCCGTCAGGAATTAGGAACTACCGTAGCGCCCAGTCTGTTTGCCGGCGAAGCGTGAGGGGAACCCCCAGCGACAAACTATATGCGTAGAAAGCGTTGCAGGCGTATATTCGGACGCGGTTTCGATTACCGCCATCTCCACCATAAAAAGCAGCCCACCGGGCTGCTTTTTATATTGCAATCCGCACTTTTTCTTGATAAATCATACCCTGTATGCTATGATTTAAGGGGTTGGAAGTCCGGCTTAAAAGGTATTGGAGAAAATGAAATGAAAGAATGGTACTTTACAGAACAGGAATATCAAGCCGCGCAATATGCGTTGGCGAGCAAGCTATTGGAAAATGCGCGCACCACAGCAGACTGCGACAATGCCGCCGCGATCTTTACAGCACTAAAAGGCTATAAAGACGCTGCAAGTAAAATCGAACTTTGTTCCAAAAAAGCTGTATTATTGGAGAAGAAAACGCGCTACGACCAGGCTCTATTTCTTTTGCGAGCCGGTGAACATACCGTTTCAAATATCCTAAACGCCAAAACCATCTTTCAATCGCTGGGTGACTTTGCGGACTGTGCCGAAAAAGTAAAGGAATGCAACGATCTGCTCAATGACCAGGTTCTTTCCAAAGCGGAAAGACTGATTCAAACCGGCACCTTGTACAATCTCAACGCCGCCATAACTGACTTGCAAAAGCTGAACGGCTACAAAAGCGCGAACGCGCTTATCGCTGTTGCAGAAAAAGAACGCCTGCAAATTCAACAGAAAGAAGCCGCTGACGCTGCCAAAAGGAAGAAACAGATCCGGTATTTATCTGCGGGTATCGGCGGACTGGTGCTTGTTGCCCTCCTGATTTGGGCGGCACAGCCCGGCTGTATGATCCATCAATACGCCGCTGCCACTTGTACCGCCCCGCAAATTTGCACAAAGTGCGGAGCCGAACAAGGAAAAGCGTTGGGGCATGACTGGCAGGAGGCCACCTGCCAAGCACCAAAGACCTGTAAACGCTGCGGCAAAAAGGAAGGCGAAAAAACTGCACACACTTGGCAATTAGCGACCTGCGAAACACCAATGACCTGTACCGTTTGCGGTGCAACACAAGGCAAAAAACGAGGCCACAACTGGGTTGCGGAAACCAAGACCTCACCCAAAATGTGTAAGCGTTGCCACAAAATGGAACCTATGCGAACACCCGAAAACGGCAAAACGATCATAGACACAGAAAAAGATACCCCTTGCCATATTCAAGTAGACAACACCCACAACGCCAAGAACTGTTATATCAAACTCAAAGACGCTTATGGGAAAGATGTTTTTTCTTTCTTTGTGCAAGCACACAGCAGCGCTACCGCCGCCGTTCCCGAAGGCGACTATTATGTTTATTTTGCTCAAGGAAATGACTGGTATGGCAAACGCTACCTTTTTGGAGAGGATACGGCTTGTTCCATGGATGTAACCATGAACCATCTTTTGGTCACCTGGACGGATGAAGGCAGCACTTCCACCAGATTGGAATACACGCTGAATGTAAGCTATGGGCATTTTAACACCAGAGACATTGATATCAGTGAATTCTGAGGAGGCAGGCATGGAAGAAATCAAAGCGCTCTATAATACCCTTTACGAGAACCCAGCCGCCCTTTCAGATACCGACCGCAAACAACTTGTGCAAGACTTTGGTGATCGGGCGGACCGCATCATTTCAACCGGTCATGGAGGACGATATACAGTTGTCAGGACCTGCCCGCAGTATATCTTTAACGGCGTTCTGGTACGAATTCCGGATAAAAAACGTATCGTACGATTTCAGATCCTGTTGTATAAAAAAATCGAATTACAGATCACGGACGAGATGGAGCTTTTGACTGTTCATTGTCAAGTCACCGCACATAGCAGCATTCCCGGTACAACACCTGAACACAATCACCATTATGTAAACGAAACGATACTCAACTTGGAAAGATTAAACACCCTATACCGATCCGGTGCCATCAGTCAGGAAGAATATAACAAGCTGAAAAACGAAGTGATCCAAGGCAATTAAACCGTGCTGCCGATAGAACAAACTCGACCCAAGGACAAATGTATGGGCAAATACGATAGGACAGAACCGACCAACATACGCGAGCAAACGATGATCATAAAAGTAACGAAAGCAGAGCAACTGCCGATTTGTTTGGATATCATTCACAAGGGTTTTCAGACTGTGGCGGCGGATCTGCATTTGACCCGGGAGAACTGCCCGGGGCACACGGCATTTATGCCGCCGGAAAAGCTGCGCGCCGCCTTTGATGGCGGGTGTTCTCTGTTTTTGTGCCGATACCAAAACACATTTGCGGGCTGTTTTTCTTTGCACCCCACAGCGGACGGCGCAGAACTGGATCACCTGGCGGTTTTACCGGCCTACAGACACCTGGGGCTCGGCAAAGAACTGGTGCGCTATGCCGCCGATTACGCAAAGGACCACTTGGGCGCACAAAAAATCCAAATCGGCATTGTAGAAGAAAACACGGTGCTGAAAGTTTGGTATCAGTCCCAGGGGTTCGTCCACACAGGCACAAAACAATTTGACCATCTTCCCTTTACCGTGGGATTTATGGAGCGTAAATTATAATTTTTGCGAAAATCCGATATTGAAAACCGACAGTAAAACAGGCGCACCCGATGGGTGCGCCTGCTTTGTATATTTATTCTACCGTAGGGCGGGGGCTCGCTCCCGAGTGAATTGCACGCAGTGCAAGAGACACGAGGCTCCAAATGCGTCAGCATTTGGGAGAAACAGTCCGGGGGACTGTTTCGTAGCGAGTGCATCAATCCCTCCACCACCTACGGTGGTCCCCCTCCCTTTACAAGGGAGGCAAATCGGTTGCAAGATCTTACGCCTTTACAACATACAACAGCAAGCGGTGCTTACCAGCTGCCGCCGCCTCCGCCGCCAACACCACCGCCGGAGAAGCCGCCGCCTCCGCCGCTGTTGCTGCCGATCGGCTGGGAGACCATGCTGTCGTTGGCTGCCCGCAGGGTATCCCGCAACATACGGTCAAAAAGCACATAGCTCCACACATCGGTCCCATTATACCACCGAGGCGGCTGCATGGCGATAGGCTCAAACTTCTTGATCCACTTGTCGCTGACGCCAAGAGCGTAAGTATAGGGCAGAATATTATAGAAATACTCCGGGTCCTGCTCCACCAGCGCCTCTAACTTCTCTTTCTCCGCCGTTACCAAAAAGCTGCGAAAGCCCTGAATGTGTGCCAAGGTTTTGGCGCCCTTATCCGTGCGCCGAAGCATACAGCAAGCGGGGATCAGCCCCAGTGCCAAACACAGGGTGCCCGCCAGCATAGCGTAGAGAATGCTCGGCTCTAAAGTCAGCGCGTCGCCCATCGCCAGGTGGCTGAAATAGGCGCCGCCGGCTGCGCTCAGCGCCAGCAGTACAAAGGACAGCAGCTTCAAATAAATACTGGTTTCATCAAAAATGCGACTGCGGCTCTCCGTACTGTTCAGGTCTGCCCGTATGGTGCCCACCGTTTCATAAAAATGATTTTTCAGCTGTTTATTATCCGTGCAGGTGCGACCGTCGGGGAACAGGCCGTCTATAAATACCGCCAAATTGGTATCTTGTCCCACATAGCCGTGGCGTTTGGTGATCACAAAGTCTCGCTTGCGCTTGCCGGGACGAATGGCAATATGATTGCGCTGGGCCAGGTACACCAGCAGGGACAGTACCATCTCATCGGTGGCCTTGCCCTTGTACCACAGGCCCACCTCTGCGCTGTTCAGTCCCTCCGGCGGATAAAACTCCACCGTGGGGGCATAGCGCTTATCCCGACCGAACTTCAAAAACAGTACCAGCACGATCAGCGCTGCCAGCGCCGGCAAAACGGCGATCATAGCAATGGTCAGGTTATACTTGGTATAATCGAACTTGAAATACCCATCCGGCAGAATCAGACGCAGGGTCAGCCCCTCATTTGGTGCCAGCACCTGCGTAACCGTGCCACTGATGGTGCGATCCTGCACGGTGTAGGTTACATTTTGGGTCCCGGCGGTGCCGTAGCTGCCGGTGCTCAGACCCAGCTTGGCCGGGTCAAAATCCTTTGGCATAGTCACCGAGAACTGCACCCGGCGGATATAGGTGTCCCACCCGGTGCCCACCAGATTATAATACAGCTCGTCGGCGTTCTTTACCGTATCCAGCCCCAGGTCGTAGTTGTAGCGAATGGTATAGGTGTGGGGGCCGGTGATGGTCTCCTCCTCGCTGCCCAGGCGCAGCACATAATTGTCGTCGCTGACCTCATGACTGCATTCGTCCGCACCGGTGTCCACATGACTGACCCGGGCAGTGACCACGGCGGTAGAGCCGTCCGTACGGGTCAACTGGTTGCGCAGGGGCAGGTAGCGATAAATGCCGTGGCGTGCTTCATTAAAATACACCTGATAGGTCTCCGTTACCGCCAGCACATTGTACTTGCTGACCACCACTTGCATTTGGCAGTCGGTGATCACATAGGGCTCCTGGGCGTACCGGGACAAAAAATCGGACTCGTCCGGCGTGGCTGCCAGAGCATAAATCGGGGCGCACAGGGACAGCACCAATGCCAGCAGTAGGGTGATGATCTTCTTCATCAGAATTCTACCTTCACATTCTCCCGCTGGGCGGCGTCGTCCACCAGATACATACTGCGCTTTTCAAAATGGAACAGACCGGCCACAATATTGGACGGGAACATTTCAATCTTGTTGTTCAGCTGCTTCACCGTAGCGTTATAATACTTGCGGGCATTGGCAATATCTGCCTCCACCTGGCGCAGCTGATTTTGCAGATCCAAAAAATTTTGGTTGGCCTTTAAGTCCGGGTACTGCTCCACCACGGCAGAGAACCCGGCAATGGCGCCGGAAAGCTCAGCATTGGCTTTCAACTTCTCCTCCGTGGACATGGCGGCATAGCTGCCTGCGCGAGCGGTGACCACATTTTGCAGCGTTTGGGTCTCATGAGCGGCGTAGCCCTTTACAGTATTCACCAAATTCGGGATCAGATCCCACCGCTTTTTCAGGTACACATCCATGGTGGAGAACGCCTCCTCCACAGCGTTTTTCTTCTTCACTAAGCCGTTGTAAGTGCCTGCCAGCCACAGCACCAGCAGTACCACCACAACAATAATGACAATGGCAAGTTTCATAAACAAATCCTCCTTGTAAGGCAAACTGCAATAACAGTATATGCCTGCAAGCCCATAGTAGCATAGAACCGACCGTTTTGCAACAAAAAACCGCCTGCGGCTCTAGGGTCGCAAGCGGTATCTTTTGCATTCGGTTTTATTTGACAAAGTCGGCAGCCACCTGAGCAATATGGTCGGCACACAGGCCAAACTGCACCAGCAGATCTGCACCGGGGCCGCTGTGGCCGAACTCGTCGTTAACGCCGATACGGCGCACAGGCGTGGGCAGCTGCTCGCTGAGCACGGAGCAAACAGCCTCGCCCAAACCGCCGATAATGCTGTGCTCCTCTACGGTGATGACCTTGCCGGTCTTCTTGGCAGTTGCCAAAACGGCAGCCTCGTCCAAGGGCTTAATGGTAGCCATATTGATCACCTCGGCAGAAATGCCCTTGGCGGCCAGCTGCTCTGCGGCAGCCATAGCCTCCGGCACCATCAGACCGCAGGCAATGATGGACACATCGCTGCCCTGGCGGATCACCTCGGCCTTGCCGATCTCAAACTGATAATCCTCGCTGTGGAATACTTCGGTAGCCAGGCGGGCAAAGCGCATATACACCGGGCCCTCCATCTCATAGGCGGCCTTTACCACCTGCCGAGCCTCCACATCGTCTGCCGGACAAATTACGGTCATACCGGGGATCACCCGCATCAGGGCAAAGTCCTCACAGCACTGGTGGGACGCGCCGTCCTCGCCAACACTGATCCCGGCGTGGGTAGCGCCGATCTTAACATTCAAATGGGGATAGCCGATGCTGTTGCGCACCTGCTCAAAGGCACGACCGGCAGCAAACATGGCAAAACTGGACGCAAAGGGTACCAGCCCCATGGTAGACAAGCCGGCGGCCACGCTCATCATATCCGCCTCGGCAATGCCGCAGTTAAAGTGGCGGTCCGGATAGGCTTTCTTAAAAATGCCGGTCTTGGTTGCACCGGCCAGGTCTGCGTCCAACACCACCAGGTTGTCGGCGCCGCCCGCAGCCAGTTCCTTTAAGGCGTTGCCGTAGCTCTCGCGGGTTGCGATCTTCTTTACTTCTGCCATGGTTACGCCTCCAATTCCTGCAGCTTGGCAGTCAGTTCTGCCATTGCCGTCTTGTATTCTTCCGGGTTGGTGGCCTTGCCGTGCCAACCGCACTCGTTCTCCATAAAGGACACGCCCTTGCCCTTCACCGTCTTCATCAAAATGCAGAAGGGCTTGGTGCTCTTGTGGAAGGCGTCAAAAGCGCTTTCCAGCTGGTCAAAATCATTGCCGTCAACGGTGACCACATCAAAGCCAAAGGCCTTCACTTTCTCGTCGATGGGCTCGGCGCACATCACATCTTTGCACAGACCGTCGATCTGCAAGCCGTTCCAGTCAATGATCACGCACAGGTTATCCAGGTGGTACTGGTTGGCAAACATCATGGCCTCCCAAACCTGGCCCTCCTCGATCTCGCCGTCGCCCAAAAGGGTGTACACCCGAATATCCTCCTTGCCCAGGAACTTAGCGCCCTTGGCCATACCGCAGGCGGCGCTGATGCCCTGACCCAGAGAGCCGGTGCTCATATCAACGCCGGGCACGGTGTTCATATTGGGGTGACCCTGTAAATAAGAGCCAATATGGCGCAGGGTGGTCAGGTCCTCCGGCGGGAAAAAGCCCTTGTATGCCAGGGCACTGTACAGACCGGGGGCGCAATGACCCTTAGACAAAACAAAGCGGTCACGATCCGCCCACTTAGGGTTCTTGGGGTCCACACGCATTTCTTTGCCATACAAATATGCGAACACATCCGCGGAGGACAAACTGCCGCCGGGGTGCCCGGATTTGGCGCTGTTGGTGCTGTCTACAATGCCCAGACGGATCTTGGCGGCGTAGATCTGAAGCGCCTTTTTGGTTGCTTGGTCCATAATGATAACTCCTTCAAAAAGATTTCATCTGTATTTTAACACTTAAACGGCGGCTGTTCAATAGTTTTTCCAAATTTATAAGTGCCAAAAAGGGACCCTGTTCCACAGAGTCCCCACTTTTTCGACCTTATCGGATCCGGGTGTAAAACACATCCAGCACCGTCTGCATTAAACTGTCTTTATCCGGATAAAAACCGGCGTACACATAATCCTTGAATTCCTTATTGTCCACCGCTTTCATCTCCCCCTCCAGGGTATAGGACTGGAAGCCGGTGACGCCCTTTTGCAGCAGCAGAGAGCCAAGGTAAGTCACATTGGACACGGTCAGATCCGTGGTGCAATAATCAGAAGCGGTATTGTATAAATTGGTGATGACGCTAAAATCCGAGGTAACGCTGCCCCGCACCTTGTCCGCAAAGGCGTTCAGGTACTGCACCTGGCGCTGGGTACGGTTCAAGGAAGCGTTCAGGTCATCCATATCACGGGTACGCACATAAGCCTCGGTGAGATCACCGGTCAGGTGCACGGTGTCGCCCTTCTTGACCCCGAAGTCCGGCAGGTCGTAGAGGGACTGCACCTTCACCCCGCCAATAGAGTCGTTAATGGGCTGGATGCCGTTCAGATCCAAGGCAAAATACTTATCGATGGGCACATTGTAGAGAATACGGCTGATCGACTTGGTCACATTCTTGCAGGAGGTGCCGAAACCGTCGCCGTAGGCATAGGCAATACAAAGCTCCATTTCCTTGGTTTTTTTGAAATTGCCGTCCTTGTCAAACACATCCACATCCACCATGGTGTCGCGGGGCACGGCGATCATAGAGGTTTTGCCGCTGACCTTGTCAATGGCAACCACAATATCCGTATCCGCCATACCGTTCGTGGAAGTATGGTTCTCCGCCTTGCCCAGCTCTCGCTTGTCTACGCCCAGGAACGCCATGGTCACCACATTCTCGTTATACACATAGGTGTGGCCCTTATACTCAATGGTCTCCTGGTAGTCGGTGGCAGCGGTGGTGTCGGTCATATTCTTCTCGCCGTTATAGTTCAGGATCAGGAACGCACCCACCACAAGGGCAACGATAATCAGCAGTGCCACCAAAATGCCGATCACCACCCGGGCGCCCTTGGGCAACCGATGATGCCGGTGATGATGATGGTGGTGCCGGTGCCGACGGTGCTTGCCGTGACGGCTGTGGCTATGGCTGTCGCTATGGTGGTGATGGTGATGATGATGGTGGTGCTCCTCACCGCCGGGCGCCGGTTCCACCGGCGCACCTGTGGCCTCCGCCCGCTGGCGATGGTTCTCCGAGGCGTGGTACTCGCCGGGGGCTGCGGCAGCCGAAGTCTCTTTCATTTCAAATTGAGGCGCGCGGTAACTTACACCGGGGGTATCATCACCGCCGGTTAGAGAGAACACGCTGTCTTCAAAGCGCTCCAAATTGGGATCAATCGGTTTCTTCATTCTTCAGTAACACTCCGCTTACAAGGTATCTGCTGCTCCGCTGGCTGGTGCCGGTAAAGCAGGTGGACAGGATCACCACATGGCTGTCCTTATCCACAGTGGTCTTTAGGTCCGTGCGCACATTCTTCAAGGCAGAGTCCGGATTTTGCAGCATGGCAAAGAATTCGCTGCGCACCGCCACATCCTGGAAAGAAAAGCTGTTCATAATATGCCGATCATCGTACTTAAAGGCAGAGATGATCTGGTAGGTCAGCTTGTGGCCGGGCATATAAATGTAAAAATACGGGTGGCTGTCAAAGAAAGACTTGTCCTCAAACTTATGCAGCGAGGTAAACATACTCTCGCTAAAGCCGTTATGGCCGTACACCAGGGTCACCGCGTCGTCAAAGGTGGTTGTGTTCTGCGACTGGGTAAACACGGCACCGCTGGCCAGCCAGCTTTTATCATAGGCACTGTGGGTCAGGTAAAACTCATCGTCCACCGTGCTTTGCACAATGGGATAGTTCACCTCGGTACCGTCCACCTGGATCCAAGCGTAAATTTCGTCATTTTGGCTTTGCAGCTTTTTGAAATTTACCGGATTGGTGGGCTTTTTGCTCTCGCCGGTGGTGCTGGGCGCTTCCGTTACCATGCTCTGACTGCGCCGGTCCTCCTGGCGGGCGGTGTACTGCTGGTACAGATCCACACCGATATACGCCAGCCCGGCGATCAGGCACACCAAGGCAATGATCAGCAGTATGACCCGCCCGGCGTTGCGCTTCTCCTCTTTTTTCGGTTCTTTTTGATTATCCATTGCTTGGGTATCGCTCCTTGGTATTGTTGCCGTATTTCATTAAAAAAAGCCTGTTTACCGTATGGCAAACAGGCTTTTGCAGTTCGTCTTATTCAGCGTCCTGTTTTTTCTTCATGGCAGCCAGAACTGCTGCACCTGCGCCGGCAAGTGCAAGGCCGGTAGCCATGGTCGCGCCGGTTTTGGGAGAATTGCGCTTGTTGTCCTTCCTAGGCGCCTTTTTGGTGGTGGTCTCACCCTGGAACTTTACGATGGCGTTACCAATTACATCGCCCTCATAGCCGTTGATCAGCTGGATGGTGATGGTGTTGCCGTCTACGGAGATCACCTTGTAGTCCTTGCCCTCGGTCATACCCGGGAACTGCCAATCCTGGAAGTCGCCGTTACCGGTGTAGGTAAAGCTGATCTTGGTGGGATCGGTGGGATCTACTTCGTAGCTCACATCGTCGCTGACCTTACCGTTTACCTGGCCGATTTTGTCATTGTCTCTGGTGGTGTGCTCCGGGCTGGCCACGGTGTTAGACGCAGCGAAAGCCATCATAGAAGTGGCACCCAGTGCAGAGAACGCCAGCATAGCAGCCAGCAGGATGGAAAGAATCTTTTTCATTTTCATACACCTCTTTGAGAATATAGTTCTGCCATAGATATTCTAACTTCATTACTGATTATACCATCTTGGCAACCGCTTGTAAAGCCTTTTTTCAAAATTCTTTGACCCGCAAAACCGTGTCCCGCGCCATAAATGCTATCCCTTGGGGCTGTGGGCGCACCGAGCTGCCGCCGGGCACAAAATATAGCCGCATTTGTGAACAAAAAAATCTTACGCCTCCATGGGTGCGGCCTCCAGTGTCTGGGTAATACTGCCCTCAAACAGCCGGCACAGAGCCTGCACATGGGCCACAATATCATAGGCCATATTTTGATTGAGCCAGTTGGTCACCTGGCCGAACAGCTCGCACTGGCAAAAATCCACAAGAAGCGCCAGTTCCTCCTCCGGCAGGGTACGCAACAGGTCCGCCGAGCGGCAGGCAATGTAGCGGCTGACCACATAATTGCACACCCGCATTAAATTCTGCTCGTAAAACGCCCGATCCGGCGAGACCCAAATGTTGCGAATGGCCCGCTTGTTCTCCACCAGCCGCTCCAGCATCGTCGTCAGTCCCTCCTCCAGAGAGAAGTTCTCCGGTATGTGAGAGATGATCTGGTCCGCACTTTCTATGATCATGGTCTCCAGCAATTGGGGCAGGTCCTGAAAATGGTAGTAGAACGAATTGCGGTTGATGCCGCAGTCCTCCACAATATCCTTAACGGTGATCTTGGTAATGGGCCTTTGGCTCAGAAGCCGCAGAAAGGACTGCTGAATGGCCAGCTTGGTAAAATTCGGCATAACAAACCCCCTGTCCACTCACTATACCATAATCGGCGGCAAAAAGCAAAGCGCACAGGGGGTATTTATTGTTATTTTACAAAGAGCGCCAACAGGTCTTTGAAGCTTAGCAGCTGCACGGACCAGTAGGCCGGCGCTTTCTTAAACACATTGATGCTCACCATCATAATGAGCCAGTCTGCCAAGATCAACGCCCCCAGCACATAGTCCAGCTGCACCGTGGTGCGGTAGGGAATACGCTGAATTTTCTTCATCAGTCCCTCAAAGAAGTTGCCCATAATAACAGACACGCCCAGGCTCATGGCAGTACAGGTGGGAATGCTGGTATACTTGGTCACGTGCAGGGGAATGCCGCTGTAATCCCACAGAGAAATGCCGGACACCTGCTCAAAAATGCTGCCCACCACGATCTCGCCGAAAAAGACGAACAGAAATACCACGGTAAAGTAGTAGATCCGTGCCAAAATTCGATCTTGGCGGGTGTTGCCCTCCAGCACCCGGTGGCTGAAGAAGCGCGGGTGATTGGTGGTGCCCAAAGCCAGGTACATGGCCCACATGGCGATGGTGTAGCAAAACAGGAAGGGCAGCAGCTGGTTGCGGGAGTCCAAAACGCCCTTAGACACCAGGCGAAACAGGTTCTCCACCCAGTAGCCGATATGAGCATACACCAGCCCCGCCAGCCACAAATGGGTCACATCGTAGTCATACAGTCGCACGGTGCCGTTGTCCGCCTTGGTAAAGAATTTGTCCAACACCTTGTTCACAGTGCCACTTCCTTTCTGCCCTTATTGTAACACCGGCACACGGTTTTCCAATAGCCGAACCCTGCCTTTTGCCCAAAAAATTAACAAAATACGACAAATGTAAAAACAAGAGCAGATCCCACGCCCTTTACAAACAAAAAGGCTCCCCTTATTTTCATTAAGGGGAGCTGTCACGAAGTGGCTGAGGGGATAAAAGGAAACGGCTCGATGAGTGAATTGCACGCAGTGCAAGAGACACGAGGCTCCAAATGCGTTAGCATTTGGGAGAAACAGTCCGGGGGACTGTTTCGTAGCAAGTGCAGCATCGCACCGCACCCCACTGAATAAAATTGTATTTAACTGAGCTTGGCCTTACCGGTACACAGCTGGTAATACCGACCCTGCTGGGCCATCAGGGCATTGTGGTCGCCCCGCTCGATAATGCGGCCGTCCTCCAGCACCATAATGGCGTTAGACTCCCGCACCGTGGAGAGCCGGTGGGCGATCACAAAGGTGGTCTTGCCGGCCATCAGCCGATCCATACCGTGCTCAATATGCTTCTCCGTGCGGGTATCAATGGAGGAGGTGGCCTCGTCCAGTACCATCACCGGCGGGTCTGCCACCGCCGCCCGGGCAATCGCCAGCAGCTGACGCTGACCCTGACTCAGGTTGCCGCCGTCGCCGGTGAGCATGGTCTGGTAGCCCTCCGGCAGCCGCCGGATAAAGGAATGGGCAGAGGCCAGCTTGGCTGCGGCAATGCATTCCTCGTCAGTGGCGTCCAGCCGACCGTAACGGATATTCTCCATCACTGTGCCGGTAAACAGGTGGGTGTCTTGCAGCACCATCGCCAAGCTGCGGCGCAAATCATCCTTTTTGATCCGGCGAATGTCAATACCGTCATAGGTGATGGTGCCCTCCTGAATATCGTAAAACCGATTGATCAGATTGGTAATGGTGGTCTTGCCTGCGCCGGTGGAGCCGACGAATGCGATCTTCTGCCCCTCTTTGGCGTACAGGCTAATATCATGGAGTACCACCTTCTCCGGCACATAGGCAAAGGTCACATGGTGGAACTCCACAGCCCCGCGCACCGGTACCCGGCGGTCGCCGTCCTGCCAGTACCACCGTTTCTCCTCCCCGGTGCCGGTCACCGTCAAAGTTACGGTGCCCTCGTCCTCCTCGGAGGCGGTGTCCATCATCTCAAACACACGCTCCGCACCGGCCAGCGCAGAAAAGATGGTGTTCATCTGATTGGCGATCTGGTTAATGGGTTGCGTAAATTGTTTGGCATAGCTGAGGAAAGTAAAGAATGTACCAATGTCCAGGCGCCCGGTAAGAGCCAGCAGCCCGCCGCACAAAGCGATCAGGGCATAACCGGCATTGTTGATCCCGTTGGACACCGGACCCATCAGCCCTGCATAAAAGTTGGCGTTGGTGGCCGCAGAGCGAAACGCCTCGTTGTATTGTTCAAAGCCTGCAATGGCCTGGTCCTCATGGTTAAATACCTTGATCACCCGCATGCCCTCCACAGACTCCTCAATGTTGCCGTTCATTTTGCCCAAATTGGCCTGCTGCGCCTGAAAATAATGCTTGCTCTTTTTGCCGATCTTAGACACCGTCACCAGCATAATGGTCATAAACACCAGGGAAATACAAAACAGCGGCGGACTCAGGGCAATCATCATCACCACAATGCCCACAAAGGTAAAGGCGGAGGACACCAGCTGCACCATAGACTGCTCCAGCATCATCTGAATATTATCCACATCATTGGTGTAGCGGCTCATGATTTCGCCGTGGGTCTGGGTGTCAAAGAACCGCAGGGGCAGGGTTTGCATGTGGTCAAACAGTTCCTTGCGGATCAGGTTGGTGGTCTTGTAGGCGATCTTGACCATTACCTTACTTTGAATGTACATGCAAAGGGACGCGCCAACATACAGCGCCGACACAATGGCCAGGTTGCGCATCAGACTTTGCACACCCACGGTGGCAAAATTGCCTGCCCGGATGGAGGCCTCAATGTCATTCAAAATAGGCTTCAGCCAGTAGGAGGCGCCTACGGAGCACACGGTGCTGCCGATAAGCATTACGAACACCGCCAGCAACATAAACTTGCTCTTGCCCGCATACTGCAAAATGCGGCCAAAGGTCTTTTTGGCGTTCTTGGGTTTCTTAAAATCCGTTCTTCCGGGACCCGGCATTATTCGCTCACTCCTTTCGCCTGTGTGGTTACGATTTCCTTGTAGATCTCGTTGTCGGCCAGCAGCTGCTCATGGGTACCGATCCCCTTGATTTGGCCGTCGTCCAGTACCAGGA
>CAVHPP010000004.1:115478-122706 GCA_963638105.1 Agathobacter rectalis
GTACGGAGCTGACCCGCTGGGCAATAATAAACACGGTGGTGTCCTTAAAATCTTTATAGAAGCTCTCCCGAATTTTGGCCTCCGTTGCCGTATCTACGGCGGAGGTGGAGTCGTCCAAGATCAAAATTTTCGGGTGCTTAATCATGGCGCGGGCAATGCAAAGCCGCTGCTTTTGACCGCCGCTCAGGTTCAGTCCGCCCTGGCTCAGATCCGTATCATACCCCTTGGGCTGGGTCAGCACAAAGTCATGGGCCTGTGCCGCCTGACAAGCCGCCACAATCTCCTCATCTGTGGCGTCTTTCTTGCCCCAGCGAATATTCTCTTTAATGGTGCCGCTAAAGAGCACATTCTTTTGCAGCACCACGCCGATCATCTCACGCAGGGCGGTCAGATCGTACTTACGCACATCTACCCCATCAATGAGCACCTGACCCCGGGTGGCGTCATACAGCCGAGGGATCAGGTTTACCAAACTGCTCTTGCCGCAGCCGGTGCCGCCTACAATACCGATGATCTGGCCGGGCTTGGCGGTAAAGCTGATATGCTCCAAAATATCGTCCCCGTGGCCCTCCGTATTATACTTAAAGCTCACATCCCGGAACTCTACGCCCCCCTTGG
The DNA here is from genome assembly GCA_963638105.1 of Agathobacter rectalis. GTDB lineage: Bacteria > Bacillota > Clostridia > Oscillospirales > Acutalibacteraceae > CAG-217. Next base: position 116,097 of record CAVHPP010000004.1, read on the forward strand.
GGTCCTCCGGCAAATAGGGGTTCTGCGGATTGGTAATGTCAATTTCTGTATCCAGCACCTCCACCACACGGTCGCCGCAGGCTTTACCGCGAGCCAGCTGCAACAGCATCATGGAGATCATCATCAAATTCATCAGAATTTGAATCACATAAGAGGCAAAGACGGAAATTTGGCCCACTTCCATCACGCCGGCGTTGGCCTCTAAAGCGCCTTTATAATACACAAAAACCACCACGGCGTTAAGCAGCAGCATCATCACCGGCATCACGGTCACAATCAGGCCCGCTGCCTTGGCGCCCTGGGCGGCCAAGTCGTTGGAGGCGTCATGGAATTTGTCTTTTTCCCGATCCTCCCGCACATAGGCCTTAACCACACGCATACCGATTAGATTTTCCTGCACCACCCGGTTTACGTTGTCGATCTTCTTCTGCATTTTTTGGAACATAGGGAAGCCGAACTTCAAAATACAGGCCACCACCACAATCAAAATCGGCAGCAAGATCAGCAGCATAGCGCTCATTCTGGGATTGATGGACACCGCAAAGCAGGCAGCCACCACCATCAGCGCCGGCACACGCACCAAAATACGCAGGCACATCATCACCACATTCTGCAAGGTGGTCACATCGTTGGTCATACGGGTAGTCAGCGACGCGGTAGAGAACTGATCAATGTTCTTAAAGGAAAAATGGCTGATCTTGCGGTACATATCCCCTCGCAGCCGGTAGGCAAACCGCTGGCTCACATTGGCGGAGGTCTTCATGGTCACCACGCCGCCAAAAAGGCCTAAGAGTGCCAGCGCCAGCATGCCCAAGCCGCTGAGGATCACCGCAGTGCGCACGCTCTCCGGCGAGGCGGCGGTGTCCACCTTTTGATAAATGCTGTTGGCAAGAGACGGCAGTGCCAGCTCGCAGATAGCCTCTACGATCATACCTGCGGCGCTGATGGCTGCCAGTCCCCACAGCCCTTTCATATATTTGGATAACTTCTTTAACATTCGGTTCTCCTTTCTGTTTTCTACTCTATCTTTCACGCTTACGGGTTTTCTTTGCCCACATTTTGCAGTGCCTGCTCCAGCAGGCCGGCCAAAGTCAGCACCTGCTCCTCGCTCATGCCGGCGGTGAGCACCTGCTCCATGGCATTCATTTTTTGGTGAATCTTTTTCGGTGCGTCCTCCGCCATCGGAGTGGGATACAGCCGCACAATCCGGGCGTCCTTTTCGTCCACCCGCTTTTCAATAAACCCGGCCTTTTCCATGCGCTTAACAGACACGGAGGCAGTAGCGCTGGCCACCCCCAGGGCACGGCTCAGCTGGCCCAGGGTCATGCCCGGTTGCCGAATAAGCAGCAGCAATATATCCTGCTGGCCGGAAAACAGGCCCTGCTCCGCTACGGCGGCATTAAAGTTCTTGCGCAAATATTTAGAGAGTTCCATCACCCGAGGACCGATCTCATCCGGTCGCAACGGACGGCGATGACAGGGTTTCAGCTCCATGCAGGCACTTCCTTTTTATTCATTTAGTCGCCTATCGTTAGGCGGCTTATGATGTATTTTAGCACACTTGCACAAAAAGTCAAGCATATTATTGTAAATTCTGCCGAAGTGTGGTAGAATAGGCAACCGTTAGAGGAGCGGTTGTATGGATTTATATGATTATAATACAATAAAGAGAATATTAACCCGTCACGGCTTCACTTTTTCCAAAGCGCTGGGGCAGAATTTTTTGATCGACCCCTCCGTGTGTCCCCGTATGGCAGCAGCGCTGGAGGCGGACGACCACACCGGCGTGCTGGAGATCGGGCCGGGTATCGGCGTGCTCACTAAAGAGCTGTCTGCCGTGTGCGGCCGAGTAGCCGCCGTGGAGCTGGACCGCCGCCTGCCGGATGTGCTGGCCGAGACCCTGGCAGACTGCCCCAATGTGCAGGTGGTGCCCGGCGATGTGCTGCAAATGGACTTGCAGGCGCTGTTTGCCGATTCGTTTGCCGACTGTGACCGCGTACAGGTGTGCGCCAACCTGCCCTACTACATTACCACCCCGGTGCTGATGCGCCTGCTGGAAAGCGAGCTGCCTATTGAACGGCTGGTGGTGATGGTGCAGTTGGAGGCGGCCAAGCGCCTATGCGCTCCCCTGGGCACCCGGGACTGCGGCGCCGTGTCCGCTGCGGTGGAATACTATACGCAGGCGGAGATCTTGTTTGAAGTGGGGCGAGAGAGCTTTTACCCCAGCCCCAATGTAGACTCGGCGGTGATCGCCTTAACCCGGCGGCAGCAGCCCCCGGTGCAGGTAACGGACGAGGGCTACTTTTTCCGTGTGGTCAAGGGCGCCTTTTTGCAGCGGCGCAAGACCCTGGCCAACAGTTTGAACGCCGCCCTGGGCGTGCCCAAGGCAGAACTGACGGCGCTGTTCCAATCTTTGGGACTGAGCGCCACCGTGCGGGCCGAGCAGCTGACCATGTCTCAAATGGCAGCCCTGGCTAACGCACTCTATGAGAAGAAGGCATAAAAGATCCATGAAAGACAATACCCAAGTTTTTGAAAGTTACAGCGTGCCCCGGGCCGTGCGCACTTTGGCGCTGCCCAGCATGATGGGCATGCTGGTAAATATCGTTTACAATCTGGCAGACACCTTCTTTGTAGGCCAGACCGGCAACGCCAATATGGTGGCCGCCGTGTCGGTGACCATGCCGCTGTTTTTGCTGTTTATCGCCTGCGGCAACCTGTTCGGCGTAGGCGGCTGCGCCTTTGTAAGCCGCTCTCTGGGCGAGGGCAAGGCCGAGAGGGTCAAGACCATCAGCAGCTTTTGCGTTTACAGTGCCATTGGCGTTGGACTGGTGATGACCGTGCTGTTTTTGGTGTTCCGCAAGCCGGTACTGTACGCAGTGGGTGCGTCGGACGCCACCTTTGCCTACGCCGCCGATTATCTGAAGTATGTGGCCATCGGCTCTCCCTTTATTGTGTCCTCCGTGATGCTGGGCAACCTGGTGCGGGGCGAGGGCGCCGCGAGGGTATCTATGATCGGCAGCATTATCGGCCAGGTGGTCAATATTGTGCTGGACCCGATCTTTATTCTGAATAAAGGCGACAAACTCTTTGGCCTGACTATGCCCTTTGGCACCGGTCAGGGCGTAGCCGGCGCTGCCATTGCCACCGTCATCGGCAATGTGGTCAGCGTGGTATTCTTCCTGATTTACTTTTTGCGGGGCAAGTCCATTTTATCCATCAGCCCCGGCCGTTATCGGGTGCGGGGCGGCATTGCCCGCGGGGTCATTACCGTTGGGCTGCCTGCCGCCATTAACAATTTGCTGATGAGCATTTCCAACATGCTGATCAATGTCTTTTTGCAAGGCTACGGCGACAACGCGGTAGCAGCCATGGGCATTACCATGAAGGCCAATATGCTGGTAGTGATGCTGCAGCTGGGACTGGCCCAGGGCGTGCAGCCGCTGGTGGGCTACTGCTACGGAGCAAACAAACTGGATCGTATGCGCCACAGCATTCGCTTTTCCTGCGTTTGCAACATTGTGCTGGGCACCGTGATCACCGTGATGTACTTTATCTTTACCCGCCAAGTGGTCAGCGTGTTTATCGACGACCCGGCCGTAATCGACTACGGGGTCAAAATGCTGCGGGCCTTGATGATCTCCGGTCCGGTGATCGGCTGTATGTTCGTGCTGAACTTCTCGTTCCAGGGCATGGGCAAGGGCACCCAAAGTATGATCTTGTCCCTCAGCCGACAGGGATTGATTTATTTTCCGCTGTTGATTATAATGAATAAGACTGTTGGTCTGGAGGGCATTATCTGGTCCCAGGCCGTGGCCGACCTGGTGTGCACCGCCATGAGCGTGGTGATGTTCCTGCTGGTGGTGCGCAAACTGCGCCGACAGCATAGCCAAAAGACGAAAGTATAAGAAAGGGTGAGGGCAAATGGAGCTGTCCCATTGGAATAAAAAAGAACAGGCACCGCTGGTGGAGTTCTTAGGGGCGTCGCTGCTGTCGCACCCGCTGATGATGTATTATTGTCCGGATCGGGACAAGCGGGAAAAATTTATCACCCGCTATATGGAGCACAACCTGCCCCGCTGGATCCAAACCGGCACCGTGCTGGTCAGCGATCCGGCCCACGCGGTAGCCGTGCTGCTGCCCAAGGACGCACCGGAGTACCGCTCACCGTCCAAGGGCACCCTGTCCATGCTCTCCGGCGACCGTTTCCGGCGGATCCAATCGCACCGGAATGTAACCCGCAATATCGTGGGCGTCATGATCCCCAGGGAAAAGCCGGTGCAGGTGCTCACCCTCTTTGGCAACGCCGCCGCTCAAAAGCAGGAGCTTTTGCAGCTGGTGTCCGAGGCCCAGGACTTGGCGGACGAAAAGCAGTTTGTCCTGGTGTACGACACCTTCTCCCGCCGCTTGGTAGACGCGCTGGAGAACCAGGGCTTCTCCACCGGCTACCAGCGTAATTTCCTGGATACCCACTTCATCCAAACCCTAATGACCTATAATATATAATGTAATAGAGAACGGCACGCTGCACGGTTAAGTACAGCGCGCCGTTTTTTATTCACCGTAGAGTCATGATGAAAAGGATTTTGCATTGTCCACTCTATGGCTCCTGTGAAGTGTTTCTCTCCATCCGCTATGCCATCTTTTTTGCTTTCACAATGAAATCCGATTTTATCGGTATGATAATTCTTAACACTATCCCTTTGGAGTTTTTCAGCTCACACTGACGATCACAACTTATGTGTACTCAATTTCCAACGAACAGCCCACAAAATCCGATTGAAAACCATACTCATATTCAACCTCAATGTGAATTTTCTTCAAGGTCTTATGCAATAAATCCAGCAGTTCTTTTTTCTCATACTTGGCTTTAACTGCCCCATTGTTACGAGAATAAAAGTAGTCGTCTCCAGATTTTTCGATATTCAGTGCATCAAAATCGCTCTCAGTATAATCAAAACACTCTATGTGTATTTGACTCACACGAAAAGAAACCAAATTGCTGTTAATGAGATACAACCGTCTGCATCCAAATGGAAAATCTACCTTTCGCATATCTTCGATATAGTTTTGCAGCAAAAATTGGTCATTTTCTTCTTCCCAAAATGTATGCTTGTTGCCAATAAACATATCAGGGATATACGGCGTCGACTTTTCAATAAACTGTTCTTGCTTTGTTCTATCTGTATTTTTTAATTTAAGGATCTCAACATGCTCGCCAAGACATGTCTCGAGTCCACCAAACAATCTGGAAGAAGCCAGATGGCATACATCATCAAGCAAATAATTACTCCCCACGCATTCCTGATCCACCTGACAATAATCCAATGCTATTTTTCCAATTTTGTTAGCTTGACAATTCTCATTAAACGAAAAGGGAATAATCTCGTTCATAGCTTCGTTTAATTGAGCTTTAATCCGTTCCACAAATTCTTTTGTAACTTTTTGCGTCAAAGGATGATGCTCTGCAACTTCTACCTGCTTAGCCTTTACTCCTCTTTGTAACGCGGATCGAAGCGTGTCTACCTTCCGCTGCATATCACTCTGTTCTGTGAACCCGAATGCTCGTTGTTGAAACTCCATAAAATGAGCAGCAAAGTCATCGTCCCCATTTGCAAAATACTTTAAACTGGTATATTCCATATCCCCAGAAGTTATGTATTTCAGACAATCGTATAGATCGTTCTCGCTAAAGTACTTTTCCACTGAAATGTATAGCAAAACATCTACAAGCACCCGCTCCATAACTATTTCTTTTATTTCATCCGTGTTGAATTTCTCCCATGTGTTCAACAGATTGCGCAGAATCTTACCGTTCTCTTTCAGAATATCCTTGATGTTCAAAGCATAAATCGCTTTATGGACTATTCCTTGCATGGACTTTATCAAGTCCTGTGCAAACCTTTGAATACTTTGGCCCTCCACAAGCACTTCACAGAATGCCAAATAATATGCATATACAAAAAGCGCAACAAATACTGTCCCTTCCTTATTATTGTGAAAATGCATAATAGCGTGATTTAGGTACAGTTTACGAATATTTCGCTCATCCTGATTATCCACCAGCTGCTTTAAGAAAAAGCCATATCCTTTTATCGCATCTTCCTTTTGTTCATCTGCATCCGCGCTAATGTAAGATGAATACCAAAAGTCAATTCTCCTGATCATCTCCTCCGCCGATTGGCCTTCCTCACTCACCTGATTAGGCGCAACCACGATAGTGTAAATATAAGCATAGTAGAATTCTGCAAGTATACTATTTTGGGAAATGTACCTGCCATCCGAATACCGGTAGCTCTTATTTTTCATTAAATTTATACCAAATGCATAATAGTCAAACATTCTATTTCTGCGCATCTGTGTTGGTGTGACCGTATGCAAAAAATCGCAAAAATCAACATAAATACGATCCCATATTTTGATATGCTGTATTGTCTGCGGTTCGTTTGAAACCGCGTAAACTTCATTAATTGTCCATAACAATAAAAACACTTTTTCCTTTGCAGTATTTCCATATTTTTCACTAAACAATACCGATAGAGATTTACAGATCAGGTCAATGACCTCTTCGTTTTGATTTTGCACAGCATCTTTATATATTTCCTTCAAT
>CAVHPP010000005.1:0-34210 GCA_963638105.1 Agathobacter rectalis
ATGTAATACTCCCCGCTGGTGGGTACATCCAGCAGACCCAGCATATTCATCAAGGTGGACTTGCCGGAGCCGGACTGGCCGATAATGGCTACGAACTCACCCTCGTCAATGGTCAGGCTCACGCCGTCCAGTGCGTTCACCTGGTTCTCGCCGGGATTGTAGATTTTATAAACATCGCGTACATCAATCAAGTGCATGACGGTACCTTCTTCATTAAGATTTACAAATAGTATAATGCTATTTTACAGAAGCGAAAGACAAATGTCAAGGGTATAATCGTGAAGTTTCTATGAATAATAGGGATGAGGTGATTTCTTTGGGTATCAGTAAGAGCGATTACAGCAAGATGGCGGACAAGGCCAGCCCCAATTCTCCAAAGCTGCTGAACGCGGTTAAGGCATTTTTGTTCGGCGGCGGCATTTGCCTGCTGGGGCAGCTGCTCAATACATTGTTTGAGAGCCTGGGATTGGGGGAGCGGCAGGTGCGCCTGGCCCCTCCGGCGGTGCTGATCGTAGCTACGGCGGTGCTTACCGGTATCGGTGTGTTTGACAAGATCGCCCGCCAGGCAGGTGCAGGCACCATTGTGCCCATTACCGGCTTTGCCAATGCTGTGGTGTCGCCGGCGCTGGAGTTCCAGCACGAGGGCTTTGTACTGGGTACGGCGGCGCAAATGTTCTCCATTGCCGGGCCGGTGCTGGTGTACGGCGTCGCTACCTCCGTGCTGTACGGCCTGATCCTCTTTGTTTTTCATTTGTATTAAGGGGGCGGGACGATGATCTATCTCTATGCGTTTTTGATCGGCGGACTGATCTGTATGGTGGGGCAGCTGTTGATGGACCTGACCAAGCTGACACCTGCGCGGATTTTGGTACTGTTTGTGTGTCTGGGGGTGGTGCTGGGCGGTCTGGGTTGGTATCCTAAACTGGTGGAGCTGGCAGGTGCTGGCGCTACGGTGCCGCTGACCGGCTTTGGCAATGCACTGGCTCAAGGGGTTAAGGAAGCGGTGCAAAAGGACGGTCTGATAGGCGTATTTACCGGCGGGTTTACCGCCTGCGCCGGTGGGGTGACCGTGGCGGTGCTCAGCGCACTGGTGGTAGCCTGGGTGGCAAGACCTAAGGATAAATAATTTGTCGCTACAAGTCATTACAAGCGAAAAATTGCGAATATTTGTTGAAAGTGCACAATAAATGTTCGGCAACTCCTATTGAATGTGCAAGACTATTGTGCTATAATGATAAAAAACAGATAGGAGGTACATACTAATGGCTGCTATGACATACGAGTCCATCGTTGCGGCTGTGCGCAAAAAGCTCAGCAAGGCAGATGTTTCGTCCATTCCCGGCACTTTGGCATTCCAGGTCGATGTGGAAGGCAAAGCAGAGGGTATCTTTTACATAGAGATCAAGGACGGCCAGCTGCATGTGGAGCCTTATGACTACCATGATCGCAATGCACGGCTGATTATCAACGGCACCAACTTGATGAAGTTGGTGAACGGCAAGCTGGATCCGGTGCTGGCTTTCACCACCGGCAAGCTGAAAGTTGACGGCGACACCAACGCCGCTATGGAGCTGATCCGCTTCTTAAAGTAAGTGGCTTTGACCGTTGTACGGACAAGCGCTGCACCTGTTTTACTGTTAAGCAGGGGCGGCGCTTTTTTTGCGTGGGGGAGAGAAGTGACTGTTCATTATTTTTCCGCGATTTTGATAAAAATCCCATATCTTTTTTTCTTTTTTTCACAAAAGGTCTTGGAAACGACCGGCAAATATTGTATAATGTAACAGCGAATTCCATTCGGCATTATGTGAAGGGAGATTTAGAATGAAACACGCTGACATTGTAAACAAGATGAGCCTGGAGCAAAAGGCGGCTTTTGTTTCCGGCTTTGACTACTGGCACCTGGAGGAGGCCCCGGAGCTGGGTCTGCCCAAGATCATGGTAACGGACGGCCCTCACGGCCTGCGTAAGCAGAACCCCAACGGCGACTCTGTGGGCCTGGGCAACTCTTATCCGGCTACCTGCTTCCCCACCGCTGCTACTTCCAGCTGCTCCTGGGACGAGGAGCTGCTGCGCAAAGAGGGCGAGGCGCTGGGTGAGGAGTGCTTGCAGGAAGAAGTTTCTGTAATTCTTGGCCCCGGTACCAACATTAAGCGCTCTCCGGTTTGCGGCCGTAACTTTGAGTATTTCTCTGAGGACCCGTACCTGGCCGGTAAGTGCTCTGCCAACATCATCAACGGTGTGCAGTCCAAGGGCGTCGGTACTTCTTTGAAGCACTTTGCCTGCAACTCGCAGGAGGCATACCGTATGGTCATCAATGAGGTGATCGACGAGCGTGCTATGCGCGAGATCTATTTGACCGCCTTTGAGATCGCTATTAAAGAGGCGCAGCCTTGGACGGTGATGAACTCTTATAACCGTATTAACGGCGTTTACGCTTCTCAAAACGGCTGGCTGCAACAGCAGGTGGCTCGCGGCGAGTGGGGCTTCCAGGGTCTGTTCGTTACCGACTGGGGCTCTTCCGTAGATCGTATTCCCGGCTTGGAGAACGGCACCGATCTGGAAATGCCCTCCTCCGGTGACCTGAACACCCAGCGGATCATTGCCGCTGTGAAAGAGGGTAAGCTGGACGAGAATGTGCTCAACGAGCGGGTAGACAATGTGGTCAACCTGATCCTGAAAGCCAAGAAGACCCTGGACGAGGGCAAAAAGACTTATGATGTGGACGCGCACCACGACCTGGCTTGCCGGGTGGCGGAGGGCTCCATTCAGCTGCTGAAGAACGACGATAGCCTGCTGCCGCTGAAGAAAGGCCAGAAAGTGGCCATCATCGGCGAGATGGCTAAGGCTCCCCGTTACCAGGGCGCCGGCTCTTCCGTGATCAACCCCACCAAGATGGAAAATGCCTATGACAATCTGGTGGAGCTGGGCGTAGATGTGACTTACGCCCAGGGCTACAAGAAGGGCACCGAGCAGGTGGACGACGCACTGGTGGCTGAGGCTTTGGCTGCTGCTAAGGCTGCGGATGTGGCTGTGGTGTTTGCCGGCCTGACCGAGGAGTTTGAAGGCGAGGGCTATGACCGCGCGAATATCGAAATGCCCGCCAACCATAATCAGCTGATCGAGCAGGTGGCTGCTGCCAATCCCAACACCGTGGTGGTGCTGGCCGGCGGTTCCGTCATTCATATGCCTTGGCTGAATAGTGCGAAGGCGCTGCTGAACAGCGGCCTGTCCGGCCAGGCCGGCGGCAAGGCTGTGGCGCGTATCCTTACCGGCGCTGTGTGTCCCAGCGGTAAGACCTCCGAGACCTATCCGCTGTCCTTTGAGGAGAACCCCACCTACGGCAACTATCCCGGTCAGCCGGTGGTCAGCGAGCATAAAGAGAGCGTGTACATCGGCTACCGCTACTATGACACCGCAGAGAAAGAAGTGCTGTTCCCCTTCGGTTACGGCCTGTCTTATACTACCTTTGCATACAGCGATCTGGAGTTGTCCTCCTCCAATATTAAGGACACGGACGACCTGACCGTTACCTTTAAGATCAAGAATACCGGCGATGTGGACGGCGCAGAGATCGCCGAGATCTATGTGGCCGACCAGGAGAGCACCATCTTCCGTCCCAAGAAGGAACTGCGTGCCTTTAAGAAAGTGTTCCTGAAAGCCGGGGAGGAGAAGGAAGTCTCCGTTACTCTGTCCAAGCGCGCCTTTGCATTTTACAATGTGGAGCTGCAGGACTGGCAGGTAGAGACCGGTTTGTTTGACATTATGGTTGGTGCTTCCAGCCGGGATATTCGCCTGACGAAGGCTGTAAATATCATCTCCGACTGCACCGCTGCCGTGCCGGATTATAGAAAGACGGCACCGGCTTACTACACCGCAGACCTGGCGGCAATGGACGATGCCCAGTGGACCGCTGTGTACGGCAAGGAGCTGCCTGCCCGCGAGCGGGACACCACCAAGCCCATTGACCTGTACAACTGCCTGGACGATGCCAGCCACACCAAGTGGGGCGGCAAGATTTGCCGTCTGATCAGCAAAGTGGTGGGCAAGTTCGGCTCTGCGGAGAACGGCGACGGTCAGATGCTGGCAGCTATGGCTACCCAGATCCCGATCCGTAACTTCATTGCCATGTCCATGGGCGTGTTTTCCCCCAAGATGGCAGAGGGCCTGCTGATGATCCTGAACGACGATCGTTCCACTTTCGTTGGCTTTAACAAGATCCTTGGCGGTCTCGGCGGCGCTTTGGCGAAGCTGCCCAAGCTGCTCAAGTCCATCTAAATTCCCTTACATAACCGCAAATCCCCGCACCAAACGGTGCGGGGATTTTTGCGTTTTTGTTTATAAAAAATGCCCCGGTACCGCAGTACCGGGGTGTTGGGTGTCGCTTATTTATACAGGGGGCCGTAGGTGGCGCAGGCGCGGTAGTCTGCGGACTGGCGGTCCTCCGTACCAAAGGCAGCCCAGGCGTGGGGGCGGAAGATCTGCGCTTCCGGCACATTGTGCATATTCACGGGAATACGCAGCATGGAGGCCAGGGTGATCAAATCAGCGCCCACATGGCCGTACACGGTAACGCCGTGGTTGGCGCCCCAGTTGGCCATCACGCTGTACACGTCCTTAAAGGCGCCCTCGCCGGTGAGCCGGGGGCAGAACCAGGTGGTGGGCCAGGTGGGATCCGTGCGCTTGTCGATGGTGTTGTGGATCTGATCCGGCAAGTCGGCGGTGTAGCCCTCGGCCAGTTGCAGAACCGGGCCGATACCGTCGATTACATTGACACGCAACATAGTTACCGGCATTTCTGCACGGCAGCGGAAGTGGCTGGAAAAGCCGCCGCCGCGGAAGTATTCATAGTTCGCCCGGCACCAGTCGGTGGCGTTCAGGCAGGCTTTGATGTCTGCGTCCGTCATTTCCCAAAACGGCTTCATGCAAGGTTCGCCCTTGGCGTTGCGGCTGGCGCCGGTGCCGTCCAGTGCGGTGGCGCCGGAGTTGATCAGGTGGATAAAGCCGTCCTTGGCCACGCCGGTAGGTGCCATGCCGGTGACGCGCTTACAGGCCTCCGGGCTCCAATAGGTGCGCACATCGTGGAAGCAGGGGGCGGTGCCGGAAACCAGGGTGCCCAGCATCATCGCCACGCCGTTCAGAGTATCGTTCTCTGTGGCAAAGGGCGTGGGCGCCTTTTTGCCGTTCCAGTCAAAGCTGGAAGCCATAATGGCCTCGGTAAAGTCCGCATTGGGCAGCCAGTCGGTCCAGTTGCGCTGCCCCTGGAAACCGCCTGCAATGGCGTTCTTGCCCAGAGCCTCCTCGTGCCAGCCCATTTCGTCCAGCTTGGGATTGCCGTAGAGAATGTCCCGCATGATCATGGTCATCTTGGTGATAAACGCCCAGTCCTTGTCCGGGTCTACCACCTTGGACTTGCGAATGATTTCCGGCAGGTCCTTGCCGGCGTTGCAGTCAAAGCCCTCTTTGCAGTTGGCTTTAACCCAGCTCAGCGCCTTGTCAAACTCCTGGTGATCGTAAATGCCCAGGGTAATGCGGCGCACGATCTCGGTCATATCCACCCACTCGGCACGAATGCCAAAGTATTTTTGGAACATTTCCGCGTTGCAGAAGCTGCCGGCAATACCCATGGCAATACCGCCCAGATTCACATAGGCCTTGTTTTTCATCCAGCCTACCGCAGCGGCAGCGTGGGCAAAGCGCAAGATTTTCTCTGCCACATCGGCAGGGATCTCTTTATCCGTCATATCCTGCACATCATGGCCGTAAATGGAGAAGGCAGGCAGTCCCTTTTGGGCGTAAGCGGCCATGACGGCGGCCAGGTACACAGCGCCGGGGCGCTCCGTGCCGTTAAAGCCCCAAACCGCCTTAATGGTGTGAGGGTCCATGTCAAAGGTTTCTGACCCGTAGCACCAGCAGGGGGTCACCGTCAGGGTGGCGACCACATTCTCACCGGCAAAGTATTCGGCGCACTTGGCTGCCTCCGCGCCGCCGCCGATGGTGGTGGGGGAGAGCACGCATTGTACCGGCGTGCCGTCCGGATAGCGCAGATTTTCTTCAATCAGCGCCTTGGCTGCGGTGGCCATGCCCATGGTCTGGGCCTCCAGGCTCTCACGCACGCCGCCCCAGCGGCCGTCAATGGTAGGGCGAATACCGATTTTTGGATAAGTCATCGTCATTACCTCCGTTTGCGCTTAGCGCAGTATGTTTTGAAAGTCACGGTACGCCCGGTCTCGGGCTGCCGTGGGCTTGGGTTCATAGGTTTTTAAGGTCTCGGTCTTGCGGATCAGCTCTCGACCGGCTGTCACATCCGGCAGCTGGTTCAGTGCGATCAGTTGCAGCAGCATATTGCCCAAAGCCGTGGCCTCGGTAGGTCCGGCAATCACCGGGAATGCCAGGCTGTCCGCCGTCATTTGACAAAGGAAGCCGTCTTTGGTGCCGCCGCCCAGTAGGTGCAGCACATTGAATTGCCGCCCGGTGCGGGTGCTGATCTGATCCAAAGCAAAGCGGTATTTCATCGCCAGACTCTCGTAAATGCAGCGCACCACGGCGCCTACGCTCTCCGGCACCGGCTGCCCGGTCTCCCGGCAAAAGTCGCGGATCCGCTCCGGCAGATCGCCGGGTGTGGAAAAGCGGGGATCATCCGGGTCAATAAAGCAGGTGAACGACTCTGCCGCCCGGGCCAGCTGCTCTAAGTCGTTGTAGCTGTATTCCGTACCGGCACGGCGATAGGCTCTCCGGGTCTCCTGGATCAGCCACAGACCGCTGATGTTCTTTAAGTAATTGATCTTTCCGCCTGCGCCCTGCTCGTTGGACAGATCGTCTGCCCGGCTCTCCGGTGTTAGGATGGGTTCGTCCAGCTCACAGCCGATCAGCGACCAGGTGCCGCAGGACAGGAACGCCGGCTGCTCACCGGCAGCGGCAGGCATGGCCGCCACGGCGCACTGGGTGTCGTGCCCGGCGGTAGCGATCACCTGTATGCCGCCGTCCGTTTTACCAAGCACGGAAGCCGACGGGCCAATGGCGGGCAGCAGCTGCGGGTCAATGCCGCAGGCCTTGGCAATATCTGTCCGCCAGGTTTTGGTCACCGGGTCCAGCAGCTGAGAGGTGGAGGCGATGGTGGGCTCCGTTTGCATACTGCCGCACAGATGGTGGGCAAATAAGTCCGGCATAAACAGCAGCTTCTCTGCACCGGCAGTGTCTTCCGTGGTCAGCTGAAACAGGGTGTTGATCTCCATAATCTGATTGCCGGTGGCCCGGTACAGATCGTCTGCCGGTATCTTCTCCAGCACTTTCTCTACCGTTCCGGCGGTGCGGGTGTCTCTGTAATGGCAGGGCAGGCGCAGCAGATTGCCGCTTTTGTCCAGCAAGCCGTAGTCCACACCCCAAGTGTCAAAGCTCAGGCCGTCGGCGGTGTTCATTTTAGAGAGCGCCGCATCTACTTCCTTACAAATGGCAGGGAAGTTGTGGCACATACGGCCGCCGTCATCTACCGGGATATTGTCAAATCGGTGGACTTCCTTATAATCCAGTTTGCCGTCTTGATAAGTACCGGCAATGGCACGCCCGCTGGACGCGCCGAAGTCAAAGGCAACTACGGTCTTTTTCATGCCTGCACCACGCCTTTTTGCAGCAGAATGTTGGCATAAATGGCGGTTTCGCCGGTGGCGATGATTAAGTAAGCGTCCTTTGCTTTTTCATAGAATGCAAAGCGCTCCACCATTTGAATACCGCTGTGCGCCGGCTCGTGCCGGTGCAGAATGTCCCTATATTTATCCCAAATCTTGGGGGTTCCGCAGGTGTCGCCGGGCACCACTTCCATCAGGGATACGGGGGCGTCCACATAGGCATCCAGGGGCAACAGCGCCAGTACCGCGTCCAGCAGCTCCGGTACGCCGTGCCCGTCTGCACGGATCACCTTGGCATTTTTGCCGATACTCTCTGCCGGGAAGTTGCCGTCTGCAATCACCAGGGTGTCGCCGTGACCCATTTCGTCCAGGGCCTTTAGCAGCTCCGGGGACAATAGGGGAGAAATACCTTTTAACATAGCCTACTCCTTAGTCTTTCTTGTGCAGCAGTTGGTCGTCCGGGTTAAATTGTTTGTAGCCCGGGTGACGGCCGGTGACTCTGTAATAGCCTCGCAGGTCAATGAGCTTTTGAATATTGTCTCTGCTGATGTCGTGGCTGCCGCCCAGGATCACAGCGTTAATGGTGATCTTGGCCCACAGCTCCAGGCTCTCCATACGATAAAAGGCGGTGATGGCGTCGCTGCCAACGGCCAGTGCACCGTGGTTCTCCAGCAGCATTACATCGTGCTCCTCCAGGTACGGCTCAATGGCGTTGGGCACTTCCACGGTGGAAGGGGTACCGTAAGGGGTCAGCGGTACGGCACCGATGACGGCCACATCTTCGATCATATTGTACATATCCATGGCCTTGTGTGCCACGGCAAAGCCGGTGGCTCCCGGCGGATGGGCGTGGATTACACTCATCACATCGTCCCGCTTGTCGTAGCAGCGCAGGTGCATTTTGATTTCGCTGGAGGGGCGCAGACCCTCTGCGGCTTCCAGCACATTGCCCTCCCGATCCAGCAGCACCAGCTTTTCCGGGGTAATAAAGGATTTGCTCATACCGGTGGGGGTGGCGAGGATCCGACCGTCCTCCAGTCGCACACTCACATTGCCGTCATTGGCGGCCACCCAGCCCAGCTGCCACATTTTGTGGCAAACATCGCAAATCTGGTCCTTGATCTCGTTGATATTTTGCATAGATAAACCTCCTTGCCCATGGTTGACAATCCATGCCCGCCATGGTATGCTAATTGTATTATATTAGATATAAATCTTCTTTGCACGCAGGATATGCACCTGTGAGTAGCACAATATTCACTTTTTGAGGGTCTATGAATTACAGCGAACTGCACGAGGACAAAAAGCGGGGCACTTTTGACTTCCCCATAGAGCTTTATTATGTGGAGCCGGGCGCGCCCCGGTACCAAATGCCCCTGCACTGGCACCTGGAATATGAGCTGATCCTAGTGCTCCAAGGCAGCTTTACCCTAAGCCTGGACGGCCGCCAGGTGGAGCTGCAAGCCGGGGACAGCGCTTGGATCGCCGACGGAGTGATCCACGGGGGCGCGCCCCACGACTGTATTTACGAGTGTGTGGTGTTTGACTTGGGTACCTTGCTCCAGGATACCCCGGTGTGTACCAAGTCGGCGGCAGCATTCCTGGCCAGCGAGAATGGCTTTTCCGGCCGCTTAGCCAAGGGCAGCACGGAGGCGGCGCTGGCGGATCGCATTTTTGACGCTATGGAGCGGGAACAGCTGGGCTATGAGTGGACCACCGTGGGGCTGCTGTGGCAACTGCTGGGCTGCCTTTTGGGTATGCACAGCGATACCAAGCCGCCACAAAGCCGCCAGCAGATCACCCGAATGAAAAATGTGCTCACCTATATCCGCAATAACTACGGCGAGCCCATTTCCTTGGATGAATTGGCAGCTGTGGCGGGCATGTCGCCCCGGTATTTTTGTCGTGCCTTTGCAGCGCTCACCGGCAGAACCCCCATTGCGTACCTAAACTATTACCGCATTGAATGCGCCTGCGAGCGGTTGACCTTAACGGATAAAAGCGTGACGGAGATCGCCTTTGCCTGCGGGTTCAACGATATGAGTTATTTTTCCCGAGTGTTCAAGCAGCTAAAGGGCACCACCCCCACCGCTTATCGAAACTAAAAAAAGACCTGTTGTCCACAGCGGATAACAGGTCTTTTTATGTTTGTTTTTACTTTCCGCCCTTTTGCAGCAGATCTTGGATCACGGCGGCAATATAGGCGCCGGCTTCTACCGGTGCCATACCGTAGCGGCTGATGTTGGACACCACGGTGTAGTCGCTCTCGCTCATATCCGGTCGGGCGTTGTAGGCAATGTAGGCGGACATACTTTCGTCTGTCAGCAATCCCGGGCGCTCGCCGATGAGCACACAGGTGACCTTGGCGCCAACCAGGGGACCGATGGTGCGGGCGGTATTCACCCGGCAGTATCGCACAAAGAAAGGCGTGCCTACGGTGATCCCCGCCTGTTTTAATGCCAAGGTGAGCATAGGCAGCAGATCCGGCACATTGGCGCCGATACAAGGGGCAGACAGGCCGTCGCCGCAGTAGATTTGCACATCCGGGTTCGGTGTGCAAATGGCCTTGATCTTGTCTTTATTTTCATCGTCAAACAGGCGGCCCAGATCCGGGCGAGTGAGCATTTCGTATTTATCCTTGCACCGGGTCTGTACCTGTGGCAGGTGCAGGCGTTCCAGGGTCTCTTGGCTCACCTCCGTCATGACCGCATCATTGGCGGCAGCGTGGTCGGCGCGAAAGCGCAGATAGGCTTTTGTCAAATATCGGCTGCCGGTGCGCCCAACGCCAATGCGGGCGGGGGTGTGGGACTTCAGTTCCGTCATCTTTGGGTCGTCGCTCAGGCAAAACTGCCCGGTGGTGCAGGCGGTTATATCTTCCAGCACGCCGTTTTGGTTCTCTATTTTCTTGTTCATACCGTTCACCTCACATCAGCAGTCCCGGTTGCCCGGCCACGGGTGTCAGCTTACCGTTTTCTAAAATGCCGTGATCCTCGCACCAGCGCTCAAATTCCGGGATCGGGTGCAGCCCCAGCATTTCCCGGGTGGCCGCCACATCGTGGTAAGAGGTGCTTTGGTACATGAGCATTACATCGTCCGATTGGGGCACGCCGATCACATAGTGGCACCCGGCGTTGGCCAGCAGCACCAGCAGGTTGTCCGCATCGTTTTGATCTGCCACCATGTGGTTGGTGTAGCAAATATCACACCCCATGGGCAGGCCGTGCAGATGGCCGCAAAAGTTATCCTCCAGCGCCGCTCGCGTCAGCTGCTTGCTGTCGTAAATATACTCCGGGCCGATAAAGCCCACCACCGTGTTCACCAGGTAAGGGGAGAAGCGGCGCGCCAGTCCGTAGCACCGGCTTTCCATCGTCACCTGGTCAGCGCCGTTGTGGCTGGAGGAGGACAATTCGCTGCCCTGCCCGGTTTCAAAGTACAATTGATTTGGTCCACGGGAAGTACCCAGTTCTTCCATCATCTGTTTGGCTTCTGCCAGCATTTCCACTCCGGTACCAAAAGCAGCCAGTCCCTTTTCCGACCCGGCAATGGACTGGAACAGCAGATCCATAGGCGCACCGTTTTGCAGTGCCTGCATTTGGGTGGTAATGTGGGAGAGCACGCAGATCTGTGTAGGGATCTCCAGCCGGTTCTTTACATCGTTAAACAAATTCAAAATAGCGGTGGTGCTCTCCACTGTGTCAATGGCCGGGTTCAGCCCAATGACTGCGTCGCCGATGCCGTAGCTGAGTCCCTCCAGCAGAGAGGCGGTGACCCCGGCCACATCGTCGGTAGGGTGGTTGGGCTGCAACCGGCAGGCAAAGGTGCCCGGGGTGCCGATGGTGGTGTTGCAGCGGGCGGTGATCTGCAGTTTGCGAGCGGTGTACATCAGGTCCAGGTTACCCATCAATTTGGCCAGCGCGGCGATCACTTCGCTGCTTAGCCCTCGCCCCAGTTCCAGCAGTTCCGCCCCGGTGCGGGCATTGTCCAGCACCCACTCCCGCAGGTCGGCAATGGTGGTATTCTTCCAACGGGCGTAGACTTCTTTGTCCAGGTCGTCCAGAATGATCCGGGTTACGGCGTCGGCCTCATAAGGCACTGCCGGGTGCTCCGTAATGTCCGCCACCGTCAGTTGGCTGAGCACCGCCTTGGCGGCAATGCGCTCCTTGGCGTCTGCGGCAGCGATCCCGGCCAGGGTGTCGCCGCTTTTCGGCTCGTTGGCCTTGGCCAGCACTTCCTTTACGCTGCCAAAGGTGTAAGTCTTGCCCAGTAATGTTGCTTTTAAAATCATACGATCACCTATGAAAAAATCAGTTGCTTCACGATCACCGGCAGGGCCGTGGCCTCTGCCACCGGGTGGCCGATGTCTATATAATCCCCGTTGCCGCAGGCAATCCGGTCCATACACAGGAACTTGCCCTCCGGCAGCAGATGGCGCAGGCAGCCGCCCAGCGCCTTGGCAATATCTGCTTGCGACACGGTGACAAACAGACCGCTGCGCTTGCCCAGCGGTGTTGCGATTTGTTCCGCCAGCGCCATTAATTCACTAAAGGACGGCGCCGGATAACCGGCAAAGGCTACCGCCACCGGCCGGCTGTCTGTTAGGTCAAAGGTGCGCAGTCCGGCGGCGATCCGGTCGCCTACGGCGGGTATATCCGCTGCCGTTTGCAGCGGCACTTCGATCACCGGCACATTCTTTACCGGCAGCAGCTCCGGCGGTGCGGCAATGGTGGTGCCGCTGAGCGCCAAACTGTAATTCCCGGCGCCAATCACTGTGGCGCGAATGCCGTTTTCAGCTAATACCATCTCTTTGGCGGCAATGGCAGGCGATTTTGTGATGGCGCGGGCCAGCAGTACGCCCAGGTCGCCGTAGGCGTAGGGCGGCAGATCCTGTCCCATACAGGCGGATACCCCACCGGAGAAGGACAGAATATCCGGCACCAGGCTTTCGTCCAGCGCCTTGTCTGTAATGACGGTGGGGAAAAAGTCGTCCTTGGGCCGTAGGTTCATACCCATTTCCAGCAGGCGGGCATAGGCGGCACAAATGGCCGGGTGATCGTCCGCACGCAAATGGGTATGGGTCAGCAGTGCGCCCAGCGTGGGGGTCATGACCCCTTTGTCTGCTCGCCAGTGGCGACCGCCGATCTCCAAACAGGCGGTGTCTTGCAGTGCCCCGTTGTCAAAGAACGCCAGGTTGGCTGTGCCGCCGCCAATATCGGCGTGCAGCACCTTGCAGTGGCGGGTTGCAGACAGCGTGTCTGCACCGGCGCCCCGGGCGGCCAAAATGCTCTCCAGCCTTGGCCCGGCAGAGGCCACCACAAAGTCGCCCATACCGTCTGCCACTGTACCGGCTACCCGGCGGGCGTTGCGCTTCTTGACGCTTTCGCCGGTGAGGATCACCGCGCCGGTGTTCAGCGCCCCGGGCGTTGTACCGGCCTTTTCCAGCTCCCGGTCAATGAGGGTCTGCACCCGGGGCAGGTCGATTTGGCCGTCCGCCAGGGGGGTAAAGTAAATGGGACTTTGGTATAGAATTGTTTTTTCCTTGATCTCGGCCTTGGGCACCGTGCCCCAGCCACGCTCCACGGCGATTCCGATACGGCTGATCACCAGGTGCGTGGTCGTGGTGCCGATGTCAATCCCGGCAGAAAGTAAATATTCCATAAAATACGCAAAAGGGACAGTTGCACAGGGTCGTGCAGCTGTCCCGCTCCTTTACAGGTTACTGTTATTTTAGCACAAGGGGCGGCGGTTGTAAAGGCTTAGCCCGCCGGGTGCTGTTTTTTCTTTTTGCGGTTGATCTCTGTAACGACGATCAGTACGGCAAAGGCTGCCACGCCTGTGGCGCTCAGGCAGGCGCCGGTGCGCAGGTAGGGGGTGTGGTAGTGCAACTCCACCGTGTGCTGACCGGGCTCCAGCGCCAGGGCGCTGAATGCGGTGTTGGCTTGCAGCAGCTCTGCTTTTTTGCCGTCTACCGTGGCGCTCCAGCCGCTGCTGTACGGAATGGACAGGCACAGCATTTTGGCCTCTTTCAGCTCCACCGTACCGGTGATGGCGTTGGCGCTTAGCTTCACATTTTGCAGGGTGTCTGCTCCCAGGGCGGCGATCTGCGCCTTGGCGTCGTCTACCGGCTGCTCCAGCACCTCAATATCGGCCAGGTCGTAAATGCCTCGCTCGTCAAAGGTGATGGTAATGCTCTTTTTGGCGCTGTCCGTATAGCCCAGCCCCACCAGGTAGGTCTTGCCGCCGGTGTAGCGCACATAGGCGTCCGAATAGCAGGTGAGGGTGTTGGTCTTGTAGGTTTTGCCGCTCTCCGTTTGGGCAGAGAACCGCAGGTTCAGCGAACTGGGCAAGCGGAACTTGCGGGCGCTGATCTTTATCAGATTTTGGTCGATCTCGTCCTTTTTGTTCCACTTCTCTGTGGAATAGCGGTGCAGCGGGTCGTTCTCCTGGGCCTTGTAGTAGGTGTACGCCGGGTAGTCGGTGTAGTCTTTCAGCGTAAAGCGCAGGTAGGTCTCCTGTGCGGCGCTGCCGGTGAACTGAATGGTCACGCTGCCTTTTTTCTTGTAAATGTGCAGCTTTTGGCCCTCTACGGCGGCGTCGTCATTGCCTACGATGGTGTAGGGCAGGCTCTTGTCCGTAAAGGTGGGCGTGGCGGCGGTCATACCGGTGGGCACGCTGTCCAGCACCACCCCTTGCAGCAGGGCCTGCTGCTTCTCCAGAGAGGACAGCTTTTCATACGCCGCCCGGGTAATCACATGGGCGGTGGTGTAGCCCAGAGGCAGGGCGTTCTCGTTTTGATACACCTTGCCACTGACCTTGGCAAAGCCGTAGGGCAGGGCAGTCTTGCTCTGCTTGGTGTAGTATTTTACGCTGTTTACTGCATTCAAGGCGGCAGAATTGTTAAAGCTGCGGATCATATAGGCGGCGTTGGCCGGTTGTTCTGTCTCCGTAATAAACTGCGCCAGGTGCTTGCTTTGCATACTCCAGTAGAAGGAGGTGCCGTTCATACCGGCAGTGAGCGCCTCGTTGTAATTGACCTTGTCGCCGCTGTAACGGTAAAAGCTGTTGTCGTTCTTAGTGGCTTTCTTTACCTTGCGGGCGGCAGTGGATTTCATCTTTTTGTTCACATCGCTGTAACTTACATAGCGGGCAATGTGGTTTTGGCCGTGGTGGCTGTAAAAGTAGGCGGCGTTACCGGCAAAGGAGGTGAACACCAGCACCAGCGCCAGTACCGGAGCCATATATTTTTTGGGCATTTTGGGGCCGAACATACACACGATCACCAGCAGAAACGCCAGCAGAACGGAAACGCCCACATTGCGGGTGTCCGTATTCATCAGGGGAATGGCAACCAAGGAGTACACCGCCAGGGCGGCAATGACAGCCACGCCCTTGCCAATGCTGATTTGGCGCAGGTGCTGCCAGGTGGTAGCCACAATGTATGCCACGATCATACCGTAGGCCCAAACCCAGCGGTTGGCTACATAGGAAAAGCCGTTCATCCCCCAGCCGAATACCGGGATCAGCAGCAGCGCAGTGGCAATCAGGAACACCACACGCAGCGGGCGGTAGTGCTTGTTCTTGGTAAAGAACAGCAGGCAGATAGCCGGGAATGCCACCGCGTTGTAGCCCAAAAAGGTCAGATAGCCCAGTTTGGTCTCTGATGTGAACAGGGCAGACAGGAAGTTGCGGTAGTAGTCCCCGCTGTACACCCAGGTGCGCGCGTAGCTCTCCGCGGAGCGGCTGTCACCCATAAAGGCCAGTACCACCGGCAGCAGTACCACGGCGCTGATCGCCACACCCAGCAGGGCGCAGCCGGTGATTTGAAAGAATTTGCCCACGGCAGCCTTGCCCCGGTGCCGGAAGCGGCAGATCAGTTGGTACAGGGTGTACAATGCCGTAATGATGGCCAGCATATAGAAGAAGTAAAAATTGCTGACGGCGGCCAAAAAGACAATGAAGATAAACAGATACGGCCGCTTTCCTGCCAAAATCTGCTCCACGCCCAGCAGCAACAGGGGCAGGAACACCATAGGCAAGGCAAAGAACGGATGGTGAGAAACGATAAACAGGCTGTACAGGGTGAACACATACACCAGCGCCCCTACGGCCACGCCGCCCACCCGGCGCTGCTTTTTCACAAAGCAGAAAGCGCCGAAGGCCAGCCCGGCCAGGTACAGCCGCAGCAGGGATAAAAAGCTGTAAAGGTACGCCGCATAGCGGGTGGGGCACACCACGCTGAGCAGATCCAGCGGATCGCCGATGGCGTAAAAGTGCAGGGTGGTGAGCACATCGCTGCCCAGCCCGATGGAAAAGTCCCATTGGGGCAGAACCAGCTTGTGAGTAGCCAGCAGGGTGCGTACCACCTCACGGCCGTATTGGCCCAGGTACACAAAGGCGGCAAAGTGCTGGCGCCAGCCGTCGCTGTCCACGATCAGGGTCTTGCCCTTGATCAGGAACCAGCAGTAGCACCCGGCGGCGCAAAGCAAAAAGCCCAGGGTATAGCACCAAAAGAAGCGGGTGCGCGGGCTGTGCTTTTTCATTTTCTCAATGGGATTTGCTTTCATAATTTGTACCTCGTCGTACCGCGCAGCGGATTACGCGCGCTTTTCTTTTTTATTTCTGTGCACAGAATGGCGGCGCCAAAGGCAACAAAGCCCAGTGCGCTCACCGCCAGCCCCACCTTTAAGTGGGGTGTGCGGTAGGTCAGGTGAATGGTGTGTTCGCCCGGCTCCAGTGCCAGCGCGCTGAACATGGTGTTGGCTTGCAGCAGCTGCGCTTCCTTGCCGTCTACCGTAGCGGTCCAGCCGTCGCAGTAGGGAATGGTCAGCAGCAGGATCTTGGCCCGGTCCAGGGTCACGGTGCCGTCTACCGTGTCTGTGCCGATTTGGATATTCTCCAACGTGTTCTCCGCCAGCTTTGCCACTTGGCTGTCCGTGTCTGTCATCGGCTGTTCCAGCACCTCCAGGGTGCTGAAATCATAGATACCCCGCTGCTTAAAGGTAATGGTAATATCCGTTTTGGTGTCTTTGCTGTAACCGGTATTGACCATTTGTACCTTGTAGCCCTCAAAGCGCAAGTGGGTCTGCGTGCAGGTGACGGTGCTTTGGGGCGTCAGCGCGGTGCCGTCTGCCGTGTGGGCCGTGTATTGCAGGGTCAGACTGCTGGGCAGCTTAAAGCTGCGGGCCTTACGGCGCACATAGGCTTTTTGGCTGTCGTCTTTTTTGTTCCACTTGTCCGTAGAGTAACGGTGCAGCGGGTCGTTCTCTTGGGTTTGGTAGTAGGTATAAGCCGGGTAATCCGTATAATTGCGCAGCCCCATGCGCAGGTAGGTTTCGCTGTTTGGGGTGCCGCTAAAATGCAGGGTCACCTTGGCGCCTTTGTCGTACACATGGATCTTTTTGCCCTCTACCGCCACATTCTTGTCTGCGGTGATGGTGTAGGGCAGGGATTTGTCCGTAAAGGACAGGGTGGTTTGCGCCGTGCCGGTGGGCACGCTGTCCAGCACCACCCCTTGCAGCATGGCTTGCTGTTTTTCTAAAGAGGACAGCTTTTCATATTCCGCCCGGGTAATGGCGCTGTCATAGGTGTAGCCCAGAGGCAGGGCATTGCCGCTTTGATAAATTTTGCTTTGGAGCGGCGTAAAGCCGTAGGGCAGTGTGGTGGTCGATTTCGTGGCGGCATAATACTTTACGCCGGTAAGGGCGTTCAGCGCCGCCGATGTGTTCAGTCGATTGTAGCGATAGCTGTTCTCCACCGGCTGCTCGGTCTCTGTTACATATTGTGCTACATTGGGATTTTGCAGGCTCCAGTAGAAGGACGAGCCGCTTATATGGGCCAGCAGTTCCTCGTTGCACTCCACATTGTCGCCGGTGTAGCGGTAAAAGGTTTTGTCGCTTTTTGCCGCCTTTTTGACTTTGCGGCCGGAGGCACCTTTGATCCGGCGGTTGACCTTTTCGGTTGCCACAAAGGTGTCTGTTTTATGCTTGCCGTGGCTGCTGTAAAAGTATGCGGCGTTGCCGGTAAAGGAGGTGAGCACCAGTACCAGCACCAAAGCGGTTGCCAGGTGCTTTTTCTTGAATTTGGGCGCCAGGGCGCAAAGCACGATCAGCAAAAAGGCCAGCAGCACGGATACGCCGATATTGCGGGTGTCCGTGGTCATCAGGGGAATGGCGATCAGGGAGTAGAGCGCCAGTGCGCCTACGCAGGCCACTGCCTGTCCCACGGTGATGTGGCGCAGCTTTTTCCACTGGGTGGTCACGATATAGGCCACCAGCAGGCTGTATGCCCATACCCAGCGGTTGGCCATGTAGGAAAATCCGTTCAGCGCCCACCCAAACACGGGGATCAGCAGCGCTGCAGTCGCCAGTAAAAAGAGAATGCGCAGGGGTTTTTCTTCCGGCTTGCGCTTAAAGTACAGCAGGCAGATGGCCGGCAGCGCAACGGCGTTAAAGCCCAAATAGGTCTGGTATGCCTGGTTGTGACTGGTGGTATATGCCGCCAGGAAGTTGCGGTAGAAGTCTGCATCATACAGCAGGGTCAAGGGATATTGTACCCCGTTGCGGTTGTCACCGATAAAGGTGAGGATCACCGGCAGCAGAATGGCGGCGCTCATCAGTACGCCTACCACAGCCCACAGGGTCACCCGGAGCAGTCCGCCCACCGCTTGCTTGGCGCTGCGTCGGTCATACAGGCAACACAGGCGGAACACGGTATAAATGGCCGTGAGGATCGCCAGCATATAGAAGAAGTAGAAGTTGCTGACAGCCGCCAAAAAGACGGTGACGATGAGCAGATAGGGCCGCCGCTTGGCAAGCACCTGCTCTACGCCTAAAAGCAGCAGGGGCAGGTACACCATAGGCAGGGCAAAGAACGGGTGCCGCGCCACTAAAAGAAAGCTGTAAGTGAAGAACACATAGCACACGCTGCCCACGGCAACAGACAGGGGCGCGCCTTGTTTTTTATACCGGCAAAAGGCACCGAAGCCCAGCCCGGCCAGGTACAGCCGGAACAGGGACAAAAAGCTGTACAGATACACGGCGTACCGGGTAGGACAGGCAATGCTCAGCAGGTCCAGCGGGTCGCCGATCACATAGTAGTGCAGGGTGGTGAGTATATCGCCGCCGTAGCCCAGGCTAAAGTTCCATTGAGGCAGCACCAGCCGGTGCTCCGTCAGCAGCGTGCGGATCACCTCACGACCGTATTGCCCAAAGTAGACAAAGGCGGGAAAGTGCTGCTTCCACCCATCGCCGGTGGAGATCAGACTGCGCCCGGTGCGGGCGAACCACACATAAATACAGGCGCTGCAAATCAAAAAGGCGGCGGTGTACAGCAAAAAGTATGTACTGCGTTTGGATATGCCACGGTGTGGGGCATTGTTTTTGTGCATTTTCATTTTTCTCTCTTCTTTCACACAGATTAAACGGCCTACATTATAATCCCGCACTCTCGGGAAGTCAAGGGCGGTCCTCTATATATAATGTATATCGCCATTTTACCACAAGGGGTGGGGTAATGCAACCGTTTGGACCCATCCGGGCGTATTAAGATTTGGCAAAGTTTGTAAAAAGCGGGTCAGTTATTTTTGTTTTGTGTCATTTGTAAGTTAAGTTTCTGTAAAGTATCTTGCAGTCGATGGGCGGACGGCGTATGCTGACAGCAGAAACAAAAAGACAACAACAAACACCCGAAAGCGAGAAAGGCAAGGTTATTTTATGAAAGAAAAATGGGTCGCTTTTACAAAGAAACACGCAGAAATTTGGAAGTTTATCAAGTTTACATTTACCGGGGCCAGCACCTCGGTGCTGGAGTTGGCGGTATTCGCCTTTTTACAGTATGTGGTCTTTAAGAGTATGAATACCACCCCGGTTACGGACAATGCGGTGCTGCACTTCCTGGGGATCCAGTACAAGGGCTATATGTATTCCTACGCCATCAGCGCCATTATCGGCTACGCGGCGGCGTATGTGATGAACCGCAAGCTCACTTTCCAGGCAGACGCCAACCCGGTACTGTCCACCATTCTTTACACCATTATGGTGGTGTGCACCATCGCCTTTAACACCTGGTTCGGTGCGTACCTGGGCACCATTGTGACCAATCACCACTGGGACAGCGTGCTTATCACCCTGCTCACCAAGCTGCTGGTGATGACCGTACCCACCCTGTGGACTTATCCGCTGAACCGCTTTGTCATCCACCGCAAAAAGAAGGCCAAGGTGGAGCCGCTGCCGGAGAGCACAGATACCCCCGCCGGTGCGGCTGCCTAACGCCTAAAAAGGGCAGTACCCTTTTTAGATATACCCCTGCTCGGTGCATTTTTTGTTTTGATCCGACTCCCCGTCGATCACCGGATTTTGTTTTGTTCTGTACCGGGCACCCTCTTCGGAGCAGGCGCCGTCACCCCGGCGCTTGCTCTTTCTCACTATTTGGCTTATACTGGTGAAAAACCGGTAAGGAGAACAGACTGTTATGACAAGACCCAAATTGGTGGCTTTTGATTTAGACGATACACTCATCGGCAGTGACGGCCAGATTGCCCCGGCCAACTTCCGCGCGCTGGAACAACTGGCGGCAGCGGGCGTGACCGCTGCGGCGGTAACCGGGCGCACCTTTTATGAAATGCCCGCCCAGCTGCGGTTTAACCCGCTGGTGCCCTATGCGGTGTATGGCGATGGCGCTGCGGCGGTAAATGCGGCAGGGGAGACCCTCTTTTCCAGTTATTACAGCCGGGAAAAGGCGCTGGCAGTGCTGCACCTGCTACGGCAGTACGATACCATGATCGAGGCGTTCTACGGCGGGCGGCCGTATGCCCCGGCGGATAAGCTGGATCCGGCGGCCTACGACTACTACCGCATTGAGCCGGTGTATCACCCGGTAATGGCAGAGAGCCGGGTGCCCTGTACGGACTTAGAGGCGCTGCTGGCCGGGGAGGAAAAAACAGAGATGTTCAATGTTTTCTTCCACCTGGACGGAGAGCGCCGGGCGTTTATAGACCGGGCGGCGGAGCTGTTCCCGGAGCTGCTCTGCACCTATTCTATGCAGAGCAATTTGGAGATCCTGCGCCGTGGGGTGGACAAGGGCAGCGCCCTGCAAAAACTGGCGGAGCACCTGGGGCTTGCCCCGGAGCAGGTGATCGCCGTAGGCGACAGCCGCAACGATCTGTCTATGATCCGCTACGCCGGCACCGGGCTGGCGGTGGCCAACGCCTGTGACGAACTTAAGCAGGCGGCAAACGCTGTGGCGTGCACTTCCGATGCGGGTGTGCTCAGCTATATTTATCATCATTTTGTAGAGTAAAGCGAGGTTATTCCTTTGGTATTTTGGATCATTCTCGGCGTGGTGGCGGCTGTGGTACTGCTCACCGTGCTGGTCAACGGCATCTTGGCGCTTTTACAGCTGCGATATGTGGCGGGCATTGCGCCGGTACAGTATAAAAATCAGTTGCAGCCCCAACGGTTGGACGGCCGCTGGGTGTTCACCACCGATCGGGATTTTCATGTTATGCAGCTGACGGATGTGCATATTGGCGGCGGCTGGATGAGCTTCTTCAAAGACCGGCGAGCCATTGACTGCGTGGTGCGTATGGTTACCGCCGAGCAGCCGGACCTGGTGGCCGTGACCGGCGATATTGCCTATCCGGTGCCGTTCCAGTCCGGTACATTCAATAACAAAACCGCTGCCCGCCTGTTTGGTCGGGTAATGCAGAACCTGGGCGTGTACTGGGCGCCGGTGCTGGGCAATCACGATACCGAGTCTTACGCGGTGTACAGCCGCCGCTATATCGGCAAATATGATCAGCAGCAGAAGTTCGCCAAAGGCGGCAGCAAGCCCTACTGCCTGTTCCGCTCCGGACCGGAGGGCGTGGACGGCGTGGGCAACTACACCGTGGCGGTGGAGAACAGCCGCGGCGTTGTGACCCAGGCGCTGTTTTTTACCGACACCGGCAGCTATGTGGACGGCGACTATCTGGGCTTTATGTGGAAGTATGACGGTATGCACAAGAACCAAATGGACTGGTACAGGGGCGAGGTGGAAGCCTTAACCGCCCACAACCGGGCGCTGGGCGCACCGATGCCAAAGAGCCTGATGTTCTTCCACATTCCCATTGCGCAGTACAAGACCGCCTGGGAAGCCTATAAAGAGAACGGTTACAAGGATACCGCAGATGTGCAGGTGCACTATGGCGGTATCGGCGAAAAAGGCGGCCTGTTCCCCAGTTTGCACCCGGACAATGTGTTTGACACCTTGCAGCAGCTGGGCAGTACCCGGGGCACATTCTGCGGCCACGACCACCTGAACAATTTGTCCGTCACTTACAAGGGTATACGGTTGACCTACGGCCTGTCCGTGGACTACCTTGCTTATATCGGCATAAAGAATTACGGCGCCCAGCGGGGCTTTACCCGCATTACCGTGCGCCCGGACGGCAGCTTTGACTGCCAACCGGTGTCCTACTACCAAAAGCCCTTTTGGAATGGAGAAGAACAGGTGCAAATGACACCTTATTATCCACCGGAGAAGAACCCAAACGCCTACCCGGCAGACTACAAGGCACCAACAGCGTAAAAGAAAAAGGAGCGGTACTTGCAGGTACTGCTCCTTTTGCTATGGGTTTGATTTAATACACTTCTACCGGCACCACCAGCCGGTCTTTTTTGGTGCGGCGCAGAGGCGCACCGGCGGTAAAGCGGCCGTGGCCCCGCACGGAAATTTTGTCCCCCGGCTGTACGGTGTGGGCACGGTTCTCGATGCACCGGCCGTTGACAAATACCTTTTGCTGCAAAAAGTATTTGTCCGCGTTGCTGCGGGAGAGATTATACACTGCGCCCACCAGCACATCCAGCCGCAGAGAGGGCACGATCACTTCTCTGTCCTCCGGTTGCGGCAGCAGGTGCGGGGGCAGGCAGTCCGCCCGGGTGCAGGTCACCTCCGTGTGGCGCACCCGGTGCAGCTGGGTCTCAATATACTCTGCCATGCCTGCGGTGCAAAAGAGATATGCGCTTTTGCCGCAGGGGAGAATGTCGCCCAGCACCCGCCGTTCCAGCCCTAAGCCCATTAAGGTGCCCAGGTAGTCTCGGTGGGTCAGTTCTTCGGCAAATTTCTCCTGCTTGGGCGCAATGTGCAGGCAGGTGATAGGGTAGTCCGCCGGTTCCGGCACCGGGCCAAAGGCTGCCATCACCCGCTCGGCACCGTCAAATCCGCCGTAGGCGGGCACCGACTGTGGGCCGGTTACCTCGGCCAGCAGACTTTGCTCCTCCAGACCTAAAAAGTCCGTATAGACCGTGTAGCCGCCAAAGGTGCCTCGATTTTGCAGTTCTGCCAACCGCTTTTTAATCTGCTGTGCTTGATCCATCAGTACAGACCGCCCAGCACGGTGGCGGAAAATACAGTAAACATCAAAATACACACGATCAGGGCAACAGCAAAGATAGCAGTGGACACGCCAATGGCCCACTTGGCAATGTTTATGGCGCTTCGAGCCTTTTCACTGCCGGTGATCTCATAGGCCTGGCGGCCGTTGGACAAGGCAATGCCGCCCATGATCCAGCCGAACAGCGGCCCCATAAGGATTCCTAAGATCAGACCGATCATGGCCAGTATGTAGGCGTTGTCCGCCTTCTCTGTCATTTGGCGGTACTGGGCTTCGTTCACCGGCGCACCGTAGGGGGGCTGGTAAGGGTTGCCCCAGTTGTTGTAGCCGGCGTTATATGCCTGCTCGCCATAGTTCGTTTGACCGTGGCTGTCATTTTGCCGGCCGTAAGTGTCGCCTTGAGGTTGGCTGTATGCCTGTTGGCCGTAGGGGTCGCCTTGGGGTTGGGTGTATGCCTGCTGGCCGTAGGGGTCGCCTTGGGGTTGGCTGTATGCCTGCTGACCGTAGGGCGCGTTTTGGGATTGGGTGTTCTGCTGTGCGGTGCAGCCCTCAAAGTTGGGGGTATGGCACACTGGGCATTCTGCGGTGCCGGGTGCCAAAGGTTGGCCGCAATGTTCGCAATAAGTCATAGATTCTTCCTCTTTTCTTCGAAAATCGTGTTTATAACCGGCAGGGCAGCAGCATAATGCCGCCGGGGGTAATGTCTACCATACCGTAGCAGCCCTCTGCCGTCGCGCCGGGGTTCATTAGATATAAGCCGTCCCGGTAGTCGGTCATCTGCTGATGGGTGTGACCAAACAGGCAAATGTCTGCGTGGGCGTCACGGGCAGCCTGCTCCAACTCTGCCAGACCAAACTTTACATGGAACGGGTGGCCGTGGGTATAAAGCACCGTTTTGCCGCCCAGCTTGGCTGTGCCCCAGGCGGGCAGGTCACTGCCCCAGTCGCAATTCCCGGCCACTTGCAGAATATGCAGATCGGGGTAAAGCATACGCACATTTTCCAAATCATTCTCGCCGTCGCCGAGAAAGAGCAGCACATCGCTGTCCTCCCGGTGCAGCTCCACAATGTCCAATAGATTGCCAGCGGCTCGGTGCGAGTCCGAGGCGACCAGTAAGCGCATTCATAATCCCCGCCTTTCTGCATACTATGTACTGAGTATAACATATCTGCGCGCCCACGGCAAGCGGCTTTGCAGATGAAAAAGAGGAGTGCGTTTTATGCAGGATCCGAGAAAACAGAAAAAAGGATTTGACCCGGCGGCCTTCCAAGCGGCGGCCCGGGCCGGTCAACAACAGGCCTATTTGCAGCAGAACCTGGACCCGGACACCAAGGCCAAATTAGAGGCGGTGCTCAATGACAAAGCGCGGTTGCAGCAAATGCTCAATTCCCCTCAGGCCAAGGCGCTGATGGAGAAGTTAGGCGGGAAACGGTAATATGGACGATATTAACCGGATCATTGCCAATTTGACCCCGCAGGATATGGAAATGCTGCAGGGTGTGGCCGCGTCCATCTTAGGTGACGGCGGGCAGGGGAACACACCCGGTACGGCGCCAAGCTCTGGTGCACCGCCGTCGCCTCAACCGAAGCCGGAGGGCGCCAACAGCGCCGTGCAGCAGCTGGCAGGCACGGTGGCCGGTGCGCAAAATATGCAAAATCTGCTGTCCGGGCTGGAGGAGCTGCACTTTGGCAAGGCGGATTTTGAAATGATGATGAAAGCCAAGACCATTTTTGACCGCATGAACCGCAGCAGCAATAAAAATGTGGACCTGATTCGGGCGCTGAAGCCTCTTTTAAGCCCAAAAAGCCAAAACAAGGCGGACCAGGCCATGCAGATCCTGCGCCTGTTTGAGGTGCTGCCTATGCTGGAGGAGTTGTTTTAGTGCCGGCGTTTAGTGAGGACCAAATCAATGAAGCCAAGGAGCGGGTGCGCCGTATGCACGCCCGTGCCGGGTCATATTTGCCCCGGGAGGAACCGCCGCAAGGGCATAACGACCGTCAGACGGCACCGCCGCCCGGCAAGAAAAAAGCACCCCCGGCTGCGCCAAACCCGGAGGAACCGGCACCGGAGAACGAAGGGGATGACAACGCCATTGTCTTAATGCTGCTTCTGCTTTTAGGGCGCGAAGGCGCAGATCAGGCGTTGCTTTTGGCTCTTCTTTATCTTTTGTTTTGATAAGGGTTGGAAAAATAGGGTAAAATATGTTATAATCCACTTGTGTAATATCTCGCAATGAAAGGAAGTTTCTTTTTGACAGATTATGTGCAAAAGAAGATAGCCCCCGGGGTAGAGCTTTTGGCTGTGCCTGCCGGGCGGTTTAAGACCAATGAACTGGCCATTCACTTGGCAGTTCCCATGGAGGAGCAGATGGCGGCGAACTATGCGTTGGCCATCTCAGCGGTCAGCCGTAAGGGCAAGGCGTACCCGGATATGCGTGCGCTGCACTTGCAGCTGGACAAGCTCTACGGCGCGGCGATTAGTGTCACTGCCAACAAGTCCGGCGGCTGCCAGATTTTGAAAATGGGCATCACCACACTGGACGATCGCTTCGCCCTGGATGATGAGAAGATCGCCGAGGCAGGACTGGAACTGCTGATGAATTTGCTGTTTGACCCGCTTTTAGGGGAGGACGGCCTGTTCTCCCCGGCGGATATTGAGACGGAGCGTCGGGTACTGCTGGAGAAGCTGGCTGCCGAGGAGAACGAAAAACGCCTTTACGCTGTAATGCAAATGCAGCAGATTATGTTTGCCGGCGATCCGTACCGGATTAATCCCAAAGGCACCAAAGAGACTTTGTTGGCTGCCACGCCGGAGAGCGTAACCGCCGCTTGGCACCGCATGCTGCGAGAGAGCAAAATGCTGGTAACTGTGGTTGGCAGCACGGACCCGGAGGCGGCCTGTGCGGCGCTGCGCCGTCGGTTAGAGGGCGTGGAGCGGGCGTATCAGCCCATGCCCACTCCCCGTTTCGTGGCCCGGTGCGAACAGGTGAAAGATGTGCGGGAGAGCGAGAAAATTCGTCAGGGCAAGCTGGTGCTGGGCTTTCGTGTGGATATGCGCCCGGATGATCCGTTGGCACCGGCTATGCGCAGCTTTTGCGATGTGTTCGGCGGCGGCCCGTACTCCAAACTCTTTATGAATGTGCGGGAGAAGATGAGCCTTTGTTACTACTGCTCTGCTCGCTTTGCCCGCCAAAACAGCCTCATTTTTATTCAGTGCGGCTGTGAGGAGGAGAATATGGACAAGGCTGTGGCCGAGATCCTGCATCAGCTGGAGATGATTCGGGACGGTGACTGCAAGGCCGAGCTGGAAAGCTCCCGCATTGCCATGATCGACGCGCTGGACGGCGTGGCAGACACCCCCAACGGTCTGGAAAACTGGTATGCCGCCCGGCTGCTGGACGATGCGTTCCGTACCCCTGCCCAGGTGGCAGAGGAGACCCGGAGCGTGACCGTGGAGCAGTTGCAAGAATGTGCCGGTCGGTTGTCACTGGATACCGTTTACCGCTTAGTGGCAGAGAAAGAGGAGGTGCAGGCACAGTGAAAGAACAGGTTTCTCCCATTCTGGACGAGCGCTATTATGAGATCGACCACCCTACGGGACTGAAAATATTTGTGATGCCTAAGGCCCATTACCGCTCTGCTTATGCGGTGATCGGTACCAAGTATGGCTCCATTGACAATCGCTTTAAGCGCTCGGACGCTGCCGAATACACCCAGGTACCGGAAGGAATTGCGCACTTTTTGGAGCACAAGCTGTTTGAGTCTGAGGAGTTGGACGCTTTTCAGCGCTTTGCGGCCACCGGTGCGTCTGCCAATGCGTATACTTCCTTTGACAAGACCTGCTATTTGTTCCAGTGCAGCGACCGCTTCGACCAGTCGCTGGAGATTTTGCTGGACTTTGTGCAGCACCCGTACTTTACGCCTCAAACGGTGGAGAAGGAGCAGGGGATTATCGGCCAGGAGATCACCATGTACTATGATGTACCCGGCTGGATGAGTACCTTTAACCTGCTGCGCTGCCTGTATAAGAACCACCCGGTGCGCATTGATATTGCCGGGACGGTGGAGTCCATCTCCCACATTACGGACAAGCTGCTGTATGACTGCTACAATACTTTTTATAACCTGCACAATATGGCACTGGCGGTGGTGGGCAATGTGACACCGGAGCAGGTGCTGGCCGTTTGTGATCGGTGCTTAAAACCCACAGCCGATGTGACGGTAGAGCGGGCGTTTCTGCCGGAACCGCGAGAGATTGTGCAGGACTATCAGGTGTGTCATTTGGCTACCTCCATTCCGGTGTTCTCCTTTGGTTATAAAGAAGCCTGCACCAAGCCGGAGCAGGATATGGAGACCATTATTCTTACCAATTTGCTGCTGGAGATTATGGCCGGTGACTCCTCGCCCCTTTATAAAGATTTGTTTGACCGGGGCTTGATCAGCGGCGAATTCTCTAAGGAATATTTTCACGGCTATGGGTATGAAGCCATTATCTTTGACGGCGAGAGTACGGACCCCCGGCAGGTGGCTGCCGCCATTCAGGCAGAGGTAGAACGCCTGCGCCGGGAAGGGATCCCGGAGGATTTGTATCAGGCAGCCCTGCGCAAGTCCTATGGTCGGGAAGTGATGTCTTATAACGATATTGACAGTGTGGCCAACAGTATGATAGACGCCCATTTTAACGGCTTTTCCGTCTTTGATGTGACGAATCGCTACAAGGCCATTACCAAGGAGAAGATTGAGGCCCGCTTGCAGCAGGTAATGAACCCGCAGTACAGCGCCCTGTCCGTTGTAAAAGCAGAGGAGGATCAGCATGAGTAATTTTACCCGCGTGTATTTCCCCGGGCTGGGGATTGACTTTGATCTGCCCTCTGTGGCGTTCAGCATCGGCAGTTATGATATTCATTTTTACGGTATCATTATCGCCTTTGGCTTTATGCTGGCAGTGCTGTACGGCGGCCGTATGGCATACAAGTGGCGTATGAGCCTGGACGGGATGACGGATGTGCTCATTTGGGGCACGGTCTTCGGTATCGTCTGCGCTCGGGCATATTATGTGATTTTTGAGTGGAGCTATTACAGCGCTCACCCGGCAGAGATCGTGCAAATTTGGAACGGCGGGCTTGCCATTTACGGCGGTATTATCGGAGCCCTGATCGGCGCCGCTATCGGCTGCAAAGTAGGCAAGATTGACTTTCGCAATCTGCTGGATCTGGGTGCCTTGGGCTTGCTTATCGGCCAGGGTATCGGCCGCTGGGGTAATTTCTTTAACCAAGAGGCCTTTGGCACCAATACGGACACGGCGCTCTTTAGAATGTGGAGCGTAAAGATCAGAGATACGCTGGCCGCTTCCTCTGCGGACCTGGCCGCTAAGGGTGTGACCGTGGAACCGGAGGTGCCGGTGCACCCCACCTTCCTGTATGAGAGTCTGTGGTGTATTTTGGGCTTTCTCATTCTCAATTACATTGTGCATAAGCGCCGCAGCTTTAAGGGCGAGATCTTTGTGCTATACGGCATTTGGTACGGCGTGGAGCGTATGGTGGTAGAGGGTATGCGTACAGACAGCCTGTACATCGGCTCCACCAGTATTCGGGTCAGCCAGGTGCTGTCGGCGGTGATCGCCGTTGTGGCACTGGTATACTTTATTGTGGTGATGGTGAAGAAGAAGCAGGGCCGTCTGCCCCAGCGCCTGCGGGTGGTGCCGGTAGAGGAGCTGCCACCCCGCCCCACCAAGGAGGAGCGCCGTGCTGCCCAGGCGGCCAAGCGCAGCAAAACAAAGAATAAAGGAGTAAACGAGGAGAAAAATGGCACAGATCATTGACGGCAAGGCCGTGTCGCGCGCCGTGCGGGCGCGGGTGGCAC
The DNA here is from genome assembly GCA_963638105.1 of Agathobacter rectalis. GTDB lineage: Bacteria > Bacillota > Clostridia > Oscillospirales > Acutalibacteraceae > CAG-217. Next base: position 28,852 of record CAVHPP010000005.1, read on the forward strand.
AGGAGACCCTTGCATTAAAAGAACAGGGCGTGACCCCGGGGCTGGCAGTTATCTTGGTAGGCGAGGATCCGGCATCCCAGGTGTATGTGCGCAACAAGGAAAAAGCTTGCGCCGAGGTGGGCTTTTACAGTGAAAAATACACGCTGCCCGCAGACACCACCCAGGCGCAGCTGAATGCACTGGTAGACGAATTAAACGCGAAAAAGGAGATAAACGGCATTCTTTGCCAGCTGCCTTTGCCGCCGCACCTCAGCGACAAAGAGGTGATCGCACGCATTGACCCGACCAAGGATGTAGACGCCTTCCACCCGGAGAATGTGGGCGCTATTATGATTGGCGACTACCGTTTTTTGCCCTGCACCCCTGCCGGGGTGATGGAACTGATCCGTTCCACCGGCACGGACCTGACCGGCAAGCGGGCGGTGGTGCTGGGGCGCAGCAACATTGTGGGCAAGCCCATGGCTATGCTGCTGCTGCACGAGAATGCCACAGTGACCATTGCCCATTCCAAGACACAGAATTTGGCAGAACTGACCAGGCAGGCGGATGTGTTGGTGGCGGCAGTGGGTCGCCCCAAGTTCGTTACAGCAGATATGGTAAAGCCAGGCGCGGTGGTCATTGATGTGGGTATGGACAGGGATGAGAACGGCAAGCTGTGCGGCGATGTGGATTTTGACGGTGTTTCCCAGGTGTGTGGCGCCATTACCCCGGTGCCCGGCGGCGTGGGTCCCATGACCATCTCCATGCTGTTGGAGAACACGCTGACCGCTGCCAAACTGCAAAACAGTCTGTAATTTTAACCAAGAATTCTTTGATGAACAGCCAAACCTATGGCGGATATGTATAAAAATACATATCCGCTTCTTTTTTTGCAGTTTGCACATTGAATGGTCGCCCGGTTTGTGGTAAACTTGTATCAGTTTTTTTTATTTGCAGAAAGGGTGAAACAATGCAGACAATTACACTTGCAATGTCCGTGGATGACATCATCGGTAAGGTACAGGACGCCGTATGGGGCTGGCCGCTGATCATTTTGATTTTAGCCGCCGGCGTGTGGCTGACGGTGCGGACCGGCTTTGTACAGGTGCGGCACCTGGGCAAGGCACTGAAGTTTATGGTTAAGAATGAGGACAACGGCGAGGGAGAGGTTACTTCCTTCGGCGCGCTGTGCACGGCGCTGTCCGCCACCATTGGTACCGGCAATATCGTAGGCGTGGCTACGGCCATTTGCCTGGGCGGTCCCGGTGCACTGCTTTGGATGTTGTTGGCCGCCTTCTTCGGTATGGCCACCAAGTACAGCGAGGGCTTTTTGGCCATTAAGTACAGAGAGAAGAAGGACGACGGCCATTATCTGGGCGGGCCGTTCTACTACATAGAAAAGGGCCTGGGTTCCAAGTGGAAGTGGCTGGCCAAGCTGTTTGCCGTGTTTGGTATTTGTGTCGGTCTCTTTGGTATCGGCACCTTTACCCAGATTAACGGTATTGCAACGGCAGTGCAGGATTTCTTTGATCCGGAATCTGCCCATGTGGCGTTTACGCTGCTTGGCAATGATTACACTTGGGCCACCGTGATCGGCGGCCTGGTGGTCACCCTTTGTGTGGCACTGGTAGTGCTGGGTGGTATTCAGCGCATTGCCAAGGTTTCTGAGGTGATTGTGCCCTTTATGGCCATCACTTATGTGGCGTTTGCCCTGATTATCGTGCTGGGTCACATTACCGCCATTCCCGCTGCGGTGAAGCTGATCTTCCAGAGTGCCTTTGATCCGAAGGCTGCCCTGGGTGCTGCCACCGGCGTAACCATTAAGATGGCTATGCAAAAGGGTATCGGCCGCGGCATTTTCTCCAACGAGGCGGGTCTTGGCTCTGCACCGATTGCTGCTGCTGCCGCCAAAACCAAGGACACGGTGCGCCAGGGTTTGGTGACTATGACCGGTACCTTTATTGATACCATTGTGATCTGTACCCTCACCGGTCTGTCCATTGTGGTTACCGGTGCCCAAAACGCTTTTGTGGCCGGTTCCGTAGAGGGCGTAAAGATCACCAGCCGTGCTTGGCAGACGGGTCTGCCCTGGAACGGTCGGTTCTCTGCCTTTGTGCTGATGGTGTGCCTGGCGTTCTTTGCCTTTACCACCATTTTGGGCTGGAATTACTACTCCGAGCGCTGCCTGGAGTACCTGGTAGGCTCCCAAAAGTTCACCAAGGTGTACCGCTATGTGTACATTCTTGCCGTGTTCATCGGCCCGTACCTGACCGTGGCGGCTGTGTGGAACATTGCGGATATTTGTAACGGCCTGATGGCATTCCCCAACCTGGTTGCCCTGTTTGCCCTGTCCGGGGTGGTGGGCAAGGAGACGAGAGCCTATTTTGCGGAAAAACGCCACGACTTAAAAGCCATGGCGCAGGATAAAAAATAAATTAAAATTCTATTCGTTTCAGCGACTGTGATCGGCTATGCCGGTTGCAGTCGCTTTTCTTTTTGTATATCGTCTGACAGGCGGCACACACTATAAACAACAAAGCGAACGGAGGTTTTCAAAATGAAAAGGATGAAAAAATGGCTTTCTTTGCTGCTGTGTGGGGTGCTGCTGCTGTCTACCGGCGGGCTGTTTGCCGCCTGTGGCAAGCAAACGGACGACGGCACTACCAACGCTACGGACGCGGCCAAGAGCCAAGTGACCCTGCGCTACCTGAACTTTAAGCCGGAGGTGGCCGGGGTGTATGAAAAGATTGCCAAAGCCTACAAGAAAGAAACCGGCGTGAATGTGATTGTAGAGACGGCGGCCAATAACCAGTACGAGTCCACCCTGACGGCCAAGATGGCCACAGCGGAGGCGCCCACGCTGTTTCAGATCAACGGTCCAAAGGGCTATGCCAACTGGGCGTCTTATTGCGCCGATTTGTCCGATACCAAGCTGTACGAGCACTTAACGGACAAATCCCTGGCGGTCACCAGCGACGGCAAGGTGTACGGCATTCCCTATGTGGTGGAGGGCTACGGGATCATCTATAATGAAGCGATCACGGACAAGTATTTTGCACTGAAGGATCGGGACAGTAAGTATAAATCCATGGATGAGGTGCGTTCCTTTGCCGCGCTGAAGTCTGTGGCGGACGATATGCAAAAACACAAGACGGAGCTGGGCATTGAAGGTGTGTTTGCCGCTACCTCACTGAAAAGCGGCGAGGACTGGCGCTGGCAGACCCATCTGATGAATGTGCCCATCTATTATGAATTTAAGCAGAATAAGGTGGACCTGTCTACGGACGCCACCAAGGAGATCACTTTCTCCTTCGGTGACAATTTTAAGAACATTTTTGACCTGTATTTAACGGACAGCACGGTGGAGGCGAAAAAGTGCGGCACCAAAACGGTGACGGACTCCATGGCGGAGTTTGCGCTGGAAAAGTGCGCCATGGTACAAAACGGTAACTGGGCATGGGAACAGATCGCCGGTGTCACCGGCAACAAAGTGCAGGCAGACAAAATCAAGTTCCTGCCTATTTATATCGGCGCAGACGGCGAGGAAAACCAAGGCTTGTGCGTGGGCACGGAGAATTTCTATGCCATCAACGCCAAGGCAACGGAGGCGCAGCAAAAGGCGGCAGCCGATTTTGTTTACTGGCTGTATTCCTCCGATACAGGCAAAAAATTCGTAACGGACGAACTGGGCTTTATTGCACCCTTTGACACCTTCTCCGCGGAAGATGTGCCGGAGGATCCGCTGGCGGTGCAGGTGCAGCTTTGGATGAACAAGCAGGGCGTTTACAGCATTCCCTGGGACTTTACCGTGTTCCCGTCTCAGACCTTTAAGCAGCATTTTGGCTCCGCACTGCTGAGCTATGCCCAGGGCAGAAAAACATGGGCGCAGGTGCAGGAAGATACCGTGGCGGACTGGAAAAGCGAAGCGGCTGCCTCTGCCTAAAGGAACGACGGTATGCAGAAAAATTTGAAAAAATACGGCTGGCTGTTTTTACTGCCCACGGCGGTGGCCTTTCTCTTTGCCTTTGCGGCGCCCTTTGTACTGGGGGTAGGGCTTTCCTTTACCCGGTTCCGGACGGTGACGGACGCCGCGTGGGTAGGACTGCAAAACTACGTGCAGGCCTTTACGGCAGACAGCGGCTTTCTCCACGCCCTGTGGTTTACGGCGCTGTTCTCCGGCGTGAGTATCATCACAGTGAATGTGCTTGCCTTTGCCTTGGCGCTGCTTCTTACCCGCGGGCTGCGGGGCACCAATTTCTTTCGCGGTGTGTTCTTTATGCCTAATTTGATCGGCGGGATTGTGCTGGGATATATTTGGAATTTGCTCATTAACGGCGTGTTGGCCTGGGCGGGGGTGGATATTACCTATCAGCCCGCCTACGGCTTTTGGGGGCTGGTGGCGCTGACCAACTGGCAGCTGATCGGCTATATGATGGTGATCTATATTGCGGCGCTGCAAAATGTGCCGGATGATCTTTTGGAGGCGGCGGCCATTGACGGTGCGTCCCGGACGCAGACTCTGTTTCGCATCAAGCTGCCGCTGGTGATGCCCTCGGTGACCATTTGCACGTTTCTGACCCTTACAAACACTTTTAAGATGTTTGACCAAAATCTGGCGCTCACCGGCGGAGCCCCGGAGCAAAAGACGGAGCTGTTGGCGCTGAATATTTATAATACCTTTTACGGCCGCAGCGGCTGGCAGGGAGTGGGTCAAGCCAAGGCGGTTGTGTTCTTTATCATCGTGGCGTTGCTTGCCTTTTTGCAGCTGCGCGTTACCGGACGGCGGGAGGCCAACGACATATGAGAAAAAGACAAAAGCAGAAAGCGCCCCAAAGCGCCGCGGAAACGCTCCTACTGGTGCTGCTGGCGGCGCTGACCCTGGTGCCTCTCTTTTTGGTGGTGCAAAATTCCTTTAAGTCCCGATTTTATATCTCCGGTGACCCGTTTGCGCTGCCCAATAAAGAGACCTTTGTGGCGCTGGAAAACTATATCAGCGGCTTGTCTGCCGGGGGCTTTTTTGCCGCTTTTGGCCGGTCGCTGCTGATCACCGTTGTGTCTGTGGGGCTGATCGTCCTTTGCACCTCCATGGCTGCCTGGTATCTGATGCGGGTGCGTACGGCGCTGAGCAAGGGCATGTACTACCTGTTTGTCTTTAGTATGATCGTGCCGTTTCAAATGGTGATGTACACCATGACCTATTTGGTGGGGCGGGCAAAGCTGAATACCGTTCTCGGTATGCCGTTTATTTATCTGGGCTTTGGCGCCGGGCTGTCGGTGTTTATGCTGTGCGGTTTTATCCGAGGCATTCCCCGGGAGCTGGAGGAGGCGGCCACCATTGACGGCTGCAACCCGGTACAGACTTTCTTTTTGGTGGTGTTGC
>CAVHPP010000005.1:34226-70359 GCA_963638105.1 Agathobacter rectalis
TCTCAATACCATGTGGATTTGGAATGATTATCTGCTGCCGTACCTGGTGCTGGGCACGGAGAAAAAGACGGTGCCGGTGGCGATCCAAATTGCCATGCAGGGTGCCTACGGCTCCACAGATTACGGTGGGCTGATGGCTATGCTGGTGCTGGCGATGATCCCCATTGTGGTCTTTTATCTGTTTTGCCAAAAATATATTATCAAAGGCGTGGTAGCCGGTGCAGTTAAGGGCTAAACGGCAGCTGCGGAAAGGAGTGTGCCCGAGTGGCGTCTATCTCGCTTGAGCATATTAAAAAAACTTATGAGGACGGCGTGACTGTCATACCGGACCTGAATTTGGAAATCCGGGATCGGGAATTTTTGATTTTAGTAGGGCCTTCCGGTTGCGGCAAGTCCACCACCCTGCGTATGATTGCCGGGTTAGAGGACATCAGCGGCGGCACCTTGAAGATCGGCGATCGGATCGTGAACGATCTGCCGCCCAAGGATCGGGACATTGCCATGGTGTTCCAAAACTACGCTCTGTACCCCCACATGACGGTGTACAAGAATATGGCCTTTGGCCTGCAACTGCGGCGGGTGCCCAAGGCGGAGATCGATCGCAAGGTGCAAACGGCCGCACAGGCGCTGGAACTGACCGAATATCTGGATCGGCGACCCCGCGCCCTGTCCGGCGGACAGCGGCAGCGGGTGGCGCTGGGTCGCGCTATGGTGCGGGATCCGGCGGTGTTCCTTTTGGACGAGCCCCTGTCTAATCTGGACGCCAAGCTGCGTACGGAAATGCGCGCACGCATTGCAGAGCTGCACCGGGAACTGGGTACCACCTTTGTGTATGTGACTCACGACCAAACGGAGGCCATGACCATGGCAGACCGAATTGTGGTTATGTTGGACGGCAAAATTCAGCAGGCAGACACGCCCGCACAGTTGTACGCCCACCCTTGCAATGTGTTCGTGGCCGGGTTTATCGGCACGCCGCCTATGAATATATTGCCCGGTCGTTTGGTGCGACGAGGGAGCGCCCTTGTATTGCAGGTACTGGGTACGGAGGTGGCTCTGCCCCATCGGCTGCAAAGCCATGCCAAACTGCCGGCGTATGTGGATCGGGATGTGCTTCTGGGTCTGCGGGCGGAGGATTTGTCCACGGATCCGGCGCAGCTGAATCCAGCGGCGCCTGCGGCCTTTCGGGTGCAGGTGGAGATGGCGGAGCGTATGGGGGCGGAAACCTATTTGTACGCAGACCTGCAAGGACGGCGGGTGATTGCCCGGGTGCCCGGCACCGTCACTTTCCAAAAGGACGACCAAACGGTGCTGTACCCCAACACAGAAGCGCTCCATTTGTTTGATCCGGAAACGGAGGCTTGTATCTGTGACTGACCGCTTGTTGCAGCGGCGTGGCGCCGGGGTGCTGCTGCCGCTGTTTTCTTTGCCCGGGCCTTACGGGATCGGCACGATGGGTGCCGCGGCTTACCGCTTTGTAGACGATTTGTCGTCTGCCGGGCAGCGGTACTGGCAGCTGCTGCCCCTGTGCCCGGCAGGGCAGGGGAATTCACCGTACCAAAGCCCCGCCAGCTTTGCAGGCGATGCGCTGTATATTGATCCGCAGCTGCTGGTGGAAAGCGGGTATTTGCAGCCGTCGGATTTGGATTTGTTGCCCTGCGGTGGTGATGACCGGGTGGATTATCCGGCTGTGCGCCGGGGGCGTCATGTGCTGTTTGATCGGCTGTTTGACCGCTTTGCGCGCCGTATACCGGTAGATTTTCACTGCTTTTGCCAAAGTCAGGCCGATTGGCTGGAGGATCACGCCCTGTTTTGTGCCCTTAGTGAATGCTATGGAAAGCGGTTCTTCCTGTGGCCGTCATCTTTGCGGCAGCGAGAGCCGTCGGCTTTGAAGAGGGCGGCAGCGGAGATGGAGCGGCGGGTGCTGTACCATAAAATGCTGCAATATTTTTTGGATCATCAGTGGCGCGCGCTGCGGGCTTATGCCAATGCCCGGGGTGTTTACCTGATTGGCGATCTGCCTATTTATGTGGCGGCGTGCAGCGCCGATGTGTGGGCGGCGCCGGCGTTGTTTATGCTCTCTCCCTCCGGCGCGCCGTCTCGGCTGGCCGGGTGCCCGCCGGACGCGTTTTCGCCCACCGGCCAGCTGTGGGGCAACCCGGTGTATAACTGGAGCGCCCACGCCCGCACAGAGTACCGCTGGTGGGTAGCGCGGCTGCGGCACGCTTTGCACTGGTTTGACGCCCTGCGGCTGGACCATTTTCGTGGCTTTGCCGCTTATTATTCCGTGCCTGCCGGGGCAAAGAATGCCCGGGATGGCTGCTGGCTGCCCGGGCCGGGGTTGTCGCTGTTTTCGGCGCTCCATCGGGCGTTGGGGGATGTGCCGCTTTTGGCGGAGGACCTGGGCTTTTTGGACGATACGGTGCGGGCGCTGCTTTCAGACTGCGGCTTTCCCGGTATGCAGGTGTTGCAATTTGACTTTGATTCCCGGGACTGCGGTGGTGGTGCTGTTTGTAAGCCCAATACGGTGATTTACACCGGCACCCATGATAACGATACGCTGCTGGGCTGGTGCACCACCGCCCCGCGGCAAGACATACGCCGGGCTTGCGCTGCCTATGGCGTGCGTTATCCCAATCAATTACCGAGGCAGATGATGCTTTCTGCGATGCGAAGCCCGGCCAACACCTGTATTTTGACTGCACAGGATCTGCTGGGACTGGGCAGCCGTGCCCGCATCAACACGCCGTCAACGGTGGGTGCCCACAACTGGAGCTGGCGTATGCGCCCCGGCGCCCTGACCCCGGGCATTTTGGCAAAATTATATACCGATACTTGCGCTGCAGATCGGGCGGAAAGGAATAATATATGTCGGATATGAAAGAGAATTTGGAACTGCTCTCCCGCAGTCTGTACCGACTCCCGGTGGCAGAGCTGACCGATGCGCAACTGCACGCGGTGGTGGCGCGGGCTGTTTTGGCACGGCTGCAATCGGCTTGGCAAGGTTCGTTGCAGGCCCATTGTGCCGGGCGGCGGGCGTATTATTTTTCTGCGGAATATCTGTTGGGCAAGGCGGTGTACAACAATCTGCTTTGCACCGGTCTGACCGGCGAAGTGGAGGCGGCGCTTACCGCTTGCGGCCGCACGCTCGACCGGCTGGACTGTGTGCCGGACCCGCCTTTGGGCAACGGCGGCTTGGGACGGCTTGCGGCCTGTTTTTTGGACAGCGGCGCCACGCTGAATTTGCCGCTGGACGGCTACGGCTTGCGCTATCGGTGCGGACTGTTTCGCCAGCAGATTCGGGACGGTTTTCAGGTGGAGACGGTGGAGGATGACCTGCAATACGGCGACCCTTGGAGCGTGTGCTGCCGCGGGGATACTGTAACGGTGGAATTGGCAGATTTTGCCGTGCAGGCAGTGCCCTATGACCTGCCGATCCCCGGTTACGGTACGGCGCACATTTCTACTTTGCGGCTGTGGGAGAGTGTGCCCGTAGAGCCGTTTGATTTTGACGCTTTTAACCGTCAGGATTATGCAGCGGCGGTGTCACGTCGCACGGCGGCAGAGAACCTGACCCGTGTGCTGTACCCAAATGACACGAAGGAGGACGGCAAGCGCCTGCGGCTGCGGCAGCAGTATTTTTTATGCAGTGCGTCCTTGCAAGATCTGCTGCGTCGGTATTTGCGCACCCCCGGCTCTGCGCCGGAGAAATTGGGGACTGCGGTAGTGATCCAGCTGAACGACACCCACCCGGTGCTGGCCATTCCGGAGCTGATTCGACTGCTTTTGAAGCAGGGTATGACCTTGGAGGCGGCACTGGGCGTTGCAAATGAGGTGTTTCGCTACACCAATCATACGGTGATGCCGGAGGCGATGGAAAGCTGGGATCTGGCGCTCTTGGCGTCGGAACTGCCGGAGATCGCACGCCTGCTGTGCCAATTGGACGATTTGTTTTGTGCCGAAATGCAGGCGCTGGGCGCAGAGGACCGGCTGTGGCACCGGGTGCGCCCGCTGCGGGACGGTCGCATTTATATGGCGGATCTGGCCTGCTGGGTATGCCGCTATGTGAACGGCGTGGCGGCTTTGCACACGGAGATTTTGCGCCACCGGGTGCTGCGGGATTGGGCACAGCTGTATCCGGATAAAATTTTGAACCGCACCAACGGCATTACCCAGCGGCGGTTTTTGGCGCTGTGCAACCCGTCTTTGTCTGCGCTTCTTACCCAACGGCTGGGCAGTAAAAACTGGATCACCAACTTGTCCCAGCTGGAGAAACTGAAGCCCTATGCGGAAAACAGCGAGGTTTTGGTAGCTTTTTGCGAAACCAAGAAGGATAACAAGCGCCGTTTGGCGCAGTGGCTGGAGCGGCAGGGGCTGCACTACGACCCGGCGCGTATGCTGGATGTGCAGATCAAGCGCCTGCACGAGTATAAGCGCCAGCTGCTGCATTGCCTGGGTATCTTGGCATTGGCTTTTCAGATTGAGCAAGGGGAGATCACGGAGTTTGCCCCTACCACCTTTTTGTTCGCCGCCAAGGCAGCGCCCGGTTATGCCCGCGCCAAGGCCATTATCAAGTTGATCCACGCAGTCGGGGACTATGTGGCACGGTCACCTAAGGCGGCACCGCTTTTGCAGGTGCTGTTTGTGCCGGATTACAGCGTAACGGCGGCAGAGTGGATCATTCCGGCAGCGGATGTGTCCGAGCAACTTTCCACCGCCGGCACAGAGGCTTCCGGCACCGGGAATATGAAGTTGATGCTGAACGGTGCAGTGACTTTGGGCACTTATGACGGCGCCAATGTGGAGATTGTGGCGGCCGCCGGGGAAGAGAATAATTATATTTTCGGCGCCCGGGTAGAGGAATTGGACACCCTGCGCCGGGGCTATGATCCAAAGGCTTTGTATCGCAGCGATCCGCTGCTGCGGCAGTGCCTGGACGCTCTGACAGACGGCACCTTGTCCGACGGCGGCACTGGTTGCTTTGCGGATCTGAAACGCAGCCTTTTAGAGCCGGAGGCGGATGGCGTGGCAGATCGGTATTATGTGCTGGGGGATTTCCGGTCCTATGTGCACGCCAAGCTGCAAGTAAACAGCGATTATCTGCGGTCACCTACGGCCTTCGCCCGCAAATGCTGGCTGAATATGTGCAGCGCCGGCGCCTTTTCGGCAGACCGTACCATCGGAGAATATGCGCAGGAAATTTGGCAGATTGACCCGGTGGAATTGCCGGAATGTGCAGAAAAGGTGTGAAAGAAACAGCACAAAAAGAGCCTACTTGAAGTAGAAAATTAAATTTTAAGCAACAAACTGATTTCGTTTTTCAAGCGGAGTCAGTTTTTTGTTTTTGTTTGAATCCGGTGCTTGCTATAGAAGCTGAGGTATAGGTCATAGGGATTGCCTTGCCGTGCAATGCTGTCGGGCACGAGAACAGACAATCTTTTTGCCGTGTGTTGACGAATATCTCTATTTATATTATAATATATCCCGTATGATGTTCGTCTGATGTTCGTCCGGCGCTGTCGCCGGCAGACCCGGTGGTGAAAAGATGCTTAAACTGTTTTACATAACCAAGGATCCGGCGGTGGCGCGGATTGCACAGGCGGCCGGGGTGGATCGTATTTTTGTGGATATGGAATACATCGGCAAGGCGCAGCGCCAAGGCGGTATGGATACGGTGCAAAATCACCACACCGTAGAAGACGTGGCCCGGTTGCGACCGGTGCTGGATCAGGCGGAGCTGCTGGTGCGGGTCAATCCGGTGCACCCGGGATCAAAAGAGGAGATCGACCGGGTGATCGCCGCCGGTGCGGATGTGATTATGCTGCCTATGTGGCAGTCGGCAGAACAGGTGCAGCAATTCATCCGCTGGGTGGACGGTCGCGCCAAGACGCTCCTGCTGCTGGAAAATCAGGCGGCGGTGGATTGCCTCGACCGTGTGGTGGCACTGCCCGGGGTGGACGAAATCCATATTGGGTTGAATGACCTGAGTATTTCCCAAGGGAAAAAATTTTTGTTCCAGCCTTTGGCGGACGGTACGGTGGACGCGGTGTGCGCCAAGATCAAAGCGGCGGGTATCCCTTTCGGTTTCGGCGGATTCGGTCGTTTGGGCGGCGGCACATTGCCGGCAGCGTATATTGTAGCGGAGCACTACCGGCTGGGTTCGTCCATGAGTATTCTGTCTCGCGCCTTTTGCAACACGGCGCAGATGACCGATTTGAAGGAGATCCAACGGATCTTTACTTCCGGTGTGGCAGAGCTGCGGCAGTATGAGGCGCAGCTGAGCCGGGCGGAGGATGATTTTTTTGCCTTGCAGCATAAGAAGCTGCAGGACTGTGTAGAACAAATTGTTGAGGGTATGTGAATGTATCGAGGGGTAAAACGAGCGCTGGATTTTGTTACTGCACTGCTGGCACTGATCGTTCTTTCGCCGCCGTTGGCCATCACGGCGCTGGCGGTGAAGTTGGATTCCAAAGGCCCGGCCATCTTTAAGCAGCAGCGCTTAGGGCTGCACGGCAAGACCTTTTGGATTTATAAATTCCGCTCCATGTGCCAAGGCGCGGAGCACACAGGCACCGGCGTGTACAGCGGCGCGGACGATATGCGTGTGACCCGAGTAGGCAAGCTGCTGCGAGCCACCAGCATTGACGAGCTGCCCCAGCTGGTGAATATCTTAAAGGGCGATATGAGTTTTATCGGTCCTCGGCCACCGCTGACCTATCATCCTTGGCCGTTGGCGGATTACACACCGGCGCAGTTACATATGTTTGATGTGCGCCCGGGCATTACCGGCTGGGCACAGGTGCACGGTCGTAAGGATGTGGAGTGGCACCATCGAATTGAGCTCAACTGCTGGTATGTGGACCACATGAGTCTGGCGCTGGATGTGCGCATTCTCTTTGTCACGGCCTTTAAGGTGCTGAAGAATGAGGATAATGTGAACACCGGCGAGACCTTGGCCCGGGACGACGCCCCGGCGCAGGAAACGGTGATGAAGAGATGAAAGAACTATTGATCACCGGTGCATGGCGGTGTGGGGAGCAACAGGTGCAGGCGCTGGAGCAGATGGGGTATGCCGTCACTTTTTGGCCGGACGAACGGCAGGCGGTGAATATGGATACCCGACGATTTGAAGCAGTGATTTGCGGCGGCTTGTTTTTGACTACGCCCATTGAACGCTTCCCGGCGCTTAAGTGTATTCAGGTGACTTCCGCCGGGCTGGATCGGGTGCCGCTGGACTATTGCCGGGCACACGGCATTACCGTGTATAATGCCGGCGGCGTTTATAGCACGCCTATGGCGGAGTTTGTGCTGGGCGGTATTTTGCAGCTGTATAAAGAGAGCAAGTTTTTTGCAGAAAATCAAGCAGCGCACCGGTGGGAGAAGCACCGGGGCTTGCGGGAACTTAGCGGCAAGACCGCTTGTATTATCGGCACCGGCAGCGTGGGCAGCGCCATTGCTCGGCGGCTGCGGGCCTTTGATGTGCAGACGGTGGGTGTTAATCGTTCCGGTCACCCGGCGGCAGAGTTTGACCAAACGCAGCCTATCCACCGGCTGGACGATCTGCTGCCCACTTCAGACTTGGTGATTTGCGCTATGCCCCTGACGGCGGAGACTGCCGGCCTGTTTGACAGCGTGCGCCTGGCAAAGATCAAACCCGGCGCTGTGTTTGTGAATGTGGCTCGAGGCAAGGTGACAGATCAGCAGGCGCTGGTGGAAGCGCTGCAAAGCGGGCACCTGTCCGGCGCGGTGCTGGATGTATTTGAAGAAGAACCCTTGCCCCGGAGCAGTCCCTTGTGGGATATGGAGCAGGTGATATTGACCCCCCACAATTCCTTTGTGGGCGAGCACAACGGCGAGCGGCTGTTTCGCCTAATCTGCAAGAATTTGGAGTCATTTGCACAATGAAGGTACTGTTTGTTGCTACTGTGCGTAGCCATATCGGCCAATTTCACATGCCTTTTATTCGGGAACTGGTGCGCCGGGGCTGCCGGGTGGAGGCGGCGTTCAAGGACAATTCCAACCACAAACCCGGTTTGGATCTGAGCGGCATTGCTCGCACTTATGAAGTGCCCTTTAGCCGCAGCCCATACAGTGCAGATAATCTGAAAGCCTATCGGGTGCTGAAAAAGATCATTGACGAGGGTCGGTACGACGCCATTCATTGTCACACGCCTATGGGGGCTGTGGTGACTCGGCTGGCTGCCCGGGATGCCCGCAAGCAGGGCACCAAGGTGATCTACACCGCCCATGGCTTTCACTTTTATAACGGCGCTGCCAGGAAAAATTGGCTGCTGTTTTACCCGGTGGAGAAGGCGCTGGCGAAAGATACGGATTGCCTGATCACCATTAACAGCGAGGATTATAATACCGCTAAGGCACGGCAGTTTGCTGCCGGGCGCCTGGAACTGGTCAACGGCGTGGGTGTGGATCTTAGCGATTTTCAGCCGGTGACCCGGGAGCAAAAGTTGGCTCTGCGCCGGGCGTATGGGTACAGTCCGGACGATTTTATTTTAATATACCCGGCGGATTTTTCCACCCGGAAAAATCAAAATATGTTGTTTGACACATTAAAATTACTGCTGGAAAAGGACAAGCATTTTCGCTTGCTGCTACCCGGCTCCGATGTGGAAGCCCGACCGTTTTTGGACTATGCCAAATCTATCGGCGTGGCAGATCATGTGGAGGCGCTGGGCTACCGGCGGGATATTCGCCAGCTGGTGGGGCTTAGTGATGTGTCCGTGTCCTCCAGTCGGCAGGAGGGTCTGCCCATCAACTTGGTGGAGGCCATGGCGCTGGGCAATCCGGTGGTAGCCACCGATGTGCGCGGCAATCGGGACCTGGTGCAGGACGGTGACAGCGGCTACTTGGTGCCGCTGAACGACAGCCGGGCCATGGCGGATCGGATCTGGTCACTCTATACAGACCCGGATCGAACGGCGGCCTTTGGCGTTGCCGGGCGGGTACTGGCCCAGGATTACGCGGTGGAGCCGGTGCTGCACCGTATGATTGAAATTTATCAAGCGTTAGAACTTTTGTGAGGTCGGCAGTTATGCGTGTGTTACAGGTGATACCGGATATTGGCGTGGCTAACGGCGTGATGAGCGTGATTTTGAACTATGCCAAAGCGATGCCGCCGGACATTACATTTGATGTTGCCTATTTTGCGGAGAAACCTCAAACACGGCAAGCGGAGGTTGAGGCGCTGGGCGGTAAGGTATATCGGCTGGATGCTCCCTGCCCGCAGGATCTGTGCAACGGCAAAATGGGACGCTTTTTTGCAGAGCACGCCGGTGCGTGGGAGGCGTTGCATATCCATTGCCCCCACTTTGCGGTGTTTATTGCGCCGGCTGCCAAACGAGCCGGGATTCATAAAATCGCTGTGCATTGCCACACCACTGCGTATTCTTTGGCCGGCAACGGCCGCCGAAATCGGCTGCTCAGCTTATATGCCAAGTATTTGGTGCCTACGCGCTTTGCGTGCAGCGATGCAGCCGGCAAAATGTGGTACGGCAATCGACCCTTTCGGGTGCTGAATAATGCCATTGACTGTGCCGCTTATGCGTATTCTCCGGAGGTGCGACAAGCTGTGCGCGCGCGGGAACAGGCGGCAGACGCTTTTGTGGTGGGCCATATCGGCCAGGCCACGGTCAAGCAAAAGAATCATCCGTTTTTATTTTCCGTGTTTGCGCAGATCGCGGCGCAAAAGCCGGGCGCGCAGTTGTGGCTGATCGGCGCGCAGCCTACGCCGGAGCTGATTGCTTTGGCAGAAAAATTGCAGATCACAAAGCAAATTCGGTATTTCGGCCAGCGGCGGGATGTGCCGGAGCTGCTGCAAGGGTGCGATGTGTTTGTCTTCCCATCTTTCAGCGAGGGTCTGCCGGTGTCTGTGATAGAAGCTCAGGCTGCCGGTCTGCCGGTGGTGCTGTCTGACGCAGTCACCCGGGAGGTGGCTTGCACCCCGCTGGTGCAGACCCTGTCTTTGCACCAGTCGCCGGAAGAATGGGCAAAGGCTGCCTTGCAGCCGCAACCGCCACGCCAAAGCCCCACGGCGGCGCTGATCGCCGGTGGGTGGAATATCAAAGAAGCAGCTATGGAGCTGGCTCAAATTTACAGATCGGAGTAATGTATGCTGGATAAACTGCGCGTACCGGAATGGTGTTGTGCCGTTCGGTTCAATACAGACGGCCATACGGTGTTTGACGATTTGGAAACACCGTTTACCGTGTTAAAAAACAGCCGCCGTTATTGGTGTGCAGATCCGTTTTTGTATCAGCGGGACGGGCAGTATTATTTGTTTTTTGAGGCATATGACAGGCTAAAGCGTAAGGGCATGCTGGGGTATCGCACCGTATCTAAAGACGGCTGTGGCAAAATTCAAGTGTTTTACGAGAGCGCCGGACACCTGTCTTATCCATTCCTGTTCGAAAAAGAGGGCGAGTTATATATTATGCCGGAATCCAGTGCGGAGAAAGAACTGTTTTTGCTGCGCTGTGTATCTTTCCCGGATCAGTGGGTGAAGGAACGAGTGCTGCTGCAAGAATCCCTTGCCGACACTACGCGCCTTGTGCTTTCCGGTGGCACATTCTACCTCAGTGAGCAGGTAGATGATACCCGCATCTTTGATCGCCTGGATTTGTTTTATGAAGACGGCGCAGGTCGGCTTTGTCCCTGTGCGGCCAATCCGGTAAAACGCGATCTGACTACCGCCCGTTGTGCCGGTGCTTGCTTTCAGCAGGACGATCAGTGGCTCCGCCCCTCTCAGGATTGCGGTGAGACCTATGGCGGCAAGTTGAATTTTAACCGTATAGATGATTTGACAGCTGATGGTTATGCGGAGACCTGCATAAAAACCATCTCCGTTTCTGACATCAGGACGAACAGCAGCGAAGTGTTTAGCGGTATTCACACTTACAACACTTACGGGCCAGTGGAAGTGGTCGATTTAAAATTGCCGTCCTGTTTCCATCTGCTAAATTTGATCGGTGCTGTGTGGAAGCGCATTAGGAGGAAAAGCGGATGAACAACGTTGCTTTGATTTCCCTGTACTTTGGCAAGTTCCCGGCGAATTTTGGCTTGTGGCTCAAGAGCGCGGCGCGGAATGCGGATATTGATTTCCTTTTGTACGGAGACTGTGATGTTTCTGCTTATCTGCCGCTGCCGCCCAATGTTAAGTGCTTCTCCTACACTTTTGAGCAGATGAAAGTCAAAATCCAAAGTAAGTTTGACTTTACCATTGAGCTGTCCAGACCCTACAAGCTCTGCGATTACAAGCCCATCTACGGTTATCTATTTGAAGAGGATCTGGCAGGGTATGACTATTGGGGCCATATTGACCTGGACACCATTTTGGGCGATCTGCGTGCTTACTTCCCCAAGGAAGCCTATGAAAAGGTGTACCAGTTCGGCCATCTGACGATGTATCGGAATACACCGGAGAACAACCGGCGATTTATGGCCGATGTGGGGCAGGATTATAAAAAGTCCTTTACAACTTCTTTTATCACTGTGTTTGACGAACTGCCGGGAATGAAGAAGAAATACGATCTGCTGGGCATTCCCCAATACAGTGGGCACGATTTTGCGGATATTGCCCGGCGGCGTAAGAATTTCACCCTAAACAGCGAGATTTGCCGCAAAAACTACAAGTACCAGATCTTTTACTATCAGGACGGGCACGTGTTTCGGGATTATGTGGATAAGGGCACAATGCACACGGACGAATTTAATTATATCCACTTTTCCAAACGCCAAATGCCGGACCATACCGGCGGCAGTCCGGCGTACTACATTACCCGGTATGGCTGCGTGCCAAAGACCGGTCCCACCACGCCAGAGATTATTCGGCAATATAACCGACCGACCCCGGTGCAAAACCTGTTTTGTGCCATAGACACGCAGGTGATCCGCCGGATCAAACGCTATTCAAAACTGATATACACAAAGTTGATGAGAAAATGAAACAAAAGATTATTGATTTTTGGAAGAACTCAGCAATTTTAAGTCAAATCACAAAGGCGGAAAACCGATATTTTCGCCGCCGCTGTGAGAATACCCACTATACCATTTTGACCCCCAAC
Organism: Agathobacter rectalis; assembly: GCA_963638105.1. Classification (GTDB taxonomy): domain Bacteria; phylum Bacillota; class Clostridia; order Oscillospirales; family Acutalibacteraceae; genus CAG-217. Next base: position 46,304 of record CAVHPP010000005.1, read on the forward strand.
TGTATGGCCGGTTTGATTTACAGTCGACTGGGCGAGCCGTTTTACTCGCCAACCATCAATACCAGTATGCAGAATGAAGACTTTATCAAGTTCCTGTCCGATCTGGACTACTATTTGGCGCAGGATGTGCAGGAATGGGTGGACGATACGGTGGATTACCCTGCGGGCATTATACGCGGGCGTACTCCGGAGGACGATATACGGGTAAATTTTGTGCATTATCCGTCCTTTGCCGCCGGTCGGGAAAAGTGGAATACCCGTAAAAAGCGCATTGATCCCAATAATCTCTATGTGATCGTGTGCGATATTGATGATATTTATGAGAAAGATTACCGCCGTGTGGGGCGCTTGTCTGCAGCGCAGCTGGAGCGGTTGGAGCGGGTGCCTTGTGCCAACCTGGCGCTGCTTACCAGTCACCGCGATCGCACCCAGCCCTATGCGCATTATATTAAGCCGGACTACGGCCGACCGTATCCGCTGGTGTATATGAACAGGGACGCACTGGGATTAAACGGTTTTGAACGGCATTTTGATTTTGTAGAATTTTTGAACCATCGCAATGAACCAAGAGAAAAAAGTATTGATCGTAAATGACCCCTTGCAATACGGCGGCTCGGATATTGTGGCCGTGCGGTTGCAGCAGGGATTGAATACAGAAGAATTTGACTGCACCTATTGTTTGCGATATGAGAAACCGGGTCCCATGGAGCCTGAGATCGCGGCCACCGGTGTGCGCATTTTGCACCAGCCGGACGATCAGCTTTCTTACCGGCGCAGCTATCGCTATTACAAAGCGTTGTTTGCAAAGGAGCAATTTGACATTGTGCACTGCCACCTGCCTTTTTACAGCGGCATTGTGCTTGCGGCAGCAAAGCGGGTCGGTATCCCTAAGCGGGTGGCTCACGCGCATTTTTCGCAGTCGCTGGAATATGGGCATTCGCCCATAAAAAGGCTTGTTGCCAATTTGTACCGTGCGGTAATGCGCCATGTGGTCAGCGCTACGGCCACGGATATTATCGGGTGTAGCCGGGCAGCGGGCGAATACTTGGCAGGCAAGCGGGGCTTTGCTAAAAAAGGTGTGGTACTCAATAACGGCATTGATACGGAAAAGTACCGTTTGACCGACACAAAGCGCACTGCCGTGCGCCGTGCATTAGGCGTAGAGGACCAAATCGTTTTGGGTCATATCGGCCAGATGTATTATGTAAAGAACCACGGCTATTTGTTAAAGGTATTTGCCACTTTTCATCGTGCGCATAAGAACAGTACCTTGCTGCTGGTCAGTGACGGCCCGGATCGGGAGGCCCTGGAGCAGCGGGCACAGGATTTGGGTATTCGGGACAGCGTGCAGTTCTTAGGTTTTCGCACAGATATACCAGAGCTGCTGATGGCCATGGACTGCTTTGTGTTCCCGTCCATTCATGAGGGTTTCCCTCTTACGCTGGTCGAAGCGCAGGCGGCACAGCTGCCCTGTGTGGTGTCAGATACCATTACGCCTACAGTGAAGCTCACCGAGGCGTTGCAGTTTGCCTCTATTGAGGCGCAGCCGGAAGAATGGGTAAAAAAAATTGAAGCGGCGTTGCGTATCGATCGCCACACCATTTCCCGCGATCGGGTGGTCGAGGACTTTGATATTGCCCGGGTGTGCAAAAAATTGGAGCAAATTTATTTGCGTAAATAAGAAAAGAAAAAAGAGGATTGCATGTTAGGATTATCTGCACTTACATGGTTTGTGATCATTGTTGCAGGCTATGCGCTGCTGCTTTTGATTTTGCCAAGAGAATATATGTGGATCCCGTTTGTTGCGGTTGTGGTGGCCATGACGGTTTTGGCCTATCATATTGTGCCGGATGAAACGGACGATCTGTATCGCTATTACGGTATGCTGGATATTTTGCGAGAGCAGGGGAAGGCCGGATTGGATTATATCGTCAATCTGAACTGGTACAACTGGAAGACCTATATTACATTCCGCTATTATTTCTATTTTCTCAGCTTTTTTCCAAACAACCGCTATTTGGCTGCGGTGACTATGTTTATCGTTTATGCCTTAATGTTCCTGGTGATGTACAAGGCAGCTCGGCGCTATCAGGTGAGCAAAGGCTATGTACTGCTGGGTACACTGTTTTTCCTGTCTACCTACTGGTTTTATGACACGGCGTCCGGTATTCGTAACGGACTGGCTTTTGCCATTGTTGTTGCCTGTGCTTATTATCATTTGGTAGAAAAGCGCAACATTATCCTATGCCTTTTTGGTTATGTGGCGGCGTGTCTGCTCCATGCCTCGCCGATTTTGCCGGTGGCGTTGGTGTTGCTGACCTTATTGACCATGAAGTTTAGCAGCAAGTTTATTAATATTGTAATGATATTGGGACTGGCTGTTGGCGGTGCGTTTATTCAGTTTCTGTCCGGTAAATCCAATAATGAATTTATATCCTCTCTTGCGGAGAAGTCCGAGAGTCACACTGCTGATACGGGCTTGAACACCAACACCGGCTTCTTGGTCAATGTTGTTACACTGGTGATCGTGCTGCTTGTAATTTGGTACTTCTCTGTCTATTTTGTGCGGGATAAAGAGACAGATCCCATCTATCGCTTTTATCGCTACTGCTCCACCACTGCGTTTTTCATGATCGGCTGCCTGTTCAGTTCCTTGATCTTTTTGCGCTTTGCCCGGTGGATCCTGCCGATCATGGGCGCTGTGCTCTTTATGGTGGGTATGCAAAAGCAAGCGGATTTTGTGAAGAAACAACCACCCAATTTTATTTACACAGGCGAGAAGAAAATGGTGCTGCGCGTGCGTACCCAGGGTGCCATGCTGCTTGTCTACTTTGCTTATATCTGCGCACATTTTTGGTACGCCTGCGTAGGCAGTTCATTGATTTGGATGCATTTTTAAGGAGCGTTTATGACCATTAGCGTAATTGTTCCCATATATAAGGTGGAAGCCTATCTTCGCCAGTGCGTGGACAGTATTTTGGCCCAGACCTATACGGATCTGGATATTGTACTGGTGGACGACGGCTCACCGGATAATTGTCCGGCCATTTGCGATGCCTATGCCCGCCGGGACGCGCGGGTGCAGGTGGTGCATAAGCCCAACGGCGGCTTGATGTCCGCACGCCAGGCCGGTCTGCGGGTGGCAAAAGGGGATTATGTGGGCTTTGTAGACGGCGACGACTGGATCGAGCCGGATATGTATGCTCGCTTTGCGGCAGCGATCACACAGTATGCGCCGGATATGGCTCTTTGCGAGTTCTATTATGCCTTTGCGGACCATAACGAGCCAAGCACCCAGCATTTGCAGCGGGCGTATTATACGAAAGCACAGTTGGTACAGGAGATCTATCCCACCATGCTGTACCACGCGCCCTATTATTCCTTTGGTATCAACCCCTGCTGTTGGTCCAAGGTGTTCAAAAAGGAGCTACTGGAGCAGTGCCTGTACCCGGTCACGCCGGAGGTGAAGATCGGCGAGGACGCCGCGTTTACTTATCCCTGTCTGCTGGCAGCAGAGAGTCTGGCGTATGTGGACGGCTGCTTGTACCATTATCGCAACAATGCACAGTCTATGACAGCTGCGTTTGACCCGTATTTAACGGAAACGATTTTTATTCCGCTGGATATTTTGCGGACATATTTTGACACAGATAAACGGGCGCTTTTTGCCCAGTATCAAATGTATGCTGTTTATCTGCTGCAACTTTGGGTGCGCAATCAGGCATCGCTGGACTGTGATCTGGATCGTAAGGGACTGCGGCAGTCCTGTGCCCGAGTTTGCCAAAATCAGGAGTTGCGGGCACTGCTGGTGTCTGTTCCCGGTGTCTTGCCAAGACAGGTAGCGGTTGCAGTGCGTGCTGTGCAGCAGCAAAGGCCGGGTCAGCTGTATCTGCTGATCAAAGCCTGGAATTTGTATTACAAATTGCGTAATGGGAGAGCATAATGGATTACGGAAAAGTCAGCGTGATCGTACCGATTTATAAAGTGGAGCCGTATTTGGATCGCTGCGTGCAAAGCATTGTGGACCAGACCTATAAAAATTTAGAGATTATCTTAGTAGACGACGGCTCACCGGACAATTGCCCGGCCATGTGTGACGCCTGGGCGGCGAAAGACGGCCGTGTGCAGGTGATCCATAAGGAAAACGGCGGCTTTTCGTCAGCGCGCAATGCAGGATTGGACACGGCAACCGGTGCTTATATACAGTTTGTGGACAGCGACGACTGGATTTTGCCGGATATGACTGCCGCGCTTGTGTCCTGTGCCGTTAAGGAGAACGCAGATGTTGTGCGCTGTGGCTACTACGAGCATGTGGACGGCGATACGCAAGAGATCTGTACCAATTCGCAAACATACTGCCCGGAGTACAATAAACTGGTCATTGATATTATGAATGATGGGTTGATGAGCGGCGCTGTGTGGAACAAATTGTATAAGCGCGGTGTGCTGGACGGTATTCGCTTTCGCCCCGGATATTCCGAGGATATTTTATTCAATTACTGTGTGATCCAAAAGAAGCCGAAGATGGTTTATATGACCGGCACTTACTATGTTTATCGGGTGAACCTGGCGTCTGTGACCAATTCTGTGTTCCGGCCGTCGGCGTTCTCTATTATTGAAGTGAAAAAGCAGATCATGGGTGAGCAGACCGATGGGCAAGTTCGGCCCTATTGCCTGAAAGGCTATCTAAATTCCGCTATGATCGTGATGAACAATATGCTTAGCAGCGGGCAGTGTCTGGAGTATTATCCCGGTCTGCGGGCGGAGATCTTAAAGTACAAATGGACGGTGTGGCGCTCCTCCTTATATGGAGCGAGAGACAAGGCAAAAATGCTGTTGCTGACCCTGTCGGCCAAACTCTATCGCAAGGCTGTGCCTAAAAAGTAGGTGACTGTATGGAAAAACATGCATATATGATTATCGCGCACAATGAATTTGACCTGCTGGAGATCTTGGTGCGGCTTTTGGATGATCCGCGAAATGATATTTATGTTCATATAGATGCTAAGGTCAGGGACTTCAATTTTAAGTCATTTCAGGCGCTGACACAGTATTCCAAGTTGCGGTTTACGCCGCACCGAATATCCGCGACCTGGGGCGATTTTTCGTTAGTAAATACAGAGCTGCTCCTTCTACAAACAGCAGTGGCAGGGGAGGATCCGGCGCAGCCCTATGCCTATTACCATTTGATCTCCGGCGTGGACCTGCCCATCAAATCCAATGATGAGATACATGCCTTTTTTGAACAAAATGAAGGTAAGGAGTTTGTTCACTTTTCAAAAAATGAGCCGGATCCGGCTTTTGCCACCCGCATTCGGTACTACCATCTGTTTCGCAAAAAGCGAAACGAATTTACAAAGGTGCTGGCGCAAATTGCGTTTCGGTTGCAAGTATTGTTTCGGGTGGATCGACTAAAAGGTCAGAATTTGGTTGTACAAAAAGGCACCAACTGGTTTAGTATTACCGGGGCGTTTGCTAAATACATTACGGCACATACAGATGAAATACAGCGCCGCTTTTCTTATTGCTATTGTGGTGATGAATTGCTTGTGCAGACTATGCTGGTAAATTCACCTTTTGCTTCCAACTTGTATATGCCAAATTGCAATAACGACCAAATGGCTTGTGCACGCTTGATTGACTGGGAGCGGGGCAATCCGTATGTGTTTCGCATGGCAGACTATGATGAGATTATGCAATCTCCGGCCATGTTTGCCCGCAAGTTCAGTATGCAGACGGACCCGGAAATCGTGAAAGCAATACAGGCTGCGTTATGTAATAGAAAAGGAAATACTGTTTATGAAGAGTGAGCAGTGGAAATGGGTGGATATAGCTAAGGGTATTGGTATCATTCTTGTGTTTTTAGGACATTTCAATATCCCGGATACATTGAGAGCGGAAATATACACTTTCCACATTCCTTTATTTTTCTTTTTGTCCGGCGTTGTTTTTAATGGCGATAAACCGATCAAGCGTTTCTTAGGTGATGAAGCAAAGCGAATGATCGTGCCTTACTATTGTTGGGCGTTTTTCTATTTTGTTTTGTTCAAACTGCTTGCGCAGATCGTACGCGGACAAAGTGTCAATATTGGCAAAGATATATATACATATCTGACCATGGGAAGAAAAGATACGATATGGTTTTTGAGCGCCTTATTGTGCGTGCAGGTGATGGCATACATATTTTTGCGATGGGTCAAAAATAACAAAGCGTTGTTTATGTTCTTTGCGTTGTTACTTTTTTCGATCTGCTATTTGTTTTTTTACCGGCGCGGGCTTTGTAATTTTTGGATAAATGCAGATGCGGCAATGATGGCACTGCCTTTCTTTGCATTGGGGTACAATTATCGTTATTACAGAGCTGATATCGAAGCTAAATTACTGCATGGCGGTTGGGCATACTGGCTTTTGTTTATTACGCTTTTCTTAGCAAATATAGGTTTGGGATATTTGAATTATCATCTTACCGGTGTGCAGGTGGATATGTTTCGCAACAGCTATGGAAATCCATTTTTGATGTTGCTGTCGGCTTGTAGTGGTATAGCGGCAGTGGTGCTGTTATCCTATCGGATAAATGTGCGGTGGATTGCATACGTTGGTAAGAATTCTATGATTTATTTTGTAGCGCACCAAAGATTTTATGCAGTAGTAGATCCGTATGTACTGCGCATATTGGGTATTCATATTAAAAATGCACTACTATTGCAATGGACGAATGTTGTGGTGATGGTGATTGCTTGTATTTTGCTCTTTAGCTTGATTAATGCGGCTTTGTCGCATATTCCGGCTATGGCATTTATGTTTGGAATTAAGCCGAGCAAATCCTCTAAATGATAAAGGTATCAGAAGAAAGGTTATTGTTACAAATGAGGTTGAATATGAATGAAGCGCCCCTGATCTCGGTGATCGTGCCGGTTTATAAAGTGGAGCAGTATTTGGATCGGTGCGTGCAGCGCATTGTGAATTAAACTTATCAAAAATTGGAGATCATCTTAGTAGACGACAACTTATCGGATAACTGCCCGGCCATGTGTGACGCCTGGGCGGAGAAAGACAGCCGCATTCGTGTGATCCATAAAGAGAACGGCGGCGTTGCGTCTGCTAGAAATGTCGGTCTTGATAATGCGGTGGGACAATATATTAGTTTTGTTGATTCGGATGATTGGATTGATTCGACGATGATAGCGGAGTTGGTTTCTTGTGCAGCCGAGTATCATACAGATGTAACCGGAATGCTTTATCGCATTGTTTATTCAAATGGCTGGAAGACGGATATGCGTATTGCGGATGATGTACCTGATATCATCTATTCCACACACTGTATGGAATCATTTTATGGATGCAACAAATTTTTACGGAAAAATCTGCATTAAGGATTAATATCGGATGAAAAATGAGAAAAAAAGCAAAATAGGAATTGCCACAATTGTTGGCCAGGCCAATTATGGCAACCGCTTGCAGAATTATGCGCTGGATTCTGTTTTGTGCAATCTTGGCTTTGATACGGTGACCTTTAATGATCCGCTTCAAGTGTCCTTTTCAATAAAACATTGGATCAAACAGGAAGTAAAGCGCATTTTTGGATTGCGGGATGGCTATATGCTGCGTCGTTTTCGACGGTTTAAGAAATGGGATAAACGCCATTTGCAATGGCAGGATTACCATCGGGCGGGCGATTGCGATTATGTGGTGCTTGGCTCCGATCAAATTTGGAACCCCGATTTTTGGTTTGTGCGTGAAGCGCTGGACTTTTATTTTGGCACATTCGCTGAACCGCAAAAGCGGATTGCCTATGCAGCCAGCATTGGTATAGATCAAATCCCAAAAGAGTTAGAGGACAAGTATATACAAGAATTATCTGCACTTAAATCTATTTCTGTTCGAGAAAAACAGGGCGCACAAATCATACAGAATCTAACCGGTCGATCTGTCCCTGTGGTGCTGGATCCGACGATGTTGCTGACAGAACAGGCGTGGACGGCACTGGAAAAGAAGCCGAACTATATGGTGAAAAAGCAATTTTTATTGACTTATTTCTTAGGTGCGCTTTCTACAGAACGGCAAGCGTTTATTCAAAACATTGCAGATAAGTACGATTTGCAATGGGTCGCTTTAGATAGCGAATGGGTGGATAAGCCTCAAAATCTGGCGCACTATATGACCACGCCGGACGAATTTATTTGGCTGGTGCATCACAGTCAGCTGGTGCTGACGGATTCGTTCCACGGCAGTGTGTTTTCTATACTCTTTGGCAAGCCGTTTCGCAGCTTTACAAGAGAAGACAACAACTTAGACATGGGGAGTAGGCTGGATACTCTTTTTGGCAGCCTTGGCATTGGCGACTGGTGCCGCGGCTCCGTGCAGGAGGACCCGGACCACATTTTTTATAAAGACTATGCTTCTGTTCCGGCGGCTTTGGAGCGGGAGCGGCAATTTGCACTGGATTATTTGAAGAACGCTTTGGAGATTCATGAGTAACGACAGCAGAACGAAAAACGCGGCGCGGAATTTGTTTTTTGGCACGATAACGCGAATTTACAACTTAATCATTCCGTTCTTAATGCGCACGGCCATGATTTATTGGCTGGGTATGGAGTATGTGGGGTTGAACAGTCTGTTTACCTCCATTTTGTCCGTGCTGAATTTGGCGGAACTGGGCGTCGGCTCGGCTATGACCTTTAGTATGTATAAGCCCATTGCTCAGCAGGATACCACCCGCATTTGCGCTCTTATGCGACTCTATAAGATTTATTACCGTATTGTGGGAGCCGTGATCTTAGTAGCCGGTTTGGTGATTATTCCGGCGCTGCCCATGCTGGTGAAGAAAGACCTGCCGCCGAATGTAAATCTTTATGTTCTCTACCTGATCAATTTGCTGACCACGGTGGTTAGTTATTGGCTGTTTGCGTATAAAAACTGCCTGCTCTTTGCCCACCAGCGTAATGATATTGGCGACAAGATCGGCTATGTTATCAACACGGTGAAATACGGCGCGCAGTTGGCGGTGCTGTACTTTATGCGGGACTATTATGCTTTTATCATTGTGGCGCTGCTGTCCGGTGTGGTGAGCAATATTGTAACCGCTATTGTGGTGGACAAGTTATATCCCCGGTACAAGGCAATGGGCAAACTGCCAAAGGCAGAAGTGCAGATCATCAATAAGCGGATTAAAGATCTGTTTACTTCAAAGATCGGCAGCGTAGTTTACGATTCTGCGGACACGCTGGTGATTTCGGCTTTTTTAGGTCTAACGGCTCTTGCCAAGTACCAAAACTACTTTTTTGTAATGAATACCATTTTCGGTTTTGTTACCCTGATCACCAGTTCCAGCTTAGCGGGGATCGGTAACAGCTTGGTAACCGAGAGCGAGGAGAAAAACTATAAGGACCTGCGGAAATTTACTTTTCTGCTGTCCTGGTTGTCGGCTTTTTGCATTTGCTGTTTTGCCTGTCTATATCAGCCGTTTATGACCCTTTGGGTGGGCAAGGACAACTTGCTGCCCTACGGTATGGTGGTGATCCTCTGCGCGTATTTTATCATTCGCCAGATCAATAATCTACTGAATTTGTACAAGGACGCAGCGGGTATGTGGCACGAGGACCGCTGGCGCCCGCTGATCTGCTCCCTGGTGAACCTGGTGGTGAACCTGATTTTGGTGCAGTTTTGGGGGCTTTACGGCATTTTAATCTCCACCATCATTGCCATGTTGGTGGTGGGTATGCCCTGGCTGACCCATAATTTGTTTACCGTGGTGTTCCATTGCAGTTGGAAACCCTATGTGGGTCGCACCCTACGCTATGTGGCGCTGGCGGCAGTCTGCTGCGGCGCGTGTATTGGCATTTGCCACTTTATCACGCTGCCGTCGCTGATCGTGACGATGATTTTACGGCTGCTTGTGTGTGCCGTGCTGCCCAATGGCGTGTTCCTGATCGCATATCGAAAAACAGATGAATTCGCCTATTTTGCCGGTTTACTAAACCGTTTGACTAAGGGCAAGGTGCCTGTGCTGCGGAGGTGGTCCGGTTGCTGAAAACGCCGAAAGTGCGCTGCACCGGCTGTACCGCTTGCGTGGCAGCATGCCCCAAGAGCTGTTTGCGTATGGAGCGGGACAAGGAGGGCTTTTTCTACCCTGTGGCAGATGAAGCGGCTTGTATAAATTGTGACCGCTGCAACCGGGTTTGCCCGGCGCAAAAGCCGTTGCCGGTGGAGGAAAAGGAATCCCTTTGCTACGCCGCCATTTCTCGGCAAGACCGACAGCGGGCGCAAAGTTCCTCCGGTGGCGTGTTCTCCCTTTTGGCGGAGAAAGTGCTGGAGCAGGGCGGCACGGTCTACGGTGCGGCCATGGAGCCGGATCTGACGGTGCGCCATCTGCGCATAACGCATACAGAGGATCTGCCCCGACTGATGGGCAGCAAATATGTGCAAAGCCGGATGAGGGATTGCTTCACTAAAGTGCGACTGGATTTGGAACAGGGCAGGAAAGTGCTGTTCTCCGGCACCGGCTGCCAGGTGCAAGGGCTGCTGGGCTATTTAGGCGGACCAAAGCCGGGATTACTGACGGTAGATGTGATCTGCCACGGCGTGCCGTCGGAAGCGGTATGGCAGGCTTATGCCAAGGCCATCGGTGCGCAGCTGCCCTTGTCTTTTCGGGACAAATCCACCGGCTGGCAGCAGTATTCCGTGCAACTGAATGGTACGGCGCATCCGTACAGGCAGGACCCGTATATGCGGCTGTTCCTGTCCGATGTGATCCTGCGCCCGTCCTGCTATCATTGCCCGGCCAAGGGCGCAAGCCGTGTGTCGGACCTGACCTTAGCGGACTTTTGGGGAATTCAAAATGCGGACCCTACCATGTTTGACGATAAGGGCACCTCACTGGTGTTGGTACACAGCGCCGCCGGGGAACAAGCTTTGGCGCAGATCCGACCGGACCTGGTGCTGAAAGCAGAACCGTTGGAGTCGGCTTTAGCCGGGAACCCCAGCGCGGTGCATTCCGCTGCGGAGCCGAAAGCACGGGCTGCGTTCTTTGCGGAATTTGAAAAACGGCAAGGGGATTTAGACTACCGGCGAGCGGCGGACAAGTATTGCTTGTTCTACGGCAAAAGTGTAAAACAAAAGGCTGTTGCCTGTGCCAAAAAGCTGCTGCGCAGAGGCTAAAGCACTGAAAAATGTAATAAATGGCACATATTAGCACTCTTGCAAAAAGAGTGCCAATTGTTTATCTTTTGTTCACACGTTATTCATAAATAGGGTCTATAGTAAGAATTGTTCCAAGGGAGGAACAAAAGGAAGAGCAATGCAAACCGTGCGTTAGAATCAGAAAGGAGTTGGTACCCATGGGTAGCAACCAAGCGCAGTCGGCAACTTAATCTTACCGAATCTGCATATAAAGTTAGCAACAGTTTGAATTTCATTTTGGAGGTAACAATTATGCTGAATCGTAGAAATAATCATGCAATGACCACTTATGATCCCTTTAGAGAGATGGATAACTTTGAGCGCCACTTTTTTGCGGACCCCTTTGGGGTGTTCTTCAGTGACGACAGCCAGTCCGCCTTTAAGACGGATATTACCGATGAGGGCGATGCTTACAAATTGGAAGCGGATCTGCCCGGGTTCGATAAGAAAGACATTCATGTAGATATTAACGGCGATCGGATGACCGTCAACGCCCAGCGCCACTCCGAGTATGAGGAGAAGGACAAGAAGGGCAAGTACATTCGCTCCGAGCGTTCTTATGGTACGTACAGCCGCAGCTTTGATGTAAGCGGTGTAGATACCCAGGGTATTAAGGGCGGCTACAAGGACGGCGTGCTGACCTTGACTTTGCCCAAGAAGGCGGAGGACACACCCACGAACCACAGAATTGATCTGGAATAACTGTTTACGCCCTCGGGCGCAGATAGACGCTACCTGCGGCTTCCCCTTTCTTCTCTCATTACAGTACCTATAACCAAAGGCAGCAAAAAGCCGGCGGCGGACCGAAAGGCCCACCGCCGGTGTTTTTTTATTATCCTTTATTGCCTGGATTTGAAGTTGTCAATTACAATATGGTAGCGATCGTAGGCGCGGCGCACTGCGTCGTCCCAGCTGATATAGATCTCCTCCTGGGCGGCCTTGCCCACGCGGTGCAAATAATCTTTATGGTGCATGATCTGTTGCAGGCGCACGGCAATGCTGTGGGCGCTCTCCAGGCAAAGAAAACCGTTGCGATCGTCAGTAACGCCCTCGGCGGCGCAGCTGCCGGCAACCAATAAGCTGGGGGTGGCACAAGAGGCTGCCTCACGAACAACTAAGCCGTTGGTGTCAAACACAGAGGGGAACAGCAGCAAATCGGAAATGCCGTAATAGCCCTGAATTTCCGCCCGATCCAACACCTTGCCGGTGTAGATCACCTTGTCTGCCAGACCCAGTTTGCGAAAATACTTTTGGATTGCGTTCTCGTTGGCACCGAAACCTACCATCAGCAAACGAAAATCCTCGCCACGCTCTTTCAGAATCTTGCAGGCGTCTAAAATTAAACGAATGTTTTTGTACCAAATCATACGGCCTACATAGATAAACACCGGCACCCCGTCAGGAATATTATGCTTGCGGCGGATCATATCCACTTGTGACCGGGGCACATCTACCTTGGGCATATCGCAGCCGTTGGGCATCACTACATAATCGCCTTGGTAGCCAAAGCGGCGCAAACTTTCTACCGTGCCCTCGCTGGTGACCCATACTTCATCGGCGGCGCTGATGTTCTTCAGCATAAAATTGTAGGCGAAGTCCTTGGCGGGCTTGCCGGGAATGCACCGGTCGAAGTCATACTCATACTTGGTGTGATAAGTGAGTACCGTAGGAACGGGGTGCAACTGCGCGACCCGCTTAAAGTAGTAGCTGGTGGCCAGGGGACAGTGGGAATGAAGCAGATCAAAATGCCGGTCGATAATGGCCTGATGCAGCTCCGGCTTAAAGGGCCACCCCACGCTGTATCCTTCTTTGGTAGGAATCCACCAGCTTTTGTAGCGAAAAATCTCATACGGATATTTATAGTCCTGCTGATTCGGATTCTTTGGGGTGACGATCACAGCCTCTCCAAGACCCTGATTGATCTTTTCCGCATAGCTTTGAGCCACATTGCTGATCCCGTCCGTGGTGGGCGGAAACGCATCTGTGCCGATGGCGATTTTTAATTTATCGTTCAAGTTTTCACCTGCTTTTGCAAATCATAAGGATTTTTGGGCATTATAGCACAATTTTGCCTGAATGTAAATTGCCGGGCGGTGAATTTTACAGTTTGTTTATGCCCTGCGGCTTTATGGTTTAAGAATTTGGAAAAGCGGCAAAAAAGGCTTGCTATCCCGGCCGCCTTTCTATATAATGATATGTGTATAAATACCTATGGGAGGGGGAGAAAAATGACCCAGAGCTATTCCGTATCGCTGGAGAAGATCATAGCGGCCCATAATTTGGAAATCATCTATTTGCCAAAGCCGGCGGATGAGATCTTGATTACCACCAATGAGGTCAACCGACCGGGGATCGTGATGACCGGCTACACGGATTATTTTGATGCCGATCGGGTTCAGATCCTGGGATGGACGGAGTTTGGCTTTTTGTTGAATATGGAGCCGGAAAAACGGCGCCGCGCGCTCCAGTATTGGCTGGCGCTGCACCCGGCTGCGGCTGTGGTGACCCGAGGGCTGGACATTCCGGATTATTTCGTTGAGGAGTGCAAGGCGCATCAGGTGCCGCTGCTGCGCACCCAAGAGGAGACCTCGCCCTTTCTGGCCACTTTGATCGCTTATTTGAACGCAGAGCTGGCACCTCGAATCACACGCCACGGCGTGCTGGTGGAGGTGTACGGTGAAGGCGTGCTTATCACCGGCGAGAGCGGCGCGGGCAAAAGCGAGGCGGCAGTAGAGCTGATCAAGCGCGGGCACCGCCTGATTGCCGACGACGCGGTGGAAATTCGCAAGGTCAGCGACAAAACATTGGTAGGCGCGTCACCCAGCAATATTCGCCACTTTGTGGAACTGCGGGGCATCGGCATTATCAATGCGCGCCGAATTTTCGGTATGGGTGCTGTTAAGAATACGGAGAAAATTGATATGGTCATTCAGCTGGAGGCTTGGGATTCCACCAAGGCGTATGATCGGCTGGGACTGGACAATGAGTACACCCGTATTTTGGATATTCAGGTGCCGGTGATTACCGTGCCCATCACCCCCGGGCGGAATTTGGCAGTGATCGTAGAAACGGCAGCCATGAATAACCGCCAAAAGAAAATGGGCTATAACGCTGCCAAAGAGCTGATGGCCGGTCTTGGGATGGAAGAGATCGAGCCGGAGGATAAAGAACTGGAGATTTGGAAGAATTCATAACGGAGGATAAAAGATATGTACAGCTTAGGAATTGACTTGGGAGGCACCAACATTGTCGCCTCCGTGGTGGACGATCAGTATAATATTATCTCCACTGCAAAGACCAAGACGGACGCGCCGCGCCCGGCCAACGCCATTTTTGACGATGTGGAGAAGGTGTGCCGCGAGGCCGTGCGGGAGGCCAAGCTCACCATGAGCGATCTGGTGGCCGTGGGTATGGGCTCTCCCGGTACCTGCAATGCAGACGGCGTGATCGAGTTTGCCAACAACCTGGCCTTTAACAACGTACCTGCCCGGGAAATGCTGCGGGAGCGCCTGGGGGTAGAAAATGTATTTATAGAGAATGACGCCAACTGCGCCGCACTGGGTGAGGCGTTTGCCGGTTGCGGCAACGGGTCTAAGAACTTTGTGGCTGTGACCCTGGGCACCGGTGTGGGCAGCGGTATCATTCTGGACGGCAAGATCGTCAACGGCGTCAACTGCGCCGGCGGCGAGTGCGGTCACATGGTGATTATGGTAGACGGCGAGCAGTGCTCCTGCGGCCGTAAGGGCTGCTGGGAGGCTTATGCTTCCGCCACGGCGCTGATCCGCCAGACCAAGCGTGCCATGGATGATTATCCGGACTCCATTATGCACCGCCTGGCTGCGGAAGAAGGCGGCGTCAACGGCAAGACTGCGTTTGACGCTATGCGCCTGGGCGATATTGCCGGTATTGAAGTGGTGAACAATTATATCAAGTATGTGTCCTGCGGGCTGATCAATTTGGTCAACGCCTTGCAGCCGGAGATTATCTGTATCGGCGGCGGTATCTGCAACGAGGGTGACACTTTAATGGAGCCCCTGCGCCGCTATGTGCAGGCAGAGCGTTACAGTATCCACAGCAAAATTCAAACCAAGATCGTAAAGGCACAGCTGGGCAATAATGCCGGTATCATCGGCGCAGCGCTGCTGTATCAGGTGAAATAATGCAGGGTGACGGCGTGAGAGAACTCCTTGCGGCAGCCCGGGAAATGGGCTGCGATTATTTGGAAAATGAACCTATGCGCCTGCACACCACCTTTAAGATCGGCGGCCCGGCGCGGGTGCTGCTGTTCCCGGAGACGGAGGAGCAGATCACGGCGCTGGTGCAGTGCGCCAAGGCAAACGGCGTGCGACTCTTGACCATCGGCAACGGTTCTAATTTGCTGGTGGCAGACAAGGGCATTGACGCGGCGGTGCTGGTGATGGATAAGCACTTTTCTGCCGTAACGGTAAAGGGCAATACCATTTTTGCCCAGGCCGGTGCGTCGCTGATGAAGGTGTGTCGCACAGCGCTGGAGCACAGCCTGACGGGGCTGGAATTCGCCTACGGCATTCCCGGCTCCTGCGGAGGCGCGGCGTTTATGAACGCCGGTGCCTATGGTGGCGAGATGAAGGATGTGCTGGTGCGCTGCACCCACATTGATCAAGACGGCAAATCGGGTCAGCTGGCAGGGGAGGAGCTGCACCTGACCTATCGTCACAGCGCGTATTATGACAACGGCTGTATCATTACCGGGTTGGAGCTGCGCTTGCAGCCCGGCGACCCGGCGGAGATCAAGGCCAAAATGGACGACCTGATCGGCCGCAGGCGGGAAAAGCAACCCGTTGAATACCCCAGCGCAGGCTCTACTTTTAAGCGCCCGCCCGGCCACTTTGCCGGTGCGCTCATTGACCAATGCGGTTTGCGGGGTACAAGTGTGGGCGGTGCCCGGGTCAGCGAGAAGCACGCCGGCTTTGTGATTAATACCGGCGGCGCTACCTGCGCCGATGTGCTGGCCCTTTGCCGGCAGTGCAGGGAAAAGGTACTGGCGGAGACCGGCGTAGAACTGGAAATGGAAATACGAGTAACGGAGTAAGTAAGAACGAATGGGATTTACAAACAAGGAACTGATTATTATAACCGGCGTCAGCGGTGCCGGTAAATCCAGCGCGATGGGCTTTTTGGAAGATGTGGGTTACTACTGCATTGATAATATGCCCCCGGTGCTGCTGCCCACCTTTATCGGTTTGATTGCCAATCGGGAGGAGTATCGCAAAGTAGCTATCGTAGTGGATGTGCGCTCCAGTGAAGTGTTTGAGGACTTCATCAAGAGTATGAACGATGCCAAGTCCAATTACGGCTATGATGTGAAGATTATTTATTTGGATATTAAGACCCCGGTGGCACTGAAGCGTTACAAGCTTACCCGCCGCAAGCACCCCTATGCCGATCGCTTTAACGGGGATATTGCCGCAGCGCTGGCGTATGAAAAAGAAATTTTGGCGCCCTTGCGGTTGCGGGCGGATCATGTGATCGATACTTCGGACGCAGCGCCGAATCAGTTGCGTACTCGCCTGGCCCAAATTCTTCTTGGCAGCGACAAGGATATGATGAACATTCATGTGATGTCCTTCGGCTTTAAGCACGGCATTCCCAGCGAGGCAGATTTTGTCATTGACGTGCGCTGCTTGCCAAATCCCTACTGGGTGGAGGCGCTGCGCAGCAAAACCGGCCTGGATAAGGAAGTGAAGGACTATGTGTTCTCTTTCAAGGAGTCTGAGGAGCTGCTGCAAAAGCTCATCGGCCTTTTGGATTTCCTGAACCCGCTGTATATCCGGGAGGGCAAGAGTCAGATCGTCTTTGCCATTGGCTGCACCGGCGGCAATCATCGCAGCGTGGCCATTGCCGAGGCGCTGAAAGACCATTTTGAATCCCGGTGGGACAATGTGACCGTCCATCATCGGGATATTAACCGAGGTTGATGCAAATGTCCTTTGCACAGACCGTGAAGGGCGAATTGATTGACGCCCAATATACAGAACCCTGCTGCCGAAAAGCATTCCTTTACGGAATGTGCCTTTTCGGCAAAAGTTTTTCCTCACGCCAGGTGGCGCTGCAAACGGAGAACCCCCGTATTGCGGAAAAATACAGCCAACTGTTGGCGGAGATCTGCCGGGTAGAGGCGGCGGTGGTGCCGTCCCCCGGGCGGCGCAGCTTTACCGTCAGCGTAACGGCCGGCAGCGACTGCGCCAAGATACTGAAGACCTTTGCCCACCAGGGCGCCGGCAGTCTGCGGGTGAATTATGCCAATTTTGACTGCGAGAATTGCCAAAATGCGTTTATCGCCGGGGCATTTTTATCCTGCGGTACGGTATCCAGCCCGAAGAGTGACTACCATTTGGAATTTACCGTGCCGTATCAAAATTTGGCTGCCAGCTTTGTGACTCTGCTGGAGGAAAAAGAGTTAAAGCCTGGTATTACCAATCGCAAAGGGTATCATATTTTGTACTTTAAGGGCAGCGAGGCCATTGAGGACTGTCTGTACCTGATGGGCGCCTCCGGCGCTATGTTTGAGATGATGAATGTAAAAATCGTCAAAGACATTCGCAATTCCGCCAACCGCAAAGCCAACTGCGAGACCGCCAATATTGAGCGTATGGTTCAGGCGGTGCGGGTGCAGTTGGACGCCATAGAGAAAATTCGCCGTCTGCGTGGACTGGAGTATCTCAGCGAGGACTTGCAGACCATGGCGCGCCTGCGCGAGGAAAACCCGGACAGCTCTTTAAGCGAACTGGCAGAGATGAGCGCTTTGTCCCGCAGCGGGGTCAATCACCGACTGCGGCGCATTGTGGATATTGCTGCGGCTTTGGACGAAAAAGTGTAATTTACTACGCAAAGAAAAAGGAAATTGAATGATGTTTACGCATTTGCATGTGCATACGGAGTTTAGTCTGCTGGACGGTGCTTGCCGTCTGGACGATTTGGTGAGCCGTGCAAAGGCGCTTGGAATGCAGTCCCTTGCGATTACGGATCACGGTAATATGTACGGGGCTGTTGATTTTTATAAGGCGTGCAAGCGGCAGGGGGTACGCCCCATTATCGGCTGCGAGGTGTATGTGGCGCCCCGCACCCGGTACGATCGGGAGCGGGTACAGGATAAGGCTTACAATCACCTGATCCTGCTGTGTGAGAACGAAGAGGGCTACAAAAATCTGATTGCCATGGTGTCTAAGGGTTATACGGAGGGCTTTTACTTTAAGCCCCGCATTGACCACGACCTGTTGCAAAAGCACCACCGGGGGCTGATCTGCCTGTCTGCCTGCCTGGCCGGGGAGATCCCACGGGCGCTGCTGGAGCGGGATTATGACAAAGCCAAGGAGACCGCCCTGTGGTACAGGGATCTGTTTGGTTCGGAGAATTATTATTTAGAGCTGCAGGATCACGGCATTCCGGAACAGCAGACGGTAAACGCCGGACTGCTGCGCCTGAGCCGGGAGACCGGTATTCCGCTGGTAGCCACCAACGATGTGCACTATGTGCGCCGGGAGGATGCCAAAATCCAGCAGGTGCTCATTTGCATTGCCACCAACCATGTGCTGGGGGAGGACACCGGGCTGGAGTTTCACTCGGACCAGTTCTATCTCAAGAGCGGGGAGGAGATGGCAGAGACCTTTGCCACCGTGCCCCAGGCGCTGGAGAATACGGAGAAGATCGCCCGGCGCTGTAACTTTGACTTTGAATTCGGCAACACCAAGCTGCCCTATTATGAGACCCCCGGCGGTATGGATCATTTTGCCTACTTCCAAAAGCTGTGCCGGGAGGGGATGGTGCGCCGCTACGGCCAGCACCCGCCTAAGGTCTATGCGGAGCGGCTGGAGTATGAGCTGAACACCATACAGAAGATGGGCTACACGGACTATTACCTGATCGTGGTGGACTTTGTGCAGTACGCCAAGGATCAGGGCATACCGGTGGGACCGGGGCGTGGCTCCGGCGCCGGGTCCATTGCCGCCTATTGTATCGGCATTACAGATATTGACCCTATGAAGTACGACCTGCTGTTTGAGCGGTTTTTGAACCCGGAGCGGGTGTCTATGCCGGACTTTGATATTGACTTTTGCTACGAGCGGCGGCAAGAGGTGATCGACTATGTGACCCGCAAATACGGCGCGGACCATGTGGCACAGATTGTCACCTTCGGCACCTTGGCGGCCCGTGCGGCCATTCGCGATGTGGGTCGGGTGATGGGTATGCCTTATGCTGCTGTGGACGCAGTGGCAAAGCTGGTGCCTCGGGACCTGCATATCAGCCTGGATCAAGCTGTTAAAAAATCAGCGCCTTTGCGCAAGCTGATGGCAGAGGACCCCAAGGTGCAGGAGCTGATGGACACTGCCCGCCAAATTGAAGGTATGCCCCGCAACGCCTCTACCCACGCCGCCGGTGTGGTGATTACCCGGGACCCGGTGGCCAGTTATGTACCTTTGGCCACCAATGATGATGTGGTGGTAACCCAGTATATTATGACCACCCTGGAAGAACTGGGCCTGCTGAAAATGGACTTCCTGGGTCTGCGCACCTTAACGGTGATCCACGACGCAGCCCGGGCGGCAGATATAGACATCAATACCATTGATATTAACGACCCGGCGGTGTATAAGCTGTTTGCTGCCGGCAAGACGGAGGGCATTTTCCAGTTTGAATCCGCCGGTATGAAAGAAATGCTGCAAAAGCTGCGCCCCACCTGTTTGGAACACCTGATCGCTGCCACTTCGCTGTACCGTCCCGGTCCCGCGGATCAGATTGACGGCTATGTGGCCTGCGCCAACGATCCCTCCAAGGTGCGTTACAAAACCCCGCTGTTAAAGCCGATTTTGGAGAATACCTACGGCTTTATCGTCTACCAAGAACAGGTCATGCAGATCTTTCGGGCACTGGCAGGGTATAGCTACGGCCAGGCGGATGTGGTGCGCCGTGCCATGAGCAAGAAAAAGCATGATGTGATGGAGCGGGAGCGCACCCACTTTGTCACCGGCGCTGTGGCGAACGGTGTGGAGGAGGCGGCAGCGAACGCCATCTTTGACGATATGGCGGGATTTGCCAGCTATGCCTTCAATAAATCTCATGCCGCCTGCTACGCCTTGGTGGCTTATCGCACTGCGTATTTGAAAGTGCACGCCCCGGCGCAGTTTATGGCAGCGCTGCTTACCTCTGTGCTGGATCGCAGCAACAAGGTGGCGTCCTATATTGCCGAGTGCAAGCGGATGGGCTTGCAGCTGGCACCGCCGGATGTGAACACCTCTATGAAGGGCTTTACCGCCGAGGGTAAGGTGATCCACTATGGCCTTTTGGGCATTAAAAATCTGGGTAGCGAGTTTATCAACGATATTATTGCCGAGCGGCAAAACGGCCCCTTTGAGAGCATTTTTGACTTTTGCCGCAGGCTATGTGACAAGCATTTTAACCGCCGCGCGGTAGAGAGTTTGATCCGTTGCGGCGCGCTGGATCACCTGGGGGCGAACCGTCGCCAAATGCTTCAGGCGCTGCCGGCCATTGTCAGCAATTTGGACGAATATAAAAACAGTTTGCGCTACGGGCAGGTGGGGTTCTTTGAGTTGTCCGGCGGGCAGGATTTTGGTTTTGAATTCGATTTGCCCCAGGTGGAGGAATTCCCAAAGAATGAGTGTCTGAAGATGGAAAAGGAAATGACCGGTCTGTTCCTGTCCGGCCACCCTATGGATAAATACGATCGGGTTTTGGACCGTTTGGGCTATCCCCGCACAGCACAGCTGCTGGCACCGGACGGCCCCTACAAGGACGGCCAAACGGTGACCCTATGCGGCAGTGTAACCGGTATTACGATGAAAAAGACCCGCGCCGGGGAGAGTATGGCTTTTGTACAGCTGAGTGATCCGCTGGGCAGTATGGAGGTGCTGGTGTTCCCCAAGGTGCTCACCCGGTACGCCAATTTCATTGCCGAGGGCAAGGTGATCACCGTGACCGGCGCTTTGTCGTTGGAGGAGGAGAAGGACGCCAAGATTTTGGCAAACACCATTGACGGGCCACCCACGGCGCAAACCCTGCCGTTGACGGAACACGCGGCGGTACGCCCGGCAGGGGAGAAGCATCACAAGCACCGGGGGCTGTTTTTGCGCCTGGACAGCCAGACGGACCCCAGGCTGCACAAGGCACAGGTGGTGACTTCCATTTTTGACGGGCCGGAGCCGCTGTGGTACTACTATAAAGACACCGGGCGCTATGTGCGCGCCCCGCAGCAGGACTTTGTGTCGGTTAATCCTACCATGCTGGCAGAATTGAAACGCATTTTAGGGCATGATAATGTTGTCTATATTGCACAGTAAAAGCAGACAAAAATTTTGCTATTATGACAAAGTTTTACCGCTTTTGCCCAGAATTGGAAAGGGCGTCTTGACTTTTTTCTGCCAAATTAGTACAATGTGGTTTGAATGTTATTTGATGTGGAGGCTGAAAGGCATGAAGACAATAGCAGTTTTGACCAGTGGTGGCGACTCTCCAGGCATGAACGCCGCTGTGCGCGCCGTGGTGCGTACCGCCTGTGAAAACGGGATCCGCGTGTTAGGCGTGGTTCGTGGCTATAACGGTTTGATCAACGGCGATTTTGTGGAGATGGATCTGCGTTCTGTTTCGGATATTATTCATCGGGGCGGCACCAAGCTCTATTCCGCCCGCAGCGTGGAGTTCGCTACGGAGGAGGGTATGCGCAAGGCCATTCGCGTTTGCCGTGAGAACGGCATTGAGGGCGTCGTGGTCATCGGCGGCGACGGTTCTTTCCGTGGGGCCCGTGATCTGTCCCAGAGAGGTATTCCCTGTGTGGGTCTGCCCGGCACGATTGATAACGATATTGCTTGCTGTGACTATACCATTGGGTATGATACCTGTATGAACACCATTATGGAGATGGTGGATCGCATTCGCGATACGGCGGAGAGCCACGACCGCTGCATGGTAGTTGAGGTAATGGGTCGTCGTGCCGGTTATCTGGCGCTGAACGCCGGCATTGCCGTAGGCGCTACCGCAATTCTGATTCCGGAAATCGAGTTTGACATTCAAAAGGATGTAATTGAGCGGATGAAGCGCACCCTGCGCACGGACAAAAAGCACTTTTTGGTCATTGTGGCAGAGGGTGTTGGGATCAATGTGAACGAGTTGGCCAAGGAGATCCAGGCTAAGACCGGCGTGGAGTCCCGTGCCTGTGTGCTGGGTCATGTGCAGCGCGGCGGTTCGCCCACTGCTCGCGACCGTGTGTTGGCAACCCAAATGGGCAACTATGCAGTAAAGAACCTGTTGATGAAGGGCATTGGCAATCGTGTGGTGGCCATTCATCAGGACAAAATCGTAGATTACGATATTTTTGAGGCGCTGAATATGGAGAAACATATTGATCCGGAGCTGTACCGGACCGCCTTGGAAGTGTCTATTTAACTTTATCGTACAAAATTGTAAAAACACCGTCGGTGCGTGCTTGCCCGACGGTGTCTTTTTTTGCTGCCATTATTTTGCACGGCAGTTTTGGCACTTTTATCGCATACTAAAACGGGTGATTAAATGAAAAAGTGTGTGCGTGCAGCTACGGCAGTATTGGCCGTGGTGCTTGCGGTGATCTACGGCTTGGTTGGCTTTGGCTGTTGGGCTTTGCCGGACACGGTGCGTACCGGCGGCGGAGACACGGCTTACTTTGGCGGTTTGTTTACCGTCAGCGGTGGGCGTGCCGGCGCGGTGGACGCCCGGCAAGAGACGGCCGTCTCCGGGGTACAAAAAGAAGTGCGCCTGTTGAACACGGTTCCGGTAAAGACTGTGGCACTGCAAAAAACGGCGCCGCGGCAGGTGGCGGTCAGCGGCAGTGCCTTCGGCATTAAGATCTATACAGACGGGGTGCTGGTGGTGGGTACCCGGGATGTGCAGGTGGACGGAAAGGCAATGAACCCTGCCGCCAAGGCCGGTATACAAAGCGGTGACTTGATTGTAGCGATAGACGGCAAAAAGGTTAGCGCTTCGGAAGATGTGGCGGCGCTGTTCTCACGCTCCGGCGGTGCCGTATCCGTGCAGGTGAAGCGGGACGGAAAATATAAGACCTTTTCGTTGACTCCGGTGTATTCCAAAGGGGACGGTTGCTGGAAGGCAGGGGTATGGGTGCGTGACTCCACCGCCGGAATCGGCACAGTGACTTACTATGATCCGCAGACCGGTGTAATGGCGGCGCTGGGCCATCCCATTACCGATGTGGATACCGGTGAGATTATGCCTATTTTACGGGGCGAGGCGGTTGCAGCCAAGGTTACCAAGATTTATAAAAGCAAGGTCGGCAGCACCGGTTCCATTTGCTGTGATTTTTTGCAGCAGCCGTTGGGCGCGCTGACAGAAAATGACAGCGCCGGTGTGTTCGGTCGATACAGCTGCTCTTTGAAAGGATTGCGAACCTATCCGGTAGCGACTGCGCAGCAGGTTGAGACAGGGGACTGCCAGGTGCTTACCACCGTGGACGGTGACAACACACCCCGATTGTATAAAGCGAAGATCATTCATATCAGCTACCGGGGCGGCAGTGGCGAAAAGAATATGATTGTGCGGGTAACGGACCCGGTGCTGCTGGCCAAGACAGGCGGCATTGTGCAGGGCATGAGCGGTTCTCCAATTCTGCAAAACGGGCGGCTGGTAGGTGCTCTGACGCATGTGATCGTGGATAGCCCCCGGCGTGGGTATGCGATTTTTGCAGAAAGTATGTTAGCTGCGTCGGATGCTGTCGCGAAAGGCACAAGGTGAAAAAATATCACAAAAAATAGTGAAAAAGTATTGCAAAACGCCTCCGAAAATGGTAAGATATGACAGAAACAAGAAGGAGGTTTCACTATGAAAGAAATGATAAG
>CAVHPP010000005.1:70369-104124 GCA_963638105.1 Agathobacter rectalis
GCTTTTGGCAAGGCCTGCCAAAAAGAATTGAAAGCCGGCGGGTTTGACTGCGTGCTGACCCAAAAGGACGGCAACCGGGTGATCTCGCTACTGGACGCCCAGCACTTCGATGTGGTGGTGATGGATGTGTTCATGAGCGGCGCAGACGCCATGGAAGTGCTGGAACATATGGAGCCCATGGCAGAGAAGCCGTTGGTGTTGTTGCTATCCTCTATGGATACGCCGGAGTTTGAGGAGCAGATGATTCGAGCAGGCGCAGACTATATGCTCATCAAGCCGGTACGGCCCCAGTCGGTGGCGCATCGGATCAGTCGTCTGTCCCAGTGGAAGGCTAAGAGCAAGAATCCGCGTTCCGCCGATGTGCAGGGTGCGGATTTGGATTTGATTATTTCGGATATTATGCGCCAGATCGGCGTACCTGCCCACATTAAGGGCTATCAGTACCTGCGCTCGGCCATCAAGCTGTCAGTGGAGGATCCGGAGATGATGAGCAGCGTGACAAAGCTGCTGTATCCTACGGTAGCCAAGATGCACGGTACTACCGCCTCTCGGGTGGAGCGGGCAATCCGCCACGCCATAGAGGTGGCCTGGGATCGGGGCGATGTGGATGTACTGTCTTCTTATTTCGGCTATACCATTCAATCCCAGCGGGGCAAGCCCACCAACAGCGAGTTTATCGCCATGATCGCCGATAAATTGAAACTAACCTTTAAGTCTGCGTAAAACAGACCGTTTTGTGATTAAAATTGAAGAATAAAAAAATAGAGCTGTACGGCAAGGTGTCGTACAGCTTGTTTTATGCTTGTTCAGTTATCCCATCAGTTCCGCCAGTTCAAAAGTTTGAAACTGAATATGGCTGGAGGGTCGGTCCTCGTAGAGTACGCCTATGGTGTGCGTGTCAATCTGCGCCAGGCAGGAGTAGGCAAAAAAGCCCCGGTTGATGGGCACATGGCGCACCCAGTCCACATGGGTGTAGCCGCCTTTTTTGCGCCGCAGTTTGCCTACGGAGAGCATACCGTTTTCACGGTTGTGCCCGGAGGGATGGCTGCAAAAGACGGTGTCTCCGACAGCGATCACGCTTTTTTGGCACTTGGGGGCGTACAGACCGGTTTTGCCGCATTTGCTCCAGCTTTTCCCCTTGTTGGCAGAAATGGAAATAGGGGTCTTTCCAAAGCGCTTTTGCCGTCCGAAGCCCACAATACTGCCGTCCGGCGCTTCCACCATTTGCCACTCGTCTGTATTCTCCGCATAGGGCTGGGAGGTCATGCGGTGCCAGGTGTCACCGTTGTCTACACTGTAGATGGAAACGGTGCTTTTGCGGTCCACATACAAGGGCATAATGATCCGCCCGTCTGTGGTGGTAATGCCCGCGCCGGGTGCTACGCCCAGAAAGGTGCCGTCCGTTTCATGAAGCACCATATTGGTAATGTCCACCGGATCGCTCCAGGTTTTGCCCCGGTCGCTGCTGCGCAGCATAAATACATAGCATCGCTTAGGTGCCTTTAGCGGTGCGCCAAAGGTAGTGACCGCCCCGGCTTCGTTCTTGCCAACTGCGCCGTTTAAGTAAATGTTGCCCACATATTCGTCGCCTTTATACAGATCACCAAAGCCGCTGCCCAGTCGGTAGGGGGTGGGCTGCTTTTGGCTGTCCAGCACTGCGCCGCTTTCTTCAATGTAGTAAAAATTGCCGTCCCGGTCATAGATCAGCGGGCGCATTCTACCGTTGAGTTGGGCGTAGGGCACCTTGTGCTTATCCAGCAGGTGCCGGTTGTGCAGTCCTTTGCACTCCGGCCAAAAATCCGCCAGCAGGATCACATCGCCGTTTGGTGCCACCGCCATACAGGGATCAATGTAAAACGCGGAGGCATAGCAGTCGGCGCTGATCTTGGTCTCCCTGGCCGGGGGAGCGGCAATGGTCTCAATGGGCGACCAGGTTTCGCCGCCGTCTTCGCTGCGGCGTACAGCCAGCTCAATGTAACCCCAGTCCGCCCCACAGGAGGCCCGGTCGATAGCGGCGATCAGGGTGCCGTCGGCGTTAACTAAACTGGGAATACGAAAGGCGTTGCCGCCGTTGTCCGCATTGCTGTCTGCGGTGAGCGCTTTGTCGAGAAAGGTCTCGCTGCTACCGCAGAAGATAAGTTGTTCCTTTGCCATGTGGGAGTTGCCCCTTTCCTTGTGCTTCATTATGCCTATCTTAGCATATTAAAATTGAAAATGAAAGGGAATTTTTGTAAAATGGCTTGCAATACGGCGGCGAATTCGGTACAATGGAATTGAAATTTTTTGTAAAGGAGGTAAAGTTTATGCTTTGGACACTTAAAAAGTGCTGGTACAGAATTTATCAGCGCGTTTTTAAGGTAGCCATGTGTTTTATGGACTGGTCCGCACCCCAGCTGTTGGAGGGTGCCGGTTCCGTACTGCGCCTGCCTGAGCTGATTAAGAGCAAGGGCGTAAAAAAGGTGCTGGTGGTAACCGACAAGGGTTTGATCGCACTGCATCTGTTGGATCCGCTGTTTGCGAAATTGGACGAGGTCGGCATTGCTTATGTGGTATATGACGGCGTGCGCCCGAATCCTACGATCCCCTGCATTGAGGAGTGCAAGGACATGTATGTCAAAAACGGCTGCGAGGGCGTCATTGCTTTTGGCGGCGGTTCTGCGATGGACTGCGCCAAGGTTGCCGCTGCTCGTGTGGTAAAGCCCAATCAGTCTGTGCGCGCCATGCGCGGTCAGCTGAAAGTGCACAAGAAATTGCCGCCGCTGTTTGCCGTACCTACCACTGCCGGTACCGGTTCTGAGACCACGGTGGCTGCTGTTGTCACGGATCCTGAAACCCATGAGAAGAATGCCGTCAACGATACCTGTCTTCGTCCCAAGTATGCGGTGCTTGACCCGGAACTGACCGTAGGTTTGCCGCCGCACATCACTTCGACCACCGGTATGGACGCACTCACCCATGCAGTTGAGGCTTACATCGGCAAGAGCAACACCAAGGAGACCATTGCAGAAGCTGAGGAGGCTGTGAAGCTGATCTTCGCCAATTTGGAGAAGGCTTACGCAGACGGAAAGGATTTGGAAGCCAGGGGCAATATGCTTAAGGGCTCCTATTTGGCCGGCCGTGCCTTTACCCACGCTTATGTGGGCTATGTGCATGCCATTGCCCATAACCTGGGCGGCCTGTACGGTACACCCCATGGCTTGGCCAACGCAGTGATCCTGCCTTATGTGCTGGATTACTATGGCGACTGCATTTATCCCCAGCTGGCCAAGTTGGCGGATATTGCCGGTGTGTCTGCACCCGGTATGTCTACGGCGGATAAGGGCAAGGCCTTTATCGCTGCCATTCGCCGGATGAACGAGAATATGAATATTCCCAGTACCTTTGACATGATCAAAGAGGAGGATATTCCGCTTCTGGTTCAGCGTGCGCTGAAGGAAGGCAACCCGCTGTATCCGGTGCCCAAGATTATGGACGCCAAGGATTGCGAAGCGGTGATCCGCTCCTTTATGGCGTAAAGGGCGCACAAACATAACAACTCGGGCGAGCAATCATTCTTATGTTTGTTCGCCCTTTTTTCAGGTGAACTTATGAGCGATTCTCTACGCACCCCAAATTACAATGACTTTTCGATTTACAAAGACAATTTGCTGCCTCCGGCGGCGTACTTCGTGCCCTTTTCTACGGCACAGGCTGCGCTGGAGAGCGACCCGGTGACTGCGCGCTATTCTTCGGACCGGGTGATCTGTCTGTCCGGGGACTGGCACTTTTGCTACTATGCGAAAGAAAGCGATTTGCCGGCAGACTTAGGCGCAAAAGTGGCGGAGATGGACACCGTGTCTGTGCCCTCCACTTGGCAGCATACCGGCTATGAAGAGCCGTACTATGTAAACGCGCGCTATCCCTTTGCACCCAAACCACCCCAAATTCCGGCTGATTGCCCGGTGGGCGTGTATGTAAAGGAATTTGAAATTGAAAATACCGCACTGCACCATACCATCACCTTTTTAGGCGTTGCCGGGTCTTTGGATCTGTTTTGTAACGATCGGTATGTAGGGTACAGCGAAGGCAGTCACAACACGGCGGCTTTTGACCTGACCCCTTACCTGCACGCCGGGGTGAACCGGGTGGCAGTGGTCAATCATAAATGGTGCAACGGCACCTATATGGAATGCCAGGATATGTTCCGGGAGAACGGCATCTTCCGGGATGTGCTGTTGCGCAGCCACGGGGCGTTCTGCTTGGAAGATTATGTCGTACATACCGATTATGCCGACGGCAAATACACCCTGTCTCTGGATTTGTCCCTGGGCAGCGGCAGCGGGCAGGTAAAGGCCGCTTTACTGCAAGAGGGCAGGGAAGTGGCTGCCCAACGGCTGGAGAATGCTGCCGGTACGGCGCACTTGGACTTTGGTGCGCTGGAAGTGGAGCCCTGGAGCGCAGAGACGCCGGTGCTCTATGATCTGCTGTTGGAGCTGACCGATGCAGAGGGCACCACGGAGGCTGTGTGCCGCCCGGTAGGTTTTCGACATATTGAGATTCGGGGCAATGTGTTTTATCTCAACGATCAGCCCATCAAGCTGCTGGGGGTCAATCACCACGACTCCCACCCGGTGCGGGGCTACGCGATGACCCTTTCGGATATGGAGCGGGATGTGCAGCTGATGAAGCAGTTTAATGTGAACTGCGTGCGCACTTCCCACTACCCGCCGGACCCGGCCTTTTTAGACCTGTGTGATCGTTATGGACTGTATGTGGTAGACGAGGCGGATATTGAGACCCACGGTTGTCAAACTGAGATGCATCGTCCCGGCGCGCTGAGCCATAATCCCAAGTGGCGGGACCACTTTTGGGATCGGGTGGAGCGCATGTTCTGCCGGGATCGGAATCATCCCTGTATCACGATGTGGTCGTTAGGCAACGAGTCTCACGGATATAAAAACCAGGACTATTGCTATCAGGAATTAAAAAAGCGCACAGCTGTTCCGGTACATTATGAAGCGGTGGTGCGCACCCCCCGCTGGTGCTATGATGTGGTCAGCGAGATGTACCCCTGGCACAATCGGGTACATATGGTTGCTGAGGGCAAGGGAGCGCTGAAACGGTATTACAAAGCGCCGTACTTCTTGTGCGAGTATGCCCATGCCATGGGTATGGGTGCCGGGGATTTGGAGCCGTATGTGCAGGATTTTTACCGGGGCGACAATATGCTGGGCGGCTGTATTTGGGAATTTTGCGACCATGCGGCTTACCATGCAGACGGCCCGGTGCATTACACCTACGGCGGCGATCACGGTGAAAACAAACACGACAGCAATTTTTGCATCGACGGTTTGTTCTTCCCGGACCGTACCCCCCATGCCGGGGCTTATCAAATGAAAAATGCATACCGTCCGGTGCGGGCAACGGCGGTGGACGAAAACCGCTATTTGTTCCAGAGTATGTTGCGTTTTGCCACGCTGCAAATCCAAGTTTGCTGGGAACTGCTCAGCGACGGTATCCCGGTGGTCAGCGGACAGGCAGATCTGACCTTGAACCCGCTGGAAATGCGAGAGCTGACCTTTGATTTTGAGTTGACGCAGCGCAGCAGTTGTCACAATGTGCTGTTGGTGCGCTATTTGCGCGGAGAGGAGGAACTGGGCTTTGAACAGTTTACTTTGACCGCCCCTGCGCCCCTTTGCCCTGTACCCGGCGTGCCTGCGCCCCGGGCGCAGGTCAGCGAAAACAAGCTGTGGGTGTACTTTGACCGAGGACACCTGGTCTTTAACGGCACCACCGGCCAGATCGAGGATTATGTGGTGGACGGCGTGCCGCTGCTCCACCCGGATCCGGAGGGCGAGGTCGGACCGGCAGTGGCTCTGTATCGGGCGCCGCTGGATAATGATATGAATCTGCGCCGCAACTGGGAGCGGCTGGGCTTGGACCGTGCCGGCTTTTACATTAAGAAGCCCGGCGCCATTGCCAAAATGTATATGGTCACGGACAATGCGGTGGAGATCACGGCTGACTATGTGCTGGCCGGACCGGGTATGCCCCGGTTGGGCAGTTTTCGGCTTACTTATACCGTTTATCGTACCGGCAAGGTGCGCCTGGATGTGCTGTGTCTGCGGCCAAGTCGGCGGCTGCGGCACCTGCCGCGCTACGGCGTGGTGCTGGAAATGCCGTCTGCCTTTGATCGGGTACGGTATTACGGCATGGGACCGTATCCCAATTTATCGGATTATAATCTGCATTGCCACACCGGTATTTTTGAGACAGCGGTGGCCACGATGCATGAGGACTATATCAAACCCCAGGAGAGCAGCGCCAGAACGGATACCCGTTGGGCGCAGGTGACAGATCGGCAGGGCTTTGGACTGCGGTTTGACGCCATTGACGCGCCTATGACCTTTGCGGCGGATCCGTATACTTCCCAGCGGTGTGCCAAGGCACGGCACCGGGAGGAATTGACAGCAGGGGGCACCACCTGTGTACACTTGGATCAATACCAACTGGGTGCCGGGTCCAACGCTTGCGGGCCTGTGCCGCGCCACGGCCATACCCGCAACACGCCGGGCAACCGGGTGTTCAGTTTTAGCTTTGAACCAACGGGGGAGCGCCATGATTGAGATAGGTACGGATCTGGTGCTGGTGTCCAGAATGGAAAAGAGCCTGCAAATTCCCGGCTTCGCGGAGAAGGTGTTTTCCGAGCCGGAGCGGGCATACTGTAAAACGGCAGAGAGCTTTGCCGGTATTTTTGCTGCCAAGGAGGCCTATTACAAGGCGTTGGGCACCGGCTTGCAGTTGCCTCTAAATGCCCTTACCGTGCTGCACGATGATCGGGGCAAGCCGTATTTTGACGGCAAGCGGTCAGCAAAATTGAGCATCAGCCACGATGGGGACTATGCAGTAGCCACGGTTTTGTTATTGGAGTGATGGTATGCGCATTTTAACACGAGATGAGATCCGCGCGGTGGAAAATCGGGCTTTTGACGGCCTGTTTACCGAGGCGCAGCTGATGGAGCGGGCAGGCCTGGCGTGTGCCGATAAAATGTTGGCTTTGTACGGCGACCGAATGAAAGGGCAGCCGGTGGCGGTGGTTTGCGGCAACGGCAAAAATGCCGGGGACGGCTTTGTAATTGCCCGGCGGCTACGTGCTGCCCATGTGCCCGCCTATATTGTGCTGGCCGATCAAGCGCCTACTTTGCCGGAACCGCTGGCATACTATAACGCTGCGGTGGAGGACGGCGTGGAGGTGCGCCCTTTTTCCAATGAAGCGGTGCATGTCCCCTTTGTGGTGGACTGCGTGTTTGGTATTGGCTTTCACGGTGTGCCGCGACCGCCCTTTGATACGGTGTTTGCCGCCATCAACGACAGCGGCGCCACGGTGATCGCTGTGGATACCCCCAGCGGTACGGACGCCACCACCGGCGCGGCAGAGCAAGCGGTGCGGGCAGATCTGACCATTGCCATTTCTACGCTGAAATACGCCCATGTGCTGCCGCCGTCCAACGGCCTGTGCGGCAAGACGGTGGTGGTGAATATCGGCATTCCGGAGTGTTGTTATCGGGAGCCTTACGCCCATACCATTACAAAAAAAGAAGTGCAAGCGGCACTGCCCAAATTGGACAAAAACGCCAACAAGGGCAGCCACGGTCATTTGCTGCAAATTTGCGGCTCTTACCGTATGCCCGGTGCGGCGGTGTTTTGTGCCGGCGGTGCGCTGCGCACCGGCGTGGGACTGCTGAAATGCGTGTGCCCCAAGTCGGCGTATCCGCTCTTAGCTGCCCACCTGACCCAGCCGATTTTTGAACCGGTAACGGAGAATGAGGAAAAGACCATTTCTATGGGCGCACTTACCGGGATCTTAGAGGGCTTGCCTTGGGCGGACGCAGTGGTGATGGGCTGCGGTTTGGGTGTCAACGACGATACTTCCGTTTTGGTGAGCCAGGTACTGAAAGAATGTAAAAAGCCGGTTTTGTTAGACGCAGATGGTATAAATTGCCTGAGCGAAAGCATAACTATATTACAGGACATCCACACCCCGGTAGTTTTGACTCCCCATCCGGGCGAAATGGCGCGCCTGTGCGGCAAGACCGTAGAGCGCGTGCAGGCGGATCGGGTGGGTACGGCTGTGGACTTTGCCCGCCGCTATGGGGTGGTTCTGGTGCTCAAGGGCGCAGACACGGTGGTCACGGACGGGGAGCAGGTATGCATGAACCGTACCGGTAATCCGGGTATGGCCATGGCCGGCTGCGGCGATCTTCTGTCCGGCATGATCGGCTCGTTCTTGGCACAAGGTATGGAGCCGCTGGCGGCAGCCAAGGCCGGTGTGTATATCCACGGGCTGTGCGGTGATATTACCGCCAGAGAACTGTCTGCCCGGGGTATGACCGTGGCGGATATGACGGAACTGCTGGGTGCGCTGATGTCTGAATTTGAATAACGGACGGATGCTTTTTGAAACGGTGGCTCTCGCTTTTTAGTGTGCTTCTTTTGCTGGCCCTTGGCGGCTGCGCAACCAAACAATATACCCCCGATGTGACGGCGGACTTTGAACAGTCGGCAGTGGTCACAGCGGGGGATTTTTCTTATCACTGCAAAGTTTGTCGAACCGACAGAACGGTTACCGTCACCGTGGGCGACACGGCGGCCAGAGGCATGGTGATGACCTGTGCAGGCACGATGGTACGCTACCGATTTGACGGTATGGAGTACGAAGCCAGGACGCAGGATTTGGAGAACACCAATCCGGCGATCGCCCTTTATGATGTGTTCTCTGCCTTGCAGCAGGACGGCACCGTGCAGGCCCAAAAGACCCAGGACGGCTACAAATATCAGGGAACCGTACCGGCAGGCAAATTTGTGCTCTACCAAAATGAGGACGGTTCTTATGCCTCTCTGCATTTTCTCAGCAGCAACATACTCATTGAATTTGACCCGCCCACAAAATAAACCAAACGCCTGTCAACAGACAGGCGTTTGGTTTCTTCCGTAAATTTGAAAAAAGTTGGGTTTACCCCTTTATTTCAGCGGCGGAATCGTGTATGATAATAGACGATGTTCCGTCCTGCAAAGGATAGGGCGCAAAGCGGGCGTGGATGGCGTTTAGCACCGCCTTTTTGTCAGCCGACCATAGGGGTGCGATCAGGTCCCGCTTGGGACCGTCGCCGGTGAGCCGGTGAACGACGACTTCCTTTGGCACCTGCTGTAAGCAGGCGTCCAGCGTGTCTAAGTATTCCGGCAGGGTGAGCACTGGGCATTTCCCGGCGGCGTAGTCCGCTGCCAGATCTGTGCCCCGGAGCACATGGAGCAGTTGCAGCTTCAACCCGTCGGCTCCACGATCCACGGCGTAGCGCACGCTTTCTGCCATTTGGTCCCGGCTTTCTCCGGGCAGACCCAAAATGATATGTACCACTTTGTTGACCCCGATGGCGGTTAGATTTGCCATCGCTTGGTCAAAGACCAACAGGGGATAGCCACGGCGTATGTAGTCGGCGCTGTTTCGGTGGATGGTTTGCAGTCCCAGTTCTACGAACACCGGCTTTTGCCGGTTCAGTTCTGCCAGCAGATCCAGCACCTGAGGCGGCAGGCAGTCCGGCCGTGTGGCTACCGACAGCGCTACCACCTGCGGATCGGCCAGCGCTTCCGTATAGAGCGCACGCAGCCGTTCTACCGGCGCATAGGTGCCGGTATAGGACTGAAAGTAGGCAATATACTTGCCGTTCTTGACTTTTCCGGCCAAGGCCGCTTTGCCGCGGCACAGCTGCTGGGTTATCGACTGTGCAGGATCACCGGCAAAGTCGCCGCTGCCCCCTTGGGAACAGAAAATGCAGCCGCGGCTGCCCAGTGTGCCGTCCCGATTGGGGCAAGTAAAGCCGCCGGACAGCGCCACTTTATACACCTTGCAGCCGAAGCGCTGCTGTAAGTAGCGATTGACGGAGGTGTAGTACCTCACAGGTTCTGTACCAGGGCGTCAAATTCCGCCAGGTTTTGGGCGTTGCCGCAGCGCACGCCGACGATTTGGTCAATGGGCATGGGTTGGTTCTCCGTGGTGCAGATTACGCCGCCGGCCTCTTCTACAATAACAATGGCGGCCGCGTAGTCCCAGGGTCGCAGGATCAATTCAAAATACAGATCGGCCTTGCCGGACGCCACATAGCAAATATCCAGTGCGGCAGAGCCGGTACGCCGGATTTCCAGCACCCGGGTGTAAGCTTTCTCCACCATTTGGAAGGTGCGGTGCGCCAGTTCCCGCTCATAGGGGCAACTGCCGAACAGCAGCAGGGAGTGGTCCAGGTCGCTGTCATTTACATGAATGGCGCGGCCGTTCAGGGTAGCGCCGCAGCCCCGCTGCGCGGCGTACAGGTTGTCCTTGTCTACATCGTAGACCACGCCGGCCACCATCTTTCTGTCTACTGCCAGACCGACGCTGATGGCGCTGTGCTCAAAATTCCGGATAAAATTGGTGGTGCCGTCGATAGGATCGATGATAAAGCAAAGACCCATAGGCACTTCTATCTTACCGCCGCCCTCTTCGCCAAGAAAAGCGCAGCCGGGGAACGCGGCAGACAGTTCTTTGTACAGAAAATCTTGAATTTGTTTATCATAGGCGGTGACCAGGTTGTTTTTGTCCTCGCCCTTCACTTCAATGTGCAGATCGTTCTTTGCACTGCGATAGATGTTGGCGGCGGCGCGTACAGCCGCTGTCATCGGCTCTAAATAATCCATATTTTATTACCTCGCATTCTCTGTGGGCGGTGGGTCAGCCGCCCGGTTACAGGCTTATTGTAACACATTTTTGCAGAAGTGCAATTCCTTTTTGTTATGATTATTTTTCTTACCAAGTTGATTACCAAGGTGATGAACCTGCTGGGTTATGGGGCTACCACCCTGCCCGGGCGCATTGCGCTGTTCTTTAAGCGGGATATTTTGGCCAAGCTGTCCAAGGGGGTCAAGGTGATCGTGATTACCGGCACCAACGGCAAGACCACCTCTGCCCGTATTGTGGAGGAGGGACTGAAAGAAGCAGGCAAGACCTACTTTATCAACCGCTCCGGCGCCAATCTGATTACCGGTATCACCACTTCTTTTATTATGAACTCCACCAACAGCGGCAAGTGCACCAAGGAGTACGCGGTCATTGAGTGCGACGAAAACGCCTTTCGCACCGTCAGTAAGTACCTGAAAGCACAGGTGGTACTGGTGACCAATGTGTTCCGCGATCAGCTGGATCGGTACGGCGAGGTGTCTCACACCCTGTCCGCCATTCAGGAGTCGGTGAACAATTTGCCGGAGGCCACTTTGGTGATCAACGGCGACTGCTCCTTGACCAATACCTTAAAGCGGGAGAACACGGTGACCTACGGGGTCAGTGTGCCTTTGGACCAAACCTCCGCCGTGCGGGACGGCACCCGTTGCATCCACTGTAAGCACCAGCTGGAATATGACTATTTCACCTATGCACACCTGGGCAAATACCGCTGCCCCGGCTGCGGCTATTGTCGGGAGACCCCGGACTATAACGTAACGGATATTGTGGAGACCACGCCGGACAGCAGCACCGTGATGTTAAACGGCACCACGCCGGTGAAGATCAACTTGGGCGGTGTGTACAATATCTATAACGGCATCGGCGCTCTGGCCGCATTGGTGAGCCTGGGCATTGACCGAGAGACGGCGCTCCACGCGCTGGAACGCTTCAGCGGCGCTTTTGGTCGGATGGAAAAGTTCGGCAATGTGCGGATGATTTTGGTGAAGAACCCGGCGGGCCTAACCCAAACCTGCAATTATATCAGCCAGTTTAAGGGCGACAAGACGGTGATCTTTTGCCTGAACGACAATGCAGCGGACGGTCGGGACATCAGCTGGATCTGGGACGCGGATATTCAGGCGGACGGCAAGATCTATGCTGCCGGCAAGCGCAGCGGCGATATGGCCCTGCGGCTGAAATACAGCGGTATGGACGCGGAAATTACAGACGATGTGCTGCAAACTGTACTGCGGTGCAAGGGCGATGTGTTTGTGGTGCCCACTTATACGGCAATGATGGCTATGCGGCCTAAATTTGCGGAGCATTTCGGCAAGGAGGCGTTTTGGAAATGAGAATTGCGCATTTGTACCCGGATCTGCTGAATCTGTACGGAGATCGAGGCAATATTATGTGCCTGCAATATCGCTGTCGGCAGCGGGGGATCCAGGTGACGGTAGACGAGATTTCCGTAGGCGACCCCTTTGACCACACGAAGTACGACCTGTTGTTTATCGGCGGCGGCCAGGACTTTGAGCAGGAGGTACTGTTGGAGGACCTGCACCGGGGCAAGGACGAGGAAATCCGTCGTGCAGTGGCAGACGGCACTGTGGTGCTGGCTATCTGCGGCGGTTACCAAATGCTGGGCAAGTATTACCGGACTTATACCGGCGAGCGGCTGGATTATATCGGTGCGGTGGATTTTTACACCGTGGGCGAAAAAGAGCGGCTTATCGGCAACTATGCTTTTGATACGGAATTCGGCCGGGTGATCGGGTTTGAGAACCACTCCGGGCGTACTTTTCTGGGCAAGGGCGTGGCGCCCCTGGGCAAGATGGTGTCCGGCTACGGCAACAACGGCCGGGACGGCACCGAGGGCGTGCACTATAAAAATACATTTTGCACCTATTCCCACGGCCCGGTGCTGCCCAAAAATCCGGCTTTTGCAGACAAGCTCATTGAGACGGCCATGCGCCGCCGGGATCCGGGCTTTGCCCTAACCCCGTTGGACGACAGCGCCGAGGACTTTGCCCGCGACCAGGTGGAGCGGCTGTATATCCACCAGCAAAGCGGCAAAAAGCATAAAAAATAAACAAAAATACCGCATTTGCCCCGGGGCAGGTGCGGCATTTTTGTTTTTGCCCGGCAAATGGCAGGAAAATTGAAAATTTTTCTTGCTTTTTTGTACCGGGCGTGCTATTATATTACGGCATTCGTGTGGTATATATAAATTTTTAAATATATGCAATGCACGGAATACGCACACCGCTGCGGTCTGCCCCTGGTGCTATGTACGGGGCGTTGCCATGCCGCACGGTGGAGGATTAACCTAAAGGAGGAACTTAAATTATGGCAAATGTAGTTTCTATGAAGCAGCTGCTGGAAGCAGGCGTGCACTTCGGTCACCAGACCAGAAGATGGAACCCCAAAATGGCGGAGTATATCTTCACCGAGCGTAACGGTATCTACATTATCGACTTGCAGAAGACCGTGAAGAAGCTGGACGAGGCTTACAAGTTCGTTCACGATGTGGCTGCCGATGGCGGCGAGATCATCTTCGTAGGCACCAAGAAGCAGGCCCAGGAGTCCATTAAGGAAGAGGCTGAGCGCTGCGGTATGCCTTATGTAAACGCACGCTGGCTGGGCGGTATGCT
This sequence comes from Agathobacter rectalis, assembly GCA_963638105.1. Taxonomy (GTDB): domain Bacteria; phylum Bacillota; class Clostridia; order Oscillospirales; family Acutalibacteraceae; genus CAG-217. The sequence goes on from CAVHPP010000005.1 coordinate 83,750, forward strand.
CACCAACTTTAAGACCATTCGCGGCCGTGTGGCTCGTCTGGCGCAGCTGAAGGCTATGGCTGAGGACGGCACCTTTGATATGCTGCCCAAGAAGGAAGTGGCCGGTCTGGAGCTGGAGATCGAGAAGCTGGAGAAGTACCTGGGCGGTATCACCGAGATGAAGAAGATTCCGCAGGCTATGTTCATCGTTGACCCCCGCAAGGAGCGCATCGCTGTATCTGAGGCCATCAAGCTGGGTCTGCCCATCGTGGCTATCGTGGATACCAACTGCGATCCTGACGAGATCGACTATGTGATCCCCGGCAATGACGACGCTATCCGTGCGGTTAAGCTGATCGCCGGTGCAATGGCTAACGCTGTAATCGAGGGCCGTGACGGTAAGGACACTGCCGACGAGGCTGCCGAGGCTCCCGCTGCGGAGAAGAAACCGGCTAAGAAGCCCGCAAAGAAAGCAGACAAGGCTGACAAAGCAGAGTAATTCTGCCGATAGATTTTAGACTGAATTCAAGGAGGAACACACAATGGCATTTACCGCTATGGATGTTAAGGCGCTGCGTGAAAAGACCGGCGTTGGTATGATGGAATGCAAAAAGGCATTGACCGAAGCAGACGGCGACATGGACAAGGCAATCGACTTCCTGCGTGAGCGGGGTCTGGCTGCTGCCGAGAAGAAGTCCGCCCGTATCGCTGCCGAGGGCGTTGTGTACACTTATTATGACGAGGCTGCCAAGAAGGCTGTCACCGTTGAGGTCAACTCTGAGACCGACTTTGTTGCCAAGAACGACAAGTTCATGGACTTTGTAAAGGGCGTGGCGCGCACCATTATCGCTACCGCTCCCGCTGATGTGGAGGTGCTGTGCGCTACCGCTTATGACGGTACCGACCGCACCGTGACCGCGACGCTGAACGATCTGATCCTGGCCATCGGTGAGAACATGAAGATCCGTCGCTTTGAGGTGATGGACGGCGTTGTGGCAACCTACATTCACGCCGGCGGTTCCGTAGGCGTTATGGTTGGCTTTGATGTGGCTGACGAGAGCAAGGCCGCTACGGACGAGTTCAAGGTAATGGGCAAGGACGTGGCTATGCAGATCGCCGCTATGAGCCCCTCTTATCTGGATGAGGCTTCCGTTCCCGCTGAGGTGATCGAGCACGAGAAGGGCATTCTTTCCGCACAGCTGAAAGAGGATCCCAAGATGGCTAACAAGCCGGAGCAGGTGCTGGAGAAGATCGCTGCCGGTAAGCTGGGCAAGTTCTACAAGGAGAACTGCCTGGTAGACCAGGAGTTCGTAAAGGCCGAGAACCACGAGAATGTACAGACCTACATCAACAATGTGGCTAAGGCGCTGGGCACGGAAATCAAGTGCACCGGCTTCGTGCGTATGATGAAGGGCGAGGGCCTGGAAAAGCGCGAGGAGAACTTCGCTGAAGAGATCGCAAAGCAGATCAACGGCTAAGTGTAAAAATTTAGAGCACCTCTTTTGAGGTGCTCTTTTTTATGTGTGTTTTCTTTTATTATTCGATGATCAAAAGCGCCCGGTATGCCCGAGCGCTTTTTTTGTGTGGATTGGCGTGGGGACGAACTCGCCTTGATTTTTACTATACAAATTTTGACGATCGGTAGACCTTTCCCAAGTGATCGAGAGCCTGCGCCGCCATGGCTTTTTAATTTACGAGCAAATGGAGTCGCAGGAGATCGAGTGCGCGTTTTTGCGGCGATATAATCAAATTTACCCGGAAAAGCCGCTGCGTCTGCCCGGCAGTCCGGTGCTGATGTTAGCGGTGCGCCGGGAATAGCGGTTGCAATAACAAGTAAAATATGGTATAATGAAATGAAATCTAATACAAAGAAATGAAGGGCGACGGAATGAGAAATTTTGGCAGTATAATATGCAGCGCTTTGCTGCTTTTGGGGCTGACGGTAGGCAGTTCAGCGGTGGCCAATGCGGCGCAGCCGTCCATGACGGTCACTTTTATTGATTGTGATCAGGGCGACAGTATTTTGGTGGAAAGCAACGGGCATCGAATGTTGGTGGATGGAGGCAAGGCTGTGCATGCCCAAGCAGTAGAGGATTGCCTGCGCAGCAAATCCATTTCTACCTTGGATTATGTGGTGGCCAGCCACCCGGACGAGGACCATATTGGCGGGCTGCCCCAAATTTATGACCGCTTTCAGGTAAATTATTCTTATTATTCACCATACAAGACCAACACAAAGTGTTACAAGAAATATCTCTCTGCTATCAAAAATGAACCCGGTAGCCAAACGGCGAATCCGGCTGTGGACACCCGGTTTCAGGTAGGCAGTGCCACAGTGCAGGTACTCAGTGACGGCACAGGGGCAGAGAATGCCAATGACGCGTCCCTGGTGCTGAAAGTGCAGTGCGGCACCCGCTCCTTGCTGCTCACCGGTGATATTTCGTCCGCGGTGGAGCAGTCGCTGGTTAACAGCGGTGCAGATCTGCAAACGGATATTCTGAAGGTAGCGCACCATGGCTCCGCCGGGTCTTCCTCTGCCTCCTTCCTGGCAGAAGCTGCACCGAAGTATGCGGCCATTTCCGTAGGGGCAGGGAACAGTTATGGTCACCCCACAGCTCAGGCTTTGCAGCGATTGCAGGCGGTTAAGGCCAAAATTTATCGAACAGATCAAATGGGTACCATTCAGATGCAGGTGCAAAACAGTGCAATTCAGGCCACAACCCAAAAAGGCAGCGCTGCCGTGTGCAAGCATACGACCACAAAGAATGTTACAAAAACCACGCCGGCATCTTTTAACGGAGATGGTTGCGTGCAAACCAGCGCGGTCTGTGCGGCTTGCGGTTACACTAAGGTCACTTCCGCTGCAAAGATTGCTAAGGTGTCAGCGCCCAAGTTGGCAAAGACGGTTTATACTTATAACGGCAAGGTGCAAAAACCGGCGGTGACCGTGAAAGACAGTACCGGCAAGCAGTTAAAAGCCGATGTTGATTACACGGTGACTTACCCCAAAGGGCGCAAAGCCGTTGGCCGCTACGGCGTACAGGTGAAGCTGAAGGGCAAGTACAAGGGCTCGCGCACTGTGTACTTCACCATCAAGCCCAAGGGCACCACGGTCAGCAAAGTGACTGCCGGGAAAAAGAAGCTCACCGTAACTTGGAAAAAGCAGACCGCCCAAACCTCCGGGTATCAAATACAGTACAGTACCTCGTCGAACTTTAAGAACGCCAAGACGGTAACGATCGGCAAAAACAGCACCACCAAAAAGACTGTTACCGGGCTGAAAAGCGGCAAAAAATACTATGTGCGCGTGCGCACCTATAAGACGGTGAAAACCGGTGATAAGAGCACCAAATATTACAGCAACTGGAGCAAATCGAAGAACACCGGCAGCGCAAAGAAATCGGCGCCAAAGGGGAATACGGTGTATGTTTCGCCCACCGGCAAGAAGTATCATTATACAAAAAGCTGCGCCGGAAAGCACCCCATTAAAACCACGCTGAAAGAGGCAAAAAAGAACCATACGCCCTGCAAAAAATGTGCCATGTGATTTGGCGGATCAAAATTCTGTGCGCTTTTGCCACCGTTGTCCAAAATCTGCTCCCGCCTTGCATAGGCGGGAGCTTTGTGGTATGATGAAAGTAGAGGCGTTTGCACTTGTGCGTGCAGACGGCGGTTCTATGCTTTTTTTGGAGGATTGAGCATGAAAAAATGGCTATCTGTGATATTAAGTATCGTCATGCTGTGCACCATGCTGGGCGGCGGCGCGTCTTTTGCCTTTGCGGCAACGGAGGCCACCAGCGGCAGCTGCGGCGATAATATTAAATATAATATCGACACCGGCACCGGGGTGTTGACCCTTACCGGCAGCGGCGCCACCAATAACTATTCCAATATGACTGTTAACTTTGGCTCCTCTGTAAAGCGCTGCCCTTGGTACAATTCCCGCGACTCTATTAAGCGGGTGGTGATCAGCGAGGGCGTGACGGTGTTGGGTAACTTTCTGTTTTTTGAGATGACCTCTGTTCAAACGGTGATTTTGCCCTCTACCATTACGGAGGTGAACCGTTATGCCTTTGCAGGGTGTACGGCACTGTCCGCCGTCAATTTACAGGATACCAAAATTACCAAGATCGGTATGAACGCCTTTGAGAACGACACCAAATTTACAACTTTGCGTTTGCCGGAGACTTTAACGGAGATTGGCGATTTTGCGTTTCGCAAGGCGGGGATCAACAGCGTAACTTTCCCGGAGAAGTGTACCAAGATCGGCATTTCCGCTTTTGCCGGCTGCAAATTTGTGACCCTGGTTTTGCCGGAGAAGATCACTTCCGTTGGTACCACCGCCTTCTCCGACAACAGCTTTTTGCTGGATGTGTTTGTGGAGAATCCGAACTTGAATTACGGCACGCTGGATCCTTTTGCCAACTGCCAGTCCTCACTGACTTTCCATGCTACCGGCGGCTCTACCACCCAGGCGTATGCGGAGAAAAAGGGATACAAATTTGTTGCAACGGACAGCGAATGCGACCACGCGGAAACGTATACAGTGGTAACCCAGGAGCCCACCTGTACCGCCAAGGGCAAGCAGGATGTGTACTGCTCCAAGTGCCTGAAATATTTGCGCACCGAGGATATTGCTGCTACCGGTCATGATCTGCAAGTGATCCAAACCGACGATCAATCCGAGAAAAACGGCCATATTTTTGAATACCTGCGCTGTGCCAAGTGTAACGATGAGAGCACGGACACCATTCGTACCACCCATGTGCGGGACGAGGATGGCAACTATGTGTGGAAAGACGGCTGTTATACGGACACGGTGCTGACCGAGCCTGGCTGTACCACCACCGGGCGACTGATCCGTCGCTGCACGGTGGAGGAGCCCACCAAGAACAGCAAGTGCACCGCACTGCAATATATCAACATTCCCGCACCGGGTCATACGGTAAAGGAGTGGACGGTGGTTGTACCTGCCACCTGTACCACGGATGGCCAAAAGACCGGTGTGTGCACCGTGTGCCACCAAAGCATTGCAGAGAGTATTCCCGCCGGGCACGATTATCAGTGCACCGAGGGTGAAACAGACGCCACCGGTCACCGGATCGATACGTATGTTTGCAGCGTGTGCAATGACACTTACACCACCCAGGTTCATGTGGAATGGGTGGACGGTTACTATGATACCCGGGTGATTGCCCAGGCCAGCTGTCTAATGACCGGTTCCTCTGTTGACACCTGCCGCTATTGCAAGACTACGCGCACCAATGTGGTGCCGGCCTATGGGCACGACTTTCGGTTTACCGGCTGCGACGGCACCAACTGCACCTATAAGTGTAGCCGCTGCACCACTACGCGTACCAATACCCTTGCCAATGTGGCCAATTATTTCTTTGACAATATGGGCCGTACGGCGGACAAACTGATGGGATACTATTACGATGTGAATAATGACGGCTATGTGAACCTGCGGGACTATGTGCTGATTCAGCGATTTCAAGCCGGGATCGGTTTGACCCAACCGGAGCCGGAGACACCGGAGACCACAGGATAGGAAGCCTTTATTTTGACAGACGGAAGACACTTGGTCTTTCGTCTGTTTTTTTTGCCTGTTTTTCCTAAAATTCAGAAATTCTATTTACTTTATGCTAAAAATATATTAAGATATAGAGGACAGTGAGCAAGTGTGTACACAGGCTTGTTTGTCGCCTGTGGCGCTTGCTGAAACGGCGGAGGTAAAAAGTATGGCAACAGCATATAAACGGATTTTATTAAAGCTCAGCGGCGAAGTGCTGGCCGGCGAAAAAGGCACCGGGATTGACAACGACACGGTGGTTAAGATTTGCACGTCGGTAAAGAAAGTAGCCGACCTGGGCGTGGAAGTCGGCATTGTGGTGGGCGGCGGCAACTTTTGGCGCGGCCGCTCCAGCGAACATATGGATCGTACCCGTGCGGACCATATCGGTATGTTGGCAACGGCAATGAATGCGCTGGCTCTGTGCGACGCTTTAGAGCAGCTGGGCGCCAATGTGCGGGTACAGACGGCCATTGAAATGCGCCAGATTGCAGAGCCTTATATTCGCAACCGTGCCATTCGTCACTTTGAAAAGGGGCGGATTGTGATTTTTGGCTGCGGCACCGGCTCTCCGTTCTTCTCCACAGACACGGCAGCGGCGCTGCGGGCGGTGGAGATCAATGCAGATGCACTGCTCAAGGGCACCAATGTGGACGGCGTGTACGATAAGGATCCCAATAAATTCGCAGACGCTGTAAAGTACGATCAGGTGACCTTTAAGGAAGTCATTAACCGGGATCTGAAGGTGATGGATTCTACTGCCTTTAGCCTGTGTAAGGATAACGATATGTCCATTTTGGTGTTCAATCTGGACGATCCGGAGAATGTGGTGCGTGCTGTCTCCGGCGAAAAGATCGGCACGCTTGTATCTAACGAAGAGAGGTAAAGAAAGATGGAATTGACCGAACTGTACACCAATGCGAAAGCGAAAATGGAAAAGTGTATGACTTCCCTGGAGCGTGACTTTTCCGCCGTGCGTGCCGGCCGTGCCAATCCCGCCGTACTGGATAAGGTGATGGTGGATTACTACGGCGTGCCCACCCCCATTAACCAAATGGCCGCTATCAGCGTGCCGGAGGCCAGAATGTTGGTGATCCAGCCCTGGGACGCCTCCACACTCAAGGAGATTGAAAAGGCTATTAACACCTCTGACATCGGCATTAACCCGCAGAATGACGGCAAGGTCATTCGTTTGGCGTTTCCCCAGCTGACGGAGGAGCACCGTCGGGAGCTGACCAAAGACATCTCCAAGCGGGGCGAGGAGGCTAAGGTGGCCATCCGCAATGTGCGCCGTGACTTTATGGATGAGCTGAAAAAGATGAAGAAAAACAGTGAGATCACCGAGGACGATCTGCGGGACGGCGAGGAGCAGTTGCAGAAGATCACCGATGATTATGTGAAGCAGGCAGAGACTGCTGCCAAGAAAAAAGAGCAGGAAGTGCTGTCTATCTAACCAATAGCTAAAGAAAATGGGGGCGCCCTGTTTTCTTACTTGAAGGAGGGCGGTTGCCGGCGGCTGTGCGCAACAACAGGTTGTGTACGGCGACTGGGCATTCGCCCGTCTATGCGTTTTACGGGGAGGTCGCTTATGGCGCTGTTTAACAAAAAAAGTGCTGCACCGCAGCAGAAAAGCGCGGATTTTGCCCTGCTGCCCAACCATGTGGGCATTATCATGGACGGCAACGGTCGTTGGGCCAAAAAGCGGGGCCTGCCCCGTTCCGCCGGGCATAAGGCGGGGGCTGAGGTGTTCCGCACGATTTCTAAGGCTTGCGGGCGTATCGGCATTCCTTATGTGACTTTTTATGCTTTCTCTACTGAAAATTGGAAGCGGTCGCCGGAGGAAGTGGACGCCCTGATGCGGCTTTTTAAGGATTATTTGCTGGAGGCGCAGGCAGACATTAGCCAGGCCGGTAATATCCGCTTAAAGTTTATCGGCTCCAGAAAGGGGATCAGCGACGAGCTGTTGCAGCTGATGGACCAGGGCGAGCGGGACACCGCCGCCAACACCGGTACTACGGTGTATGTGGCCATCAACTACGGCGGCCGCCAGGAGATCGTACAGGCGGTGAACCGGGCGCTGCAAAGCGGCAAGCGGGAGATCACCATGGACGATATATCCGCCAATGTATATACGGTGCCGGATTGCGATTTGGTAATTCGTCCCAGCGGCGAGCAGCGGCTGTCCAACTTCCTGCTGTGGCAGGCGGCGTACAGCGAGTTTTGGTACAGCGATGTGCTGTGGCCGGACTTTACGGAGCAGGACCTGGCCGAAGCGCTTCATGCCTATGAGAATAGAAACCGTCGTTTCGGCGGAAGATAAGAGGAGAAAAAGATGAAACAGAGAGTGATTACCGCCGTGGTGCTGCTGGCGCTGCTGGCTGTGGTGGTGTGGCAGATCAATACCCCGGTGCTGGTGCTTGTGATCGCCTTCCTGGCGGCTGTGGCAGCAAACGAAATTATGCGCTGCGCCAAGGTGGAGAACACCTTTATCCGTGTGGTGGCTACCGGCTATGCGGCCTGCGTGCCGTTCTTTGCCTCTGCCAAGGCGCTGACTCCCTGGGTCAGTGAGGCTGTGTGGGGCAAGGTGATTGGTGCGGTGCCCGGCGTGGTGTACCTGATCGCGCTGGTGCTGGTGCTATTCCTGGCTATGCTCAAGGGATACGCCTATACCACCTTTGAAGATGTGGCAGTGTCCGTTTTTGCCGGGGCGCTGGTGCCCTTTGGCTTTTCCGTTTTTATTCGGCTGCGGGATATGTTCCAAATCGAGCAGTTCGGTATTTATTTGATTTTCTACGGCCTGATCTGTGCTTTGGCAACGGACAGCGGTGCCCAGCTGGCAGGTATGGCCTTTGGCAAGCATAAGATGAGCCCTAACATTTCGCCGAAGAAAACGGTGGAGGGCGCCATCGGCGGCTTGATCTTTTCTTTGATTTTGAATGCGGTGGCCATTATTCTGTATAATCGGCTGGCGGACTTTAAGATGGACGAATTTGCCGTGACGGTGCTGCTGGCTGCGTGCCTGCCGGTATCGTTCCTGGGTATGATGGGCGACCTGTCCGCTTCCGTCCTTAAGCGCAATTTCGGCGTAAAGGACTTTGGCAAGATCTTTCCCGGCCACGGCGGGGTCATGGATCGGTTTGACTCCTCTATGTTCACTTTGCCGGTGACTTATGCGCTGGCACTGACTGTGTTTTCTAAGTAAGAGGTGACCTGATGAAAGGAATTGCTCTTTTAGGCTCTACCGGCTCTATCGGTACACAGAGCCTGGATGTTTGCCGTATGCACGGCTACCGGGTGGTATGCCTGACCGCTAACCGTCGTGTTGATTTGATGGAGACACAAATTCGGGAGTTTCGCCCGGATCTGGTGTCTATGATGGATCCGGTTGCGGCAGACGATCTGCGCACCCGGGTGGCTGATACGGGCACCAAGGTGCTGTCCGGTATGGACGGCCTGATCGAATGTGCTACCTACGCCGGGGCGGATACAGTGCTTAACGCCGTCGTGGGTATGGTAGGCTTGCAGCCCACACTGGCGGCCATTCAGGCCAAAAAGACCCTGGCGCTGGCGAATAAAGAAACGCTGGTGGCCGGCGGGCATTTGGTGACCAACACCGCCAAGGCCTATGGTGTGGATATTTTGCCGGTGGACAGCGAGCACTCCGCCATCTTCCAGTGCCTGCAAGGCAGCCCGGAAAAAGGCGCGGTGAAGAAGCTGATCTTAACTGCTTCCGGCGGACCGTTCTTTGGTAAGACTTTGGCGGAATTGGAAAATGTGACGGCGGCGGACGCCTTAAAGCATCCCAACTGGGATATGGGTGCAAAAATTACCATTGACAGTGCTACCATGATGAACAAGGGGCTGGAATTTATTGAGGCCAAGTGGCTGTTTGATATGCCCATTGACGCCATTGACATTGTGGTGCACCGGGAGAGCGTGGTGCACTCTGCCATTGCATATCAGGACAATTCCGTCATCGCCCAGCTGGGCGTGCCGGACATGCGCATTCCCATTCAGTATGCACTGACGTATCCCCGGCGCCTGCCCAGCCCGGTGCAGGAGCTGTCCCTTGTGGATTACGGCAAGCTGACTTTTTATGCGCCGGATTATGATACTTTCCGCTGTATCAATGTGTGCAAGGACGCCATTGCGGCGGGCGGTCTGCGCCCGGCCGCGGCCAATGGCGCCAATGAGGAGAGCGTACGGCTGTTCCTAAACGGTAAGATCAAGTTTACAGACATTGCGGTGCTGAACCGGGCGGCTATGGAAGCGTGCCCCCAGGTGGCGGATTACACCCTGGATGATGTTTTGCAGGCCGATCGCGCGGCCAGAGATTATGTGATTGAGGCGGTTTCGTGACCTTATCTTCTCTGTGGCATACGGTATATCCTATTCTGATTGCCATTTTATTTTTTGAGCTGATCATTTTGGTGCATGAGGGCGGGCATTATATTGCCGCCCGGCTAATGAAGATCAAAGTCAATGAGTTTTCCGTGGGTATGGGCCCCAAGATCATACAGCGGGAAAGGAACGGCACCAAGTTCACCCTGCGCTGGATCCTTTTTGGCGGCTACTGCCAAATGGAGGGCGAGGGGGAGGACTCGGAAGACCCCAACGCTTTTAACAAAAAGAGCGTGCCAGCTCGGCTGTTTGTGGTGGTGGCCGGTGCGCTGATGAATTTGGTGCTGGGCTTTTTGTTGACCGTGCTGATCGTGTGCGGCAGCCATTTGATCGGTACTGCCCAGGTGGCGAAGTTTGAGGCGAACGCCGCCAGCGCAGCCTCCGGGCTGCAAGTGGGCGACACCATTCAGTCCATTGACGGTATGCGGGTTTACACCGCAACCGATGTGACCACCGGTCTGTCCCGCAGCGCAGACGATACCCTGACGATCGTCGTTAAGCGGGACGGCGCCAAAAAGACCTTGCAGGTCAAGTTTGATACAGAAGAATATGAGGGTCATCGGTTTGTAAAGATGGACTTTTGGCTCCACGGTGTGCCCAAGAATGTGGGTAATGTGCTGCGGGAGAGTGTGATGCAAACGGTGTCTTACGCCCGTATGGTGTTCCTGTCTGTGGCAGATATGCTGTCCGGCCGCTTTGGCCTGGCAGACATCAGCGGCCCGGTGGGCGCCGTGTCCTATGTGAGCCAGGCGGTGAAAACCTCTGCCTACTCCGCCCTGCGGCTGATGGCAATACTCACCATCAATGTGGGGCTGTTTAACCTGTTTCCCATTCCGGCGCTGGACGGCTGGCGACTGTTTCTGCTGGTGGGCGAGGGGATTTGCAAACGCAAGCTGCCGGATAAGGCAGAGTGGGTCATTAACGCGGCGGGGCTGGCGCTGCTGCTGCTCTTTATGTGCGTGGTGACCTTTAGTGATATTACCAAGTTGTTTTCGTAGGTGAGCAAAATGGAAAGAAGAAAAAGCAGAAAAATCAAATTAGGCAATACCACCCTGGGCGGCGACAGCCCGGTGCTGGTGCAGTCCATGCTGAATGTGCCGTCTACGGACATTGACGGCTCTGTGGCCCAGGCTAAGGCGCTGGCGGCTGCCGGGTGCCAGGTGATCCGCTTTGCCATTCCGGATGAGGCGGCGCTGGATCTGATTGAGCCCATCAAGAACGCCGTGGATGTGCCCCTGGTGGCGGACATTCATTTTAACTACCGCCTGGCGCTGGGTGCTGCCCGGCGGGGGATCGACAAGATTCGTATTAACCCGGGCAACATCGGCAGCGACGACCGGGTAAAAGCGGTGGCGGATATTTGCAGAGAAAAGCAGATTCCCATTCGCATTGGGGTTAACAGCGGCTCGCTGGAAAAACATATTTTAGCCAAATACGGCGCGCCTACCCCTGAGGCCATGGTGGAGAGCGCCATGTACCACGCGGCGCTGCTGGAGAAGTTCGACTTTAACGATATTGTTATTTCCATTAAATCCAGCAATGTGCCCACCATGATCGCTGCATACGAGATGGCGGCGCAGCGGTGCGACTATCCCTTGCACCTGGGTGTGACGGAAGCGGGCACCGAACGTATGGGCATTATCAAGTCTGCGGCGGGGATCGGCTCCCTGCTGTGCCACGGTATCGGCGACACTATTCGGGTGAGCCTTACCGACGACCCGGTGAAAGAAGTTTTTGCCGCCATGGATATACTGAAAGCCATTGGGCTGAAAAACGACAGCCCTTACTTAATTGCCTGCCCCACCTGCGGGCGCACCCGCATTGACCTGGTGGGTCTTGCAAAACAGGTGGAGGAGAAGCTGCGGGATGTGCACAAGCCCATTAAAGTGGCTGTGATGGGGTGCGTGGTCAACGGCCCCGGCGAGGCCAGAGAAGCGGACATTGGCATTGCCGGCGGTGACGGCGAGGGTCTGCTGTTTAAGAAAGGCCAAATTCTTCGCAAAGTGCCGGAGGATCAACTGCTAACGGAATTGATGAAAGAGATTGATAAATTATAATGCAAGCAATGAACCGATTTGTTGAATATTTTGGCGCCTATTTGGACGAGACAGGTCGCCTGGCGTTGGCAGACGCGGCGGTGGTGGGTATGTCTACTTACCACGACCGGCGCGAGCTGCACATTGCCTTACAGTTGCCGGCGTTGGTAGAGACGGCGCAGCTGGAGCGGTGTGCAGACCAAATTGCTACCCAAATGGGGCTGGAAAAAGCAGTGCTGACCCCCCATTATGCCCCGGCGGCGTTCTCTGCGGACTGTCTGCCCTCCCTGATTGCCAACATTAAGCGTCACCATGCGGAGGTCAACGGCTTCTTTAAGGACGCCAAGGCCACGGTGAACGGCAACACCCTACATATCGACCTGCAATACGGGGGCAGGGAGGTGCTGCTGGCCAAGGGCACGGACAAACTGCTGGCCCAGGAAATCCATAACCTGTTTGATTTGGATCTGGTCGTGGAATTTGTGGAAGCCAAGACCTATGATATAGAGGCGGCGGTGCGCTCTGCGGTGGCAGAGAAGCAGGAGGCCGAGAAACAAAAGAAAGAAGAAGCGGAAAAGCAGGTGGAGCACCGGCCCATGCAGGGCGGTTTGCCCCTTTATGGCGACACGGTGCGGGGCTTTTTTGGCAAGCCTATTCGGGAACTGCCTAAGCCCATGAATGAGGTCAAGACCGACGACGGCTACATTACCGTGTGGGGTGATGTGTTGTGCAGCGAGGCGCGGGAAACCAAGCGTGGCGGCAACAAGATCTTTTCCTTTAATATCAGCGATTACACATCTTCCATGACGGTGAAGATGTTTGACACCAATAAAGTGATGGACCCGGTGATCGACAAGATCCAGAGTGCCAAGACCGTGATGGTCAGCGGTATGTACCAGTACGACAATTACGCCGGTGAGTATGTACTGCGGGCCAATTCGCTGGCTACCGTGACCAAGATGGAGGAGATGGACACCGCCCCGGAGAAACGGGTGGAGCTGCATATGCATACCTCTCTGTCGGAGATGGACGCCATTTCCTCACCTACCTCTTTGGTAAAGCGGGCGGCCAAGTGGGGCCACAAGGCGGTTGCGATTACCGACCACGGCGTGGTACAGGCACTGCCGGAGGCCTGCAAGGCAGCCAAGAGCGCCGGTATCAAGCTGCTATGCGGTATGGAGGGCTACCTGGTAGACGACGAGAAGTACCCGGACTTTATGAATATGAAGCTGAAGGACTTCCCCCGGTATCATATTATTTTCCTGATCCGCACCCTGGCCGGGCGCAAGGTGCTGTATAAGCACATTTCCAAGAGCAATATTGAGTATTTCAAGAACCGTCCGCTGATCTTGAAGTCGGCACTGAAAGAGCACCGGGACGGCATTATTATCGGCTCTGCCTGCGAGCAGGGCGAGCTGTACCAGGCCATTCTCCACGGCAAAAGTGACGAAGAGTTGGAGAAAATCGCCGCCTTTTATGATTATTTGGAAATTCAGCCCAACGGCAACAATGCTTTTATGCTGCGTTCCAATAAAGAAATTCATGAGCAGATCCGGGAAGAAGAGGATCTGAACAATATTAACCGCAAAATTCTCGCCATCGGCGACAAGCTGGGCAAGTTGACCGTAGCTACCGGCGATGTGCATTTTCTGGATAAAAAAGACGCCAAGTTCCGCGCTATTATTATGGCCAGCAAAGGCTTTGAGGACGCGGATATGCAGCCACCTCTGTACTTTAAGACCACCAACGAGATGTTGGAGGACTTTGCCTACCTGGGCGACCGGGCCAAGGAAGTGGTGGTGGATAACCCCAACAAGATCGCCGATATGATCGACGACGATATTGTGCCCATTCCTCCCGGCACCTTCCAGCCCCACATTGACGGCGCAGACGATGAGCTGACGGACATTTGCTGGAAAACCGCTAAGGAGAAATACGGCGACCCGGTGCCGGAGTATGTGGCCTCTCGCTTGCAGCGCGAGCTGGACTCCATTATCAAGCACGGTTTCGGCGTGCTGTATGTTATTGCCAAACGATTGGTTAAGAACTCGGAGGAGCACGGTTATTTGGTGGGCTCCCGAGGGTCCGTCGGTTCCTCTTTTGTAGCCCACATGGCGGGTATTTCCGAGGTAAACCCCTTGGCACCTCATTATGTGTGCCCCAAGTGCAAGCACAGTGAGTTTATACAGGACGGCTCTGTGGGCAGCGGCTTTGACCTGCCGCCTAAGGACTGCCCTCACTGCCACATTCCCATGAACCGGGACGGCCACGAAATTCCCTTTGAGACTTTCCTGGGCTTTGACGGCGATAAAGAGCCGGATATTGACTTGAACTTCAGCGGCGATTACCAGTCCCAGAGCCATCGGTTCACCGAGGAGCTGTTTGGTAAGTCCCATGTGTTTAAGGCCGGAACCATGGCCACCGTGGCGGAAAAAACCGCCTTTGGCTATGTGATTAAGTACCTGGAGGAGCGGGGCCTGGAGGGTTCAACTCCCAAGGCGGAGATTGAGCGGCTCAAAGACGGCTGTACCGGTATTAAGCGTACCACCGGCCAGCATCCGGGCGGCATGGTGGTTGTGCCGGACGAGTACGAGGTGGAGGACTTTACGCCGATTCAGTACCCGTCTAACGATAAGAGCAAGGGCACCTACACCACCCACTTTGACTTTAAGAATGCCCTGCACGATACGCTGCTGAAGCTGGACGAGCTGGGTCACGATGTGCCCACCCTTTATAAATTCCTGGAGGACGCCACCGGTATTCCGGTGATGGATGTGGACCTGTGCGACCCCAAGCTGTACCGGATGATCACCTCTACGGAGCCCATCGGCGTGTCGCCGGAGGATATTGATTGTCCCACCTCCACATTGTCTATCCCGGAGATGGGCACTCCCTTTGTGCTGGGAATGCTCATGGAGGCACAGCCAAAAACTTTTTCCGATTTGCTGCAAATTTCCGGCCTGTCCCACGGCACGGATGTGTGGTTGGGCAACGCCCAGGAGCTGATTAAAAACGGCGTGTGCACCATTTCTGAGGTGATCGGCTGCCGTGACGGTATTATGACCTATCTGCTCCATAAGGCGGAAGCCTATGAGCAGCGCACCGGCAAGCCCTCGCCCCTAAGCAAGAAGGATTGCTTTAAGATCATGGAATACACTCGTAAGGGCAAGGCACCCAAGGAACTGCCGCCGTATGAGGAAGCCATGAAAGAAGTGGGCGTGGAGCAGTGGTACATAGACAGCTGCTATAAAATCAAATATATGTTCCCCAAGGCCCACGCAGCGGCGTATGTGATCGCTGCTCTGCGCCTGGGGTGGTACAAGATCTATTATCCCTTGCAGTATTACAGCGCGTTCTTTACCGTGCGCGGCGGCGATTTGGACGCTGTGGCGGCGGTTCAAGGCAAGGATGCGGTTAAGGCCAGAATGGAAGAGATCAAGCGCAAGGGCAACGACGCCTCTGCCAAGGAGCAGGACACATACGGCATTTTGCAGATTGTGATTGAAATGCTGGCTCGCGGATACCACTTCCTGCCTGTGGATATTTATAAGTCCGACTGGCGGGTGTATAATATTGAGGACGGCAAGATCCGTCTGCCTTTTAGCGCCATTGCCGGCGTAGGTGAGAACGCAGCCAAGCAGTTGTCTCAGGCCAAGGACGACGGTATGGGCGAGTTTATTTCCTGCGACGATCTGATGGCACGCAGCGGGGTAGGCAAGTCTGTGGTAGACTCCCTGCGCGAGGCGGGGGCACTGGGCGATCTGCCGGAGAGCAACCAAATTTCTCTCTTTTAAGTCCGGGCTTGACAAACGCTCTTTTGTGTGGTAGCATATTACCACATTAGCGTACTAAAGCGAGGAAAACGACATGAAACAATATGCAAAAGTAACCCCGGAGGGTAGCCGCGACCTGCTGTTTGAGGAGTGCGACGATCGCCGCCGGGTAGAGAACGCTCTGATCGGGCTGTATGAGGCTAACGGTTACCGCAAGGTGATCACCCCAACATTGGAATTTTTTGATGTGTTCAACAGCGGAGACGCCGGACTGGACGCAGACGAGATGTATAAGCTGACGGATAACCGGGGCAGGACCACCGTGCTGCGGCCGGACAACACTCTGCCCATTGCCCGTCTGGTGGCTACCCGGCTGTCGGAGGACGCCTTTCCGGTGCGGCTCTATTACAATCAAAATGTATTCGTGCGCAACAAGGAGCTGGCCGGGCGCACCGACGAGGTGGCGCAGAGCGGCATTGAACTGATTGGCGACGGCTCTATGGCGGCGGATATTCAGGTCATTACGCTGGCCTGCCGCGCCATGCAAAGCACGGTGCCGGGCTTTAAGATCGAGTTGGGCCACGCCGGGTACTTTGGCGCGGTGCTGCGCAATCTGAATGTAAAACCGGCAGTGAAGGCAGAAATTTGCCACCTGATCGAGCAAAAGAACTTTGCGGCGCTGGGCGATTTGCTGGATACCTTGGAGGATTGCAGAGAGACCCGGGTGCTGCGGCGACTGCCACGGCTGTTTGGCGGCCCGAAGGTGCTGGACGAGGCACGGGAACTTTACACCGAGGGCGGCGCGGACGCCTCCTTGCAGTATATTAAAACATTATATGATACTCTGTGTGCCGCAGGCTTGCAGGAGCAGGTGCTGTTGGATTTGGGCATTGTCAATCGTTCTAACTATTACACCGGCGTGATCTTTCGCGGGTATGTGCAGGGCAGCGGTCTGACGGTGCTGTCCGGCGGTCGGTATGACAATCTGCTGGGCGAATTTGGCACGGACAAACCGGCCATCGGCTTTGCGGTGGATGTGTCGGCGGTAACCGATGTGCTCCACGAGGAGATTAATTTGGATCGCCCGCTGCGTATTGCACTTACTAAGGGACGGCTGGAAAAGGCGTCTGTGCAGATGTTCAAGACTATGGGGCTGAACACGGAGGCTTTGGAGAATAAAGGCCGTCGGCTGATCTTGCCGGTGGACCGGTACGAGGCGGTACTGTCCAAAGCGCCGGATGTGATTACTTATGTGGAGCACGGCGTGTGCGACATTGGTATTGTAGGCAAAGACACCATTGTGGAGCACGGCAGTGCATTCTATGAAGTGCTGGATCTGAATATCGGCCGCTGCGCCTTTGCCCTGGCCACCAAGAAGGGCACGGATTTCTTCAGCGGCTACAAGCGCAAAACCGTTGCCAGCAAATATCCCAAGGTGGCTAAGGAATTCTTTAAGTCCAAGGGTATGGATGTGGATGTGATCAAGATCGAGGGCAGCGTGGAACTGGCGCCGCTCCTGGGCTTGGCAGACGGCATTGTGGATATTGTGGAGACCGGCTCCACCTTAAAGGAGAACGGTTTGGAAGTGGTAGAGAAGATCATGCCCATTTCTGCGCGGGTGATCGTGAATATGGCTTCTATGAAGTTGCGCAAGGACGAGATTGAGGCGTTCCTGCATGATATTGAACTGGCAGCGCAAGTGGGTTGAAAGAGGGTAGAACAATGAAAATCACAAAAGCAAACGGCGTGGTCGAGTACCAGCTTCTGGCTCAGCTGAAGCAGCGGGCAGGGGAGACGGATCCCAAGATCACCGAGGCGGTGACCACCATTATCAATGGCGTAAAAGAGGGCGGCGACGAGGCTGTGCGGGAGTACACCGTGCGGTTTGACGGCAGCGTGCCTAAAAAGATCGAATATGATAAGGACGAGATTGCAGCCTTTTTGGATCAGGTAGACCCGGCCTTTAAGGACGCTGTGGTGAAAGCGCAGCAAAATATCTATGACTTCCATCAGCGCCAGGCCCAGCAAAGCTGGATGACCACCAAGGAAAGCGGCGTAATTATGGGTCAGCGTATTCGCGGGCTGAAGCGTGTGGGCATTTATGTGCCCGGCGGCACGGCGGCGTATCCCTCCTCTGTGCTGATGAACGCTGTTCCCGCCAAGATTGCCGGTGTGCAGGAGATCATTATGGTGACCCCGCCCGGCAAGGACGGCAATCCCAATCCCAATATTATGGCGGCGGCCGCGGTGGCCGGTGTGGATAAGGTGTTCTTAGTAGGCGGCGCCCAGGCGGTGGCTGCTTTGGCCTACGGCACCCAGCGAATCCCCAAGGTAGATAAAATCGTTGGTCCCGGCAATATCTTCGTGGCCACGGCTAAAAAGCTGCTGTACGGCGTGGTAGATATTGATATGGTGGCAGGCCCCAGCGAAATTCTCATTGTGGCGGACTCTACGGCGGACGCCTCCTTCTTGGCAGCGGACCTGATGAGCCAGGCGGAGCACGATATGCGGGCTTCTGCCATTCTGCTGACCACTTCCGAGTCTTTGGCGAAGAGCACGCTGCGGGAGATTGATCGGCAGATCAAGACCTTGGTGCGGCAGGAGATCATTCAAAAATCCTTTGACGACTACGGTGAAATCATCGTGTGTGACAATTTGCGCCAGGCACTGGATTTTGCTAACGAATTGGCGCCGGAGCACTTGGAATTGTGCGTGGCTGAGCCGCTGAAATATATCGGTATGGTGGATAACGCCGGTTCCGTATTCCTGGGCAATTGGTCCCCGGAGCCTTTGGGCGATTATTATGCAGGACCCAACCATGTGCTGCCCACCAGCGGTACGGCTCGGTTCTTCTCGCCCCTGTCGGTAGACAGCTTTGTGAAGAAGTCATCCTTTATTTATTACACCCCGGATGAGCTGAAAAAGGCCAAGGACGATATTATGCTTTTGGCAGAGACGGAGGGCCTGACCGCCCACGCCAACTCCATAAAAGTACGGTTTGAATAAGAGGTGCGGTTTATGCGAACGGCAACGGTAGAACGAAATACGAAAGAGACTCAAATTAAAGCCACCCTGTGTTTGGACGGCGGGGAAGTGGCCGTGTCCACCGGCAACGGCTTTTTTGATCATATGCTTACAGCTTTTGCGGTGCACGGCGGCTTTGGGCTGCAACTGACGGTGCAGGGAGACCTGGAGGTAGACACCCATCACACGGTAGAGGATACCGGTATAGTGCTGGGGCAGGCGCTGCGCCGGGCGCTGGGTGACTTTTCCGGCATTGCCCGGTACGGCAGCTTTGCGGTGCCGATGGACGAGAGTTTGGCACGGTGCGATTTGGATTTGTCCAATCGGCCGTTTTTGGTGTTCCGTGCCACATTCCAGCAGGAGCGGTGCGGCGATTATGAAACCTGTGTCACAGAGGAATTTTGGCGCGCCTTTGCGGTGAACGCCGGGATTACCCTGCATATTGATGTACCCTACGGCACCAACGCCCACCACCAAATTGAGGCTGTCTTTAAGGCTGTGGGTCACGCCCTGCACGGAGCGGTACAGCCCACCGGTGGTGCGGTACTGTCTACCAAGGGCGTATTATAAACAAAAATTAGAGAGGGTAACGACTTATGATTATTTTTCCCGCCATTGATATTATGGACGGTAAGCCGGTGCGGCTGCTGCGAGGCGATTTTGCCACCGCAGAGCAGGTGGCAGAGGATGTACTGTCGACTGCCAAGCAGTTTGCCCGGGTGGGTTGCACCTGGGTGCACATGGTGGATCTGGACGGCTCCCTGCAAAAGAAGCCGGTAAACGCCGAGCCTATTTTGCAGGTGGTGGAGCAAACCCCGCTGAAAGTGGAAGTTGGCGGCGGTATTCGCACCATGGAGGATATTGCGTTCTATCTGGATCGGGGCGTGGATCGCGTCATTCTCGGCTCTGTTGCCCTTAAAAATCCGAAGCTGGTGCAGCAGGCGGTAGACACCTATGGGGGCAAGATTGCCGTAGGGGTTGACGCCAAGCACGGTATGGTGGCCACCGAGGGTTGGACCGAGGACTCCCAAATGGACTTTGTTGACCTGGCAAAGGCTATGGAGAAGATGGGCGTTGCTACCATTATCTATACGGATATCGGCCGTGACGGTACCCTTAGCGGCCCGGATGTGCAGGGGCTGGATCGGCTGAACAAGGCGGTAGGCTGCAATGTAATCGCCAGCGGCGGCGTGACCACCATTACGGATATTTTGGTGATGAAGGATAAAAAAATGTATGGCACCATTTGCGGCAAGTGCATTTATAAAAAGACACTGGATTTGCGGGAAGCGGTAGGTATTTGCAAATGACAGAAGATTTGGAGCAGTATTTTGCCAAGGGCGAGCTGATCCCTGCGGTGGTGCAGGAGGCCTCTACCGGCCAGGTACTGATGCTGGCTTATATGAATCAAGAATCCTTAAAGCGCACCCTGGAGAGCGGCTACACTTGGTTTTGGTCCCGCTCCCGGCAGGAGCTTTGGAATAAAGGCGCTACCAGCGGCCACCTGCAAAAGGTGGTGGCCATGTACAGCGACTGCGACAACGACACCCTACTGGTGCAGGTGGAGCAGACCGGCGCCGCGTGCCACAC